>NZ_JBWKLQ010000001.1:49641-628212 GCF_056429965.1 Streptomyces sp. NPDC046122 | reverse complement strand
GGGGGGGGGCGGGGGGGGGGACCCCCCCGCCCACACGGGGGGGGAGAAAAAAGAAGGAAACAAAAAACAAGAAAAGAAGAACCTGGCCGGGGGGGACCCCCCCCCGTCCCGGTTCCGTCTGCGGTGATGCTGTGCGGTGCCGCTGGTGCCGCCCCGCGCCCGACGCCTACAGCGCGCCGAAGCCCACCCTGCGCGTCGCCGGCTCGCCGATCTCCACGTAGGCGATCCGGTCGGCGGGAACGAGGACCGTACGGCCCTTGTCGTCCTTGAGGCTGAGCAGCTGCGCCTTGCCGGCCAGCGCGTCGGATACCGCGCGCTCGACCTCCTCGGCGGACTGCCCGCTCTCCAGAACGATCTCCCGGGGCGCGTGCTGCACGCCGATCTTGACCTCCACGGCTATGTCCCTCCGACGGTCAGTGCTGCGGTGCGCGGTCGTCGCGCCGTACGGAGCACACATTAGCCCGGTGAGGGGACACGAACCGCGCCGACGCCGCACGCCAGAAGCGAACACGGATCGGGAACACGCCCCTGCCGAGGGCCGCGAGGTCCCGCCTCAGTGCTCGCTGCCGTGCAGCGGGAAGCCCGCGATGCCGCGCCAGGCGAGCGACGTCAGGAGCTGCACCGCCGTGTCGCGCGGGATCTGGCTGCCGCTGGAGAGCCAGTACCGGGCGACGACCTGCGACACCCCGCCCAGGCCGACCGCCAGCAGCATCGACTCGTCCTTCGACAGGCCGGTGTCCTCGGCGATGACCTCGCTGATCTCCTCGGCGCACTGGAGCGAAACCCGGTCGACCCGCTCGCGAACGGCGGGTTCGTTGGTCAGGTCCGACTCGAAGACCAGGCGGAACGCGCCGCCCTCGTCCTGGACGTACGCGAAGTAGGCGTCCATCGTCGCGGCCACGCGCAGCTTGTTGTCCGTGGTCGAGGCGAGGGCGGTACGCACCGCCTGGAGCAGCGACTCGCAGTGCTGGTCCAGAAGGGCCAGGTACAGCTCGAGCTTGCCCGGGAAGTGCTGGTACAGGACCGGCTTGCTCACACCGGCGCGCTCGGCGATGTCGTCCATCGCCGCCGAGTGGTACCCCTGCGCGACGAAGACCTCCTGCGCCGCGCCCAGAAGTTGATTGCGTCGGGCTCGGCGGGGCAGGCGTGTGCCGCGTGGGCGTGCCGCCTCTGTCTGCTCGGTGGCTGTCACGCCGCCTCCCATGTCTTTCAGTGTCGCGGCCTTTCAACAGCACGGCCGTTCCGTGCGCCGTGTGCGCCGCGCCCGCCATCGTACTTTTGGGTAATGCGGGAGCGCGCGGTGCGGACGGAGAATTTCACGGACCGGACGGCCACGGAAGGCCGATCACGTGCTGATCGGGTCCCTGACAGGGTTTCGGCCGCCCCTGTCAGCGGTAGTCGTCCTCGTCGACGGTGACCACACGGGCCTGCTCGGCGGCGTCCCCGTCGGTCGCCTCCCCGGTGTCGATGCCGGTCGGACGGTCGTCGTGCGTCTGCTGCCACTCCGTGCGCTGCTCCGCGGCGTCCGCCTCGGAGGCGTCGTCGTCGAGCTCGGGTGCCTCGGGGGGCTCCTCGTCCACGAAGGTCTCAGGATCGGTCGGATCGACGGACATACGGGCTGCCTTTCGCGAGGAAGCGGGGGCGTGCGCGTACCCCTTTGCTCCGAGGGTAGATCTGTGACGGCGAACACACGATTCAGTGCGTGATCGTCTCGTAACATTGCCGCATGTCTTCGACCGAGCTGCCCGGACCCAGCCTCGCCGCCGCCACCGTGGTGCCGCGGGTCAGCGCCGTGCGGGTCGCCGAGGGGGAGAAGCTGCGCACCGTCACCCTGCCGGGGCTGACGCTGAACGTGCGCACCCGGCCTCCGGCGCACACCGGACTGCCGCCCGCGCTGTACGTGCACGGGCTCGGCGGGTCGTCGCAGAACTGGTCGGCGCTGATGCCGCTGCTCGCGGACGCGGTGGACGGCGAGGCGGTCGACCTGCCCGGCTTCGGCGACTCCCCGCCGCCGGACGACGGCAACTACTCGATCAGCGGGCAGGCGCGCGCCTGCATCCGCCTGCTCGACGCCGGCGGGCGCGGACCGGTGCACCTCTTCGGCAACTCCCTGGGCGGCGCGGTCGTCACGCGCATCGCGGCCGTCAGGCCCGACCTGGTCCGCACGCTCACGCTGGTGTCGCCCGCACTGCCCGAGCTGAGGGTGCAGCGCGGTGCGGTGCCGACCGGGCTGCTCGCCCTGCCGGGGGTCGCCCCGCTCTTCGCCCGGCTCAGCAAGGACTGGACGGCGGAGCAGCGCACGCGCGGCGTGATGGCGCTCTGCTACGGCGATCCCGAGGCGGTCACGCCCGAGGCTTTCCGCAACGCCGTGCAGGAGATGAAGCGGCGGTTGGAACTGCCGTACTTCTGGGACGCCATGACGCGTTCGGCGCGGGGCATCGTCGACGCGTACACCCTGGGCGGACAGCACGGCCTGTGGCGGCAGGCGGAGCGGGTGCTCGCGCCGACGCTGCTGGTGTACGGGGGCCGGGACCGGCTCGTGTCGTACCGTATGGCGCGCAGGGCGGCCGCGGCGTTCCGCGGCGCGCGGCTGCTGTCGCTGCCCGACGCCGGGCACGTGGCGATGATGGAATATCCGGAGGCGGTCGCGAGCGCCGTCCGGGACCTGATCAATGACAGCGGCAGGAGCTGATCCGGCGCGTGGGACGTCATAGTCGCCGAGGCCCCGCACCCAAGGGGGCCGCCGAGAAGCCCGCCATACCGGGCCGCGGTGAGCAGACCGCGGCAGGTCCGGCCACGGCGGGGTCCGGCGTCGCGCCGGGGCCCGCGCCCCGCAGACCACAGCAGCGACAGGCGCAGCAGCAGTACGGCGGCACTCCGGCTCACGGGGTGCCGCAGGTGCGCGGCGGCCATCCCGAGCAGAGGGAGGCCGGCGGCGGCTGGGGCGCGGCGCCCGACGGCCGGTACGGCGACTGGCAGGGCGCGCCGCGCGGACCGCAGGGCCCGTATCCGGACCGGGCGCAGGGCCCCGGGCAGACGCAGGCGCGTTACGCGGCGGCCGGGGCGCGGATTCCCGGACCGCGGCAGGAGTTCGTCGAGGCGTTCGACGCCCCGGCGGCCACCGGACCGCAGGCCGGTCCGTACGGGCCCGCCGCCGGCCGCGAGCGGGCCGGCGCGTCCGTCGGCGGCGCCGGACACGAGGGTGACCGCGACGACCGCGACGAGGCGCCCGTCGGCCCCGGACCCGCCAGGGGCGGCAAGGGGCGCGCCTTCACGGGGATCGCGGCGGCCGCCGTCACCACCGTTCTCGCCGTCGTCGTGGCCGGGCAGGTCGCCCAGGCCGAGAAGGCGCCCGTCGAGGCCCCGGCCGCCGGGGACCGGAGCACGCGCGAGAGCGACGCCTCGCGCTCGGACGCCCGGCCGACGCCGTCCCAGGGCGCACAGGACGCGCAGGACGCGCCGCTGACGTACGAGCAGCAGATGGCCAAGACGTACCCGATCGACCCGAAACTCGTGGGCAAGGGTGACTTTCAGGCCATCGGCGGCTTCGACAAGGCACCGGGCAAGGGGCAGAAGTACTCCTATCGGGTGGACGTCGAGAAGGGGCTCGGTCTTGACGGAGCGCTCTTCGCCCGCGCCGTGCAGGAGACCCTGAACGACGACCGGAGCTGGGCGCACGACGGCGCCATGACGTTCGAACGGATCTCCTCCGGCCGGGCCGACTTCGTCATCACGCTCGCGAGCCCCGGCACCACCGGAGTGTGGTGCGCCAAGTCCGGACTCGACACGCTCTCCGGCAATGTCTCGTGCGATTCGGCGGCGACCGAGCGCGTCATGATCAACGCGTTCCGGTGGGCGCAGGGGGCCGAGACCTTCGGCAAGGACAAGATGTTCGCGTACCGGCAGATGCTCATCAACCACGAGGTCGGCCACCGGCTCGGGCACGGTCACAAGAACTGCGAGACGCCCGGCGAGCTCGCGCCGATCATGCAGCAGCAGACCAAGTCGCTCGACATCGGCGGCATCGAATGCAAGCCCAACCCCTGGGTGTTCCCCGGCGGTTGAGCCGCCCCTGTGCGTAGGCCGCAACCTGACGCCGCGTAACCGAACAGTCCCTTAGCGCCACAGAACGCGACGGCGAGGCGAAAGTTACGCGCGTTCACCCCTTTTGGTGGCGCGATGGACAACCGTCCGTCGCGTCACCGCCCTGTCCGCATACGGTCGGTCCCGCTGCGAGTCGCCGGACCAACGGCGGCCGCCCACAAGGGAGATCGGGGGTGCGCTCGTGCGGATCGGACTGCTGACGGAGGGTGGCTACCCGTACGCGACGGGTGAGTCCAGGCTCTGGTGCGACCGGCTCGTGCGCGGACTCCCGCAGCACGAGTTCGACGTCTACGCGCTGAGCCGCAGCGCCCGCCAGGAGGCGCTGGGCTGGATGCCGCTGCCGCCCCAGGTGCAGCGCGTGCGGACCGCTCCGCTGTGGGCGCCCGAGGACGACGGCGGCACGTACGGCCGGCGCGAACGGCGCCGCTTCGCGGGGCACTTCCGGGATCTGGCCGACGCGATCTGCGCGCCGGACGAAGAAGCCGCGGGCGAGGGTTTCGCCGCCGGCCTCTACGGCCTCGCGGAACTGGCCGGGGAGCACGGCGGACTGCACGCCGCCCTGCGCTCCGAGATCGCCGTACGCGCGCTGGAGGCCGCCTGTCGCGCGCCGGGCGCGAACCGCGCCGTGCACGCCGCGAAGGTGCCGGACTACCTCGAGTTCGTCGACCTGCTGGAGCGCGCCCTGCGGCCCCTGTCCCTCGACTGGTACGACGAGCGCAGCCTGGGCGCGGTCGATCTGTGCCACGCGGCGTCGGGCGGGTCCGCCGCCCTGCCGGGCCTGCTGGGCAAACGCTTCTTCGGCGTTCCGCTGCTGGTCACCGAGTACGGCGTACAACTGCGCGCGCACTACCTCGCCGCCGGTGACGCGGCCCGCAGCGCGCCGGTACGGGCCCTGCTCGCCTCCTTCCACGGCAAGCTCGCCGCCGAGGTGTACGACAGGGCCACCCTGATCACGCCCGGCAACACGCACGCCAGGCGGTGGCAGGAGCGGTGCGGCGCCGACCGCGCGAAGCTGCGTACGGTCTACCCCGGCATGGAGTCCGACCGTTTCGCGGCGGTCGGCGAGGGCGGCGACGGCGGCGATCCCCGCACGCTGGTGTGGGTCGGCCGCGTCGAGCCGGCCAAGGACCTCGTCTCGCTGCTGCACGCCTTCGCCGAGGTGCGCCGGGCGGAGCCGCGGGCCCGCCTGCGCGTGGTCCACAGCCGGCACGGGCAGGGCGCCGAAGCCGCCGCGTACCTGGCGCACTGCCAGGGGCTCGCGGCGCAGCTCTTCCCCGACGAGGCCGCCGGCGCGCACGCCGTCGGCGACAACCCCGTCTCCTTCGAGGAGATCGGCGGCCCCGAGGCGCCCGACCTGGCCGACGCCTACGCGGCGGGCAGCGTGGTGGTCCTCTCCAGCGTCGTCGAAGGCTTTCCGGTCAGCCTGGTCGAGGCGATGTTCTGCGGGCGCGCCACCGTCTCGACGGACGTCGGCGCGGTCGTCGAAGTCATCGGCGGCACCGGCCTGGTGGTCCCGCCGCGCAATCCCCGTGCCCTGGCGGAAGCCTGCGTGGCGCTGATGCGCGATCCCGAGCGGCGCGAACGGCTGGGAGCCGCCGCGCGCGCACGGGCACTCGAACTGTTCACCGTCGAGCAGAATCTCGCGGCATTTCGAGGCATTTACCTGGAGCTGATCTCGCACTGCCCGGTACGCCGCGACGTGCTGGGAGCGGACGGCGAGCCTCTGCTCTTCGCCCACCCGGCGGAAGCGCACGTGCCGGTCCGCTGGGCGGGCGGCGGGACGACCGACCCGAGCTGGGCGGACGCCGCCGGTCCGTCGCCCCGCGTGGGCGCCGGGGCCGGGCCCGGGACGGGTGAGCGCGATGTCTGAGCCGCGTCGCGGCGGGCAGGACCCGGCGAGGCCGCTGAGGACCGCCGCCCCCTTCGTCATCGCCCCGGCTGCCGGTGGGGACGCGCCGAGTACGGCTGTCCGCCGCGTCGCTGCCCCGGCCGCCGGTGCGGACGCACCCGTGCCCGAGGAGGCCCGCCGATGAGCGCTTCACACCTGCCGGCCGTCCCCGCCGGGGGCGCGTGGGACGCACCGCGTACGCCCGTGAGCCCCGGCGCCTGGGACGACGCCGCGGCCGAGGCGGCCTGCCCCGCGCCCGGCGCCCCCCGTGGCGGCAGGGCCGCCGCACCGCCGCGCCGCGGGCCCGCCGACCCCGTACGGGCCCTCATGCACCGGCACCGGGAGCTGTGCGAGCGGGCCGTCGATCCGCTGGAGATCGCCGCCGGGCTCGAAGCTCACGGGGTGACCGACAGGACCGCCGCGCGCTTCCGCCACCGCGACGTCTTCTCCCTCGCCGAGGAGCTGTACGCCCGCGTGCCGCGCGCCGGTGGCGCCGGGGCGACGGCTCCGGCGCGCGAGACCCCGGTGCGCGCCGGTTGGATCGCGTACGCGCTGCTCCCCGGTCTCGGATGCGCCCTCGCGGCCATGGGTCTCGAACTGACCGGCGGGCGTGTGCGGTGGGCCGTCGGCCTGACCGGCGTGCTGGTCGTCACGGCCGCCCTCGCGCTGTGCCTGCGCCACGGCCCCCTGCGCGCCGAGGGGCGTACCGCGCCCGCCGCGCGCCTGTGGGTGTGCTGGCTGCTCGGGTACGCGGTCCTCGGCGATGGGCTGCTCGGTGAACTCGTCGCGGGGGGCCCGGACGGGCCCTGGCCGGGGGAGCCGGCCAGGGCCGTGGTCCTCGCCGCGGCCCTGGCGCCCGCCGCCTGGTGCGCGCACGTCCTCGCCGTACAGGCCCGCCGCAGGCTGGCCGCCAGCCGGGGCACCGAGGACTTCGGGGCATCGGTCCGTCCGCTCGTCCTCGGACTCACCGGGCTCTTCACGGGCGCGCTCGTCTGCCTGCACGTCGCGGTGGACGCGGTCGGCGGCCCGGGCACGGCCGGCGGCGAAGGCGGCCCGGCCGTCATGGCGGCCGGTGTGGCGCTCGGCGCGCTGCTCTTCCTCGCCCGGCTGCTCACCGTCCACGGCTTCGCCCGAGCCGCGTCCGCGGGGCTCGCCGCCGCGACCGCCGTACAGGTCACCGCGGTGTCCACCGTCCTGGCGGCCCGGCTGCCCGGCCTGGGCTTCGTCGGCCGGCCCGTCGAGCGCCTCGTGGACGCCGGGGGAGCGGCGGCCGTCCCGGCCGCGGCCTGCGCCGTCGCCGCGCTCGCCCTGCTCGTCCACGCCACCGCCGCCCTCTCCCGCACATCGGCCCACGCCGGCCGGACCCGGCCCGGGGACACGCTCCCCGGCCGCCGACCGGACTCCGGCCACGGGCTGGACGGTCGCGACGGGCTGGACGGTCGCGACGGTCCGGACGACCGGCCGGGACCGGACGGCGGGTCCGGCCGACGGCACGGGCCGCACTGACCGCACCGGACTGCCACAGGAGCCTCCCGCGGAGCCGACGCCGCGGGCGTACACCGCAGCACTCACCGCACATCCCCGAAGGAGAACGTGACCATGACGCCCCAACCCCCAACTTCAGCCGGTCGGCACCGAGGGGACGCACGATGAGGGTGCTGCTGCTGGGTGCCAACGGATATCTCGGCCGCTTCGTCGCCGACCGGCTGCTCGCCGACCCGGCCGTGCAGCTCACCGCCCTCGGGCGGGGCGACGACGCCGACGTACGCTTCGACCTCGCCACCGGCAGCCCCGGCGCGCTGACCCGCTTCCTGGACGCCGTGCACCCCGGCGTGGTCATCAACTGCGCCGGCGCCACGCGCGGCGGCGCCCGCGACCTGACCCGGCACAACACCGTCGCCGTCGCGACCGTCTGCGAGGCCCTGCGCCGCAGCGGCTGCGGCGCACGGCTCGTACAGCTGGGGTGCGCCGCCGAGTACGGGCCCTCCCAGCCGGGCTCGTCCACCGCCGAGGACGCCGTGCCCCGGCCGGGCGGCCCGTACGGCGTCAGCAAGCTCGCCGCCACCGAGCTGGTGCTCGGCTCCGGACTCGACGCCGTCGTGCTGCGGGTCTTCTCACCGGTCGGCCCCGGCACGCCCGCCGGCTCCCCGCTGGGGCGGCTCGCCGAGGCGATGCGCCGCGCGATGCAGTCCGGGGACGGCGAGCTCAAGCTCAGCGGCCTCGGCGTGCAGCGCGACTTCGTCGACGTGCGCGACGTGGCGCGCGCCGTGCACGCGGCCTCGCTGTCCGCCGCGCAGGGCGCCATCAACATCGGCACCGGGCGGGCCGTCCGGCTTCGGGACGCCGCCGCGGTCCTGGCCAGGGTCGCGGGCTACGGCGGCACCCTGCACGAACTCGACGCCCCTTCCGGTTACGTGCCGGGGAGCGCCGCGGCGGCGGCGCGCAACGGGGGCGTGGCCGGCGTGCTCTCCTCGGTGGGCCCGCAGCGCGGCGAGATGCCGCCGGAGCACGTGGGCGCCCCGTACCCGTACCCGGACGGCTGCGGCAGCTGGCAGCAGGCCGACGTGCGCACCGCGCGCGACCGTCTCGGCTGGCGGCCCCGGATCAACCTGGAGGAGTCGCTCGCCGACATCTGGATGGAGGCGGCATGCCGCATCTGACCAGGCCCCGGCACCGGCAGGCCGCGACGGCCGCGGACCGGATGGGCGTCGGTGTCCCCGGGTACGCGCACCCGCTCGTCGCCCCGGTCGAGTGGGGCGAGCTCAGCCGACCGGGGACGCCGTTGCACTGGGTGACGCTCAACGTGGCCAACGGCCCCGGGCAGCGCCCCGACCCGCACTGCCTGGAGGCCGCGGGGCGCCTGCGCAACGCCGGTGTCCCCGTGCTCGGCCGGCTCGACATGGCGTACGGGACGCGCTCCTTCGGCGAGCTGTTCTCCGATGCGCACCGCTTCCGCGACTGGTATCGGGTCGACGGCTTCTATCTGGACCGCTGTCCCACCGACCGGACGGACCTGCCGGGCGTGCGCCGCGTGACCGGCACGCTGTCCGGGCTGGCCGAGGGGGGCGGCCGCGTGGTCCTGGGACATGGCACACACCCGTATCCCGGCTATGCGGAGGCGGCCGACCAGCTGGTGACGTTCTCGGGGCCGTGGACGGACTACCGCTGGTCACAGGTGGCGGAGTGGACGGCGGACTACCCGCCGGAGCGCTTCTGCCATCTGGTGCACGGGCTGCCGCGCACGCACCTGGAGGAGGCCGTCCGCATCGCACGCTGGCAGGGGGCCGGAACGGTCTTCCTGACGGACCGGATCGCCGGCAGCGACCCCGTGGAACAAAACGACGCATTCGAGACACTGCCCGGCTACTGGGACGAAATCGTCTCGCGTATCGGACCGGGTGTCTCGGAATGAGAAGGGGCGTGGCAGTGTTACGCGGAGAACAACCGTACTGATTGACCGACCTACGGAGTCCCCGTGTCGCTGCCACCCCTGGTCGAGCCCGCTGCCGAGCTCACTGTTGATGAGGTTCGCAGGTACTCCCGCCACCTGATCATCCCGGATGTCGGGATGGACGGGCAGAAGCGGCTGAAGAACGCCAAGGTCCTCGCCGTGGGCGCCGGCGGCCTGGGTTCGCCCGCGCTGATGTACCTCGCCGCGGCCGGCGTCGGCACGCTCGGCATCGTGGAGTTCGACGAGGTCGACGAGTCGAACCTGCAGCGCCAGATCATTCACAGCCAGGCCGACATCGGCCGCTCGAAGGCCGAGTCCGCCCGCGACTCGGTCCTCGGCATCAACCCCTACGTGAACGTCGTCCTTCACGAAGAGCGGCTCGAAGCCGAGAACGTGATGGAGATCTTCTCCCAGTACGACCTGATCGTCGACGGCACGGACAACTTCGCGACCCGGTACCTGGTCAACGACGCGTGCGTGCTGCTCAACAAGCCGTACGTCTGGGGCTCGATCTACCGCTTCGACGGCCAGGCGTCGGTGTTCTGGTCCGAGCACGGCCCGTGTTACCGCTGCCTCTACCCGGAGCCGCCGCCGCCGGGCATGGTTCCGTCCTGCGCCGAGGGCGGCGTGCTGGGCGTGCTCTGCGCCTCCATCGGGTCGATCCAGGTCAACGAGGCGATCAAGCTGCTCGCCGGCATCGGTGAGCCGCTGGTCGGCCGACTGATGATCTACGACGCCCTGGAGATGCAGTACCGCCAGGTCAAGGTCCGCAAGGACCCCGACTGCGCGGTCTGCGGCGAGAACCCGACCGTCACCGAGCTCATCGACTACGAGGCCTTCTGCGGCGTCGTGTCCGAGGAGGCGCAGGAGGCGGCGCTGGGCTCGACGATCACTCCCAAGCAGCTCAAGGAGTGGATCGACGCCGACGAGAAGATCGACATCATCGACGTCCGTGAGGTCAACGAGTACGAGATCGTCTCGATCCCCGGCGCGCGGCTGATCCCGAAGAACGAGTTCCTGATGGGCGACGCCCTGCAGGACCTGCCGCAGGACCGGAAGATCGTCCTGCACTGCAAGACGGGTGTCCGCAGTGCGGAGGTCCTCGCGGTGCTGAAGTCGGCGGGCTTCGCGGACGCGGTGCACGTCGGCGGCGGCGTCATCGGCTGGGTCAACCAGATCGAGCCGGAGAAGCCGATCTACTAGGCCCGGCTGCTGGTCATACGGCGAAGGGGCCGCCCCGCACGTTCTGTGCGGGGCGGCCCCTTCGCGCGTCCGGTGCCGGATTCCAGGGTCCGCTGGAGGACCTCGTGTCCGGTCGCGGATTCCCGGGGTGCGTTGGAGGACGAGACCGGGGGTCAGCGGCCCGAGGCCAGCAGCTCGGCGACCCTTTCGAGTGCGGCGGGTGCCAGGTTCCGGCGCAGTACGCCGACCAGCTCTTCCGGCGTGCTCCTGCTGTCGAGGGTGATTACGCCGTAATCGCTCCGCCGCCGCGCCTTCGGAACCGGCGACGGCGCCTCCTCCTGCACCGCGGCGGGCAGCCGCTGCTCGTCGCGCGGCAGCCGTGCGATCCGCCGGGCGTCCTCGACCGAGACGCGGCCGTCGGCCAGCGCCTCCTGGAGGTCCTCCCGCAGCCTCATCAGCGACAGCCGCTGTGAGACGAACCCCTGGGTCTTGCCGATCCGCGCTGCCACCTGCCGCTGCGAGTAGCCGTAGGAGGTGATCAGGCCCTGGAGGGCCTGAGCCTGCTCCAGTTCGGTGAGATCGTCGCGCTGGACGTTCTCGATCAGCGCGTCCTCGTCGGTGCGCGTCGCGTCCTCCCGTACGAGCACCGGCACCTCGCGGAGCCCGGCGAGTCTGGCCGCGGCCAGCCTGCGGTGCCCGTGCAGGACGACGTACGGGGAGTCGCCGACGGCGGCCTCGTGCTGCGGGTGCGCGGCGAGGAAGGCGCCGCGGGAGACGACTCCGAGAGCCTGGAGCACTCCGCGTTCGCGCAGCGTCTCGGCCAGGCCGTCCAGGTCGCGCAGCTCGTGGCGCGGGTTGTCGGGGTTCTCGGCGAGGTCCGTGACGGGCACGGTCAGCGGGTAGGCGTCCCGCCCGGCCGGCGGCACGGCAGTGTCGCCCGGCGTGAGCAGGGTCGCGAGGTCGGTGCGGCGGCCCATCAGCGGACCACCGCCTTCTTGGCGGCGCGCCGCGCCCGCCGGGGCCTGGCCGGGGCCGGGATCACCGCGAGGCCGACCTCCAGGGCGAGCCGGAAGAAGTCCTCGCGGGCCTGGAGCGCCACGCGGTTGGCGCCGTACTGGGTGACCACGAGACCGTCGGCGGAGGCGCGGGTGTGCAGCTTGTAGTGGCGTACGACGGTGCGCGCCAGGGGCCAGTCCTGCGCCTCGACGAACGCGCGGGTCTGCTCCAGGTCCGCCTTGCCGTCGCGCGGGTCCCAGTTGTTGATGACCACGCGGAACGGCAGTCCGCGCGGTTTCACCACCCGCTCGATGGTCCGCTGCGTGGGCTGGAAGCCCAGCGGTTCCGGCTCGATCGGCACGATCACGTCGTGCGCGTTGTCGAGGACGGCGCGCAGCGCGTCGGCGGCGGCCCCCCTTCCGAGCGGGTCGTCGCAGTCGGTTTCGGCGAGGTCGAGCCAGCCGGGCGTGTCGACGAAGACGTGCTGGGCGGACGGGATGCGGGCGAGGGCGGCGAGCCCGGGGAGGTCGTCGTGCGCCTGGACGAAGTCGAACGGCAGGCCGTCGCCGACCCGTTCCGACCACCACACGGCGGAGCCCTGCGGGTCGATCGACACGGCGACGACCGGTGGCCGTTCGCCCTCGGACCCGGCGCCGAGCACGTCGGCGGTGACGGCGGCGAGGTTGACGGCGAGCGTGGATTTACCGACGCCGCCCTTCTGATTGAGAATCACGTGTACGTGGGCCACGACCACTCTCCCTGTTTCGCGCAAATCCGACATTCGGGATTTACGGTCACTCTGGCAGTGGCGCGCGGACGGGGACCCCGTACACGCCGGGAAGCAGCCCCGTTCGCCGCTACGAGCAGGTGGTGCGATGCGCCGGGACCCTGCCGTTCAGGAAGTACGGGTCCACGGCGCCGGCTATGCAGTCGTCGCCCGTCAGGTACGCCCCGTGGCCCTCGCCCTCGTACGTGAGCTGCACGCCCACGCCCTCGCCCAGCTCCTCGACCATCCGCAGCGAGCCCTCGTACGGTGTCGCCGAGTCGCCCTTGCCGCCGATCACCAGCACGGGGGGCGCGCCCTTCGCGCCGACCTCCGGGGTCACGTGCTCGCCCTCGACCGGCCAGGAGGCGCACCACCCGGCCAGGTCCCACGCCAGGTAGGGACCGAACACGGGGGAGACCTTCCGGAAGTCCGCCAGGTGCTCGGCCCGGACCTGATCAGCGCTCACGCGGCCCTTGGCGTCGGCGCAGTGGATGGCCCGCTGGGCGTGCTGGTCCGTGCCGTACCGTCCGGTCGCGTCACGGTTGTTGTACCCGTCGGCGAGCCGCAGCAGCGTCCGGCCGTCGCCGCCGCGCGCCTCGCGCAGGGCCTTGGTGAGCGTCGGCCGGCTGTCCTCGCTGTAGAGCTGGGAGAGGATGCCGGTGATCGCGAGGCTCTGCGTGAGCGGACGGCCCGTTCCGGTCGGCAGCGGCTTCCTGTCGAGCCGGTCCAGGAGCCGCACGACGCGCGCGGTGCCGGACCGGGCGGAGGCGCCGGTGCTCACGAAGTAGTGGTCCAGGGCGCGCTGGAAGCCCAGGGCCTGGTTGCGCGAGTGGCGCACGAAGTCGGCGGACGGGTCGACGACGGCATCGAGCACCATGCGCCCGACGGTGCGGGGGAAGAGGTGGGCGTACGTGCCGCCCAGCTCCGTGCCGTAGGAGAAGCCGAAGTAGTTCAGTTTCCTGTCGCCGAGGACCCGGCGGATCAGATCCATGTCGCGGGCGGCGTTGCTCGTTCCGACGTACGGCAGGACCTTGCCGGAGCGCTTGGCGCAGCCCGCGCCGAAGGCGGCCGCGTCGTCGAGGTAGGCCCTCTCCTCTGCGGGTGTGTCGGGGGTGGCGTCGAGGCGGAAGGACGCCTCGGTCTGCCGGTCGTCCCGGCAGACGACGGCGGAACTCCCGGCGACGCCGCGCGGGTCGAAGCTCACCAGGTCGTACCGCGTGTGCAGGGAGGCGAAGGCCGGCGCGTGCCCGGGCATCGCCGCGACCCCCGAGCCGCCCGGCCCGCCGAAGTTGAACAGCAGCGAGCCGAGGCGGCGGTCGCTGTCGGTGGCCTTCGAGCGGATCAGCGCGATGCCGAGCGTCGCCCCTCCCGGATCCCGGTAGTCCAGGGGCGCGGTGAGGGTGGCGCACCGCCAGTCACCGCCGGGCGCCGGGGAGCCTCCCGCCCCGTCCGGCGCGGCGCACGGCTTCCAGCGGAGCCGCTGGCCGGTGAGTCCGGCGGGGAGGGCCGGCAGGCGGTCGTCGGCGCCCTCGGCGGGGCCCCGGCCGGTGGGAGCGGCCGACGTGGGCGAGGCGGCCGACGCGGAGGGCGCGGCACGGTCCGTGGTTCCACCGCTGCCGCTGCCGCTGCCGCTGCCGCTGCCGCAGCCGGCGGCCGCTCCCGCCGTGAGGAACGCGGCGGCTGCCAGGGCGACCGCCCGTACGAGATGCGCCATCGTGGCCCCCACATGAACCCAGGACTCGAAAACTGATTCGCAATCCTAGGCGGCCCCACTGACAGTCGCGTCGCCCGTCCGCCCGGCAGGCCCCGCCGGCCGCCCTACGGGCACACCGTCCCGTCGGCCGGCACCTTGCCCCTCAGCAGGTACGCGTCCACCGCCCGCTGCACGCAGGCGTCTCCGCCGTTGTACGCCCCGTGGCCCTCGCCCTTGTACGTCAGCTCGATGCCGACACCCCTGCCGAGCTCCTCGGCCATCTTCTTCGCACCCGCGTAGGGCGTCGCCGGGTCGCCGGTGGTCCCGATGACGAGGATGGGGGCCGAGCCGGGCGCGCTCACATCGGGCGTGTCCCACTGACCCTCCACCGGCCACGCGGAGCAGCCCAGCAGCCCCCAGCCGAGGAACTCGCCGAAGACCGGCGAGGCCGCGCGGAATTCGGGGAGCTTCGCCTTCGTCTGCGCCAGGTCGAAGCGCGACTTGTCGTCCACGCAGTTGATGGCGGCGTTCGCGGCGCCGATGTTGCTGTACGAACCGTCGGGATTCCGGCCGTTGAGGGAGTCGGAGAGGCTCAGCAGCAACTCGCCGTTGCCGCCGTCCGCCTCGTCGAGGCCCTGCTCCAGGTACTTCCAGTACTCCTTGGAGTAGAGCGTCTGGATGATCCCGTTGGCGGCGTGGGACTGCGTCAGCTCGCGGTCGCCGATGCCTTTGACGGGCTTCTCGTCGAGCCGCTTCAGAAGGCCGACGACGAACTCCTCGATCTCCCGCACGCTGTTGCCGGGCAGCGCGCACTCGTCGCCGCGCGCCACGCAGTCCTTCGCGAAGTTGTCCAGGGCGAGCTGGAAGCCCCTGGCCTGGCCGAGCGATCCCCGCTCGGAGGGCTGCGCGGGGTCGACGACCGCGTCGAAGACCGCCCTGCCGACCTTCTTCGGGAACAAGTGGGCGTAGACGCCGCCCAGTTCGGTGCCGTACGAGATGCCGAAGTAGTGCAGCTTGTCGTCACCGAGGACCTGCCTCAGGAGGTCCATGTCGCGGGCCGCGTTGGTGGTGCCGACGTACGGGAGCTCGTCGCCCGAGTTCTCCTCGCAGGCGGCGGAGTACTCCGCGAGACCGTCGGTGAGGGTCTTCTCCTCGGCGGCGTCGTCCGGGGTGCTGTCCTCGGCGTAGTACGCGTCGAGTTCCTCGTCGTCCTGGCACTGGACGCCCACGCTGCGGCCGACGCCGCGCGGGTCGAAGCTGACCAGGTCGTAGCGGGAGCGCAGGCGCTCGTAGTCGGCGGCCAGGGAGGGCAGGCCGGTCACGCCCGAGCCGCCGGGACCGCCGAAGTTGAAGACGAGGGAGCCGATGCGGTTCTCCGGGTCGCGGGCCTTCGCCCGCACGAGCGCCAGCTCGATCGTGTCTCCGTCGGGCTTCGCGTAGTCGCGCGGGACGTCCATGAAGGCGCACTGCCAGGTGCCGCCGCCCGGCAGGGGCGAGGGGGACGGGCCGCCGCCCTCCGCCGCCGACGGCGCGGGGCACTGCGTCCAGTCGAGCTTCTGAGCCGCCAGGCCGTCGCTGCTGCTCGCTTCCTTCCCCTTGTCGCCGTCGTCGGAACAGCCGGCGAGGGACACGAGAACGGCGGCGGCGAGGACGGCCGTGGCACGCAGGGCGGCGGAGGTCGGCATGCGTCCATCGTGCGACGGGGCGTGGGAGCGTGCGCCCCGGGAGCGCCATTCGGACGGCGTACGCGACGGCGCCCCGTCCCAGGAGCCGTCCGGGCTCGTCCCCGGAGGGACAGGTGGCCGTACGCGCGCGCGGCGCGTTCCTAGAGCTGGCCCTTGCGGGTCAGGTGGTTGAAGAACAGCCACCCCGGCAGCACCGGCAGCCAGAACGTCAGCAACCGGTACAGCAGCACCGCCGAGGTCGCGACGCCGCCCCCGAGCCCGGCGAACGTCAGAGCCGCGATGAGCGCCCCCTCGACCGCGCCGACACCGCCGGGCGTCGGCACGGCGGAGCCCAGGGCGTTGGCGGTCAGGAACACCACCGCGATGGTGGCGTAGCTCAGCTGGACGTCGCTGTCGAAGGCGCGGACCGAAGCGTCCAGGCACATCACGAAGGCCGCGGTCAGCAGCAGCATCCCGCCGATGCCGGTGATCAGCTTCTGGGGCCGCTGGAGTACGTCGAGCATGCGCGGAACCACACCCGCGAACAACGACCGCACCCGCGTCACCACGAACCGTCGCAGGAACGGCACGGCCGTCACCACCAGTGCCAGCACGGCCGCCGTCAGGAGCCCGGCGATCACCGTCCTGGACGGCGAGAGCGTGGGCGTGTGCTGCGTGCCCGTGACGTAGCCGAAGACCATCAGCAGCGTGATGTGGCTGGCGAGACCGAACAGCTGAGACGCGCCGACACTCGCCACCGCCAGCCCGGGACGGACCCCGGCGCGCTGGAGGAAGCGCGTGTTCAGTGCCACACCGCCGATCGCCGCAGGCGCGACCAGCTTCACGAAGGAGCCGGCCACCTGCGCCCCCACGGTGCGCCAGAAAGGCACCTTCTCGGGCACGAAGCCGAGCAGGCTCATGGCCGCCGCCGGATAGCTCAGCGCGGAGAACAGCACGGCCACCGCGGCCCACCGCCAGTCCGCCGTCGCGATCGCGTCGCTGACGTCGTTGGCCATCAGCGTCGAGATCAGGAAGTACGCGACGAACGCCCCGGCGATGACGCTGACGAGCGTGCGCGGCCGGATGCGTTCCAGACGGGCCGGCTCGACCAGTGCCTGCGGGCGGATCAGCAGCACCTGGTGGCGGATCTGCGAGAGCAGGTCCTCTTCCCGTGCCTGTTCCAGCGCCACCTCTATGGCGTCCTTCTCGGCCTTCTTCTCGGCCCGCACGTCCTTGCGTCCGCCGGACGGCGCCGCCTCGTCGGGGCCGCCTTCCGCCGCCTTCGCGGCGTGGGACGCCTCGATCACCGCCTCGCGCTCCCGCTGCGACCGTTCACGCGCCAGTCTGCGCAGCGTCGCCCGTGTGGAGCGGCTCAGCGCGATCGGCTGCAGCAGCGGAAGGCTGTCGGCGACCGCGTCCGGGCCCAGCACCTCCACGGCGGCGGCCACCGCCCGCTCGGCGCCCGCGCGCAGTCCGAGCGTCGTCAGGAGCTGCGCGACGTCCATCCGCAGGACGACGTCGCCCGCGGCGATCTCACCGCCGCGCAGATCCGTCAGGATCACCCTGCCGGAACGATCCACCAGGAGCGCGTCGCCGACCAGCCGGCGATGGGCGATACGGCGCGACTGGAGGGCCTTGACCTGGCGCCAGGCCCCGCGCAGCAGCTCGTCGGTGATCTCCTCGTCGGGCAGCGAGTCCAGCGACCGGCCGCCCAGGTGCTGGTACACGAGCATCACGGCGTCCGGGCCGAGCTCGGACGTGGCGATCAGCTTCGGCGCGTTGGCCCCGGCGGCGATCGCGGCGTACGCGAGCAGCGCCTCCTGCTCCAGGGCCTGGCGCAGCGACTGGATCGAGCGGCGCTGGGTGATGCCGCGCAGGGTCACCTGGCGCCAGACGCGGTAGAAGAAGCCCTGCGCCTGCTGTTCGCGGTCGACGACGGTGACGTCGAGCGGCGGCCCGTCCTCCAGGGTGACGAGGTAGCGGCGGCCCCGGTCGCCCTGCTCCGGCGAATCGGGCACGTCCTCGGCGCGCATGGCCGTCACCGGGCGGAAGCCGACGTGCCGCAGCCCCGCGAGGAGGGTCTGCCCGGTGGGCCGCACGTTCGGCGACCCGACGGCGTAGAGCGTCCCGTAGGCGACCGTCCAGCCGATCAGCACGGTCACGATGATCGAGAACGGGGTGGTCTGCCGGCCGACCAGCACGGCGAACGAGTTGAGCAGCAGCACCGCCCACAGCGCCACGCGCCAGCGCGGCCTGCGGGCCATGCCGACCGCCGTCATGTACGCGATGACAGGGGCGAGGTACCCGTGCACGGGATCGGTGAGTTCCCCGCTCGCCGTCGCCTGGGTGAGCGACTGCCTGATCGTCTCGGGCGCCGACTCGGACACCCACAGGTCCGTGGCGAGCGCCACACCGTGCGCGAGTACGGCCGCGAGCACGCCGTCCGCGATCCGCAGCCCGTCGCGCTTGATGAGCCGCTCGATCGCGAAGGCGACCGGGAGGATCAGTACGGCGATGCTGGAGATCAGGCCGGCCAGCTTGATGAAGACGTCGGGGGTCTGGCCCGTGCCCTTGCTGATGTCCTGCTCGAGCCCGGACGCGGTGCCGTGCGCGAAGGCCGCGACGGCGAGCACACAGATGATGCCGAGCACGCCGACGAGCAGTCGCACCAGGTCGGAGGGGCGGTGCACGCGCGCGGCGAGCAGCGGCTCGTCGCCGGAGACGCGGTCGATGTGGCTTCCCTCGGGCCCGCTGTCCATGGTCTCGGTGGGCCTTTCGGGTGCGTCAGGGTGCGACTCGGCGCCAGGGGTGCTCGCCACCGGGGGAGGCTGCACTCCCTGCTCCTTCGTCGTTTCTTCTTGATCTCGTATCACCTGTCACCGCCCGGATGATGGTGGCATGACCGGATGACGGAGGGGGGCATCAGGGTGCATCGCCGGGGCGTGCGGTGTGGTGCACGGGTGGGATACGCCCCATGGAGCAGCGTGCTCTGTCGGTGCCGTGGTGCAGGATGGACCGGATGAGCGACGAGCCGGAACTCCCCGAACTCCCCGAGTACGCCGAACGCGTACTGGAGGTGGCGGAGACGATTCCACCCGGCCGGGTGATGACGTACGGGGACGTCGCCGAGTGGCTGGAGGAGGGCGGCCCGCGCCAGGTGGGGCGGGTCATGGCGCTCTACGGCGGTGGCGCGCCCTGGTGGCGGGTGGTGCGTTCCGACGGCGTATTGCTGCCCGGCCACGAGCTGCGGGCGCTCGGGCACTACCGCGCGGAGGGAACCCCGCTGCGGACGGCCTCCCGGCAGTCCGGGACCCACGTGCCGCGGCTGGACATGAAGCGGGCGCGGTGGGACGGCGGAGCGGCCGGCTCCGGCGGAAGTGCACAAGCTCACACGACTCACACCTGACAGCTTCCTGCATCCGTGGCCGCGGCGGGCGAAGCCCCGACCGGACGGGGTGCCGGGCGGCCCGCCGACGGGGCCGCGGGGCGGGACAGAAGGCGGAGCCGCTGCGTCCCGGGCGTCCACTGGCGTAGCGTCGTGCGGACGCGGCACGCGCCCACCGTCCGTCCCGCGGGCACCGCGCCCCGCGCCAGGCGGCAAGTCACCCCGTACACCCACCAGGACCGGCGATCCACGTGAGCTCCTCCCTTCCCCCGGGTACCCCGGATACCGCAGGTGTCTCCGGCACCGCGGGTTCCGCCTGGAATCCGCCGCACCTCCAGGCACGGCAGCGGACTCCGGGCGCGTACCGACTGGTGCGTACCCGGCCGGGCCCGGTGGACCCTCCTCTTCTGGACGCACGACAGCGCGCCGTGGTTGACCACGCCGGCGGGCCGCTGCTCGTCCTCGCCGGACCGGGCACCGGCAAGACGACGACCCTGGTGGAGGCGGTCGCCGCGCGCGTCGCCAAGGGGGCCGACCCGGAGCGCGTCCTGGTGCTCACCTTCAGCCGCAAGGCGGCCGTGGAACTGCGCGACCGGATGGCGCTGCGGCTCGGCGGCGCGTACGGGCCGCAGGCGACCACCTTCCACTCCTTCTGCTACGCCCTGGTCCGCGCGCACCAGGACAGCGACCTCTTCAGCGAACCGCTGCGCCTGCTGTCCGGCCCCGAGCAGGACGTCGCCGTACGCGACCTGCTCGCGGGCCACGTCGACCTGGAGCGTGAGGGCCGGCCCGCCCCCGTCCACTGGCCGGACGAACTGAGGGCCTGCCTCACTACGCGCGGCTTCGCCGACGAGGTGCGCGCGGTCCTGGCGCGCAGCCGCGAGCTGGGGCTCGGACCCGACTCCCTGGGAGCGTTCGCGGCCCGTACCGGGCGGCCCGACTGGAAGGCCGCGGCGGCCTTCCTGGCCGAGTACCTCGACGTACTCGACATGCAGGGCGTTCTCGACTACGCCGAGCTGGTCCACCGCGCGGTGCTGCTCGCCGAGCAGGCGGAACTGACCGGCCGGCTGAGCGCGCGGTACGACGCGGTCTTCGTGGACGAGTACCAGGACACCGATCCCGCGCAGGTCCGCCTCCTGCGGGCGCTGGCCGGTTCCGGCCGCACCCTGGTGGCCTTCGGCGACCCCGACCAGTCGATCTACGCGTTCCGGGGAGCGGACGTCGGCGGCATCCTCGACTTCCCGGACACGTTCCGGGGAACGGACGGAAGCCCTTCCCCGGTGGAGGTGCTGACGACCTCCCGCCGCTCGGGAGCCGGCCTCCTGGAGGCCACCCGTCTGCTCACCCGCCGCATGCCCCTGACGCGCCTGCCGGCCGAGAAGGTGCGGGCGCACAGGGAGCTGGTCCCGGTACGCGAAGGGGGCCGCGCGGAGGTCTACACGTACCCGACGGCGGGCACCGAGCTCGACAACATCGCGGACATCCTGCGCCGCGCCCACCTGGAGGAGGGCGTGCCGTGGAACGAGATGGCGGTACTGGTCCGGGCGGGCGGTCGTACGATCCCCGCCGTACGACGGGCCCTCACCTCCGCGGGCGTCCCCCTGGAGATCGACGGCGACGACCTGGCCCTGCGCCACGAGCCGGCCGTGACCCCGCTCCTGACGGCCCTGCGGGCGGTGGCCGAAGCAGCGGTGGCCGCACCGGCCGGCACCGCCGGCAGGGCGACCGGCGGCGGGGCGGACGCCGATGCCGTGCCGACCGCCGCCGGGGCGGACGCCGCTGAGGACGGGGACGAGCACGTCGAGTCCGGCCACGGCCGCCAGGACGCCGACGCCGGTGAGGGAGGGGCTGAGAACATCACGTCCGCCGACGGCGGGAACGAGCACAGCACGTCCGCCGACGGCGGGAACGAGCACAGCACGTCCGCCGACGGCCGCCAGGACGCCGCGTCCGACGGGAGCCGCACCCCGCCCTCCATCACCACCTGGCTCAGTACCGAGGTCGCCGCCGAGCTGCTCGCCTCGCCGCTCGCCGGTATGGACACCGCCGACCTCCGCCGTCTCGGCCGCGCCCTGCGCGACGAGGAGCGCGCCGCCGGGAACCGGCTGCCGCCGCCCTCCGACGAGCTGCTCGCGCGCGCCCTGGCCGAACCGGAGCGCCTGGCCGCGCACGACCCGGCGTACGCCCGCGGCGCCCAGCGACTCGGCGCGCTCCTGCGCAAGGCGCGCACCCTCCTCGAAGCGGGCGGCACCGCCGAGGAGGCGCTGTGGGAGCTGTGGGACGGCACCTCCTGGCCCGGGCGCCTCGAACGCGCCGCTCTGCGCGGCGGCGCGGCCGGCCGCAACGCCGACCGCGACCTCGACGCCGTGTGCGCGCTCTTCGACACCGCGGCCCGCGCCGAGGAACGCTCCGGCGGCCGGGGCGCACTCAACTTCCTGGAGGAGCTCGACGCCCAGGACATCGCCGCCGACACCCTCGGCAAGCGGGCCGTACGCCCCGACGCCGTACGCCTGATGACCGCGCACCGGTCGAAGGGGCTGGAGTGGCGGCTCGTCGTCGTGGCCGGCGTGCAGGAAGGGCTGTGGCCGGACCTGCGCCGCCGGGGTTCCCTCCTCGAAGCGGACAGGATCGGCCGCGACGGGCTCGCCGAGCCCCTCACCCCCGGCGCCCTCCTCGCCGAGGAACGCCGCCTGTTCTACGTCGCCGCCACCCGCGCCCGCGAGCGTCTGGTCGTCACCGCCGTCAAGGCGCCCGCCGACGACGGCGACCAGCCCTCCCGCTTCCTCAACGAGCTCGGCGTCGAGCCCAGGGACGTCACGGGGCGGCCCCGGCGCCCCCTCGCCGTAGCGGCCCTGGTGGCCGAACTGCGCGCCACCACGGTCGACCCGGCGGCGACCCCCGCCCTGCGCGACGCCGCCGCCCGCCGCCTGGCACGGCTGGCCGCGCTCGCGGACGAGGACGGCCAGCCGCTGGTCCCCTCGGCGCACCCGTACCGCTGGTGGGGCCTGTACGACCCGACGCACAGCGCCGTCCCCCTGCGCGACCGCGACCAGCCCGTGGCGCTCTCGGGAAGCGCACTCGACCAGCTCGCGAACACGTGCTCCCTCCAGTGGTTCCTCGGACGCGAGGTCAAGGCGGACGCTCCCGCGACCGCCGCCCAGGGCTTCGGCAACGTCGTGCACGTCCTCGCCGACGAGGTCGCGTCGGGCCGTACGCCCGCCGATCTCGCGGTACTCATGGAACGCCTGGACTCCGTCTGGGACGCCCTGGCCTTCGACGCCCCCTGGAAGTCGCAGCAGGAGAAGGAGCACGCGCGCGTGGCGCTCGAACGCTTCCTCCAGTGGCACGTCATGGACCGCGGCGGCCGCACCCCGGTGGCCACCGAGCACGACTTCGACGTGACCCTGGAGGCCGGCGGTGAGTACGAGGTGCGCATCCGCGGCTCCATGGACCGCGTGGAGACGGACGCCGAGGGCCGCGCCTACGTCGTCGACTTCAAGACGGGCAAGGCGGCCCCCACGCGCGACGAGGTGGCCCGCCACCCGCAGCTCGCCGTCTACCAGCTCGCCGTACGGGAAGGAGCCGTCGACGAGGCGTTCGGGGGAACGCGCCCCCAGCCCGGCGGCGCCGAACTCGTGCAGCTGCGGCAGGCGGCCGCCAAGAAGGACGGCGGCGACGCGCTCCCCAAGATCCAGGCGCAGGAGCCGCTGGCGGGGGAGTGGGTCGGAGATCTCCTCGCCACCGCCGCCGGGCGGGTGCTCGACGAACGCTTCAGCCCGGCGACCGGCCAGCACTGCACCCACTGCGCGTTCCGCGCCTCGTGCAGCGCGCAGCCGGAAGGACGCCACGTCGTCGAGTAGCCGGTGGGCCACGCGACGTGGACGCCGGGCCGGCCCGGCGACCGCGTAGCCCCGCGCTCACGGAACGTGGTTGTCGGTGGGGGCGGATAGCCTCTCTGGGGTGTCAGCCCGAATCACCGACCCCGAGGAGCTCAAAGAGCTCCTCGGCATCCCGTTCACCCCGGAGCAGATGGCGTGCATCACCGCACCGCCTGCCCCGCAGGTCATCGTGGCCGGAGCCGGTTCGGGCAAGACGACGGTCATGGCCGCGCGCGTGGTGTGGCTGGTTGGCACCGGGCAGGTCGCGCCCGAGCAGGTGCTCGGGCTCACCTTCACCAACAAGGCGGCCGGTGAGCTGGCCGAGCGCGTCCGCAAGGCGCTGGTGCGCGCCGGGGTGACCGACCCCGACCTCATCGACCCCGACAATCCTCCCGGCGAACCCCGGATCTCGACGTACCACGCCTTCGCCGGGCAGCTCCTCGCCGAGCACGGGCTGCGCATCGGCGTCGAACCGACCGCCCGCCTCCTCGCCGACGCCACCCGCTACCAGCTCGCCGCGCGGGTGCTGCGGGAGGCGCCGGGACCGTACCCGGCGCTCACGAAGTCGTTCCCGTCGCTGGTCAGCGACCTGCTCGCACTGGACGCCGAGCTGGCCGAGCACTTGGTGAAGCCGGCCCGCCTCGCGGCGTACGACACCGCGCTGCTGCACACCCTCGCGTCCGTCAAGCTCTCCAACGCCGACCTGCGCAAGATCCCCGAGGCCGCCGCCGGCCGCCTCGAACTCCTCGACCTCACCGCCCGCTACCGCGAGGCCAAGCGCAGCCGCGACCTCCTCGACTTCGGTGACCAGATCGCGCTCTCCGCCGAACTCGCGCTCACCAGCGAGGAGGCCGGCCGGATTCTGCGCGACGAGTTCCGGGTGGTCCTGCTGGACGAGTACCAGGACACGTCCGTCGCCCAGCGCCTGCTCCTGTCCGGACTGTTCGGCGGCGGCACCGGGCACGCGGTGACGGCGGTCGGCGACCCCTGCCAGGCGATCTACGGCTGGCGCGGCGCGTCCGTCGCCAACCTCGACGACTTCCCGGCGCACTTCCCGTACGCCGACGGGAGCCCCGCCGCCCGCTACTCGCTCAGCGAGAACCGCCGCAGCGGCGGCCGCCTCCTCGACCTGGCCAACGGCCTGGCCGTCCCCCTGCGTGCCATGCACGAGGGCGTGGAGGCCCTGCGCCCGGCCCCCGGCGCCGAGCGCGACGGCATCGTCCGCTGCGCCCTGCTGCCCACCCACGGGGAGGAGATCGCGTGGCTGGCCGACTCGGTTGCCCACCTCGTCCGTACGGGAAAGGAGCCGGGCGAGATCGCCGTCCTGTGCCGTACGGCGGGTGACTTCGCGGAGATCCAGGGCGCGCTCGTGGACCGCGACGTACCGGTCGAGGTGGTCGGTCTCTCCGGCCTGCTCCACCTCCCGGAGGTCGCGGACCTGGTCGCCGTCTGTGAAGTCCTCCAGGACCCCGGCGCCAACGCCTCGCTCGTACGGATCCTCACCGGACCGCGCTGGCGCATCGGCCCGCGCGACCTGGCGCTGCTCGGACGCCGCGCCCGCCTGCTCGTGCACCGCGAGCGGGGCGCCGACCCCGACGCCGACCCCGACGGCAGGCTGGCCGAGGCGGTCGAGGGAGTGGACCCGGCGGAGGTCGTCTCCCTGGCGGACGCGCTCGACACGTTCCTGGAGTCCGGCGGCGGACCGGACGACGGCCTGCCCTTCTCGGCGGACGCCCGGGTCCGTTTCGCCCGCCTCGCGGCCGAACTGCGGGACCTGCGGCGCTCGCTCGCGGACCCGCTGATGGACGTCCTGCACCGGGTGCTCGCGACGACGGGCCTCGAAGTGGAACTGTCCGCCTCGCCGCACGCCCTGGCTGCCCGCCGGCGCGAGACGCTGAGCAACTTCCTGGACGTCGCGGCGGGATTCGCCGTGCTCGACGGCGAGGCGAGCCTGCTGGCCTTCCTCGCCTTCCTGCGGACCGCCGCCCAGTACGAGAAGGGCCTGGACAACGCCCTGCCCGGCGGTGAGAACACCGTCAAGGTCCTCACCGC
The DNA here is from genome assembly GCF_056429965.1 of Streptomyces sp. NPDC046122. Lineage (NCBI taxonomy): Bacteria > Bacillati > Actinomycetota > Actinomycetes > Kitasatosporales > Streptomycetaceae > Streptomyces > Streptomyces sp. NPDC046122. The sequence goes on along the minus strand of NZ_JBWKLQ010000001.1, from coordinate 603,153 downwards.
CCACAAGTCCAAAGGGCTGGAGTGGGACGTCGTGGCGGTGCCGGGCCTGGTCACCGGCCACTTCCCCAGCGAGCAGTCGCGCGACGCGTGGACCTCCCAGGCGAAGGTCCTCCCGCACGCGCTGCGCGGCGACGCGAAGACGCTGCCGGACGTCGACGACTGGGACGCCAAGGGCGTCAAGGCATTCAAGGACGCGATGAAGGCCCACCAGCACACCGAGGAACTGCGCCTGGGGTACGTCACGTTCACCCGCCCCCGTTCGCTGCTGCTGGGCTCGGGGCACTGGTGGGGCCCGACCCAGAAGAAGCCGCGCGGCCCCTCCGGCTTCCTGCGGGCGCTGTACGACCACTGCGCGGCCGGATTCGGCGAGATCGAGGCGTGGGCGGACGAGCCGGCGGCGGACGAGGAGAACCCGTCCCTGCGCGAGGCGGCGACGGACCGCGCCTGGCCGCTGCCGCTGGACCCGGAGTCGTTGGCCCGGCGCCGCCGGGCGGCGGAGACGGTCATGGCCCACCTGAGAAGCCTGGCGACGGCACGGGCCGACGAGGCGGAGGCGGTGGGGGAGCCGCCCGCCGGCTTCGACGAGCCGATGGAGCCGGAGTTCGAGCCGGATTTCCAGCACGACTTCGAGCCGGATTTCGATGCCGGCATCGAACCGGACCACGACGCGCCGCCGGCCGACTGGGACGCCCTGCTCACGGAACGTCCGGCACCCCTCCCGTACGTCACCCCGGCCGTGGAAACTCCCGTCGACGCGGACCCGGCGCCCGGGACGCAGGCACACCCCGGAGCGGAGCCCGAGACCGGCAGCGGGGCGTACCCCCTGGCCGGGACGTACCCCTTGGCCGGGACGGAGAACGGCGCCGCGCGCAGCGCCGCCTCCGCGACGGGCCGGCGCGACGAGGTCACAGCCCGCACCACGACCGGCGCCGATGCACACGACCATGCCGAGCCTCGGCTCGACAAGCGTGACGAAGAGGCCCGGGAACCGGCGGACGAGGGCGCCCGGCAGCGGGTCTCCCTCCCGCCCGGCGCCGTACCCGGCGCCCGGACGCACGCGCGGGCGGAGCCGGCCGACGGCGCCGGGCACGCGAGCGCCGTACCGCCCGCGCCGCACCACGACGCCGTACGCGCCCGCCCGCACCCCGCGGACCCGCCGCCCGGCACCTCGTCACCGGAGTCGCCCGGGGCCGCCGTCTCGCGGCGCACGGCGGACCCCCGGCTCCGTGCGCCCCGCCCCCGCGCGGAGGCGCCGGAAGGACTCACCCCCGAGGAGGCCCGCGCCGTCGCCTCCTGGGACCGGGATCTCGACGCCCTCGCCGGCGAGCTGCGCCGTGCGCGGTCCACCACGCGCGACGTCGCGGTGCCGCCGTCCCTCACCGCGTCGCAGCTCCTGCGCCTCGCCGCCGACCCCGACGGCTTCGCCCAGGAGCTCGCCCGGCCCATGCCGCGCCCGCCCCAGCCCGCCGCCCGGCGCGGGACCCGGTTCCACGCCTGGGTGGAGTCGCGTTTCGAGGAGCTGCCGCTGCCCATGCTCGGCCCGGACGAGCTGCCCGGCGGCGACGAGACGGAGGCCGAGATCGCGGACGAGCGCGACCTGGCCGCGCTCAAGGAGGCGTTCGACCGCACCCCGTACGCCCGCCGCACCCCGTACCGCGTCGAGGCCCCCTTCCACCTCACCCTTGCGGGCCGCGTCGTCCGGGGCCGTATAGACGCCGTGTACCGCGACGAGGAGACCGGCGCGTTCGAGATCGTCGACTGGAAGACCAGCCGCACCCGCGCCGCCGACCCCCTCCAGCTCGCCGTCTACCGCCTCGCGTGGGCGGAGCAGTACGACCTGCCCCTCGAATCCGTCGGTGCCGCGTTCCTCTACGTACGCACCGGAGAAGTCGCACGTCCCGCCCGCCTCCCTGGCCGTGCCGAGCTGGAGCGCATCCTCCTGGACGAGCCGGGTCCGGGGGCCGGATAGGCTCGGGGCCATGAGCGACACCCCGGACAGCGTCGTCCGCACGTACATAGACACGCACCGTGCTTCCTTCCTCGGCGACCTCGCCGAGTGGCTGCGCATCCCGTCCGTGTCGGCCCAGCCGGACCACGCCGCCGACGTACGGCGCAGCGCCGAATGGCTCGCCGGGAAGCTCAGGGAGACCGGATTCCCGGTCGCCGAGATCTGGCCGACCGCGGGCGCCCCGGCGGTCTTCGCCGAGTGGCCCAGCGGCGACCCGGCCGCCCCCACCGTGCTCGTCTACGGGCACCACGACGTGCAGCCCGCCGCCCGCGAGGACGGCTGGCACACCGACCCCTTCGAGCCGGAGATCGTCGACGGCCGGCTCTACGCCCGCGGCGCCGCCGACGACAAGGGACAGGTGTTCTTCCACACCCTCGGCGTACGGGCCCACCTCGCCGCCACCGGCCGCACCGCCCCCGCCGTCAACCTGAAGCTGCTCGTCGAGGGTGAGGAGGAGTCCGGATCGCCGCACTTCCGCGCCCTCGTCGAGGAGCACGCGGAGCGCCTCGCCGCCGACGCGGTGATCGTCTCCGACACCGGCATGTGGTCCGAGGACACCCCGACCGTCTGCACCGGCATGCGGGGCGTGGCCGACTGCGAGATCGACCTGTACGGCCCCGACCAGGACATCCACTCGGGATCCTTCGGCGGCGCCGTCCCCAACCCGGCCACCGTCGCCGCCCGCCTCGTCGCCGCGCTCCACGACGAGAACGAGCACGTCACGGTCCCCGGCTTCTACGACGGCATCGTCGAGCTCACGGACCGCGAGCGCGCACTCTTCGCCGAGCTGCCCTTCGACGAGGCCGCGTGGCTGCGTACGGCCAAGTCGCGGGCCACTCTCGGCGAGGCGGGCCACACCACCCTGGAGCGCGTCTGGGCCCGTCCGACCGCCGAGGTCAACGGCATCGGCGGCGGCTACCAGGGCCCCGGCGGGAAGACCATCGTGCCGTCCTCCGCGCATCTGAAGCTGTCGTTCCGCCTGGTCGCCGGCCAGGAGCCGGAGAAGATCGAGCGCGCCGTCGCCGACTGGGTCGCGTCACGCGTCCCGGCCGGCATCCGCCACGAGATCACGTTCGGCGCCGCCACCCGCCCGTGCCTGACGCCGCTCGACCACCCCGCCCTCCAGTCCGTCGTACGGGCCATGGGCCGTGCTTTCGGCCAGGAGATCCTCTTCACGCGCGAGGGGGGCTCGGGACCCGCCGCCGACCTTCAGGACGTGCTCGGTGCGCCGGTGCTCTTCCTGGGAGTCTCGGTACCGTCCGACGGCTGGCACTCGCCCAATGAGAAGGTCGAGCTCGACCTGTTGCTCAAGGGCGTCGAAACCACCGCCTACCTGTGGGGCGACCTCGCGGCGCACTGGCGCGCCTCCTGAACCTCAAGACCGTCCGAATACACCAGGGGGAGTTGGAAGCACCTGTGAGCACCTCGACCGACCACACGGCACCGACCGCGGACAGCACGGCGACCACGGCGACCACCGGCACCCCGGTGCCCACCGGCACCCCGGCGCCCACCGGCACCACGGCGGACACAGTCAGCACGGACAGCGCGCTCGGCGCCGCCGGGAAGGCCGGCGTCCAGGACCCGCCCATCGGGCTCACCGCCCCGAGCGGCATCGACCGCGCCGCGCACCACCGCCTCGACGAGGCGTGGCTGGCCGCCGCCTGGAGCCACCCCACCACCCGCGTCTTCGTGGTCTCCGGCGGGCAGGCGCTGATCGACGACACCCCGGACGGGCGCACCGAGCTGGTGATGACCCCGGCCTTCGAGGCCCCGGTCACCGAGACGCACCGCTACTTCCTCGGTACGGACGAGGAGGGCGTCAGCTACTTCGCGCTCCAGAAGGACTCCCTGCCGGGCCGCATGGACCAGTCCGCGCGCCCCGCCGGCCTGCGCGAGGCGGGGCTCCTGCTCGACCCGCGCGACGCGGGCCTGATGGTCCACGCCGTCGCCCTGGAGAACTGGCAGCGGCTCCACCGTTTCTGCTCGCGCTGCGGCGAGCGCACCGTCATCGCGGCGGCCGGGCACATCCGCCGCTGCCAGGCGTGCGGCGCCGAGCACTACCCGCGCACCGACCCGGCCGTGATCATGCTGGTCACCGACGAGGAGGACCGGGCGCTCCTCGGCCGTCAGGTGCACTGGCCGGAAGGCCGGTTCTCGACCCTCGCGGGCTTCGTGGAGCCCGGCGAGACGATCGAGGAGTCGGTGGCGCGTGAGGTCTTCGAGGAGGCGGGCGTCACCGTCGGCCGGGTCGAGTACGTCGCCAGCCAGCCGTGGCCCTTCCCGTCCAGCCTGATGCTGGGCTTCATGGCGCGTGCCACGTCGTCGGAGATCAACGTGGACGGCGAGGAGATCGAGGAGGCGCGCTGGTTCTCCAGGGACGACCTGCGCGGCGCCATCGAGAGCGGCGAGATCCTCCCCCCGTCGGGCATCTCGATCGCCGCCCGCCTGGTGGAGCTCTGGTACGGCAAGCCCCTGCCGAAGCCGCTGAACCCGTAGAACGAGCACGTCGAGGGCCCCCGCACCGTGTGCGGGGGCCCTCGACATGTGTTCGCGGCCCGTACGGCGTCCGGCCGCACGGTGGACCTCAGACGCCCAGTGCCTGCTTGACCTGCGCGAGGCTGGGGTTGGTCATGACCGACTGCTCGCCCTGGTGGGGGATCACGAGCACGGTCGGGACCGTCTGGTTTCCGCCATTGGCCTTCTCGACGAACGCCGCGGACTCCGGGTCCTGCTCGATGTTGATCTCGTTGTACGCGATGCCCTCGCGGTCCATCTGGCTCTTGAGCCGACGGCAGTAGCCGCACCACGTGGTGCTGTACATCGTCACAGTGCCCTGCATGTCCTCGGCGCTCCTTTGCTCGGCTGGGGGTCCGTAATCCCAGAAGCTGAACGTACGCGACGGCGAGGCCATTCCCGCACCGGTACTACTGGCTCCCTCCGGTACTACTGGCTCCCTGCCCCTGTGGACAACGGCACCGCCCATCTCTCCCGACCTGGGAGCATGGCTGTGTGACAGCAGCAACGCACTCCTCTCTTTTCCCGCAGGTCCCCGAGTCGGCGGACGCGGTGCTCGAAGGGCTCGACCCCGAGCAGCGCCAGGTCGCGGAGGCCCTGCACGGTCCGGTGTGCGTTCTGGCGGGGGCCGGCACCGGCAAGACGCGCGCCATCACGCACCGCATCGCGTTCGGCGTGCGCGCCGGAATTCTCCAGCCCGCCAGTGTGCTGGCCGTCACGTTCACCAACCGGGCAGCGGGGGAGATGCGCGGGCGGCTCCGCCAGCTCGGCGCGGGCGGCGTCCAGGCCCGGACCTTCCACTCCGCCGCGCTGCGCCAGCTGCAGTACTTCTGGCCGAAAGCAGTCGGTGGCGACCTCCCCCGGCTCGTCGAGCGAAAGATCCAGCTGGTGGCCGAGGCGGCGGCGCGCTGCCGCGTCCGCCTCGACCGCAACGAGCTGCGGGACGTGACGGGCGAGATCGAGTGGGCGAAGGTCACCCAGACCGTCCCCGGCGACTACCCGGCCGCGGCGGCCAAGGCCGGCCGGGACACTCCGCGCGACGCGGCCGAGATCTCCCAGATCTACGCGATGTACGAACAGCTCAAGCGCGACCGAGCCATGATCGACTTCGAGGACGTGCTGCTGCTCACCGTCGGCATCCTCCAGGACCGTGACGACATCGCCGACCACGTGCGCAGCCAGTACCAGCACTTCGTGGTGGACGAATACCAGGACGTCAGCCCGCTCCAGCAGCGGCTGCTCGAACTGTGGCTGGGCGACCGGCCGAACCTGTGCGTCGTCGGCGACGCCAGCCAGACGATCTACTCCTTCACCGGCGCCACCCCCGATTACCTGCTCGACTTCCGCACCAAGCACCCGGCTGCGACGGTCGTGAAGCTGGTGCGCGACTACCGGTCGACGCCCCAGGTCGTGCACCTGGCCAACGGGCTGCTCGGCCAGGCCCGCGGCCGCGCCGCCGAGCACCGGCTGGAACTGGTCTCCCAGCGGGAGGCGGGCCCCGAGCCGGTCTACACCGAGTACGCCGACGAGCCCGCCGAGGCAGAGGGCACCGCCCGCCGCATCCGGGACCTCGTCGCCGCCGGAGTCCCGGCCGGCGAGATCGCCGTGCTTTACCGCATCAACGCCCAGTCGGAGGTCTACGAACAGGCCCTGGCCGACGCGGGGGTGCCCTACCAGCTGCGGGGCGCGGAGCGGTTCTTCGAGCGCCAGGAAGTGCGCAAGGCGATCAACGGCCTGCGCAGCGCCGCCCGGTTCGGGAACAACGACCCGCTGCTCGACGACGTGGTCGACCTGCCCTCCCAGACCCGCGCCGTCCTCAGCGGCAGCGGCTGGAGCACCCAGCCCCCGGCCGGCTCGGGCGCCGTCCGTGACCAGTGGGAGTCACTGGCCGCTCTGGTCCGTCTCGCCGAGGACTTCGCTAAGGCCAGGCCCGCCGCGACACTCTCCGACCTCGTGACCGAGCTCGACGAGCGCGCCGCCGCCCAGCACGCGCCGACCGTCCAGGGCGTCACCCTCGCCTCGCTGCACTCCGCGAAGGGCCTGGAGTGGGACGCCGTGTTCCTGGTCGGCCTCACCGAGGGCATGATGCCGATCACCTACGCCAAGACCGACGAGCAGGTCGAGGAAGAACGACGCCTCCTGTACGTGGGAGTCACCCGCGCTCGCCTGCACCTCGGTCTGTCCTGGGCACTGTCCCGTTCCCCGGGCGGCAGGGCCTCGCGCCGCCCGAGCCGCTTCCTGAACGGGCTGCGCCCGGGTTCCCCGGCTTCGGGCAGCCGTGGAGCGGGCGCTCCGCGCGGCCCTGGCGGCACCGGCGGCGCCGCGGCCGGCGCCGCCAAGCGCAGGCGCCGGAGCTCGGCACTGTGCCGGGTGTGCGGGAAGACCCTCACCGACGCCGGCGAGGTGAAGCTGATGCGGTGCGAGGACTGCCCGTCCGACATGGACGAGGGGCTGTACGAACGCCTGCGCGACTGGCGGGCGGACCGGGCGCGGGAGCTGGGCCAGCCGGCGTACTGCGTCTTCACCGACAAGACGCTGATGGCCATCGCCGAGGCCGCTCCGGGCGAGGCGGGAGAACTGGCCGTCATCCCGGGGGTCGGCGCGCGGAAGCTGGAGCGTTTTGGGGCCGATGTGCTGGCTCTCTGTGCAGGTCAGGAGCTTGAGAGGGCCGACGAGGAAGACTGATTCAAACTCGTCGGAAAAATAGTTTGCGCATGCCCCGCAGATCCCCATAGGTTCTTAACCACGGGAACAGCGACTTCTCTGAAGCCCTGATTCCGTGCTGTACTTATCCGAATACGTAGGGACCGGGCCTCGCGCCATCAGGTCCCCGAGACGCCGAGAGGAGGCGAGCCCAGTGACCAGCTTCATGAACTTCACCAAAATGACCGATCGCTCGGTCGTCGCCCCCTGCCCGCTCGGCCTCTCGCTCCCTGGCACCGGTCTGTCCGGCATTCCCGCCGTCCGTCTGGCGTCCCTTGCGGGCCTGGCTGTCCTGGCGCGCAATGAGCGACCGACCGAGGCACCGGAAGCAGCAGTAGCGACGGCACAGGCGAGGGCCTACGCCTTTGCGGCAGCCGGTGCCGGAGCCAAGAAGCAGACGACGCAGCACCACACGATGTGGGCCTTCCGTGGGCTCGAACCCTGGAGTGATCCAGCCTGATCAGAATCAGGCAGGCGCCTCCAGGGCCGCGGAACCCCACCAGGGATCCGCGGCCCTTCTGTTTTTCCCGAACGGGAAACGCAGAACGGAGGGGCCTCGGGACAGCAACCGCCACCCGGCCGACCGGCCGGAACGACTCGACGAGGAAACAACCACCGTGCAACTCGATACGCACGCCCCGTCCGTACCGCCTTCCCAAACGATCACCCCGCCCGGTCTCACGGAGGACTCAGCCTTGACTGCCCCGACTTCCCTCGCCCCGCTCACCGCGCTCACCGCGCTCGACGACGCCATCGAGAACCTCGGCGTGCCCGTCCCCTGCCGCTCGTACGACCCGGAAGTCTTCTTCGCCGAGTCCCCGGCCGATGTCGAGTACGCCAAGTCGCTCTGCCGCACCTGCCCGCTGGTCGAGGCGTGCCTCGCCGGTGCCAAGGAGCGCCGCGAGCCTTGGGGCGTCTGGGGCGGAGAGCTGTTCGTCCAGGGTGTCGTCGTCGCTCGCAAGCGGCCGCGTGGCCGCCCGCGCAAGAACCCGGTCTCGGCATGAACGTCACCGGAACCATCGACCGACCCCATACGCACGATCCCAAGAAGCAGGCCCCGATGACCTCTTCCCCCAGCGAGCCGTTCGGCTCCGCTACCCACGACGTCACCATCAGCGGCGCGAACGACTCGCGTCAGAACAGGAACCGCGAGATGCAACTCATCCCAGAAGCTCTGGCCCGTGCCCATATGCAAGAACGCCGACGGGAAGCCGAGGCGGAACACCAGGCCGTGCGCCTGGTCGCCGCCCGGCGGATGCAGCGCCGCGCCGAGCGCGTCTCACTGCGTGCCCGCCGCGCTCTGGCCATGGCGGTCATGCAGTAACAGGCAGGCGCACAGCAGGCCATGGCAGCAACGAGCTCTTCGCGGGGGCCGGTCCGCACGGACCGGCCCCCGCGGTGCGTTGTACCGCCTCCCAACAGCCCGTCGGGGATATCGTCACGGAGTGCCGAGTCCTTCCGATCAGCCCGCCGAGCCCGTCCGGCCCGCGAAGCACGCTGAGCCCGCCCAGACCGGGGAGCCCGCCCAGACCGGGGAGCCCGCCGGGCCGGGTGACGAGGCCGTTGTGTGCTCCCGTTGCGGAAAGCCTGCCGAGAGCACCCCGCCGACCTGGACCTGCTCGGTGGAGAACGGCCGTCGCCACTACTTCTGCGACGACTGCGCGCGCGCCAACCTCAGGGCGATCGAGGGCAGGCTCGACTCGCCCTGGTGGTGAACGCCCGGTTCACGCCCCGGCCACAGCCCCGTCCTCCTCGTCCGCCCCGGCCTCCGCGATCTCTGCGTCCTCTACGCCTTCTTCGCCCTCTTCGGCGAGGAACCCGGGCAGCCACTCCTCCAGTTCCTGCCGCAGCCGTACGGTCGCGCCCAACTGGCAGAGCACTCCGATGGTGCTCAGGGTCACCCGGTGGATCAGCAGGTAGGCCGGCGGCAGATTGAGCTGCTTGCCCAACTGGTGCGCGGGGGAACGGACATCAGCGATCCGCGCCGCCTGCTGGCGTATCCAGCTGCGGGTGAACGTGAATTCCTCGACCTGTGCCGGCTCGATGATCGGCAGCAGGTACTCCAGCACCGCTTCGGGGTCGAGGGCGATCGAATCCTTCACGAAGCCCTCCTCGCGGAGCAGCTCGTACACCGCGTCGGCCTCACCGTCGATCGTCATCCGCAGAGAGGCGCCGATCGTCGCGGGCAGCCCGCCGGGCAGCCGGTCCACGGTGCCGAAGTCCAGCACCCCGAGCCGCCATTGGCCTGCCGCGCCGTCCTGGCCGGCCTCGCCGCCGTCCTCCCCGTCGTCCCCGTCCGCAGTGCGCGCGGGGTCTGCCGGGAGGAGCCGGAAGTTGCCCGGGTGGGGGTCCGCGTGGAGCAGGCCGGTCCGGGCCGGCCCCGAGAAGAGGAATCGGGCCAGCAACTGCCCCGCCCTGTCCCGCTGCTCCGGCGTGCCGTCGGCGATCACGTCCGCCATCGGGATGCCGTCGATCCACTCGGTCACCAGCACCTGGTCGCTCTGGTGCACCACACCGGGCACCACCACGTCCGGGTCGTCGGCGAACCGCTCCGCGTGCTGCCGCTGGGCCGCTGCCTCCAGTTCGTAGTCCAGCTCCTCCGACACCCGGTCGCGCAGCTCGGTGATGAGCGGCTTGATGTCCATCCCCGGCACCAACGGGCCGAGCAGCCTGGCGAAGCGGCTGAGCTGGTTCAGGTCGGATAGCAGAGCCTCTCCGGCGCCCGGGTACTGCACCTTGACGGCCACCTCGCGCCCGTCGTGCCACACGGCCCGGTGCACCTGGCCGATCGAAGCCGCAGCCGACGGCTTGTCCGCGAACTCCAGGAACAGCTCGCGCCATTGGGCCCCGAGCCGCTCCTCCAGCACCGCGTGGACCGTGCGCGTCGGCATCGGCGGCGCGGCCTCCTGGAGCTTCGTCAGCGCCGCCCGGTACGGCCCGGCGACCTCTTCGGGAAGGGCCGACTCGAACACCGACAGGGCCTGGCCCAGCTTCATCGCGCCCCCCTTCAGCTCGCCGAGGACCTTGAACAACTGGTCTGCCGTCCGCTGTTGCAGCTCGCGGGTCACTATCTCCGCCGACTTGCCACCGATTCTCTTGCCCAGGCCCCAGGTGGCGCGGCCGGCGAAGCCCAGTGGCAGTGCTGCCAGCTTGGCGGTACGGGTGACCGCCTTCCGGGGAAGATCAGACATGCGCCCCTCCAAATCCCAGACACCCGTGGCCGCCTGCGACGGTCACCCGGCCATTGTGTCCTGTGGCTCCCCGGCACCCGAGGCGCACTCCGCGTGAGTCTTCCCACCCTCCCCCCGAGACCGCCCGGCGCCGCAGGAGCAGTCGCGGTGCGGCGACACCGGCTCCAGCCGCCAGTCCAGGAGCGGCTGGGAGATCTCCCAGCGGACCCCCGTCGTCGCGGGCAGTTCACCGTCCAGGAAGGACAGGGCGTGCGCCGCGGCCAGCCCCGCCACCGTGGACGCCAGACCGACGTCGCACGCCGGTACCGGCCCGCCGCGCCCGGAGCGCCACTGCGCCAGCATGCGCAACCACTCCGGATCCCGGTCCGCCCGCGCCAGCGCCATGCACTGCGCGCACGCGCTCCCGCCCGGCAGCACCAGCGGCCCCACCACCCCGGTCGCCTCCGCGACCCCCGCATAGAGATGGGGCGTCCCCGAAAGCAGCCACGGCTCGGCGGCGACGGGATCGGGCGCATACGCGGCGGTCCCGTCCCGCGGCGCCACGATCACCAGCGAAAGACCCGGCTCACCCGCGGCCGAGGGCCCCGCCGCTCCGATGCTCTCCGCCGCCCGCGGAGGACGGCCGGGCGCCGCCCGTCGCACCAGTTGCCGCGCCGCCACGTCCCGCCACGTGCCCACCGACTCCGCGCTCAGCCCGCCCGGGGCGACGTCCCAGGGCTCCGTGGACCCGCCGTCGAGCACCTCGACCCGTCCCACGCCCCCGGCGGCGAGCACTGACGCGATCGTCGCGCCGACCCGCCCCGCGCCCCGCACCTGGACCCGCATCGAGCGCCGTGCCGCCAGGCGCCGTGCCGCGCCGCCCGGTTCGCAGTGCACGACGGAGAGGGACGCCAGATCCGGGCGAACCCGGTCGAACGTCTCGGTGCGCGCCCGCAGCGCGTCCGCCTCCGGGCCGCCCGCCGTCGCGTCGTCGATCAGCCCCGCCGCCGTCAGTCTCGCCACCAGTTCGTCCACCCGTCCGTCGGGCAGACCCATCCCCCGTGCCTCCTCCCGCAGCAGTGGGAGGCCGCGCGTCCCGTCGAGCAGCGCGAGGAAGCTGCCCGTCGCCGTGTCCACCGGGCCCACGGTCACCGCGTGTGCGGACGTCATGCCGAATTGCACGGTCTGCCGGTCCCGCCATGCGCGCCGCAGCGCGGGCTTCACCATCGGATGCATAACGCCGCCCCCTAGTCCCGTCCGTCTCCGGTCTCAGAATGCACGGCAGCGTCAGAGGGGGGCGAAAGTTGTCCACAGGTGCTGTGTATTAGTCGTACGAGTCGTACGAGTCGTTCGCCTGCCGCGCCGGCGAGTGGATCGCGCGCGAACCATCCGGAGGTGGGACTTCCGCCAGGGACAGCGGGTAACGTCGTGGCGTGCCCGTCGACCCTCTGCACCGCGCGACAAGCCAGCCGCCACGCGGCTCCCGGTCGAGCGCTGTAGAGGTCCGCCGAAGTGCCCGCCGCAGCAGGACGGTCTCCGCGTACCGCGAGGGCGACCGCACGATCGTCCTCATCCCCGCCCGCATGTCCGAGGCCGAGGAGCAGCGCTGGGTGACGGTGATGCTCGACAAGCTCGCCGCCCAGGAGAGCAAGCGCGTCTTCGGGGACGCCGAACTGGCCGAGCGGGCCCACCGGCTGTCCGCCCAGTATTTCGACGGCAGAGCACGCCCCGCCTCCGTGCGCTGGGTGACGAACCAGAACACCCGCTGGGGATCGTGCACTCCGGCCGAGGGCAGCATCCGGCTCTCGCACCGCCTCCAGGGCATGCCCGAGTACGTCGTCGACTACGTGCTCGTCCACGAGCTCGCCCACCTGCTCGTCCCCGGCCACGGACCGCGCTTCTGGCAGCTCCTGGAGGCGTACCCCCGCACCGAGCGCGCCCGTGGTTACCTCGAAGGAGTGGTCGCCGCCGAGCGGCTGCCGCACCTTCCGGGCGCCCGCCCCGAGTAGGCGCCCGCACCGAGTGAGCGCCCGCACCGAGTGACGCACGGTGATTGTGTACCGAGTGTGTACCGGCCTGGCCGGATGTGCCCGTTCGCGGGTTAGCCTGACGCGACGCATTCACCTCGGGATGGGGGACGGTCGTTACGCATGGCCAGGGAATTCCAACGCGGCCACAAGGCCAAAATCAGTGACCTCACAGCGGGTACGGATCTGTACGTAGGCGTGCAGATCGCGGCACCCGGACTCACCTTCGACATCAGCTGTTTCGGGCTCGACGCCAATGAGCAGCTCTCGGACGACCGGTATTTCATCTTCTTCAACCAGCCGAAGTCGCCCGAGGAGTCCATTCAGCTGCTCGGAGCGCAGTCCGGTGACACCGAGTCGTTCCGCGTCACGCTGGACCGCGTCCCGGCGAACATCCACCGGCTCTCCTTCACCGCGACGATCGACGGCGCGGGGCAGATGTCGCAGGTGGGCCCCGGGTACATCCGAATCGTCGCGGGTGGTGAAGAGGTCGTCCGCTACGCCTTCACCGGCTCGGAGTTCACCACCGAGCGCGCGGTGATGCTCGGCGACTTCTACCTCAAGGACGTGTGGCGCTTCGCCGCGGTCGGCCAGGGCTTCGACGGCGGGCTCGACGCCCTGCTGAAGAACTTCGGCGGCGAGGTCGCCGAGGAGCAGCCGGCCGCGCAGCCGCAGGCCGCGGCGCCCTCCTTCGCCCCGCCTCCCCAGGCCGCCCAGCCCGCGCCGTCCTTCGGCGCACCCACCGCCCCGCCGGCGCCCGCACCCGCCCCGGCCCCCGCGCAGGGCTTCGCGCCGCCGGCCCAGCAGCCGCCGCACCAGCAACCGGCGCCGCAGATGCACGCGACGCCGACGGTCGCCGCGCCGATGCCCGTGCCGCCCCAGGCCGGCTTCGCGCCGCAGGCTCCGCAGTCGCCGTACGGCCAGCCGCCCCAGCAGCCGCAGTTCGGACAGGTCCCGGGCCAGCTGCCCGGCCAGGTCCCGCCCCCGGCCGGTTACGGTCAGCCTGCCCCGTACGGCCAGCCCCAGGGCATGCCGCCGGGGATGCCCCAGGGCGTTCCCCAGGGCGTCCCGCAGGGCGGCGGCGGCCTCAAGGCGGCCCTCCAGCCGTACCGCGAGGCAGCCACCGGGCAGCGCTGGACCCCGCAGAACCAGCAGCTCATGCGCGTGGAACTGGGCATGGGCGGTACGCCGATCCTCGCCCGTCAGGGCAGCATGGTGATGTACCAGGGCAAGGTGGACTTCAGTCACAAGGGCGCGGGCTTCACCGGCCGCATCGTCGGTAACGCGACCGGCCAGGAGATGCAGCTCATGCGCTGCTCCGGACGCGGCCAGGTCTTCCTCGCGGAGAACGGCGCGCACCTGCACCCCATCGAGCTCCAGGGCGACGGTATCTGCGTCTCCGCCGAGAACGTGCTCGCGTTCGACGAGTCGCTCCAGTACGAGGTCCGCCGCATCGAGGGCCACGGCATCCCCGGCGGCGGCCTGTTCACCATGCAGTTCCAGGGAACGGGCACGGTCGTCGTGAAGACGCACGGCGTCCCGGTCGTCCTGCCGGTCACGCCGACCACGTTCGCCGACGCCAACGCCGTCGTCGCGTGGTCCTCGGCGTCCCAGGTGATCCTCTCCAGCCAGGTGCGCCTGCGCCGCAACGCCTACCCGGGCCACAGCGGAGAGACCGTCAACCTGCAGTTCCGGGGAGCGCCCGGAAACTTCATCGTCGTCCAGCCCTACGAGGTCTGAGGGAGCCCGTCATGAATCAGCAACTCGCGGGCTTCGCCCCGACCCCGATCGCGGCACGCATGGAGAACCACGGGCGCGCGATGCTCAAGGTCGCCATGGCCACCGGCCAGGACCTCTACGCGCGCACCGGCTCCATGGTGGCGTACGAGGGCTTCATCCAGTACGAGCCCAACCCGCCCGCCGTACGCCAGGTCGCGTCCCAGTGGGTCACCGGTGAGGGCGCGCCCGTCATGAAGTGCAGCGGCGACGGCCTGCTCTACCTCGCCGACTACGGCGCGGACGTCGTCGTCATCAACCTCAACAACGACTCGCTCTCGGTCAACGGCAGCAACGTGCTCGCCTTCGACGCGCACCTTCAGTGGGGCGTGGAGAAGGTCAAGGGCATGGCGAAGTTCGCCGGACAGGGCCTGTGGAACGTGGAGATCGCGGGCACCGGATGGGTCGCCCTGACCTCGCGCGGCACGCCGATCGTCGTCGAGTGCGGTCGCGGCGAGGACGAGACGTACGTCGACCCCGACGCGCTCGTCGCCTGGTCACCGAACCTCAAGGTGAAGGGCAAGCGCAGCTTCAAGGCCTCCGCCCTCGTCGGGCGGGGCAGCGGAGAGGCGTACCAGATGGCCTTCTCCGGCGAGGGAATCGTCGTCGTACAGCCGAGCGAGGACAGCACCGACCGCCTGCGGGTCCGGGGCTGAGGGGGAGCGAGAACACACCATGCAGAGCCCGCTTTTCAGTCACACCGAGCAGCAGTCCCAGGACCGGTACGCCGTGCAGAACCCGCAGCTCCTGCGGGTCTCGCTGACCGGCCATGACGACATCCTCGCGCGCAAGGGCGCCATGGTCGCGTACCAGGGGCTGATCGACTTCGACGGCGAGTACCAGTCGCAGGGCCAGCGGCGCGCCCGCGCCGGCACCGGTGAGGGCCTCGACCTGATGCGCTGCTCCGGGCAGGGCACCGTCTACCTCGCCAACCTCGCGCAGTACGTCCACCTCGTGGACGTCGACCGCGAGGGCATGACCGTGGACAGCGCCTACGTCCTGGCGCTGGACTCGGCGCTGCACACCGAGGTCATCGCCGTGGACAGCCAGTACGGCATCTCCGGCACGGGCAAGTACCAGCTGAACATCACGGGGCAGGGCAAGGTCGCGCTGATGACCTCGGGGCAGCCCCTGATGCTCCAGGTCACCCCGGACAAGTACGTCAACGCCGACGCCGACGCGATCGTCGCCTGGTCCAGCTCCCTGCGGGTGCAGATGCAGGCCCAGACGCACTCGTCCAACGTGCGCCGCCGGCGCGGCAACACCGGCGAGGGCTGGGAACTCAGCTTCCTCGGCCAGGGCTTCGCCCTGGTGCAGCCCAGCGAGGTCATGCCGCCGCAGGACGCGCAGCTGGGACAGGGCGTCGCCGCGCAGTTCGGCGTGGGCCAGCAGGGCGCCCGCGCCCAGAACCAGAACAACGCCTGGAACTGACCGTCCTGAGGGCACAGGTAAGGGGCGGGCTCTTGGGAGCCCGCCCCTTACCCGCCTCCGCGCGTACGCCGGTTACAGCGCCGCGCGGGTGCGTTCCACCAGTCGTACGACCGACGCGTCGGCCACCCCCGCCACCTCGTCGTACGCGAACCAGCGCAAATCCAGGGACTCCTCGCTGATCGCCTCGACCGCGCCGCCCGGCGCCAGCGCCGCATACTGCACGTCCAGGTGCCAGTTGCAGGGCGCGGGGATCGGATGCCGGTCCAGCCGCACCGGGCCGACGGGCAGCAGCGTCAGGCCCGCGATGCCGGACTCCTCCGTGGCCTCGCGCAGCGCGGCCCCGCTCAGCGTCGCGTCACCGGGCTCGCAGTGGCCGCCCATCTGGAGCCACATGTTCAGCTTCCTGTGCAGCGTCAGCAGCACCCGCCCGCGCTCCGGATCGACGACGAGCGCGCTCGCCGTGATGTGCCCGGCCTCGCAGGCCTTCCACATCCCGTCGGGGTGCGCCGACAGGTGACCGAGGTACGCACGGCGCAGTTCTTCCTGGTCCTCGTACTTCTCCAGTACGAGGACCGCGTCGTCGTGCAGGCTCACTTGTCGCTGTCGCCCTCTGCGCCGTCGTTCCGATCGCCGTCCGTGCCCTCGGCGTCCTTGGCGTCGGTGGCGTCCTTGGTCAGGTCCGGCTTGCGCGTGCCGCCGCCGGCCGCCTCGCCCAGCATCTTGTCGAGCTCGGAGAAGTCCATCTGCTCGCGGTGCACGAACCCGTCCGGATCATCCAGGTCGTCGGCTGTCGGCAGCATGTCCGGGTGCTCCCACAGCGCGTCGCGCCCGTCCAGGCCGCGCGCGTCCGTGAGCGAGGCCCACAGCCGCGCCGCGTCCCGCAGCCGACGGGGACGCAGTTCCAGGCCGATGAGCGTGGCGAAGGTCTGCTCGGCCGGGCCACCGGAGGCCCGGCGCCTGCGCAGCGTCTCCCGCAGCGCGTCCGCCGACGCGAGCCGCGGCTTGGCCGCCTCGTGCACGACGGCGTCCACCCAGCCCTCGACCAGCGCGAGCGCCGTCTCCAGACGGGCCAGCGCCGCCTTCTGCGCCGGGGTGTCCTCCGGCTGGAACATGCCCTGCTGGAGCGCCTCCTGGAGCTGCTCCGGGTGCGACGGGTCGAGCTGGCCGACCACGTCCTCCAGCTTCGAGGTGTCGACCTCGATGCCGCGCGCGTAACCCTCGACCGCGCCGAACAGGTGCGAACGCAGCCACGGCACGTGGGCGAAGAGCCGCTGGTGGGCGGCCTCGCGCAGCGCCAGGTACAGCCGGACCTCGTTCTTCTCGACGCCGAGGTCCTTGCCGAACGCCTCGACGTTCAGCGGCAGCAGCGCGGCCTTGCCCGCCGGGCCCAGCGGCAGCCCGACGTCGGTCGAGCCGACCACCTCACCGGCCAGCACGCCCACGGCCTGCCCGATCTGCTGGCCGAACATCGCGCCGCCCATGGACCGCATCATCCCGAGCAGCGGGCCCGCCATGGCCTGCATCTCCTCGGGCAGCACGTCGCCCATGGCCGCGCCGACGCGCTCGGCGACCGGGTCCACCAGCTGCTTCCACGCGGGCAGGGTCGCCTCGACCCACTCCGCGCGGCTCCACGCCACCGAGGTGGCCGCACCGGAAGGCAGCGAGGTCACGCCGTCCAGCCACAGATCGGCGAGACGCACCGCCTCCTCGACCGCGGACCGCTCGCCCGGGCTCACGCTGGAGTCCTTGGAGCCGTCGGCGGTGCCCTGCGCGACCGTCTGGCGGGCGATGTCCTTGGCCATGTCCCAGTTCACGGGACCGCCCTCGTAGCTGAGCATCTGCCCGAGCTGCTGGAAGGCCGCGCCCAGGTCGTTCGGGTTCAGCGAACCGAACATCGCGGCGAACGGATTGTCCCCGCCCGCGCCGCCCGAGCCGCCCGGCAGACCGAACCCGCTGAACGGGTTCGCCGGACCCTGGCCACCCTGGCCACCGCCCTGGCTGCCCTTCTTCTTGCCATCGTCGCCGTCCTCCGGCTCCTCCGGCGGAAGGCCGAATCCGAATGGGGTGTCACTCACGGGTTTCCTCGGCTCGTAAGGCCGCCGGCTCCGGCCGGCGGCAGCTGCCCGACATCACCACCCAGCGTAGACACCGGAGCCCGAGAAGGGCTGGGTGCTCCGCCAGGACTCTGCCTGCGGCAGGATGGACGCCACCTGGTCCGTACGCGCCAACGCGTGTACGTACTGAAGACAACCGCTGGAGACGCCTGGTGAGTTCCCCAGATCCGCAGGTTCGCGCATCGCAGAGCCCCGAAGTTCGCCAGAGGCGAAACGACTCGGCCCCGACCGGCCGCGGCCCCGTCGTTGCGGTCACGGGCGCCGCCACGGGCATCGGAGCGCTGCTCACCCGGCGCCTGGCCGCGTCCGAGGAGATCAAACAGGTCGTGGCGATCGACGAGCGCCGCGGCGACGTCGCCGAGGCGCAGTGGCACATCCTGGACGTACGCGACCCCGCCATCGCGGAGAAGCTCCGCGGCGCGGACGTCGTGGTGCACCTCGCCCTCGACCTCGACCTGGAGTCGGACCCGGCAGCCCGTACGGCCTACAACGTGCGGGGCACCCAGACGGTGCTCACGGCCGCCGCGGCCGCCGGTGTCCACCGCGTCGTGCTGTGCACCTCGGCGATGGTCTACGGCGCCCTGCCCGACAACGACATCCCGCTGTCCGAGGACGCGGAGCTGCGCGCCACCGCGGAGGCCGCCGGTGTCGGCGACCTCCTGGAGATCGAACGCCTCGGCCGCCGGGCGCCCCGCGCGCACCCCGGCCTGAACGTCACCGTGGTCCGCCCCGCCGTCCTCGTCGGCGGCACGGACACCGCCCTCACCCGGTACTTCGAGTCGCCCCGCCTCCTGGTTGTCGCGGGGTCGCGTCCCACCTGGCAGTTCTGCCACGTCGAGGACCTGGTCACCGCGCTGGAGTACGCCGCGCTGGAGAAGGTCGACGGCGAGCTGGCCGTCGGCTGCGACGGCTGGCTGGAACAGGAGGAGGTCGAGGAGCTGAGCGGCATCCGCCGCATGGAGCTGCCCTCCGCGGTCGCTCTGGGCGCCGCGGCCCGGCTGCACCGGATCGGCCTCACGCCGTCCCCGGCCGGAGACCTGGCGTACACGATGCACCCGTGGGTGGTGAGCGTGAGCCGGCTGCACGCCGCGGGCTGGCGGCCGCAGTGGACCAATGAGGAGGTACTGGGCGAACTGCTCGAGGAGGTCGCCGGCCGGCACACCGTGGCGGGCCGCCGTCTGGGCCGCAAGGATGCCACGGCGGCGGGCGCCGCGGGCGCCACGGTCGCACTGCTGGGCACGGCCGCGCTGGTACGCCGGGTGCGCAAGGCGAGGGGCCGCATGTAGGACTCTCCATACCGGGGGCTCGCACAGCCGGTCGAAAGCGCTATTCCGCGATGTCGGTGCCGTACGGCACGATGGGGAGCATGGCAGGCACGCATTCCCACCCCGGCGAGCAGGCGGCGCAGGACCCGCTCCGACTGCTGGCGATCCGCGACACCCCCCTCTCGGTCGACGAGGTCTTCAGAGCTGTGGGGGACGACGCCGCGGGCGGCACCGCGCTGTTCGTCGGCACCGTGCGCAACCACGACGGCGGCGCCGACGTGGACAGGCTCGGTTACTCCTGCCACCCCTCCGCCGAGGACGAGCTACGCCGTGTGGCCGAAAAGGTCGCCGCGGATTTCCCGGTGCGCGCCCTGGCGGCCGTCCACCGTGTGGGTGACCTGGAGATCGGCGACCTGGCCGTCGTCGTGGCCGTCTCCTGTCCGCACCGGGGTGAGGCGTTCGCGGCCTGCCGCAGGCTGATCGACGATCTGAAGCACGAAGTGCCGATCTGGAAGCACCAGACCTTCTCCGACGGCACGGACGAATGGGTCGGAGCCTGCTGAAAGATCTTCGCCGAAACCTGGCCGGTGCCGAACCGCCCCGATTTGCGTAACCGGGCCCCTGCCGTGAGCGTTGGACGCACCGGTGGCTAATCTGCTGATCGGCCCAACGCGGTCGGTCCTAGGGGTCGGGAGGTCGGGATGGCGGCACTCGCGTGGTTGCTGATTCCGCTGCTCGCTGCACTCGGTGCTGCGATATGGGCGAGCTGGGCAGCCAGGAACCGAACGGCCGGCGACGTCTCCGAACTCGCCGGCTACGCGCGGTTCCGTGAGGCGATGGAGAAGACGCACTCCGGCACCGGCCTCGTCTGACGGCGCGTGAAGCGGCCCGCGCCGTACCTCCGAGCCCTGGGGCCCCGTACGGACCGGCCCCAGCGGTGCACTGACAGACCCGTCCCGTACTGTCGTTCCATGCCACGCCGCACAGTGACGATGCTCGCCTCGACCCTCATCCTGATCGCGCTGCTGTGCGCGGGCGTGTTCATCAAGGTGCCGTACTCGGAGATGTCCCCGGGCCCGACGTTCGACACGCTCGGCGAGGCCAAGGGCGAGCCGGTGCTCCAGATCTCCGGTCGCAAGACGTACCCCACGAGCGGCCATCTCAACATGACCACGGTCAGAGTCACCGGCGCGGACTACCGGATGAACCTCGTTGAGGCGGTCTACGGCTGGCTGGCGCACGACAGCGTGGTGGTCCCGCACGACACGCTCTACCCCGACGGCAAGACGGAGGAGCAGTCGACGCAGGAGAACGCCGAGGAGTTCAGCCAGTCCCAGGAGAGCGCCAAGACCGCCGCGCTGCGGGAACTGGGCATCCCGGTGAAGACCCGCGTCGTGGTGCAGACCGTCCTCAAGGACAGCCCCGCCGAGGGCGAACTGCACGCGGGCGACGTCATCAAGGCCGTGGACGGCACGGCCGTCAAGGACCCCGCGGACGTCGCCAAGCTCGTCACCCGGCACAAGCCCACCGAAAAGGTCGTCTTCACGATCGTCCCCGCCCAGGACGCCGCCGCGGCGGAGAAGGCGGGCAAGGAGCCGGTGGGCGCCAAGGACATCGCCATCACCACGGAGAAGGCCGACGACGACCGCGCCATCGTCGGCATCCAGGCGGGACCCGACCACACCTTCCCGTTCAGCATCGACATCAAGCTGGTGGACGTCGGCGGACCCAGCGCCGGCCTGATGTTCTCGCTCGGCATCGTCGACAAGCTCACACCCGGCGGGCTGACCGGGGGCAGGTTCGTGGCCGGTACGGGAACGATCGACGACGCCGGCAAGGTCGGCCCCATCGGCGGCATCGAGATGAAGACCGTCGGCGCGCGCCAGGCGGGCGCCGAGTACTTCCTCACGCCCGAGGACAACTGCGCGTCGGCCGCGGCCGACGTCCCCGACGGCCTCACCCTGGTGAAGGTCGAGACGATCGGCGACGCGAGGAAGTCGCTGGAGAAGATCCGTGGCGGGGACACGGCCGGCCTGCCGCGGTGCACGACGGGCTGACCGCCGGCGGCCGTGCCCCCAAGGACCCGCGCGCCTCGCGGCGGCTACGCCTCGAAGGTCGCGGCCAGGGCCTCGGCCAGCCCCGGAACGAGCATCGCTCCGGTGAGCACCTCGGTGGGGGAGTCCTTCTCCCGCAGCCGCAGCGCGGACTCGCGCACGCCGTTGCGCAGCACGGCCACCGTCATGCGGACCTCCTGGCGGTCGGGGTGCTTCGCGACCCACTTCGCCAGCTGGGCCTCGTTCATGCCCTCAGGCACGGACGCCTCGGCGGACGGCGGCAGCATCAGCCGCTCCACGGTGAGCGCGCAGCCGGCCACCGCGTCGGGCCAGGCGATCGTGGCGAGGAACTCGTCGAGCGCGGTGCCCGACGGGATCTCTTCCTGCTCGACGGGCGTGAGCGCGGCCGCCGCCTCGCCCTCGGCGAGACCGAGCTGGGCGGCGAGGCCCGGCTCCTGCGCTCGCAGCTGGGCGGTGTCGACGAGGGCGAACAGCCTGGCGGGCTGGTCCCAGCCGAGGCCGGAGGTGTATTCGTCGATTTCGAGCACGGCTCGGGTGAGCGGACTCGTGGCCATGGGGGGCCCGGAGGGGGAAACGTTGGACATGGTCGACATCCTGCCTCCTTCGGACCCCAAAGCGGGAACTGAGTAAAGCTTCAGTAAGTTGCATGAGTGGGCTCTACGATCGCGGAGCCCGCTTCTTACGACAGCGAACTTTCGAGGTGCGCACCTTGGCTTTCCAGATGCCGGACCGCGGCGGAGGCCCGACAGGGCCACGGATCAGAGTCGGCCGCCCGTCCCGGCGCGTCCGGACCCTGCTCATGACATTGGGCGTCCTGGCCGTCCTGGCCATGGCTTTCGTCATGTTCGCCGGGTTCTGGACGGACTGGCTCTGGTACCGCTCGGTCAGATACTCGTCCGTTTTCACCACCACCCTGTGGACCAAGATCGGGCTCTTCGCCGTCTTCGGGCTGCTGATGGCCCTGGCCGTCGGCGTGAACATCTGGCTCGCGCACCGGCTCAGGCCGCCGCTGAGCGCGATGTCGCTGGAGCAGCAGAACCTGGACCGCTACCGGATGGGCATCGCCCCGTACAAGAAGTGGGTGCTCCTCGCGGTCACCGCTCTGGTCGGGCTGATCGCCGGCGCGTCCGCGTCCGGGCAGTGGCGTACCTGGCTCATGTGGGTCAACGGCGTGTCCTTCGGCCAGAAGGACCCGCAGTTCCAGCTCGACGTGTCGTTCTTCGCGTTCGACCTGCCCTGGTACCGCTTCCTGCTCGGCTTCGGCTTCGCGGCCGCCGTGCTCTCCCTGATCGCCGCCGCCCTCGTGCACTACCTGTACGGCGGTCTGCGGATCACCAGCCCGGGCGCCAGGGCCACCGCCGCGGCCACCGGCCACCTGTCGGTGCTGCTCGGCATCTTCGTGGCGCTCAAGGCCGTCGCGTACTGGCTGGACCGCTACGGCCTCGCGGTGAAGTCCAGTGACTTCAAGGCCACGGGCAACTGGGCCGGCCTGCGGTACGTCGACGCCAACGCCTACCTCCCGGCGAAGACGATCCTCTTCTGCATCGCCGTCATCTGCGCGCTGCTGTTCTTCGCGACGCTGTGGCGCCGCACCTGGCAGCTGCCGGTGATCGGCTTCGGCCTCATGGTGCTCTCGGCGATCCTCATCGGCGGGCTCTACCCGGCGATCGTGCAGAAGTTCCAGGTCCAGCCCAACGAGCAGGCCAAGGAATCGCCGTACATCAAGAAGAACATCGACGCGACGCGCAAGGCGTACGGCATCGACGACGCCAAGGTGGACGACTACCAGGGCGTCGGCGACAGCAAGGACAACGCCCAGCTGCGCCAGGACGCCGACACGGCGGCCAGCTACCGGGTGATCGACCCGAACGTCGTGCCGCCGACCTTCCAGCAACTCCAGCAGGAGCGTAAGTACTACCAGTTCCCCGCGACGCTGGACGTGGACCGGTACAAGGGCCAGGACACGGTCGTCGGCCTGCGCGAGCTCGACCTCAAGGGCATCCCGAAGCGCAACTGGATCAACGACCACTTCACGTACACCCACGGTTACGGCGTGGTCGCCGCCAAGGGCACCGCGGTCAAGCCGGACACCGAGGGCGCGCCGGACTTCACCGAGTCCGGCCTGCCGGCCCGGGGCACGCTCGGAACGTACGAGCAGCGGATCTACTACGGCGAGAAGACGCAGCAGTACTCGATCGTGGGCGGCCCGCAGAAGGAGCTCGACTACGAGAAGAACGGCGAGCCCACCAAGACCACCAGCTACAAGGGCAAGAGCGGGGTCAACCTGTCCAACGCGCTGAACCGCGCCGCGTACGCGGTGGCCTTCAGCGAGCCGCAGATCCTCTACTCGGGAGCCATCGGCGAGGGCTCGCGGATCCTCTACAACCGCACGCCCAAGGAGCGCGTCGAGGCGGTCGCGCCGTGGCTGTCGCTCGACGGCGACGCCTACCCGGCGGTCGTGGGCGGGCGTGTCCAGTGGATCGTCGACGCCTACACCACCACCAACGGCTACCCCTACGCGTCGCGCACGACGCTCGGGGACACCACGGCGGACTCGCTGTCGCAGACCGACAGCCAGCGCGCGGTGATCGCCCAGCAGAACCAGGTCAACTACATCCGCAACTCGGTGAAGGCCACCGTCGACGCGTACGACGGCACGGTCAAGCTGTACCAGTGGGACACCGAGGACCCGGTCCTGAAGACCTGGATGAAGGCGTTCCCGGACACCGTGAAGCCCAGGGGCGACATCGCGCCCGACCTGATGGAGCACCTGCGCTACCCGCAGGACCTCTTCAAGGTGCAGCGAGAGCTGCTCACCCGCTACCACGTCGAGAACCCGTCGCAGTTCTACAGCGGCAGTGACGCGTGGCAGGTGCCGGACGACCCGACCACGGGCGAGAAGAGTTCCGTGCCGCCGTACTACCTGAGCCTGAAGATGCCGCAGGAGCAGGAGCGCAAGTTCTCGCTGACGACGACCTTCACCCCCAACGGGCGCCCGAACCTGGGAGCCTTCATGGCGGTGGACGCCGACGCGTCGAGCAAGGACTACGGCACGATAAGGCTCCTGAGAGTGACGGGAGACGTGCCGGGCCCCCAGCAGGTCCAGAACCGGCTCAACAGCAACGCGGAAGTGGCCGAGTTCGTCCGCAACCTCAAGGGCGCCAACTCGGACATCCAGTACGGCAACCTGCTGACGATTCCGCTCAACGACGGTTTCCTGTACGTCGAGCCGGTGTACGCCCAGGGCAACAACGCCTATCCGCTGCTGAAGAAGGTCGCCGTGTCGTACGGCAGGGAGACCGTCTTCAAGGACTCGCTCGGTGAGGCGCTGAACGCCGTCTTCGGCGAGGAGGGTGAGACGCCTCCGCCGCCTAAGGACGGCGAGGACGACACCACCCGGCCGCCGTCCGACGGCGACCCGTCGCTGCAGAAGGCCATCGAGGACGCCCAGAAGGCGTACGACGAGGGCCAGGAGGCGTTGAAGCAGCAGGACTGGACCGCGTACGGCAAGGCGCAGGAGAAGCTCCAGGACGCGCTGCAGCGGGCCGCGGAGGCGGGCGCGAAGCCCGAGACGCCGGCCGCGCCCGGCGCCGAGGGCGAGAAGCCTGAGAAGGCCGGACAGGACGAGAAGGGCGACCAGAAGGGCAGCTGAGCTGGGACGTCCCCGCGCCGTGGTACTGTTTGAACACAACGGCGCGGGGTGGAGCAGCTCGGTAGCTCGCTGGGCTCATAACCCAGAGGTCGCAGGTTCAAATCCTGTCCCCGCTACTGAAGAAGAAGACGAGGGCCCGGATCTCGAAAGAGATCCGGGCCTTTGTTGTGCGCCCGGACGCCCGCGCTCGTCCGTGCGAAGCGTCCTTCATGCGGGCGGAATTGGGCGTCAGGAGTTTGGAGTGTCTCTCTGTGGGCATGTCGACAAAACGCTGAAGTGACCTCACTGGCTGCGGTATACCAGGTGTACCCGGGTTGCGGGTGGTGCGACGATGGTTTTTATGGGGGACAGGACAACTCTGTTGGAGACAGGGCGGTTTGTGCAGCGACACCAGGAGCACGCTGTTGACACCGTGGACACCGCCGAGGACGAGTCCGAGGCGAGGCACCGCCGCGCCGCCGAGAACGGCGACACCGAGTCCATGAGCGTGCTCGGCTCGCTGCTGCTGCGCCGTGGGGACCTCGACGGCGCCGAGCCGCACCTGCGCGCCGCGACCGCCGACGGCGACCGCGCCGCCGCGAACAACCTGGGCGTACTCCTCCACCAGCGCGGATATGCCGACGAGGCGGCCGGCTGGTGGCGCATCGCCGCCGTGGCCGGATCCGCCGCGGCCGCGCACGCCCTCGGCCGGCACTACCGCGAGCGCGGCGACGAGCCCGCCGCGGAGTACTGGCTGCGCCAGTCCGCCGAGCAGGGGCACGCGCTGGGGGCGTACGCCCTCGCGGACCTCCTGGAACACCGCAGCGACGTGGGCGCCGAGCGGTGGCTGCGCGCTGCCGCCGAACAGGGGCACCGGGAAGCGGCGTACCGCCTGGCCCGCACGCTGGACCGCCGGGCCGCCGCCGAGGCGCGGACCGGCGTGGCCGCCGCCGGGATCGCCCGGAGCGGCGCCCGGTCCGGCGCCGTCCGGGGCCGCGGCCACCTCGACTTCGACACGGGCACCCGGCTGCCCGGCGCCGGCGCGGCCGCGGGCACCGGCCCGGCCCGCGGCCAGAGCCCCGGCCTCGGCCCCTCGGGCACGCGCTACCCCGGGTACGGGTACGCGGAGACCGGCGACGGCTCCGACGAGGACACCGGGGAGCCCGGCGGCCCGGGCCCGGCAACCGGAACGCACGCGTCCGGCGCGGACGCCGGGCCGGCGGGTGGGGACGCGGCGAAGGGCCGGGCGGACGCGGGACCCGGCACCGGTACGCGTCACGCGGTGGAGAGCGGCGGCCGGCGTGCCGGCGCGGGGCCGTTCGGCACCGGCACCCGGCACGCCGGGACGGGAGCCGCGGAGCTGCCGCCGGCCGTCGAGGCCGAGCAGTGGTACCGCCAGGCCGCCGCGCGCGGCCACCGGCGTGCCGCCCTGCACCTCGGCGCCATCCTGGAGGAGCGCGGCGAGCTCAAGGAGGCCGGGCGCTGGTACCTGACCTCGGCCAAGGACGGCGAGCCCCGGGCCGCCTGCGCGCTCGGCTTCCTGCTGCGCGACGCCGGCGACGAGGAGAGCGCCGCCGTGTGGTGGCTGCGCGCCGCCCAGGACGGCGACGGCAACGCGGCCAACGCGCTGGGCGCCCTGCACGCCGCGCGCGGCGAGCAGCAGACCGCCGAGCGCTGGTACCGCGCGGCCCTCGACGCCGGCGACGTGAACGGGGCGTACAACCTCGGGCTGCTCTGCGCGGCCCAGGGGCGTACCGCCCAGGCCGACCAGTGGTACCGCCGCGCCGCCTACGCCGGCCACCGCGAGGCGGCCAACGCGCTCGCCATCCTGCTGCTGCAGGGCGGGGACGCGGCCGGCGCCGAGCCGTGGTTCTCCAAGGCCGCCGAGGCGGGCAGCGTCGACGCCGCCTTCAACCTCGGCATCCTCTACGCGGGTCGCGACGACGACCGTACGGCCTTCGTCTGGTACGAGCGGGCCGCCGCCGCCGGGCACACCGAGGCGGCGCTCCAGGTCGGCATCGCGCTGCTGCGCGACGGCGAGGAGCAGGACGCCGAGCGGCACCTGCGCTGCGCGGCGGGCAGCGGCAGCGCCGAGGCGGCGTTCCGGCTCGCCACGCTGCTCGACAGCAGGCAGCCGCCCGCCGGCCCGCCCGGCCTCGGCGAGACGCTGAACGAGAAGACCGAGTGCGAGGAGTGGTACGAGCGGGCCGCCGAGCAGGGGCACCGCCGCGCCCAGGTGCGCGTCGGCATGCTCGCGGCCGGCCGGGGCGACCTGGAGGGCGCCGCCCGCTGGTACCGGGAGGCCGCCGAGGCGGGCAGCCGCAACGGCGCGTTCAACCTCGGGCTGCTGCTGGCCCGCGAGGGCAGCGAGCCGGAGGCCGCCCTGTGGTGGTCCCGCGCCGCGCACGCGGGCCATGGCCGCGCCGCGCTGCGCCTCGCGCTGCTCGCGGCCCGCCACGGCGAGCTGGACGAGGGCGAGCGCTGGTGCGCGCGGGCGGTCGAGCTCGGACCCGCCGAGGTCGCCGAGCGCGCGGCCCGGCTGCGCGAGGCGCTGCACCAGGAGCTCACCGCGTAGCTCCGGTGTGGCCACGGCTGCTGGAGGATCGTTTCTGCCTCGCGTACGGGAACGGATTTGCGCTGGTCGGCGGTGCGACGTACAGTCGTGTTTACCGACGCGGGGTGGAGCAGCTCGGTAGCTCGCTGGGCTCATAACCCAGAGGTCGCAGGTTCAAATCCTGTCCCCGCTACTGAAGAAGTAGCCGAAGGCCCGGATCTCGAAAGAGATCCGGGCCTTCGTCGTTGATCCAGGCCGAAGCAGGCCGATGAAGGCCGGAGAAGCGGAAGGGCCCGGCACCGTATCCGGTGCGGGGCCCTTCGCGTCCGTGCGGTGTGCGTCAGGCCGAGGCGCAGTTGGGGCACGTGCCCCGGTAGGTCACCTCTACGTCCGAGATCGTGAAGCCGAAGCGCTCGGAGTCGGGCAGGTCCGTGAGCGGATTCCCGACCGGATGCACGTCGCGTATGGCGCCGCACTGCGCGCACACCAGGTGCTGGTGCGGGCGGTGCGCGTTCGGGTCGTACCGCTTGGCCCGGCGGTCGGTGGAGACCTCGATCACCTCGCCGAGGGACACCATCTCGCCCAGCGTGTTGTAGACGGTCGCCCGGGAGATCTCGGGCAGCTTCGCGACGGCGCGCGCGTGCACCTCGTCGGCGGTCAGGTGGATGTGGTCCCCGTCGAGGACTTCGGCCACGACGCGCCGCTGAGCGGTCATGCGCCAGCCGCGTCCGCGCAGTCGTTCCAACAGGTCACTCATGCGATCCAGCCTAACAGTGGTGGGGCCCAGGTCCCGAACGGGTGTGACTTTGGATGTTTGCTTGACTTAGACAAAGTCCATTGTAGGATCGAGACCGGCAAACGCCAAGGGACAGGACTTGCAGGTATGACGCAGGAGGCGCACGTGACGCAGGGACCGCTCACCACGGAGGCCGGCGCGCCGGTCGCCGACAACCAGAACAGCGAGACCGCTGGCGTCGGCGGCCCCGTTCTGGTTCAGGACCAGGCGCTGCTCGAGAAGCTCGCGCACTTCAACCGCGAGCGCATTCCGGAGCGCATCGTGCACGCGCGCGGCGCCGGCGCGTACGGCACCTTCACCGTCACCCGCGACGTCTCGCAGTGGACGCGGGCGAAGTTCCTCTCCGAGGTCGGCAAGAAGACCGAGACGTTCCTGCGTTTCTCGACGGTCGCGGGCAACCTCGGCTCCGCGGACGCCGTGCGCGACCCCCGCGGCTTCGCGCTGAAGTTCTACACGGAGGAGGGGAACTACGACCTCGTCGGGAACAACACCCCCGTCTTCTTCATCAAGGACGCCATCAAGTTCCCGGACTTCATCCACACGCAGAAGCGCGACCCGTACACCGGCTCCCAGGAAGCCGACAACGTGTGGGACTTCTGGGGCCTGAGCCCCGAGTCGACGCACCAGGTGACCTGGCTGTTCGGTGACCGCGGCATCCCGGCGACGCTGCGCCACATGAACGGGTACGGCTCGCACACGTTCCAGTGGAACAACGAGGCCGGCGAGGTCTTCTGGGTCAAGTACCACTTCAAGACCGACCAGGGCATCAGGAACCTCACCACCGACGAGGCCAACCGCCTCTCCGGCGTCGACCCGGACTCGCACCAGCGCGACCTGCGCGAGGCCATCGAGCGCGGTGAGTTCCCCTCCTGGACCGTGCAGGTGCAGATCATGCCGGCGGCCGAGGCGGCGACGTACCGCTTCAACCCGTTCGACCTGACCAAGGTCTGGCCGCACGCGGACTACCCGCCGATCGAGATCGGCAAGCTGGAGCTCAACCGCAACCCGGAGAACATCTTCGCCGAGGTCGAGCAGTCGATATTCAGCCCCGCGCACTTCGTGCCCGGCATCGGCCCGTCCCCGGACAAGATGCTCCAGGGCCGCCTCTTCGCGTACGGCGACGCCCACCGCTACCGCGTCGGCATCAACGCCGACCACCTGCCGGTGAACCGCCCGCACGCCACCGAGGCGCGGACGAACTCCCGTGACGGCTACCTGTACGACGGCCGCCACAGGGGCACCAAGAACTACGAGCCCAACAGCTTCGGCGGGCCCGTCCAGACGGGCCGGCCGCTGTGGGAGCCCGTGCCGGTCACCGGACCCACCGGCAACCACGAGGCTCCGCTGCACGCCGAGGACGACGACTTCGTCCAGGCGGGCAACCTCTACCGCCTGATGTCCGAGGACGAGAAGGGCCGCCTGATCGACAACCTGGCCCAGTTCATCTCCAAGGTGTCGCGCGACGACATCGCGGAGCGCGCGGTCAACAACTTCCGTCAGGCGGACAGTGACTTCGGCAAGCGGCTGGACGCCGCGGTCCAGGCCCTGCGCGGCTAGTACGGACGCTTGTCGTAGGCGGAGGGCCGGATTCCCCCAGGGGAACCCGGCCCTCTTTCGCGCTCAGCCCACCAGGGCGTCCGGCTGGGGCCGGGCCTGCCTGCGGCCCGGCGCCCAGCAGCGGATGATGTCGCGTACGGAGACGACCCCGACGGGGCCGTCTCCGTCCAGCACGATCAGGTGCCGGAAACCGCCGTGCGCCATGGCGTCGGCGGCGTCCTCCAGGGTCCAGCAGGGCGCCGCGAAGACGACGTCGGTGGTGGTGTGGGCGCCGGCCGTCTCCAGGTCGGGGTCCTGGCCCGACCCGACGGAGATGAGGATGTCGCGTTCGGTCAGGATGCCGAGTCCGTCGGTGTCGAGGACAACAGCCGCCCCGACGCGGCGCTCCGCCATCAGCCGGGCTGCCTGGCGGAGTGTGTGGGCGGGGCCGATGGTGAGGACCACCGTGCTCATGGCGTCACGTACGAGCATGGACAGAGCCACCTCCTTGGTGAACGGCTCACGCGCTGTGAGAACCGATTCACAAGTTCACAAGTGGGGGGATCTCACAGAGTGGCAGCCCGGAGGGAAGGCGACAAGAGGGCACGGGAGGGACGTACCGACGATCACATGCCCCCGCACGCCGGTTTCCCGGGCGCGGGGGCCACGGGACCTAGGCGCGGAGGTAGTTCAGCATCTCCGCGTGCAGGAGGCCGTTGGACGCGGCGGCGTTCCCGCCGTGCGGGCCCGTCACTCCTTCGAGGCTGGTGAACACCCCGCCCGCCTCCTGGACGATGATGGCGTTCGCGGCCATGTCCCAGAGGGAGAGCTCGGGTTCGGCGCAGATGTCCACCGCGCCCTCCGCCACCATCATGTACGGCCAGAAGTCGCCGTAGCCGCGCGTCCGCCAGCAGTCGCGGGTCAGGTCGAGGAAGCCGTCGAGCCGGCCTCGCTCCTCCCAGCCGCTGAGCGAGGAGTACGCGAAGGACGCGTTCTCGATCCGGTCGACCTTGGAGACGTGGAGGCGGGTCGCCGAGGTGAGGCTGCGGCCCGTGTAGGCCCCCCCTCCCTTCGCCGCCCACCAGCGGCGGCCCAGCGCCGGCGCGGACACGACGCCCATCACGGGCTGGAAGCCGTTCTCGCCGGCCTCCATGAGGGAGATCAGCGTCGCCCAGACCGGCACGCCCCGCACGTAGTTCTTGGTGCCGTCGATCGGGTCGACGACCCAGCGGCGCGGCCCCGTGCCCTGAAGCCCGTACTCCTCGCCCAGAACGGCGTCACGCGGCCTGCCGCGGTGCAGGTGGCTGCGGATCAGCTCCTCGGCGGCCTTGTCGGCCTCCGTCACCGGCGTCATGTCCGGTTTGGTCTCGACCTTGAGATCCAGAGCCTTGAAACGCTCCATCGTCGTGGCGTCCGCGGCGTCGGCGAGAACATGGGCAAAGCGCAGATCATCGTGGTAGTCGGGCATGACTGAACAGTATCGACCGCGATGTGCGCGAACCACACGGTCTCGCTGTGCGGGCGCCGCCCGCCGCCCCGTGCGCCATTGACAGGGCCCGGTGGCGCGTCAACTCTGAAACCCCAGCGGTCGGGGAGGCGAACGCGATGCCCACAGCGCGAGAAGCCCTGTTGGACGCGGCCTTCACCGCGCTCGCGATCCGTCCGTGGTCCGGCGTGCGGATGGTCGACGTGGCCGCGGCGGCGGGCGTCTCGCGGCAGACCCTCTACAACGAGTTCGGCACCAAGGACGGCCTCGCCCGCGCCCTGGTGCGCCGGGAGGCCGACGGCTATCTCGCGGGCGTCGAACGGGTGCTGGCGGGGCGCCTGCCCGACCGGGCGGCGGGGCGGCCGGCGGGCGGGCCGCAGGCGGGCGCGCACGGCGGCCGCGAGCCGCGGCCGCGGGCGCAGGAGCCGGCGGCGTCGCGCACCGCGGGCACCGAGGACCGTCTCGCGGCCGTCGCCGAGTGGACCGTCGCAGCCGCCCGCGCCAATCCGCTCGTACGCGCGCTGCTCACGGGATGCTGGGGCGAGGGGATGCCCGCCCCGCGCCCCGGCCGGTCCGTCCCCCGTACGGCCGTGTCGCCGGTGCCCGCGCAGCGGCGGGCCGACGCCGGTTCGCCGGGGCCCGCCGACGTGGTCGCGGCGGTACGGGACAGGGCGCTCGCCGCGCTCGGGACAGGACGTACGAAGGCGGAGGCCGCGGAGGTCGCGTACCGCTGCGAACTCGCCGTCCGTGTCGCGCTCTCGTACGTCCTCGCGCCCGCGGAGCCGGGGGACGGCTTCGCGCGCCTGCTGCGGAAGGCCCTGGCGGGCCCGGGTCCCGGCGGTGCGGCTCCCGGCGGGCCGGGTCTCAGTGGGCCGAGCCCGAGAGCTGGAGGCCGATGACGCCGATGATCACCAGCGAGATCGAGATCAGCTTCAGCGTCGAGACCACGTCGCCGAGGAAGACCATGCCGTAGATCGCGGTCCCCGCGGCGCCGATGCCCGTCCACACCGCGTACGCCGGTCCCACGTCGAGCTTGCGCAGCGCGAGCGTCAGCAGTCCGAAGCTGCCCAGCGCGAAGGCGCAGAAGGCGATGGTGGGCCAGAGCCGGGTGAAGCCGTGGGACAGCTTCAGGCACACGGCGAAGCCGGTCTCCAGCAGTCCCGCCACCATCACCAGCAGCCACGCCATGGTCGGTTTCCTCCCGCGTCGGTGACTGCTTCGTCTGACTTGGGCGATTATGCCCATACCGGCGGCCCGCGGGAGGTGAACGCGGCGCGGTCAGTCGCCCTCGCGCCGCTCGCGCGTGGCGAGCAGCCGGCGCAGCGAGTCGAGCCGGGCCGGGTCCGCGTGGCCGTCGGCCACCCACCGGTCCAGCGCGCACTCGGCCTCGTCGTGGCTGCACCCGCGCGGGCAGTCCTCCGTACCCGGCTCCAGGTCGGGGAACGCGAGGATGACGCGCGACGGGTCCACGTGGTGCAGCCCGAAGGAGCGGACGCCCGGAGTGTCGATCACCCAGCCCGGCACGCCCGTGAGCGGCAGCGCGAGCGCCGACGTGGTGGTGTGCCGGCCGCGGCCCGTGACCGCGTTGACCACGCCGGTCGTACGCCAGCGGTCCTCCGGCACCAGCGTGTTGACCAGGGTCGTCTTGCCGACGCCCGAGTGGCCGACGAACGCCGTGACCTTGTCCTCCAGGTGCTTGCGCACCAGATCGGTCGCGGCGCCGTTCGCCAGGTCCTCGCGGCTGGTGACGACGTACGGGACGCCGAGCGGACGGTAGGCGTTCAGCAGCGCGTCGGCCGGCGCCAGGTCCGACTTGGTCAATACGAGGAGCGGCGTGAGCCCGGCGTCGTACGCCGCGACCAGACAGCGGTCGATCATGCGCGGGCGCGGCTCCGGGTCGGCCAGCGCGGTGACGATCGCCAGCTGGTCGGCGTTGGCCACGACCACGCGCTCGAACGGGTCGTCGTCGTCGGCGGTCCGGCGCAGCACCGAGGCGCGCGGCTCGACCCGGACGATGCGGGCCAGGGTGTCCTTGTCGCCTGTCAGGTCGCCCACGATGGCGACCCGGTCCCCGACGACGACGGACTTGCGGCCCAGCTCGCGGGCCTTCATCGCGATCACCGTGCGGTCCTCGACGAGGCAGGTGATGCGGCCCCGGTCGACGGTCAGGACGAAGCCCTCGACGGCGTCCTCGTGCTTGGGGCGGGTATGGGTGCGAGGCCGGTTGCCCTTGCGGTTCGGGCGGATCCGGATGTCGTCCTCGTCGGGGTTCTTGCCGTAGCGGCGCATGTCGTCAGGCCCCGTCAGTTTCCGTCGAGCATTCCGGTCCACATCTGCGGGAAGTCGGGCAGCGTCTTGGCCGTGGTCGCCACGTTCTCGATCTGCACGTCCTTGACGGCGAGGCCGATGACCGCGCCCGCGGTCGCCATGCGGTGGTCGTGGTACGTGTGGAAGGTCCCGCCGTGCAGGCGGCGCGGCCGGATGCGCAGGCCGTCGGCGGTCTCGGTGACGTCGCCGCCCAGCGCGTTGATCTCCCGGGTGAGCGCGGCCAGCCGGTCGGTCTCGTGCAGCCGCAGGTGGGCGACGCCGCGCAGGACGGACTCGGAGTCGGCCAGGGCGGCGACCGCCGCGATGCCCGGGGTCAGCTCGCCGACGTCGCCGAGGTCCACGTCGATGCCGTGGATCGTGCCCGTGCCGGTGAAGGTGAGTCCCTGCTCGGTGAGCTCGCAGGAACCGCCCATCTCGGTGAAGATCTCGCGCAGCGCGTCACCCGGCTGGGTGGTGCGCTCCGGCCAGTCGGGGATGGTCACGCGGCCGCCGGTGATCAGGGCGGCGGCGAGGAACGGCTGAGCGTTGGAGAGGTCGGGCTCGACGGTCAGGTCGCGGCCGAGCAGGGCGCCGGGGGAGACCCGCCACACGTTGGGCTCACCGCCGGACTCCGGGGTGTCGACCTGCGCGCCGACGGCGCGCAGCATGTCGACGGTCATCCGGATGTGCGGCATGGACGGCAGGACGGCGCCGGTGTGCCGTACCTCGACGCCCTGGTTGAAGCGCGGGCCGGAGAGCAGGAGCGCGCTCACGAACTGCGACGACGAGGAGGCGTCGATGTCGACCGCCCCGCCGTCCAGCGCTCCGTTGCCGTGCACGGTGAGCGGCAGGGCGCCGCGGTTGTCGTCGTCGATACGGGCGCCCAGCGTGCGCAGCGCCTCGATGACGGCGCCGATGGGCCGTTCGTACGAACGGGGGTCGCCGTCGAAGCGGACGTCGCCGTCGGCGAGCGCCGCGACGGGCGGCAGGAAGCGCATCACGGTGCCGGCGTTGCCGGCGTCGACCGTGGCGGGCCCGTGCAGCCCCGCCGGGATGATCCGCCACGCCTCGCCCGAGCCGCTGAGCTCGCCGGTGGCCGACGAGCTGGACGAGACGGTCTCCTCGATGCCGACGCCCATCGCGCGCAGCGCATCGGCCATCAGCAGGGTGTCGCGGGAGCGCAGCGGGTGGCGCAGCCATCCGGGCTCGGCGGCGAGGGCGGCCAGGACGAGAGCGCGGTTGGTGACCGATTTCGATCCGGGCACGGTGACGGTCGCGTCGACGGCTTCGCCCGCGCGCGGGGCGGGCCAGAGGGCGGGGTGCACGGAGCTTTCGGTCATGGCCATCACTTTAGTGGCTCGCGGCGGAGCCGGATCTTGATCAAATACGTCTAAACCGGGCGTAACCCGGGGTGCCGGTCCGCCGGCGCGACGGCGCGGGCGGGCCTACAGCCCGAGCAGCCAGCGGCCGCCGCCCAGCAGCGCGCAGACCGACACCGTGTGGAAGAAGAACAGCCACAGCAGGGCCGGCACGTTCGTGAGCCGCGCCAGCTGGTCGGCGTCCGAGTCCGGGGCGCCGCCGTGACGGCGCTTCGACTGGAGCTCGAAGGCCGGCCGCACGCCGCCGACGAGCAGGAACCAGACGGCGGCGTACGCGAAGGCGGCCTGCACCTCCGGTTCCGTCAGCCACGAGATCAGCAGGAAGGCCGCGCCGGTGACGATCACGGTCAGGGCGCCGTACGCGTTGCGGATCATCACCAGCATCGCGAGCAGCAGGGCCGTCGCGATCCACAGGAAGAGGGTGATGTGGTTCGCCGCGAGGAGCCACGCGCCGCCGAGGCCGAGCAGCGAGGGGGCGGTGTAGCCGGCCGCGGCCGTGAGGATCATGCCGATGCCGGTCGGCTTGCCCCGGCTGACGGTCAGGCCGCTCGTGTCGGAGTGCAGGCGTATGCCGTCCAGGCTGCGTCCCGTCAGCAGGGCGATCAGGCCGTGGCCGCCCTCGTGGGCGATGGTGATCGCGTTGCGCGCCACCCGCCAGACGGCGTGCGGGACGACGACGGCGAGAGCGGCGACGGCCGTGGCGATCACCAGCCACTGGTCGGGGTCGGGCTGCGTACCGAAGACGCGGTCCCACAGGTCGCCGAGCTGGGTGGTGTCCATTGTCCGGGCGGCTCCTTGCGGTCGGGTCGGTCGTGGCAGTCTGGCACTTATGTGCGGACGGTATGCAGCGAGCCGGAGGCCCGAGGATCTCGTCGGGCTGTTCGGCGTGCGGAAGTGGGAGCCGAAGGAGGCGCTCGCGCCGGACTGGAACGTGGCGCCCACCAAGGAGGTGCACGTCGTACTGGAGCGTCCTGTGAAGGACGCGCGCGACGACGGTCCGGTTCGGCAGCTGAGGAAGCTGAAGTGGGGGCTCGTCCCCTCGTGGGCGAAGTCGCCCGAGGGTGCGGCGCGGATGATCAACGCGCGGGCGGAGACGGTGCACGAGAAGCCGTCGTTCCGGCAGCCGTTCGCCTCCCGGCGCTGTCTCATTCCCGCCGACGGTTACTACGAGTGGGTCACCGGCGCGGACGAGCGGCAGCTGGAGGAGCAGGGCCGGAAGAAGCGGCCGCGCAAGCAGCCCTACTTCGTGACGCCGGCCGACGGGTCGGTCATGGCGATGGCCGGGCTGTACGAGTTCTGGCGCGACCGGACGCTGCCGGACGACCATCCGCAGGCGTGGTGGGTCACCTGCTCCGTCGTCACCACCGAGGCGGAGAAGTCCCCGCTGGCGGTCGCGCCGGCCACCGGTCCCGGGTCGCTGGCCGACATCCACCCGCGGATGCCCCTGATGCTGACGCCGGACCGGTGGGACGCGTGGCTGGATCCGGCCCGTACGGACGTCGACGACCTGCGGGAGCTGCTGGCGCCCCCGCCGGGCGGACTGATGCGGGCGTACCCGGTGACCACCGCCGTGAGCAACGTGCGCAACAACGGTCCGGAGCTGCTGGAGGAGCTGGCGGCGCCCGAGGTGGAGACGCTGTTCTGAGCCGTGACGGGTGAGGCGTTCGGTGATCCCGGGCCCCGGGGCGCAGGATGGTCCCGTGACGCACAGTGAGACGGTGGAGACGGAGACCGGCCCGGCACGCATCACCTGGGCCGAGGCCGCGGACCCCTGGGTCGTACTGGCCGTGAGCCACGGCGCCGGTGGCGGGATCGGGGCGCGGGACCTCCAGGGGCTCGCCGCCGCGCTGCCCGCGCGCGGGGTGAGTGTCGCGCTGGTGGAGCAGCCCTGGCGGGTGGCCGGGAAGAAGGTCGCCCCAGCGCCCCGGACCCTGGACGCCGGATGGCGCGGACTGTGGCCGGCGCTGCGGAGGCCCGGCCTGCCGGTCGTGGCCGGCGGCCGCAGCGCGGGCGCGCGGGTGGCGTGCCGTACCGCCGCCGAACTCGGCGCGCGCGCCGTGCTCGCGCTGAGCTTCCCGCTGCATCCGCCCGGCCGCCCCGAGAAGTCCCGCGCCGGGGAGCTGCTGGGCGCGGGGGTCCCCACGCTGGTCGTACAGGGCGGAAACGATCCCTTCGGGAAGCCCGCGGAGTTCCCGGACGGGGCGTACGACCTGGTGGAGGTGGCGCACGCGGACCACGGGTTCGCCGTACCGAAGAAGGCCGCGACGACGGACGAACAGGTCGTCGCGACGATCACGGACGCGGTCGGGACCTGGATCGGCGGCCTGCGGGAATGATGAGCGCCACCCCTCTGTTATTGCGTGCGTCGACATACACCGCACGTACGTGGAGAGGGAGTCCGTCGCATGGGATCGACCATCTGCCCGAGCCGCTCGAACACCGCTGACCTGGAGTGGACGGTGCTCACTGCGGCGAAGACCGCCCCCCGTCGGGCGGCGGCAGGGCAGGATCGTCGTCTATCCTCCGATTCGAGCGGGTCCGCATTCGGCCCCGCCACGGCGTTGGAGGAGGTGGGTCCGGTCACTGGGACCGACACAGGGACCGACGACGGCCAGGCGGCGGAGGAGAGCACCGCCGAGCGCAACGCGCGATTCGAGCGCGACGCGCTGGGCTTCCTCGACCAGATGTACTCGGCCGCGCTGCGCATGACGCGCAACCCGGCCGACGCGGAGGACCTGGTGCAGGAGACGTACGCCAAGGCGTACGGGTCCTTCCACCAGTTCCGTGAGGGTACGAATCTGAAGGCGTGGCTTTACCGCATTCTGACGAACACCTTCATCAACACGTACCGGAAGAAGCAGCGTGAGCCTCAGCGCAGTGGCGCCGAGGAGATCGAGGACTGGCAGCTCGCGCGCGCCGAGTCGCACATGTCGACCGGCCTGCGCTCCGCCGAGTCGCAGGCACTCGACCACCTGCCCGACTCGGACGTCAAGTCCGCGCTGCAGGCCATCCCCGAGGAGTTCCGCATCGCGGTCTACCTCGCGGATGTAGAGGGCTTTGCGTACAAGGAGATCGCGGACATCATGGGAACACCCATCGGCACGGTGATGTCCCGGCTGCACCGGGGCCGCCGTCAACTGCGCGGCATGCTCGAGGACTACGCGCGTGACCGCGGGCTGGTTCCGGCGGGTGCCGGAGAGTCGAACGACGGGAAAGGTTCGGGCTCATGAGCTGCGGAGAGCCGCACGAGACGGACTGCTCTGAGGTCCTGGATCATCTCTACGAGTTCCTCGACCACGAGATGCCCGACAGCGACTGCACCAAGTTCGAGGTGCACTTCGAGGAGTGCTCCCCGTGTCTGGAGAAGTACGGGCTGGAGCAGGCCGTGAAGAAGCTGGTGAAGCGCTGCTGCGGCAGTGACGACGTACCCGCCGACCTGCGGTCCAAGGTCATGGGGCGCATCGACCTGATCCGGTCCGGACAGGCTGTGCCCGAACAGGACGTGACGGCCACGGCCGCCGACAGTCCGGCCACGGCCAACGAGGCGTAGCAACCCCGCCACCCCGCTTGTCGCGAAGTCGGCCGATTGTCACCCGAAGGTGCTAATCGGCCGCTTCGTCGTATCCGGCCCCGCCCAACTCGCTAGCCTGGCGCACGCATTGTGGCGAGTGGACCGGGACAACGGGAGCGACCCAGGTGAGAGCCCTTTCGGCGGCGGCGCGCGCGTACATCCTGTGCGCGCTGATCGCGGCCGTCTGCTGTGCGACCCCCGCTCTGCGGCCCGGCGCCGGTACGCCGTGGAAGAGCGCCGCGCTGCTCGCCGCGCTCTACGCCGCGTGCGAGGTGCTCGGGCGCCGGCCGTTCCTCGTGAGCGCGGTACGGGCCGGCTCGGGCTCCTTCTTCCCGGTGCT
This sequence comes from Streptomyces sp. NPDC046122, assembly GCF_056429965.1. Taxonomy (NCBI): domain Bacteria; kingdom Bacillati; phylum Actinomycetota; class Actinomycetes; order Kitasatosporales; family Streptomycetaceae; genus Streptomyces; species Streptomyces sp. NPDC046122. The sequence goes on along the minus strand of NZ_JBWKLQ010000001.1, from coordinate 564,467 downwards.
GCTGGCCGCCGTGCTGCTCCTGCCGCCGTCGGCCGCCGCGCTCGTCGCCGTACCGGGAGCCCTCGCCGGCCATGTCGAACGGCGCCCGCGCGCCGTGCGGCGGGCTTGGCGGGCGGCGCAGCTGGCGCTCGCCGCGTGGTGCGCGGCGCACGTCTGCGCGTTCCTGGACGGCGGGGCGTCGCTCGGGGGCGCGGCGGCCGGACGCGCTGCCCCCGACTTCCCCTACGTCCTGCTGCCCGCCGGGGCCGCCGTCCTCGCCTTCTGCCTGGTCCTGACCGCCCTCGACGGCGGCATCCTCGCCACCGCCGAGCGGCTGCCGCTGCGCACCGCGTGGCGCGGGCTGCTGCTGCGGTCCCTCGCGCCGCACTGCGTGCAGGGACTGGCGGGGCTGATGACGGCGGTGCTCTGGCGCAGTGCGTACGGGCCGCTCGCCGCGCTCTTCGTGCTCCTGCCGATGTACATCTCCTGCTGGGTCTTCGCGCAGTACCACCGCGAGCGCGCCGCCCACCAGGCGACGATCCGGGCGCTCGTGCAGGCGGTCGACATCAAGGACACGTACACGCGCGGGCACAGCGAACGGGTCGGCCGCGCGTCCGTGATGATCGCGCGCGAGATCGGCATGGGCGAGGACCGCGTGGAGGTGCTGCGGTTCGCCGGGATCCTGCACGACGTGGGCAAACTGGGCGTTCCGACGCGGCTGCTGCGCAAGGACGGACCGCTGACCCCCGAGGAGCGGCGCGTCATCGAGCTGCATCCGGAGTACGGGCACGAGATGGTCCGGGGCATCGGCTTCCTCGGGGAGGCGCGGGCGGCGATCCTGCACCATCACGAGCGGCTCGACGGGAGCGGTTATCCGTACGGGCTCGCGGGGGGCCAGATCCCCGAGTTCGCCCGGGTCGTCGCCGTGGCCGACGCGTTCGACGCCATGACGTCGACGCGCTCGTACCGGCGGGCCCGGCCGGTCGGGACGGCGCTGCGGGAACTCGAACGGTGCGCGGGAACGCAGTTCGACCCCCGCATGGTCAAGGCGCTCGCACGGGCGCTCGCCCGCCAGGGCTGGCACCACCGGGTGACCTCCGACGAGCAGTGCGACCCCAGAGGAAACGTCCCGCCACCGCGGGGCGGCGACGCGGCCCGTGAGCCGTCGCCCCCGGTCGCCGCCGTACGGTCCCACGACCCGGGCCGGCCCGGATGAGCGCCGCCACGGCCCATGCGGGGCGTGGCGCGTGAGGGGGCCGGTGCTCACACTCGGGGTCGTGTACGGCGCCGCCGCCGCGCTCACCGCCTACGCGCTCGGCCACACCCTCTGGCACGGCGTCACCGAACCCGGCATCGCCCTCGCCTTCGGCGTGCTCATCACCCTCGGTGAGCTCTCCCGGTGGGGCGTACGGACCGGTCCCTGCGCGCTGCCCGCCGAGCGCGAACCCGCCCCGCTCGGCGCCGCGGGTGCCCTGGCCTACGCCCTGCTCGGCCAGATCGCCGGTCAGCCCACCGCGCACGGCGTCCTGCAGGTCGTCGCCGTCGTGGTCGCGGCCGCCCTGGCCGGCGCGGTGCCGCACGTCGCCGCCGGGCGCGGGCCAGCCCTCGACCACGTCGTCCGCCGCGTCCTCACCGTCGCCTTCGCCGCCGTGTGCTTCCAGCCGCTCTACAACTCCGGGCTGTGGGGAGCGTGGGTGGGCCACGGCCCGCACCACGCGCTCCTCCTCGCGCTCCTGCTCGTCCTCACCGCCCTGGCCGGCGCCGTGCTCGCCGCCGCCATGGCCCGCGCCCGTACCGGATACCCCTACGGGCCGCTGCTCCGCGACGAGCTGCGCGCGCTCCTGGGGATCGGGTCGGCCGTCGGCGCGACCGGGGCCGTCATGGCGCTCGGCGTCGCCGTGGCCGGGCTCTGGGCGCTTCCCGTCTTCTGCGTACCCCTGCTGCTCACCCAGCTGTCCTTCCGCCGGTACGCCGCCGTCCGCACGACGTACCGCCAGACCATCACATCGCTCGCCCGCGCCACCGAGATCGCCGGGTACACCCCGCAGGGCCACGCCCGCCGCGTCGCCCTGCTCAGCCGCGCCGTCGGGCGCGAGCTGGGGCTCTCCGAGCCGGACCTCACCGTCCTCGAGTACGCGGCCCTGATGCACGACATCGGGCAGCTCTCCCTCCTCGACCCCGTCCAGGGCGGAGCCACCGCCTCGCTCCCGGCCGACGAACAGCGCCGCATCGCCCTGCTGGGCGGAGCCGTCGTACGCCAGACCGGGGTCCCCGCGGAGGTCGCGGTGGTCGTGGAACGGCAGGCCGACCCCTACCGGGAGCAGCCGCTTTCCGCCCGTATCGTCCGCGCCGTCAACGCATACGACGATCTCTCGGGGGAAAGCGGTGGTGGACTGGGCGGGCCGCTCAGCGCCCTGGAACAGCTCCGCCTGGGGACCGGCCGCGACTATCAGCCCGAGGTCGTGGAATCCCTGGCGCGTGTCCTGTCCCGGGGCGGTCTGACCCCGTCCCCACCTGGGTAACCCATGGGTAATGAGCGGCCCTCCGACCCGGCATGGTTGGATGCGAAGAAGAGGAACAAGAGGGCGTCCGGGGGGACTGACCTTCAGCGACCGGCAGGCGGGACAGGCGGGAATCGTGAAGATCTTCGGGAAGGTACGGCATCGGCCATCCGCCTCGTGGCGGCAGGCCACCGACCGCGCGTTCACGCTGATCGGTGACGGTCGGTACGAGGACGCGGGAGCCCTGCTGACACGCGCGGCGGACCTCGAGCCCTGGTTGTCCGAGTCCTGGTTCAACCTCGCGCTGCTGCACAAGTTCCGGCACGACTGGGAACAGGCGCGTTCCGCCGGGCTGCGCGCCGTCGCGCTCCTCGACCGGGAGACCGGTGCTCCCGACTGGTGGAACGTCGGCATCGCGGCCACCGCGCTCCAGGACTGGCCGCTGGCCCGTCGCGCCTGGCAGGCGTACGGCCTGAAGGTGCCGGGCGAGCCCACCGAGAGCGGTGAGCCGCACGGCATGGAGCTGGGCAGCGCCGCCGTCCGCCTCTCGCCCGAGGGCGAGGCCGAGGTGGTCTGGGGCCGCAGGCTCGACCCGGCCCGCATCGAGGTGCTCTCGATCCCGCTGCCGTCCTCGGGGCGGCGCTGGGGCGAGGTCGTCCTGCACGACGGTGTGCCGCACGGCGAGCGCGTCACCGCCGCCGGGCCGTCCTTCCCCGTGTTCGACGAGATCGAACTGTGGGCGCCGTCGCCCGTGCCGACCTGGGTGGTTCTCCTGGAGGCCGCCACCGAGACGGACCGCGACGCCCTGGAGCGGCTGGCCGCCGACGCGGGTTTCGCCGCCGAGGACTGGTCCTCGTCCGTACGGCTGCTCTGCCGGTCCTGCTCCGAGTCGCAGATGCCCAGCGACGAGGGCGACGGCGAGCACCTCGACCCGCACGACCACAGCGAGCCGGGCCACCCCGGACCGCTCGGGCACCGCACGGCCGGTGCCGGTGAGCTGTGGCTGCCGGAGCGCGAGTGCGGCATCGCCGCGCCCGCCGGACTGGTGCGCGGACTGCTCGACGGGTGGGTCGCCGACAACCCCGACAGCCGTGAGTGGCGGGATCTCGAAGAAGTCTGCTGAGCGTGGCGCCGGGGCCTGCCCGTAGGCTGTACGGGCACCGGATCCGGTATCGCCGGGTTGTGGTTTCTCGGGTTTCTTGGTTTTGAGGAAGGCGTACGGCGGACATGGCGCAGCAGGAGACGGACCAGCAGGCGACGGACCAGCAGGTCATCAACGACGGGTTCGTCGTGGACACGGAGAACACCGAGGAGCGCGAGCGGGCCCACCGCGAGCGCGGCACCGCCCGCCCCATCACCGTCGTCGGGAACCCGGTCCTGCACAAGGAGTGCAAGGACGTCACGGAGTTCGACGACAAGCTCGCCGCGCTGATCGACGACATGTTCGCCAGCCAGCGCGCCGCCGAGGGCGTCGGCCTGGCCGCCAACCAGATCGGCGTCGACCTCAAGGTCTTCGTCTACGACTGCCCGGACGACGACGGCGTGCGCCATGTCGGCGTGGTCTGCAACCCGGTCCTGCAGGAGCTCCCGCAGGAGCAGCGCCAGCTCGACGAGTCCAACGAGGGCTGCCTGTCGGTCCCGACGGCGTACGCCGAACTGGGCCGCCCCGACTACGCGGTGGTCCACGGCCAGGACGCCCGGGGCAACCCGATCAAGGTGCGCGGCACGGGCTACTTCGCACGGTGCCTCCAGCACGAGACGGACCACCTGTACGGCTACCTCTACATCGACCGGCTGTCGAAGCGCGACCGCAAGGACGCGCTGAAGCAGATGGCCGAAGGCACCCCGCGCTACGAGACCGTTCCGAACGACTGACGGACTCCCCGCCGCCGAGGGGCGACCGCCATTGGTCGGACGAATGACCACGGGGGTCGCCCTGTTGACGCGCGCCCGCGGGGGCGTCAGTGTCGGGCGTGCCCCCCGCTTCCGCTCCCGCGTTCCCGGTATGGAGGTTCCATGCTCCGACGTACGGCGAGAACCGTTCTCTGTATTGTCATGCTCATGATCGCCGGACTGGCCGGTACGGTCGTCACCGCCGGCGCCGCGCACGCCGACGGCTGCTACACCTGGTCCCGCACCCTGTCCCAGGGCGCCACCGGGGCCGATGTCACCCAGCTCCAGATCCGGCTCGGCGGCTACCCCGGCTACGGCGCGGTGCTCTCCGTCGACGGCGCCTACGGCCCCGCCACCACCGCCGCCGTCAAGCGCTTCCAGTCCGCGTACGGCCTCGCCGCCGACGGCGTCGCGGGCAGCGCCACCTTCAGCAAGGTCTACGCCCTCCAGGACGACGACTGCACGCCCGTCCACTTCAGCTACGCCAAACTCAACGACTGCAACAGCACCTGGGAGGGCGGCGCGGTGAGCGCGGCCACCGCCAGGGCCAACGCCCTGCGCACCATGTGGAAACTGGAGGCGCTGCGGCACGCGCTCGGCGACCAGCCCATCACCGTCACCAGCGGATTCCGGTCGCACGCGTGCAACGACGCGGTCGGCGGGGCGAGCGGCAGCCGGCACCTGTACGGGGACGCCGCCGACCTCGGGGCCGGCCCGCACTCCCTGTGCACGCTGGCCAAACAGGCGCGCAACCACGGCTTCAACGGCATCCTCGGCCCGGGCTACCCCGGCCACGGCGACCACACGCACCTGGACCACCGGGCGAGCCGGTTCTGGTCGGCGTCGAGCTGCGGCGTCTCCTGAGCCCCCTGCCCCGAGCCCCCCTGCCGGGGGCCCGGCGACGGCCCTACGCGGCCAGCGCCGGCCCCCGGAAGGTGCGGCGGTACGCGTTCGGAGTGGTTCCCAGCGACCGTACGAACTGATGACGCAGCGCCGCCGCGTTCCCGAAGCCCGCGCGCCCCGCGATCGCGTCCACCGTGTCGTCCGTCGCCTCCAGCAACTCCTGCGCCAGCAGAACCCGTTGCCGCAGCAGCCAGCGGTACGGCGTGGTGCCCGTCTCCTGCAGGAAGCGCCGCGCGAAGGTGCGGGGCGACATGTGCGCCCGCTCCGCCAGCTGCTCCACGGTCATCTCCTGGTCCAGGTGCCGCTCCATCCAGCTCAGCACCCCGCCCACCGTGTCGCAGCGCACGTGCGTCAGGGGGCGCTCGATGTACTGCGCCTGACCGCCGTCGCGGTGCGGGGGGACCACCATGCGGCGGGCGATCGTGTTGGCGACCTCGGACCCGTGCTCCTGGCGGACGAGGTGCAGGCAGGCGTCGATCCCGGCGGCGGTCCCGGCCGAGGTGATGACCGCGCCCTCGTCGACGTAGAGCACGTCGGGCTCGACCTTCGCGCGCGGATGGCGGCGGGCCAGCTCCGCGGAGTGCCGCCAGTGGGTCGTGCAGCGCCGCCCGTCCAGCAGGCCCGCGGCCCCGAGCACGAACGCGCCCGAGCAGACGCTGAGCACGCGAGCCCCGCGGTCGACGGCCCGGCGCAGCGCGTCCAGGAGCGGCTCGGGGTAGGCGCGGGCCTCGCAGTGCTGGTCGGCGGGGATGGCGATGAGATCGGCGCTCTCCAGCCGGTCGAGACCGTACGGAACGGAGAGGGAGAAGGCGCCCGAGCGGGCGGCGATCGGGCCCGGTTCGGCGGCGCAGACCGCGAAGTCGTAGACCGGCAGCCCCTGATCGCTGCGGTCCATTCCGAACACCTCGCACAGGACGCCCAGTTCGAACGGGTTGACTCCGTCGACCAGGGCCACGGCAACGTTTCTCAACATGGGGAGAGTGTGGCAGTAATTCGTGGTTCCATGACAGTCCTGCCACTGACCTTTCTGGGTCCCGAGGGCCAGAGTGGAGGCCATGGAAACCTCTTTGAACTACCTCGCGGTCCTCGTCCTCTTCGTCCTCGTCACCCTCCCGTCGTTCGTCGGCCACGCCCGGGAACGCCGGATCGACCGACAGCTCAGGGAGGCGGAGAACCCCCGCCCGCGGCAGCCCGACACCACCCGCAGCGCGCCCGGACGGCGGCCGGTGAGGCGGCCCAGCGCCTCGCACGTGCTGTCGTCGGCCGGCAGGTGAACGACCGTACGGCTGTGGGCTGCCCCCGCGTACGCGAGGACAGCCCACAGGCGGGGACGGCTAGAAGTCGTCGTCGAAGGCGACCGAGCCCTCGACCGCGACCTGGTACGCCGACGGGCGGCGCTCGAAGAAGTTCGTCAGCTCCTGCACGCCCTGGAGCTCCATGAACGAGAACGGGTTCTGCGAGCCGTACACCGGGGCGAAGCCGAGGCGCTCCAGACGCTGGTCGGCGACGCACTGGAGGTACTCGCGCATCGACTCCGTGTTCATGCCCGGCAGGCCCTCACCGCACAGGTCGCGGCCGAACTGGAGCTCCGCTTCGACGGCCTCCTTCAGCATGTCCGTGACCTGCTGCTGGAGGGCTTCGTCGAAGAGCTCCGGCTCCTCCTTGCGGACGGTGTCCACGACCTCGAACGCGAAGTTCATGTGCATGGTCTCGTCGCGGAAGACCCAGTTGGTCCCCGTCGCCAGACCGTGCAGCAGGCCCCGCGAGCGGAACCAGTAGACGTACGCGAACGCGCCGTAGAAGAACAGACCCTCGATGCACGCCGCGAAGCAGATCAGGTTCAGCAGGAAGCGGCGGCGGTCGGCCTGCGTCTCCAGGCGCTCGATCTTCTCGACCGAGTCCATCCACTTGAAGCAGAACTGCGCCTTCTCACGGATCGAGGGGATCTCCTCCACCGCGTCGAACGCCGCGGCGCGGTCGTCCGGGTCGGGCAGGTAGGTGTCGAGCAGCGTCAAGTAGAACTGGACGTGCACGGCCTCCTCGAAGAGCTGGCGCGAGAGGTACAGGCGCGCCTCGGGGGAGTTGATGTGCTTGTAGAGGGTCAGCACGAGGTTGTTGGAGACGATCGAGTCGCCCGTCGCGAAGAAGGCGACCAGCCGGCCGATCATGTGCTGCTCGCCGGGCGAGAGCTTGGCGAGGTCGGCGACGTCCGAGTGGAGGTCGACCTCCTCCACCGTCCACGTGTTCTTGATCGCGTCCCGGTAGCGCTCGTAGAAGTCCGGGTAGCGCATGGGGCGAAGAGTCAGCTCGAAGCCCGGGTCGAGAAGGTTCTTTTCGGTATGGGTGGACATTACTGGCACGCCTCGCAGGACTCGGGGTTCTCAAGGGAGCAGGCGATCGCGTCCGCGTCGGGGGCGGCGGCCTGCTGCACGGGGACGGGGGCGGTGGGCGCCGCGGCGGCCGCGCCGGAGCCGGCCGCGCGGGCGATGCGGGTCGCGGGGCGCGAGCGCAGGTAGTACGTCGTCTTCAGCCCCTTCTTCCACGCGTAGGCGTACATCGAGGAGAGCTTCCCGATGGTCGGCGTCTCCAGGAAGAGGTTCAGGGACTGAGACTGGTCGAGGTACGGCGTACGGGCCGCCGCCATGTCGATCAGACCGCGCTGCGGAATCTCCCACGCGGTGCGGTACAGCGCCCGCACCTCTTCGGGGATCCAGCTGAAGCCCTGCACCGAGCCGCTCGACTCGCGCAGCGCCTCGCGGGACTGGGCGTCCCAGACGCCGAGCTTCTTCAGGTCCTCCACCAGGTACGCGTTGACCTGGAGGAACTCACCGCTGAGCGTCTCGCGCTTGAAGAGGTTGGAGACCTGCGGCTCGATGCACTCGTACACGCCCGCGATGGACGCGATGGTCGCGGTGGGCGCGATCGCGAGCAGCAGGGAGTTGCGCATTCCGGTCTTCGCGACACGGGCGCGCAGCGCGTCCCACCGCTCCGGCCAGGTGACCTCGACGCCGTAGTGGTCGGGGTGCAGGACGCCGCGCGCCGCGCGGGTCTTCTCCCAGGCCGGGAGCGGGCCGCTGACCTCGGCGAGGTCGCAGGACGCCTCGTACGCGGCGAGCATGATGCGCTCGGCGATCCGCGTGGACAGGTCGCGGGCCTCGGCCGAGTCGAAGGGCAGGCGCAGCTTGAAGAAGACGTCCTGGAGGCCCATCGCGCCCAGGCCCACCGGGCGCCACTTGGCGTTGGAGCGCCCGGCCTGCTCGGTCGGGTAGAAGTTGATGTCGACGACGCGGTCGAGGAACGTGACGGCCGTACGCACGGTCTCGTCCAGCCGCTCCCAGTCGATCTCGCCGTTCCCGGTCACGAACGAGCCGAGGTTGACGGAACCGAGGTTGCAGACGGCCGTCTCCCCGTCGTCCGTGACCTCCAGGATCTCGGTGCACAGGTTCGAGGAGTGCACGACGGAGCCGGGCTCGGCGGTCTGGTTCGCCGTACGGTTCGACGCGTCCTTGAAGGTCATCCAGCCGTTGCCGGTCTGCGCCAGGGTGCGCATCATCCGGCCGTACAGCTGGCGTGCGGGGATCGTCGTACGGGCCAGGCCGTCCGCCTCCGCCTTGCGGTACGCCTGGTCGAACGCGTCGCCCCACAGGTCGACGAGCTCGGGGACGTCGGAGGGGGAGAACAGCGACCAGTCGGCGTCCGCGTCGACGCGGCGCATGAACTCGTCGGGGATCCAGTGCGCGAGGTTCAGGTTGTGCGTACGCCGCGCCTCCTCACCCGTGTTGTCGCGCAGTTCCAGGAACTCCTCGATGTCCGCGTGCCAGGTCTCCAGGTAGACGCAGGCCGCGCCCTTGCGCCGGCCGCCCTGGTTGACGGCGGCGACGGACGAGTCGAGGGTGCGCAGGAAGGGGACGATCCCGTTCGAGTGGCCGTTGGTGCCGCGGATCAGGGAGCCGCGGGCACGGATGCGGGAGTACGAGAGGCCGATGCCGCCCGCGTGCTTGGAGAGGCGCGCGACCTCGTGGTAGCGGCCGTAGATCGAGTCGAGCTCGTCCAGCGGCGAGTCCAGCAGGTAGCAGGACGACATCTGCGGGTGGCGCGTACCGGAGTTGAAGAGCGTCGGCGAGGACGGCAGGTAGTCCAGGCGGCTCATCAGGCGGTACAGCGCGGCGACCTCGTCGGCGGCCGCGGGGGAGTCGTCCTTGGCCAGGCCGGACGCCACGCGCAGCATGAAGTGCTGCGGGGTCTCGATGACCTGGCGGGTGAGCGGGTGGCGCAGGAGGTAGCGGCTGTAGACCGTGCGCAGGCCGAAGTAGCCGAAGCGGTCGTCGGCGGCGGGGTCGACGAGCGCGTCGAGACGGGCCGCGTGGGCGGTCACGAAGGCGGCCGTACGGTCGGCGATCAGGCCCTCGCGGTGGCCGACGGACACCGACTCGGAGAAGGTGCGGACGCCCTGCGTCGCCGCCTCGTCGCGGATCGTCCGGGTCAGGAGGCGTGCCGCGAGCCGGGAGTACGCCGGGTCCTCGGAGATCAGTCCGGCGGCGGCGTCGGTGGCGAGGCCCCGCAGTTCGGCCGCGTCCGACGCCGCGTTGCGGCCGCGCAGCGCGGCGGCGGCGACTCTGCCCGGGTCGGTGTCGGGGAGGTCGGCGGTCAGGTCGGTGAGGGTCCGCAGCAGTGCGGTCCCGGGCCCGTCGGACGACTGCGTCGACTCCGTGGACTCCGTCGGCTCCGTGGCAGTTGCCGGATCGGCTGACGCGATGGTCACGGGGTGCTCTCCCTCGCTCGGCTCGGGGCCGGCGGGGAACGGGGGCGTACGGGCACGCGTCACCTCTGAAGGGCGGCACACCGCGTAGCGTCCACCGGCCCAACCGCGAGGCCCGGACGTGTCGGTACCCGGTTCGGTCGAGCCGGATACGCCGTCGGCAGGTCTTCGGACTCCCGGGTGCACAAAGCACACCGATCACACCGTTGCGGGACAGTTCCGGATTCGCACCGGATTCCCCTGCGGCGACAGCGAGCATGAGCATACATGTGGGGGCGGTTGGATGATGCGGCCCCCACATGTTGTGTCGCGCCGGAGGAGCGACCGCAGTTGTCACAGGGCTCCGCTATCGTCGTGAGCACAAGGAGGTACGCCCTATGACAGTAGGGGCTGAAGGTGCAGGCGTATCGGAAGGGCCGCGCGCCCCGACGGCTCACTCGCACCCAGTGATGCCTTCGTCGGGCAGGGGGAGTGGGCCGATCCCGATTCCGTGCTGATGGTCGTCGAGGTGACGTCGTACGACACCGACACCGACACCGACCAGCGCGACCGGGTGGAGAAGTCGCGTGCCTACGCCGAGACCGGCATTCCGGTGTACCTGCTGATCGACCGCGACGCCTGCGAGGTGAGGGTCTACAGCGAGCCCGACGGCGTCCGGTACGAGAACGCGCACACCGTTCCGTTCGGCAAGTCTGTGGCGCTGCCGGGCCCGGTGGACATCACCCTGGAGACCGAAGCCCTGAAGGAGTGGGTGCGCTGACGGCGGGGTCCGTCGTATCGCGCCGGCTCAGAGCTGTCGTTCCATCCGCTCCACCGCGTTCTTGGCCTGGAGCAGGTCGGCTCCGGTGAGCTCGCGGTAGCTCTTGATCGCCGGGATCTTCTTGCCGTCCCGCAGGAGCGCGACGACCTGCTCCATCTCAGGGTCGGCCTGGTCGATGCCCAGGTGGTCGAGTATCAGGTCGATCTTGCGTTCGAGTCGGGCGACCTGGCGACCGGTGCGCCTGACCCGGCTGTCGGCGACGGATCCGGTGATCACGACGAAGGCGATCAGGACGACCACGGCGAGCAGCAGATTGTTCGTGTCCATGATCGGCGATCCTACTGGCGCCGGGTGGCACCGGACTGCCGCGCCGGGGCGCCCCGTTGCCGTCACTGGGGCCTGTACGGCGACGGGCCGCCGCATCTCCCGAACGGGGCGCGGCGGCCCGTGTGGAACCGTTCAGCAGCAGCGGAAGCCCTCGCGGGGGTCCGCCTCGCGGGCGTCCGTGCGGCTGCGTTCGAACTCGCGGCGGGTCATGACCGGCGCCCCGGGGTCGCAGGACCGCGCGTGGGCCACGTACCGCTCGTACGCCGACTCGCCGGTCAGCTCGCGGACGTACCAGCGGATCCGGCCCGCCACCCGCCGCACGTCCGCCGGCGTCATTCGGGCGTCCCCGTCCCGGCGGCCGCCGTCTCCTTGCGGTTGCCGCCCTCCGGGCCGACACCGGCGGCGACCAGTTCGGCCTTCTCCTCCTTGGTGGCGATGATCGAAGCGGGAGCGACCAGCCTGGACTCGACGTACGGCGCCTCGTGGAGCTTGACGCTCTCCGGGTCGCGGATCGCCTTGAGGCAGACCCGGCCGGCGTCCGCGAGCACCACCACGATCAGGACCGCGAAGAGCGCGCACAGCACGCCGTCGACGGTCGAGTTGGTGACGACGGTGTGCATCTGGTCCATGTTCTTCGCGGGCGGCAGCACCTGACCCGCGTCGATGCCCGCCTGGTACTTGTCGCGCTGCGCGAAGAAGCCGACCTTCACGTCGTCCGAGAAGACCTTCTGCCAGCTGGCGGTGAGCGTGACCGCCACGTCCCACGCGAGCGGCACCGCGGTGACCCACGCCCACTTCAGGCGACCGGACTTGACGAGGAGCGTGGTGCAGACGGCGAGCGCGACGGCGGCCAGCAACTGGTTCGCGATGCCGAAGAGCGGGAAGAGCTGGTTGATGCCGCCCAACGGGTCGTGCACGCCGACCCACAGGAAGTAGCCCCAGCCGCCGACGACGACCGCGCTGGCGAACCAGACGCCGGGCTTCCAGCTGACCTGGCGGAACGGCTTGTAGACGTTGCCCAGCATGTCCTGGAGCATGAAGCGCCCGACGCGGGTGCCCGCGTCGACCGTGGTGAGGATGAACAGCGCCTCGAACATGATGGCGAAGTGGTACCAGAACGCCTTCATCGCGGTGCCGCCGACGACGGCGGAGAAGATCTCCGACATGCCGAGCGCGAAGGTCGGCGCGCCACCCGTGCGCGACAGCAGGCTCTGCTCCTCGACGTCCTTCGCGGCCTGGGCCAGCGCCTCAGGGGAGATGGAGAAGCCGAGGCTGGTCACCGCTTCGGACGCCGCCTGGACGCTGTCACCGACCACGCCGACGGGCGAGTTGATGGCGAAGTACAGACCCGGGTCGATGATGCACGCCGTGATCATCGCCATCACGGCGACGAACGACTCGGTCAGCATCGCGCCGTAGCCGATCATCCGGATCTGCGTCTCCTTCTGGACCATCTTCGGGGTGGTGCCCGAGGAGACCAGGGAGTGGAAGCCGGAGAGTGCGCCGCAGGCGATGGTGATGAAGACGAACGGGAACATCGAGCCGGCGAAGACCGGTCCCGTGCCGCTGGTCGCGAAGTCGGTGACCGCGGGCATCTTCATCGTCGGCAGGGCGATGAACACACCGAGCGCGAGCAGGCCGATCGTGCCGACCTTCATGAAGGTGGAGAGGTAGTCGCGCGGGGCGAGCAGCAGCCACACCGGGAGGACCGAGGCCAGGAAGCCGTACACGATCATCCAGATGACGAGCGTGCCCGGCTCCAGCGTGAAGGTGTCCGCCCACGAGGACTCCGCGACCCAGCCGCCCGAGACGATCGCGAGCAGCAGCAGCGCGACGCCGATCAGGGAGACCTCGCTGACCCGGCCGGGACGCAGCACGCGCAGGTAGACGCCCATGAACAGGGCGATCGGGATCGTCATGCCGATGGAGAAGACGCCCCAGGGCGAGTGCGCCAGCGCGTTCACGATGACCAGGGCGAGCACCGCGAGCAGGATGATCATGATGGCGAAGACGGCGACCAGCGCGGCCGCGCCGCCGAACGGCCCGATCTCGTCCCGCGCCATCTGGCCGAGCGAACGGCCGTCGCGGCGGGTGGAGAAGAAGAGCGTCACCATGTCCTGGACGGCGCCGGCGAGGATGACGCCGACGATGATCCATATCGTGCCGGGCAGGTAGCCCATCTGCGCGGCCAGCACAGGACCGACCAGCGGGCCCGCGCCCGCGATGGCGGCGAAGTGGTGCCCGAACAGCACGCGGCGGTCGGTGGGGTGGAAGTCGACACCGTTGTCGAGCCGCTCGGCGGGGGTGGCACGGTTCTTGTCGACCTTCAGCACGCGGTTCGCGATGAAGCGCGAGTAGAAGCGGTACGCGATGGCGTACGAGCCGAGGGCCGCCGCCAGCATCCAGGCTGCGGACACCTCCTCACCGCGCGAGAGGGCGAGCACCGCCCAGGCGATGGCGCCGACGAGAGCCACGGCGCTCCACACGGCGATGGACTTCGGGGACAGGGCCCGTCGTCTCTGGGCTGGCGTTGTCGACTGCGGCTCCGGCATGACGGTCCGTCCCCTCGCGCGATCTTTCTCGTAACGTGCGCGAAATCTAGGTGCTGTGACCGCCGGGCGTAACCCCCCGTCCGCATATCGGTACGGACACGGCCCGACCATTGCAGGTCGGGGCCGTACCGGAGCTCCTACGTGTCAGGCTCGCGTCAGGCCGTCGGCCGTCAGGTTCGCCGCGCTGTGCTGTCCCGGGGGGGGCGGCCCCCGGACCCCCGGCAGGTCCCTGGCGTGCCGCCGGGTCAGTCCGTAGGCCGCTTGAGGTTCGCCACGAACTTGTAGCGGTCGCCGCGGTAGACCGAGCGCACCCACTCCACCGGCTCGCCGTTCCCGTCGATCGAGTGCCGGGAGAGCATCAGCATCGGCAGGCCCACGTCCGTGCCGAGCAGCCCCGCCTCGCGCGGCGTGGCCAGTGACGTCTCGATGGTCTCCTCGGCCTCGGCCAGGCGGACGTCGTAGACCTCCGCCAGCGCCGTGTAGAGCGAGGTGTACTTGACGAGCGAGCGGCGCAGTGCCGGGAAGCGCTTCGCCGACAGGTGCGTCGTCTCGATCGCCATCGGCTCGCCGCTCGCCAGCCGCAGCCGCTCGATGCGCAGGACCCGCCCGCCCGTCGAGATGTCGAGCAGGCCGGCGAGCGTGTCGTCGGCGGTGACGTAACCGATGTCCAGGAGCTGCGAGGTGGGCTCCAGGCCCTGCGCCCGCATGTCCTCGGTGTACGAGGTGAGTTGCAGCGCCTGCGAGACCTTGGGCTTGGCCACGAACGTGCCCTTGCCCTGGATCCGCTCCAGGCGGCCCTCGACGACCAGCTCCTGGAGCGCCTGGCGCACGGTCGTGCGGGACGTGTCGAACTCGGCCGCCAGGGTCCGCTCCGGCGGTACGGGGGTCCCCGGCGGCAGGGTTTCCGTCATGTCCAGCAAATGCCGCTTGAGCCGGTAGTACTTGGGCACGCGCGCGCTGCGTGTCGCCGCCGCCGCCGTGCCCTCGGCCTCCGTGCCGCCCCCGTCCGTGGCCATGACCCGCCTCTCCGACTTCTGTGCTGCTGCCGTCACCGGCTCCTCCGACTGTCGCGGCTCACATGGTGGCACGGCCTCGCCGAAGGTCGTCGCCCTTGCTCAGGTGTCGGTCCGATAACGGACGCGAGAGCCCTTCTTATACACCCTTGACACCCCTAAAGGTCTAGGCCAAGCTCCCGGTACTGGTCTAAACCATTAAAGACCAAGGTCCCACCCCCGGGCAGTACTTGTCGTAAGTCTTCACGGTGGGCAGGGGGGGTCAGGCATCCCTGAGGAGGGTGGCGTGAAGCGCAAGCTCATCGCGGCGATAGGCGTCGCGGGCATGATGGTCGGCATCGCGGCGTGTGGCGACTCCGGCGGCACGGGCGGTGGCGACGAGGCGAAGCCGAAGGAGCTCACGGTCTGGCTCACGGTCGACGCCCAGAACAACTGGCCCGAGCTGGTCAAGGCGGCGGACGACACGATCGCCAAGAAGTACCCGGGCATCAAGATCAAGCACGAGTACTACGGCTGGCCGGACAAGAACGCCAAGCTCGACGCCGTACTCGCCACGGACAAGGCCCCCGACGTCGTCGAGATGGGCAACTCCGAGATGGTGGGCTACATGTCCACCGGCGCCTTCGCCGAGGTCGACCCGTCGAAGTTCGACAAGTCGGACGAGTGGCTGGACGGTCTCAAACTGTCCGTCACGTACGAGGGCAAGACGTACGGCGTGCCTTACTACGCCGGTGGCCGCGTCGCCACCTGGCGCAAGGACATCGCCGCCGAGGCGGGCGTGAAGACCCCGCCGAAGACGTACAAGGAGCTCACCTCGGCCCTGGACAAGATCCAGGCGAAGAAGGGCGACAAGTTCAGCGCCTGGTACCAGCCGTCGCCCGACTGGTACGCGGCCATGTCGTTCGTCTACGACGCCGGCGGCTCCATCGCCGAGCAGTCCGGCGACCAGTGGAAGTCCAACCTGTCCTCGCCGGAGTCCCTCAAGGGCCTGGGCGAGTACAAGAAGGTCCTCGACAAGTACATGCACGCGGACAAGACCAAGGACGAGGCCGACCGCCCGGTCGTCTTCGGCCAGGGCAAGGCCGCGACCATGTTCGCCGCCGCGTGGGAGGGCGGGACCGCCGCCGACCCGAAGAACGACAAGGTCGGCAAGCTCGCCGACAAGATCGAGAGCTTCGTGATGCCCGGCCCGTCCGGCAAGAACCTCCCGGTCTTCCTCGGCGGCTCCGACCTGGCCATCCCGGTCAAGTCCGACGCCCAGGCCGTCGCGGGCGAGTGGATCAACGCGTTCACCGGCGCCAAGGGCCAGAAGGGCCTCATCGGCAAGGGCAACCTCCCGAACAACAAGTCGGACCTGGAGCCCCTGAAGTCGGACCCGGCGACCGCCGTCCCGGCCACGGCCGCCGCGTCCAGCTGGTTCGTTCCCACCGCTCCCGGCTGGGGCCAGGTCGAGAAGGGCAAGATCCTCCAGACCATGCTCCAGGAGATCGGCACCGGCAAGAAGTCGGTCGAGGCCGCCGCCAAGGCCGCCGACGCCAAGATCGACAAGGTCATCAACACCAAGTGACCTCGAGCGGGCAGGGCCACCGCCGTACCGGCGTGGCCCTGCCCGCCCGCAGTAGGAGAGGGAGCTGTGAGGAGCGCGCGATGAGTGCCGCAGAGACAACCACCGCCAAGGCGCCGCCGACGCGGCCGTCGCCGCGAACCGGGGCGCGGGTACCGGAGAAACCCGCCAGGAAGCCGTCCGCCGGCTCAGCCGCCGTGCCGTGGGCGCTGCTCGCTCCCTGCCTGCTGGTCATCGTGCTCGTCATGGGCTATCCGCTGGTGCGGCTGGTGACGCTCTCGTTCCAGAGCTTCGGGAAATCGGAGCTGTGGGGCTTCAAGGAGGCCGAGTGGGTCGGCCTGAAGAACTTCGCCGCCATCCTGGGCGACGGCGAGTTCTGGGCGGTCGTCGTACGGACCGTCGTCTTCACGGCCGGCGCCGTCATCCTCACCATGGTGCTCGGCATGCTGATCGCCCTGCTGATGCAGCGGGTGTCGGGCTGGGTGAAGGCGCTCATCAGCATCGCCCTCGTGGCGAGCTGGGGGATGCCCATCATCGTCGCCACGGCCATCTTCAAGTGGATCTTCGACACCGACTACGGCGTGCTCAACTGGCTGCTGAGCAAACTGCCCGGGGTCGAGATGGTCGGCCACAACTGGTTCGCCAGCGGCCCGCAGGGCCTCGCCGTCATCATGCTGCTCGTCGTGTGGGGCGCCGTTCCGTTCGTCGTGATCACGCTGAGCGCCGGACTGACCCAGGTCCCCAAGGAGATGGAAGAGGCCGCCCGGCTCGACGGAGCCGGGGCCTGGGGCGTCTTCCGCTGGGTCACCCTGCCCATCCTCAAGCCCATCCTCGTCATGCTGACCACGCTGTCGGTCATCTGGGACATGGGCGTCTTCCCGCAGGTCTTCGTGATGCGGGGCGGCAACCCCGAAGCCGAGTTCCAGCTGCTCACCACGTACTCGTACCAGAAGGCGTTCGTGGTCAACGACTACTCCGGCGGCTCCGCGATCGCCCTGGTCACCGTCTTGCTGCTGCTGGGCGTGGTCGCCGTCTACATGCGTCAGATGCTCAAGATCGGAGAGGTGGAGTGACCTCGACCACCGCGGCTCCCGCCGCCGTCGCGCCCCCCAGGAGCCGTCCCCGCAGGGGCAGGAGGGGCAAGGCCGGCTGGAACGCCCTCGGGCTGCTGGTCTTCGTCGTCATGGGCTTCCCGGTCTACTGGATGCTCAACACGGCGTTCAAGCCCGCCAAGGACGCGATCGACCCCGATCCCCAGTTCTTCCCCAGCCCGTTCACGCTGGAGAACTTCCGGCGGGCGTTCGACGTGGCGGACTTCTGGGGCCCGGTCGGTCGCAGCCTGGCCGTCTCCTCCGTCGTGGTCGTCATCGGCATCGTGGTCGGCATGCTCGCCGCGCTCGCCATCTCGCGGTTCGCCTTCCGGGGCCGCAAGATCGTGATCGTCGGCATCCTCGCGGTCCAGATGGTCCCGCTGGTCGCCATGATCATCCCGGTCTTCCTGCTCCTGAACGAGTTCGGTCAGTACGACAAGATCACCGGCCTCATCGTCACGTACCTGACCTTCGTCCTCCCCTTCACCGTGTGGACGCTGCGCGGCTTCATCGTGAACATCCCCAAGGAGCTGGAGGAGGCGGCCATGGTCGACGGCTGCACCCGCTCCGGTGCGTTCGTCCGCGTCGTCTTCCCGCTGCTCGCCCCCGGAATGGTGGCGACCTCGGTGTACGGATTCATCCAGGCGTGGAACGAATACCTGTACGCGCTGATGCTGATGAGCCAGCAGAACCAGACGGCGACCGTCTGGCTCGGCAACTTCACCACCAAGCACGGCACCGAGTACGCCCCGATGATGGCCGGCGCCACCATGATGGCCGTCCCCATCGTGATCCTCTTCCTCCTCGTCCAGCGCAAGATGGCCGCGGGCCTGACGGCCGGCGCAGTGAAGGGATAACGCCGCCATGACGACATTCGTGAGCCGTACGGACACCCTGACCCGCGACGCCCTCGCGGTCCTCCAGCCCGGCTTCGAGGGGGCCACCGCCCCCGACTGGCTGCTGCGCCGCGTCGGCGAAGGTCTCACCTCGGTCGGCCTGTTCGGCCGCAACATCGCCTCGCCGGAGCAACTCGCCTCGCTCACCGGGCGGTTGCGCGCCGAGCGCGACGACATGCTCGTGGCGATCGATGAGGAGGGCGGCGACGTCACCCGCCTGGAGGTCCGCAGCGGCTCCTCGTTCCCGGGCAACCTCGCGCTCGGCGCCGTCGACGACACCGCGCTCACCCGGGACGTCGCCCGTGAACTCGGCCGCAGGCTGGCCGAATGCGGCGTCAACCTCAACTGGGCGCCCTCCGCCGACGTCAACTCCAACCCGGGCAATCCGGTCATCGGGGTACGTTCCTTCGGCGCCGACCCACTGCTCGTCGCCCGGCACACCGCCGCGTACGTCGAGGGCCTCCAGGACTCCGGAGTCGCCGCCTGCACCAAGCACTTCCCCGGCCACGGCGACACCGCCGTCGACTCGCACCACGCACTCCCCACCATCGACGTGGATTTGGACACACTGCACGCCCGTGAGCTGGTGCCTTTCCGGGCGGCGATCGCGGCGGGCTCCAAATCTGTCATGAGCGCGCATATCCTGCTTCCTGCGCTCGACCCGTCCCGTCCGGCCACTCTGAGCCCGCAGATCCTCACCGGTCTGCTGCGCGAGGAGCTCGGCTACGACGGGCTGATCATCACCGACGGCATGGAGATGCAGGCCATCTCCGCGACGTACGGCATCGAGCGTGGCAGCGTCATGGCGATCGCCGCCGGCGCCGACGCGATCTGCGTCGGGGGCGGGCTGGCGGACGACGAGACCGTGCTGCGGCTGCGCGACGCGCTCGTCGCGGCCGTGCGGGACGGCGTACTGCCGGAGGAACGGCTGGCCGACGCGGCCGCGCGCGTGCGCGCGCTCGCGGGCTGGGCGCAGCAGACCAGGGGGGCCCGGGGGGCCTCCGGGCCGGGCGCGGCTTCACAGGAGGGGACCGCGCCCGGACCCGGCGCGGGCTCCCGCGGCGAGGTCGGACTGGTGGCCGCACGGCGGGCGCTGCGCATCACGCGGAGCCCCGGTTACGAACCGGTCGCCGCCGCCCCGTACGTCGCGTCCTTCTCCGCCGGAACCAACATCGCCGTCGGCGACGAGACGCCCTGGGGCGTGGCCGCCGAGCTGGCGCGCCTGCTGCCCGGCACCGCGACGGGAGCCTACGGCGGGGAGAACGCCACGGCGGAGCGGGTGACGGCGGACGCGGGCGGCCGCCGCATCGTCGCGGTCGTACGCGACGCCCACCGCCACCCGTGGATGGGTGTCGCGCTGGAGTCGCTGACCGCCGCCCGCCCCGACACGGTCGTGGTCGAGATGGGCGTGCCGCAGGCGCAGGCGCGC
Source organism: Streptomyces sp. NPDC046122 (assembly GCF_056429965.1). Classification (NCBI taxonomy): domain Bacteria; kingdom Bacillati; phylum Actinomycetota; class Actinomycetes; order Kitasatosporales; family Streptomycetaceae; genus Streptomyces; species Streptomyces sp. NPDC046122. The sequence goes on along the minus strand of NZ_JBWKLQ010000001.1, from coordinate 544,800 downwards.
GGTGCCCTGTACATCGCCACGCACGGCGCGGCGCGGGTCTGCGGCCGGGCGGCCGCCGAGGTGATCGCGGGCGTCTGAGCGGCCGCCGCACGACGACGCGTGCCGAGGTCCGGGGGGACCTCGGCACGCGTCGCAGGTGCGGTGGGGCTCGCTGCTACAGCCCCTGCCAGGCCGGCTTCGCCGCGTACGTCGCCCGGAAGTAGTCCGCCAGCTTCAGCTTGGACGCCGCCGCCTCGTCGACGACGACCGTCGCGTGCGGGTGCAGCTGGAGCGCGGAAGCCGGAACCAGCGCCGCCACCGGCCCCTCGACGGTCTGCGCCACGGCCTCGGCCTTGCCCTCGCCGGTGGCGAGCAGCACCAGGTGGCGCGCCTCCAGGATGGTGCCGATGCCCTGGGTGACGACGTGGTGGGGCACCTGGTCGATGTCGTCGTCGAAGAAGCGCGCGTTGTCGACGCGGGTCTGCTCGGTCAGCGTCTTGATGCGGGTGCGGGAGGCGAGCGAGGAGCACGGCTCGTTGAAGCCTATGTGCCCGTCGGTGCCGATCCCGAGCAGCTGGAGGTCCACGCCGCCCGCCTCGCTCAGCGCGCGGTCGTAGGCCGCGCAGGCGGCCTCGATGTCCTCGGCGGACCCGTCGGGGCCCATGAAGGACTCCGCGGCCAGACCGAGGGGCTCGACGACCTCGCGCAGCACGACGGAGCGGTAGGACTCGGGGTGCCCGGCGGGCAGGCCGACGTACTCGTCGAGCTGGCAGACCCGTGCGCGCGACGCGTCGACCTCGCCCGCGCGGACCATGGCCGTCAGCGCCTCGTAGACGGGCAGCGGGGAGGAGCCGGTGGCCACGCCGAGCAGTGCGTCGGGCTTGTGGGTCAGCAGCCGGCCGATGGCCGCCGCGATGAGCTCGCCGCCCGCTTTGGCGTCCGGGACGATGACAACTTCCACGCTGAGCCTGCCGATCTGAGAGGAGGAGCCGCTTGTGGTATAGACCAATCTAGCAGAGGTGGCACCGTGTTCCAGGTGCTCTTCGCCATGCGGACGTCCGTCTTTCCATGGTCGACTGAGACGCGTGGATCGTCACCTTTTTGGGGGTATCGAGCATGGTCGAACAGCCAGGCAGGATGATGGCAGCCGAGATCGCCGAGCAGCCCGCCGTACTGCGCCGGCTCCTGGAAACCGGCGCACCGCGCATCCGCGAGACCGCGCGGGCCATCGCCGCGCAGGGCCCGCGCTTCGTCCTGCTCGCCGCCCGCGGCACGTCGGACAACGCGGCCCTCTACGCGAAGTACCTGCTGGAGATCCAGCTCGGCCTGCCGTGCGGCCTGAGCTCGATGTCGACGACGACGGCGTACGGCGCCCGCCCGGACCTGCGGGACGTCCTGGTCGTCACGGTCAGCCAGTCCGGCGGCTCCCCCGACCTCGTCGCCTCCACGCGGGCGGCCCGCGAGGCGGGGGCGATCACCCTCGCCGTCACCAACAACGCGGACTCGCCGCTCGCAGCGGTCAGCGAGCACCACATCGACATCCTGGCGGGCCAGGAGAAGGCCCTGCCCGCCACCAAGACGTACACCGCCTCCCTCCTCGCCCTCTACCTCCTCGTCGACGGCCTGCGGGGCGGCGACGGGTCGGCGGCCTCCGTCCTGCCGGACCACGCCGAACGGATCCTGACCCGCCGGGAGGAGATCAGGCAGCTGGCCGGGCGCTACCGGTTCGCGGGGCGCATGGTCATCACCTCGCGCGGCTACGGCTACCCCACGGCCAAGGAGGCGGCGCTCAAGCTCATGGATACGAGCTACATCCCCGCGCTCTCCTACTCCGGCGCAGACCTGCTGCACGGCCCGCTCGCCATGGTGGACAACATCTCCCCGGTCATCGCGGTCGTGACGGCGGGCAAGGGCGGCGAGGCCCTCCAGCCGGTACTGGACCGCCTGCGCGGCCGCGGGGCGGACCTCGTGGTGATCGGCCCCGCGGCGCAGGTCGGCGCGGCCTCGGCCGGTTTCGTACTCGCGCTGGAGGGCGTCCCGGAGGAACTCCAGCCGGTGCTGGAGATCCTTCCGCTCCAGCTCCTGGCGTACGAGGTGACGATCGCCCGGGGCCAGGATCCGGACGCTCCGCGCGCCCTCGCGAAGGTCACCGAGACCCGCTGATGTCCGCGCGTGTCCGCACGCGGGCACTTCATCCGGTAATTTGACCCGGCACGGCCATGGACACGGATAATGGTCTAGTCCACAATGTGCAGGTAAAGAACAAAGTCTCCTCCCTCCCCGCACAGGAGGGTGGATCGAGGTAGCGGTGCTCTCTGCCCTGACTGCGCCGTCACCTCCACAAGGCCGCGCGGGACCGCACACCCGCTCGGTCGAGCAGCTCCGGGCTGCGGTGCCGGGAGGGCTGAGGGTCCCTCCCAGGCGCCGCGGCCATGGGGTTGGCGCAGCGCGGGTACGCTCGCACACGTGCCCTCCATGAACGACCTCGTCCGCCAGCACACCGCTCTGAGTGAAACCGACCTCGAGTGGCTCCATCTGCTGGTCTCGGAGTGGCAGCTGCTCTCCGACCTCTCCTTCGCCGACCTCGTCCTGTGGGTCCCCACCCTGGACGGGACCCGCTACGTCTCCGTCGCGCAGATGCGGCCCAACACCGGCCCCACCTCCTACCAGGACGACATGGTCGGCCACCTGGTCCCGCGCGGCCGCCGCCCCCTCCTCGACGCCGCCCTCGACGAGGGCCGCATCGTGCGCGAGGGCGACCCGGAGTGGCGGGAGGAGGTCCCCGTACGGGTCGAGTCGATCCCCGTACGGCGCGAGGGCCGCGTCCTGGGCGTCATCGCCCGCAACACGAACCTGCTGACCGTGCGCACGCCGAGCCGCCTGGAGCTGACGTACCTCCAGAGCGCCTCCGACCTGGCGCAGATGATCGCCGCCGGATCCTTCCCCTTCCCCGGCCAGCAGGTCGACATGGACGCCTCGCCACGCGCCGGCGACGGGCTGATCCGGCTCGACGCGGACGGCATCGTGCAGTACGCGTCGCCGAACGCCCTGTCCGCCTACCACCGCCTCGGCCTCGCCTCCGACCTCGTCGGCCACCACCTCGGCCAGGCCACCGCCGAACTGGCCCCCTCCCGGGGCCCGGTGGACGAAGCCCTGGTCAAACTGGCCAGCGGTTACGCCCCGCGCGAGACCGAGGTCGAGGGCAGCAGCGGCGTCATCCAGCTGCGCGCCATTCCGCTGAAGCCGAAGGGCACCCGGATCGGTTCGCTCGTCCTGTGCCGCGACGTGACGGAACTGCGCCGCCGCGAGCGCGAGTTGATCACCAAGGACGCGACCATCCGGGAGATCCACCACCGGGTGAAGAACAACCTCCAGACGGTGGCGGCGCTGTTGCGGCTCCAGGCCCGCCGCATGGATTCCGAGAAGGGCCGCGAGGCGCTTAACGAGGCGGTGCGCCGGGTCGGCTCCATCGCCATCGTCCACGAGACGCTCTCACAGAACCTCGACGAGCGCGTGGAGTTCGACGAGATCGCCGACCGGGTGATCGCCATGGTCGCCGAGATCTCGCCGGGCAAGGTGGCCTGCCGGCGTGCCGGGCGCTTCGGCATACTCGACGCCGAGGTCGCGACGCCGCTCGCGATGGTCCTGACCGAGGTGCTGCAGAACGCGCTGGAGCACGCCTTCGCGCCGGCCGAGCACGGCTCCGTCGAGGTGGCCGCCGTGCGCGGCGGCGACCACAAGGACGCCCGGCTGCTCATCACCGTCCAGGACGACGGCCGCGGGCTGCCCGAGGGCTTCGACCCGAAGCGGACCGGGAACCTCGGGCTCCAGATCGTGCGGACCCTGGTCGAGGGGGAGTTGGGCGGAACGTTCGACATGGTCCCGGGCGCCGAGGGCGGCACCCGGGTCGTACTCGACGTACCGGTGCGCGCCGCCAAGTGACGTGCTGCCCGTCACCCGCGAGCAGGCGGTGCCACGGCCGGGGCGCCGTCGCGACCGTGGGCCGGGAAAGCGGCGAGCCCCGGACCGAGGGTACGGTCCGGGGCTCAAAGCTCACGTTGCTTAGCGCATCGGGGGTACTGCGCGCTGCGGCTCGGGGGCGGGTGGTGCGTACGCGCTGTACGCGCCGCCAAGCTCAGGCTCGTGCGGGGTGGTGGTTCAGGCGGTCGCGTTGCGCGCCCGGTTGCGAGCGGCGCGGCGCTTCATCGCGCGGCGCTCGTCCTCGCTGAGGCCACCCCAGACGCCGGAGTCCTGGCCGGACTCGAGCGCCCACTGCAGGCACTGCTCCATAACGGGGCAGCGGCGGCAGACGGCCTTGGCTTCCTCGATCTGCAGCAGCGCAGGACCGGTGTTGCCGATGGGGAAGAACAGCTCCGGGTCTTCCTCACGACAAACGGCGTTGTGACGCCAGTCCATGGCTGCTACCTCTCCTTGGTATTACAAGCACGTTGCTTGTGAATGTGAACGCTTTCACGAATCCCCCCGCAAGTGAAGGGCCGACTGCCAGTTACCTGGTGTGGGTCCTGTGTGGAGGAGGGGTTCCGGCTTTCAGTGGAGGCCGGTGTTGCGGGCCGTCCCGATCGCCATGTAGAGATTCCCAAACCTCGGCAGCGGATACAACCCCTTCTGGAAAGTTTTTTTTGATTCCTCGGTGTCGGGTAGGTCACAGCCGTACTTCTATGGGGTGTAACCCAGCCCGTACGTTCGAGTTAAAGGACTTTTGCGCGTTCCGCTCACACAATCACACGCAGTGCACGGCGAACGCCTGTGAACGTCACGCTTGTACGCAGTCCCAGGTGGTCACCGTCCATCTGGAAGGGGAGCGGGGCCTTCGAATGCAAGGTGAAGTCGGTCAGGTCGTGCAATGTCACCGCATGTTTGCCATGGGGTCCGCGCTCGGGCGACGAGGTCAGCAGCTGGGTCGCGTACCGGGCCACGGCGGGGGTGGACAGCTTGCTCAGTCCGAGCACGTCGAGGGCCTTGTCGAACGAGGCCTCGGGAGACGCGTACATCGGACGATTGCCCAGGTAGGTCCAGGGGGCGGTGTTGCAGACTATGGACAGCACGAGGTCCTCGACCGGGTCGTGGCCCGGGCGCTCCAGGGTGATCAGCCCCTGCCGGCGGTGCGGTTCCGTGACGAACTGGCGTACCACCTGGCGCACGTAGAGGGCGTGCGTCGAACGCTTTCCGCGCTCCCTGTGCTGTTCGACCCTGCCGATCACTCCGGCGTCGAAACCGAATCCCGCGCAGAACGTGAACCAGCGGGCCGGAACTGATTCGTCGTCCGTTCCCGGGGTACCCGCCGCGAGCCCGAGGCCGACGGTGCGCTCACTGCGCGTGCGCAGCGCGTCCAGAATGGCGCCGGTCGCCTCGACCGCGTCGTTGGGAATGCCGAGGGCGCGCGCGAAGACGTTCGTGGAACCGCCCGGTACGACGGCGAGGCGCGGCAGCCTCTCCGGATCCGGGCCCTCGTGGAGGAGACCGTTGACGACCTCGTTGACCGTGCCGTCACCGCCGAGCGCGACGACCAGCTCTATGTCCTTGCTCTCCACCGCCCGCCGGCCCAGGTCGCGGGCGTGCCCGCGGTACTCGGTCGTCACCACTTCCAGCTTCATCTCGCTGGCCAGGGCATGGATCAGGACATCGCGGGTGCGTGCGCTGGTGGTGGTAGCTGCCGGATTGACCACGAGGAGTGCACGCATGACCGCCAGACTACCCAGTACGGGATACCTGGCCCAGACCTGGTCCGCCGGGGCGCCCGGCTACGCTGCAAGGGTGAGCAACGAGCAGACCCCCGAAGCCGCCACCGCCCCCCGCCCCAGCCGGCTGACCGCCGCCGCCGGGCTCGCCGCGCTGGAGGGCCTGGCCCTGGTCGCGGGCGGCGTGTACATGCTCGTGATGGGGCTGCTCGGCAGTCCCGACAAACCCGAGCAGGCGGAGATGGGCGGTCTCACCTTGATCGCCCTGGCGCTGCTGCCGCTGCTGGCCGCGCGCGGGCTGCTGAAGTGCCGCGCGTGGAGCCGCGGGCCGGCGATCATCACGCAGATCATGGCCCTGCCGGTGGCCTGGACGCTGCTGCGCTCCGAGGGCGCCCTGCTGATTCCGGCCGGCATCGCCCTCGCGGCGGTGGCCGTGGCGTCGCTCGTCCTGCTGGTCAATCCCGCGACGAACCGGGCGCTGGGCATTCGCGGTCCCCGCGACGCCTAGCGACGGCGCCGCGGGTCACCGCGGGGCGGGTACCGGCCGCCGGACCGTACCGGCGGTGCGGACTGCTCCTCGGGTCTACTCCTCGACCAGCAGCTTTTCGCGGAGCTGGGCCAGCGTGCGCGCCAGCAGCCGGGAGACGTGCATTTGCGAGATGCCCACCTCCGTGGCGATCTGCGACTGCGTCATGTTCCCGAAGAAGCGCAGCAGCAGGATGCGCTTCTCGCGCGGCGGAAGATCTTCGAGGAGGGGCTTCAGCGACTCCCGGTACTCGACGCCTTCCAGCGCCTCGTCCTCCGAGCCCAGCGTGTCGGCGACCGCGGGGGACTCGTCGTCGGTGTCCGGTACGTCCAGCGAGAGCGTGCTGTAGGCGTTGGCGGACTCCAGGCCCTCCAGCACCTCTTCCTCGGAGATGCCCAGGCGCTCCGCCAGCTCGTGCACGGTGGGGGACCGGCCGTGCTGCTGCGAGAGCTCGGCCGTCGCCGTCGTGAGCGACAGGCGCAGCTCCTGGAGCCGGCGCGGAACCCGGACCGCCCAGCCCTTGTCGCGGAAGTGCCGCTTGATCTCGCCGACGACGGTGGGCGTGGCGTACGTCGAGAACTCGACCCCGCGCTCCGGATCGAACCGGTCCACCGACTTGATCAGTCCGATCGTGGCGACCTGGGTCAGGTCGTCGAGCGGCTCACCCCGGTTGCGGAAGCGGCGCGCCAGGTGCTCGACCAGCGGCAGGTGCATGCGCACCAGCCGGTTGCGCAGCTCCGCCTTCTCGGCCGACCCGTCCGGCAGCTTGCGCAGCTCGATGAACAGCGCACGCGCACCACTGCGGTCGTTCGGATCATGGCGCTCGCGGGGATCGTGGCGCTCGTGCTCCCGCTCCGTGGAGTGCTGTCCGTGCTCGCTCATATGGCCCGCCCGCTCTGCCTGCTCCGCCGCCACCGTGCCCACCGGGCCGTCCGCCGGTCCCTCGACCGCCGGCCCGCCGTCCGCCGGTCCGCCGTCCACCGGTCCGTCGACCGGGTGGGGGCGGGCCTGCTGCTCAGGGATGCCCGAGGGTGCGGGCGCGGGACCGGCCGGGACCGCGCGCCCTCCCGTCGGCGCCTGTGGGCTGAGCTCCTCGTTGCGCACCGGCCCGTCCCCGTTCCTCACGCCGGCCCGGGTCCCGCGCCGCGCTGTTTGTACAGGCTGATGGTGACCGTACGGTCCTCCGCGACCGTGGAGTCGACCTTGCCCGCGAGTGCCGAGAGCACCGTCCAGGCGAAGGTGTCGCGCTCCGGCGCGCGTCCGTCGGTGGTGGGGGCCGAGACCGTGACGTCGAGAGCGTCGTCGACGAGCCGGAAGACGCAGCTGAGGACGGATCCCGGCACGGCCTGCTGAAGCAGGATCGCGCAGGCCTCGTCGACCGCGATGCGCAGATCCTCGATCTCGTCGAGGGTGAAGTCCAAGCGCGCCGCGAGTCCGGCCGTGGCCGTACGCAGCACGGACAGATAGGCACCTGCAGCGGGCAGCCGGACTTCCACGAAGTCCTGGGTCCCGGGCTCGCCTGCGATCTGGGACACCCTCACCTCCAAGGTGGCACAAGCTCTTTCGGGGGTCCGGGAGGCAGCGCCCCCCGAAGCCACGCGGTACGTCATTACGTTCGTTCGCCGGTGACGCTATCGCGATCCATTCTGCCCTGTCGCCGGGGCCCCCACCCCGGACTGTCACTCATGGTAAGCACATGAGTACGCACAGTGGCTAGTGGTCTGCGGCACCCAATTGGAAACAGCCGGCGTCGGGTTGACGTACCCACACGTCAGACGATCGAACCGTCCTCGTAGCACCAGCGCCAGTCCTCGCCCGGTTCGAAGCTGCGCACCACCGGGTGCCCCTCCTCCTTGGCGTGCGCGGACGCGTGCCGGTACGGCGACGAGTCGCAGCACCCCACGTGCCCGCACTCCAGGCACAGCCGCAGCTGAACGGGATGGCTGCCGGCCGCGAGGCACTCCGGACAGGTGTCGCTCAGCGGGACCGGCCCGGGGTGCGGCAGCGCGGCGACGTGCGGGCACTCGTTCATGATGGCCAGGTTACGACGTGCGAACGGATAGGGCGGGCCGCAAACGATGGACGCATTGCCACTGCTGGTGCTCGTGGCGGGGAGTGCCGTGGTCGCGGGGGCGGCCCGCCGGACAGCGGTGCCCGCGCCGCTGCTGCTGGTCGCGGCGGGGCTCGCGGCGACGTACGTCCCGGGCGTGCCGGACTACACCCTGAGCCCGGACATCGTGCTGCCGCTGCTGCTGCCGCCGCTCCTCTACACGGCCGCCGTCGACAGCTCGTACCTCGACCTGCGGGCGAACGTCAGACCCGTGGCCTTCCTCTCGGTCGGCTATGTGCTGTTCGCGACCGTGGTCGTCGGCTACTTCGCCCACCTCGTCGTTCCCGGGCTCCCGCTGACGTCCGCGCTGGTCCTCGGTGCGGTGATCGCGCCGCCCGACGCGGTGGCCGCGACCTCCATCGCCCGGCGGCTCGGGCTGCCCCCGCGCATCACGGCGATCCTCCAGGGCGAGTCCCTGGTGAACGACGCCACCGCGATCACCGCCTTCAAGGTCGCGATCGCTGCGGCGGCCGGCGAGGGCGCCAGCTGGATCGGCGGGATCGCGGAGTTCGCCGTCGCGGCGGTCGGCGGTGTGGGCGTCGGACTGCTGCTCATGGTGCCGCTGCACTGGCTGCGCACGCACCTGAGGGAGCCGCTGCTCCAGAACACCCTGTCCCTGCTGATCCCCTTCGTGGCCTACGCGGCGGCCGAGCACGTGCACGCCTCCGGAGTGCTCGCGGTCGTGGTCGTCGCCCTCTACCTGGGGCACCGCTCCTGGCAGGTCGACTTCGCGACCCGCATCCAGGAGCACGCCGTCTGGAGGATGGTGTCCTTCATCCTCGAATCGGTCGTCTTCGCGCTGATCGGGCTGCAGCTGCCGTTCGTCCTGCGCGGTCTGGGCCCGTACGGGGGAGCCGAGGCCGCCTGGTACGCGTTCGCCGTGTTCACGGCGGTCGTGCTGGCGCGCTTCGTCTGGGTCTTCCCGGCGACGTACCTGCCCCGGCTCCTCTCCCAGCGCATCCGGGACCGCGAGCCGGGTGTGACCTGGGCGTCGCCCGTGATCGTCGGATGGGCCGGGATGCGCGGGGTGGTGTCCCTGGCGATCGCGTTCTCCATCCCGCTGACCGTCGGGCAGGGGGAGCCGTTCCCCGAGCGGAACCTGGTCCTCTTCCTGACGTTCACGACCGTGATCGGCACACTCGTCGTCCAGGGCCTCACGCTCGCACCGCTGATCCGCCTCCTGAAGGTGCCCAAGCGCGACGCGTACGCCGAGACGCTCGCGGAGGCGCAGGCGCAGAGCGAGGCTTCGTCGGCCGCCGAGGCGCGGCTGGCGGAGCTGCTCGCCGATCCGCGCAACGCGCTGCCGCAGCCCCTCGCCGACCGGCTGCGGACCGTTCTCGAGAGGCGCCGCAACGCCGTGTGGGAACGGCTGGGAGCGGTCAACGACGAGACCGGGGAATCGGCGGACGCCACGTACCGCCGTCTCGCCGGAGAAATGATCGCCGCGGAACGGGCGGTCTTCGTCGAGCTGCGGGACCGGCGGCGCATCGACGACGAGATGCTGCGCACCCTGATGCGCAGGCTGGACCTGGAGGAGGCTGCGGCCTACCGGGCGGAGTCCGGCTGACCCGTGACGACGGCCGCGACGGTGGCGCCGGGCGGGAAGGCGCCCTCGGCGGCGAGCGTGGTCAGTCCGTACAGCATCTTGGCGACATAGAGCCGTTCCACGGGCAGGCCGTGCCGGTCCTCGAAATCGGCGGCGAACGCTTCGAGTGCGGCGGTGGTACGGGCGTACCCGCCGCAGTGGAAGCGCTCGTCCAGCGTCCAGTCGCCGGCGGGGGCGCCGAACGCGGCCTCCTGGAGGGCGCGTACAGCGTCGCCGAGAAAGCCGCCCCTGAGGACGGGGAAGCCGATCACGCGCTGCGCGGGGTCCAGTCCCGCGGCGAGCCCGGCGACCGTGCCGCCGGTGCCGCAGGCGACGCCCACGACGTCGGCCGCGCCGCGCAGCTCCCGCCCGAGCGCGACGCACCCCCGCACGGCGAGGGCGTTGCTGCCGCCCTCGGGGACGACGTGGACGCCGTGCGCGGGGGCGGCGGAACCGGCCCGCCCGGCGGCGGCCCCGGCCTCCGCCACGACGGCGGCCAGCACCTCCGGTTCCGCCTTCGCCCGGTACGTCGCCCGGTCCACGAAGCGCAGCAGCATGCCGTCCGCCGCGCACCGCGCGAGGGAGGGGTTCAGGGGCCGCCCGGCCAGCTCGTCGCCCCGTACGACGCCGATCGTGGGAAAGCCGAGCAGACGCCCGGCGGCGGCCGTCGCCCGCAGATGGTTCGAGTACGCGCCGCCGAACGTCAGCACCGTGCGCCCGCCCGCCGCGCGGAGATTCGGCGCCAGCTTGCGCCACTTGTTGCCCGGCAGGTCCGGGTGGATCAGGTCGTCGCGCTTGAGCAGCAGCCGTACGCCGTGCCGGCCGAAGCGCTCGTCCCGGACCTCCCGCAGCGGCGACGGCAGGCGCGGCCGCAGGAGGGAGAGGTCGAGCGCTTCGGAGGTCATGCACCCATTGTCGCCACCGGGGGCACAGGTGACGCGGGGGCCACCGCTGTCGTGCGGGGCTCAGGCGAGGCGGTCCTGAATGCGCGCCCGCATCGTGTTCATCGAGAAGCCGCGGGGGTCTATTTTGCCCGGCTGCCATTCGAGGTGACCGATCACCGAACGGGAGTTCCACCCGTGGTGCCGGCAGACCGCGGCCGCCGCCCGCTCGATGGCGTCGAGCTGCGCCTCGGGCCACGGGTCGTCGCCGTCGCCGAGGTTCTCGCACTCGAAGCCGTAGAAGTGCCGGTTTCCGTCGGTGTTGGCCTCGTTGTCGGGCGGCAGGGTGCGCTCGGCGATGACCGCGCGCAGTACGTCGTCGTCGCCCATCCCCGCGTGGTTGGCACGGCCGTACCCGACGAGGTGGACGGTTCCGTTCTTGGCGATCACGCCGTGGCAGAGCGGGCCGGGGAGTCCCGCGTAGCCGTCCCGGCAGATGCGTACCGTCTTCGCTGTGCCGGAGGTGACGGTGTGGTGGATCATCACGCCGTGCACGGGCCCCCAGGGGCCCACGTGGTTGCGGTTGTGCGTACGCCAGTCGCCGACCTGGACGACGCTGATGCCTTCGTCTCTCAGTACGTCGAGGAATCTGCTCGCGGACATGGGTGAGGCCATGACCGCCTCCTTAGGTGAGTCGCGCACCATCTCGTACCGGTGCTTTACCCGAACTCGGCCCCCACGACTACGTGTTCGGGCGCCGTACGAGTCGATCCGGACAACTTCCGAACCGGACGCCCGCCCCGGCGTCGTGCGCATGCCCAGCGCTCCGGTGATCTAGTCACACTCTTTTGTGTAATGGCGCTGCGACTCTCCGTGCTGAAAGGCTCCTCGGTGCAGGTCAGCACATGATCGAGAGGGAGTCAGATGTCGGTCGAGGCAGGTTCCGGGATCCACGCACAGGCGAAGCCGCAGCAGAGTCTCGGCACGGCCGCAGCGCGGAACTTGGCCACCACCACCAAGTCCGCACCGCAGATGCAGGAGATCACCTCGCGGTGGCTGCTGCGGATGCTGCCGTGGGTCCAGGTCCAGGGCGGTACGTACCGGGTCAACCGCCGGCTCAGCTACGCGGTGGGCGACGGGCGGGTGACCTTCGTGCAGACCGGGGAGCGCGTCGAGGTGATCCCCAACGAGCTGAAGGAACTGCCGGCGCTGCGCACCTACGGGGACGACGAGGTGCTGGCCGAGCTGGCGCAGCGGTGCGAGCAGCGGGAGTTCGCGGCGGGGGAGGTGATCGCGACCGCCGGCGGGCCCGCGGACACGGTCTACCTGCTGGCCCACGGCCGGGTGGAGAAGGTCGCGGACGGCGCGTACGACGAGGAGGCCGTGCTCGGTGTCCTCGCCGACGGGGCGTACTTCGGCGACCAGGCGCTCGTCGAGGAGGGCGGCACCTGGACGTGCACGGTCCGCGCCGCCACCGCGTGCACGGTGCTGACGCTGTCCCGGCAGTCCGTCATGACGCTCGCCGACCGCGCAGAAACGTTGCGTGATCACCTGACGCGTGTACGGTCGCTGCCCCGCCAGCGCACCAACAAGTACGGCGAGGCGCCCATCGACCTGTCCGCGGGTCACGTGGGCGAGCCCGTCGTCCCGCACACCTACGTCGACTACGACGCCGCGCCGCGCGAGTACGAACTGAGCGTCGCGCAGACGGTCCTGAAGGTCCACAGCCGGGTCGCGGACCTCTACAACCAGCCGATGAACCAGACCGAGCAGCAGTTGCGGCTCACCGTCGAGGCGTTGCGCGAGCGTCAGGAGCACGAGCTCGTCAACCACCGGGAGTTCGGGCTGCTGCACAACTGCGACTACGGGCAGCGCCTCCAGCCCCACGACGGCGTGCCGAGCCCGGACGACATGGACGAGCTGCTGTCGCGGCGGCGCGGCTCCAAGATGTTCCTCGCCCACCCCCGCGCCATCGCCGCCTTCGGGCGGGAGTGCAACAAGCGCGGTCTGAACCCGGAGACCGTCGAGATCGGCGGCAGCCGCGTGCCCACCTGGCGCGGCGTCCCCATCTTCCCGTGCAACAAGATCCCGGTCAGCGACGCCCGTACGACCTCGATCATCTGCATGCGTACGGGCGAGGCCGAACAGGGTGTCGTCGGACTCCAGCAGAGCGGCATCCCGGACGAGATCGAGCCGAGCCTGTCGGTCCGCTTCATGGGCATCGACGAGCAGGCGATCATCCGGTACCTGGTCACGGCGTACTACTCGGCGGCGGTCCTGGTGCCCGACGCCCTCGGCGTCCTGGAGAACGTCGAGATCGGCAGGTGGCGCTGACCGGTCCCGCGCGGGCGGTGCGGTGCCCCGGGACCGGGGCGCCGCAAGAACACTGCTGGAGGAAGTGACCCGTGACCATGACCAGAGCGGAAGCGGCACCGGCCGACGGACACGAGGCGGCCGCCCTCCTCGAACGGGCCCGCCGTACCGTCGACCCCCACCTGCGCGCCGGCGTGCAGAGCCTGCCCGCGTCCATACGGCGGATCGCGCGGTACCACTTCGGCTGGGAACAGGCCGACGGCACGCCGGCGGCGGGCCAGGCCGGCAAGGCCGTCAGGCCCGCGCTGGTCCTGGCCGCCGCCGAGGCACTCGGCGGGGACCCGGGTCAGGCGGTACGGGCGGCGGCCGCCGTGGAGCTCGCGCACAACTTCACCCTGCTCCACGACGACGTCATCGACGAGGACCCGACGCGCAGGAACCGGCCCACCGCCTGGACGGTCTTCGGCGTACCGGACGCGATCGTCGGCGGGGACGCGATGTGCGCCCTCGCGCTGCGGCTGCTCGCCGAGGACCCGCACCCGGCGGCCGCCCGGGCCTCGGCGCGGCTGGCCGCCTGCGTGATCGAGCTGTGCGCGGGACAGCAGGCCGACTGCGCGTTCGAGCGGCGCGGCCCGCGGGACGTGTCGCTCGACGAGTGCCTCGTCATGGCCGAGGCGAAGACCGGGGCCCTGCTCGGCTGCGCGTGTGCCCTCGGCGCGCTCTACTCGGGCGCGGACGAGGACGAGGTCGACGCCATGGACGCCTTCGGGAGGGAGGCCGGGCTGGCCTTCCAGCTCATCGACGATCTCATCGGGATCTGGGGCGACCCCTCCCACACGGGGAAACCGGCGGGCGCCGATCTGGTGGCCCACAAGAAGTCCCTCCCCGTGGTGGCGGCGCTGACCGCCGACAACGAGGCCGCCGCCGAGCTCGCCGCCCTGTACACGGGGCCCCTGGACACGGCCGGCGTGCTGAGGGCGGCCGACGCCGTCGACCGGGCGGGCGGCCGGGACTGGGCACAGGAGCACGCGGCGGACCGGATGGCCCGGGCCGTGCAGCACCTGTCCCGCGCGACGCCCGACCTGAAGGCGGCGGAGGACCTGCTCTCCCTCGCGGAGTTCGTCACCCGCAGGACACGCTGACCGGGGGCGGCGGCGGTCCGGCGGCGGCGGTCCGACGGCGGGCACCCGGGGAACTCCCGGGCGCCCGCCGGCTCGAAAGTGCCAACTCTAGGATCTGTCATGTCAGTTCGACGACAGAATCCGATCCTGGAGAGAAGAGGCCGGACCGTGGGCGTGGAGATACGACAGGCGGGGGAGAGCGACCGTGAGGCGCTCGTACGGCTGCTGGACACGGCCTTCATGGACGACCCGGTGAGCAGCTGGGTCTTCCCCGACCGGGCGCACCGCGCCCGCGTGCACGGCACGTTCCTCGGTGTCTTCCTCGACGTGGCCCTGGGGGAGGGCCGGGTCGACGTGACGCGGGACGGGTCGGCCGCGGCGCTGTGGCTCCAGGTGCCGGCCGGGGCGCCGCCGGAGGAGGACGACACTCCGGTGCGTATGCGGGAGACCGCCGACCCCGACAACGAGCGGGCCGAGCTCATCGGCCGGCTGACGGGGGCGGTGCATCCGCACGACCGCGCGCACGAGTACCTGCTGCTCATCGGCGTGTCCCCGGACCGCCAGGGCGAGGGACTCGGCACCGCGCTGATCCAGCCGGTCCTCGACCGCTGCGACCGCGACGGCGTACCGGCCTACCTGGAGGCGAGCAGCGAGCGCAGCGCCAAGCTGTACGAGCGGCTCGGCTTCGCCTTCACCGGCCGCACGGTCGACCTGCCCGACGGTCCCCACATGTGGCCCATGTGGCGTGAACCGGTGGGCTGAGCCCCGACGCGAGACCCCCGTAACCGCCGTGTGGACAAAGCCCCTTGTGTGACCACTACGGATGAGGCACTATGGCCGACGTGGTTTCGGGGGTGGGTCGGTTCCATGCCCTCGCCCCGGTTCGGCCGCACGCCTTGTCTTTCGACCAGAGGATCAGTTTGCGCAAGCTCACGTACTACGTCGGTATGTCCATCGACGGTTTCATCGCCGGGCCCGGCGGCGAGGTCGACATCTATCCGTTGAGCGAGTCCTTCATGAAGGACTTCCTGGTCGGCGAGTATCCCGACTGCCTGCCCACCCATGTGCGTCAGCACCTGGGTGTCGACGATCTCGGCAACAAGCACTTCGACACGATGCTGCAGGGGCGCGCCACGTACGACCCGGGGCTGGAACTGGGGATCACCAGTCCGTACAAGCACCTGCGGCAGTACGTCGTGTCGCGCAGCCTCGACCCGTCGACCGACCCCGATGTCGAGGTCGTCGCCGGTGATGTCGCCGCCAAGGTCCGCGAGCTGAAGCAGGAGGACGGCCTCGGGATCTACCTCGCGGGCGGGGCGAACCTCGCCGCGCAACTGCTGGAGGAGATCGACGAAATGGTCCTCAAGGTCTATCCGATCGTGGTGGGTTCGGGGGTCCCGGTGTTCTCCGCCGAGTTCGGCGTGCACGCCTTCACGCTCGAATCGACCCGGACCTTCGACAACGGCACGGTCGTGCTGAAGTACAGCAAGAAGCGGTAGTGCCGGGGCTGTTCGGGCGCCTCGCCCGAACGGGCTAAAGTCCGGGTCATGACAGGAGAGCCATGGGCCGGCTGGTATCGCGACCGCAAGGGTTCCGTCGCCGTCCACTTCACCACCGACGGGCAGCGGCTGCGCACCCGCATCAGGGGAGTCGACTTCGAGGGCGACAGCTTCGGCGCCCTGGACCCGATGGCCGGACCGCCCGCCGAGGAGGCGGGGTTCGCGCTGTCGGGCGGCTCGCTGTGCGACTGCATCCTGGAGTGGGACATTCCGCTACCGGTGTACGCCGAAGGGCGGGTGCACCGGGCCACGCTCAGCTGCCTGCTCACCCTGGGCAAGCCGCTCCCGAACGGCGCCGTCGACCGCGAGCACCTGTCGCTGACCCTGCACTTCGACGGGGCGGCGTACGTCTCGGAGCGCGCGGAGAGCGACTTCGAGCACGCGCTGACGGTCATCCAGCGACAGCTGCCGGCCGGGGCGTACCTGCGGGCCTGCATCTCCTGCGCCTTCTCCGACTACCACCCGGCCGGCAGCGGGATGTTCGGAAACCTCGCCTGCTTCCGGAGGACCAAGGACGCCTACCGGGCGGTCGAGGGCAAGCGCGACCTGTTCGAGCTGTGGGACCTGCGGTCCGGTTTCGTCCAGGAGACGTGGGCGTGCGCGGAGTTCGAGCGCAGGCCGGCGCGGTGGCCGGGTACGGGGTACCGGGGCCCGTTCCCGTACGCGCGGGAGGAGGCCACCGCGCCGGCCGCCGCCGGAACGCCGTCCAGCGGAACGCCGACGGCCGGAACGCCGTCCCCCGGGCCCGTGGTCGCCCGGGCGGCGGCCCGGCCGGTCTCCTAGCGGCAGGGGCGGCGCCCCGTACGGCCGTGCGCGTACGGGGGCGCCCTGGAGCGGACCGGTCAGGAGGCGTCGGCCGGGACGAAGCCGTTCTGCCAGAGCTGGTCGACGCGCCTGCGCTCGCGCAGGTCGGGGGTGGCGTTCTGGCAGGAGGTGCCCGGGCCGCCGCCCGACATCAGCTCGCTGCACGGACCCGAGTAGTGGTCGGGCAGCCCCAGCACGTGGCCGGTCTCGTGGGACGTGACGCGGGTCGAGTTGTACTGCTGGTTCTGGCGGTAGTCGAGGAAGATGTACCCGTTGCCGTGGCCGTCGGTGCTCGCGTACGAGCCGCGGGGGTCGTTGCCCTCGCGGTAGACGAAGTCGGGGTTGGATCCCTCCTGGAGCTTCACGTTGGCGACGGAGCTGTTCCAGATCTGGGTGCTCCTGGCTATCTGCGTGCGGAAGGTGGGCGCGCTCGCCGCGGAGTAGACGACGGTGACGGCCAGGGCGCCGGGGTTCGCCGCGCGCTTCTCGGCGACCGACTTCTTCACGGCGTCGAAGAAGGCCCTGTTGGCGGCGGAGTTCTCCTTGGACCTCTCGTACGAGGCGTAGGAGACGTACGCGTCGGACGAGCCGGGCGCGACCGAAGGCGTCGCCGCGGCGGGTGCGGCGCCGAGGGTCGCGGCGGCGAGGCCGAGGCCGAGGGCGGTGGTGAGGAGGGTTCTGGGGTGCCGCTTCTTCATGTGGGGGGCTCCTACTCGTTCCGTTCATGTCAAACGGTTGGGTAGGGAGAGTGTCGGGGCCCCCGTCCGGCCGCGGATGATGTCAACCGGTGATAGCGCGAGCGCATCACCCCGGCCAACTTCCGCCGAAGCAGGGGTGATTCCTGTGCGTATGGAGTCTGGTGTGGCTCCGGCGGACCGCCTTAGGGTCGGGGCATGGAGCTTGAGGTCAGGCACCTTCGTGCGCTGTGCGCCATCGCCGACACCGGCAGCCTGCACAAGGCCGCCCGTACGCTCGGAATGAGCCAGCCGTCCCTGACCACGCAGCTCCGCCGGATCGAGAACGCCCTCGGCGCGGAGCTGTTCTCCCGCGAACGCACGGGCTGCCGGCCGACGCCGCTGGGGCGGGCGGTGCTCAGCAGGGCGCGTCCCCTCGTCGAGCAGATGAACGCCCTCGTGGCCGACACGAGGGCGGCGGCGGCCCGCTCCTCGGGCGGCCCGCAGCTGCGGATCGGGGCGACCGCCAGCCGGGTCCTCGGCGGGTGGTTGCGCCGGCTCCGTACGCGGCTGCCGGAGACCGGCACCTCCCTGCACGTCGACGTGTCGGCCCGCACGCTGCTGGAGCTGGTCGCGGCGGGGCAGCTCGACGTCGCCTTCGTGCACGAGGTCGAGGGGTCCGCGCTGCGCGTGCCGGCCGGCCTCGACCAGCGCGTCCTGGTCGAGCGGGAACCGCAGTTCATCGCGATGTCACGGGACCACCCGGCCGCCGGCCGGTCCGTGGTGGATCTGGCCGACCTGGCCGCCGACCGCTGGATGATCGACCCCACGGTGGACGGTGAATGGGACGGCGTACGGCGCGTGTTCGACGCGGCCGGTCTCGATCCGCCCGTCCTGCGCGGGGACTACCACACGGCGACCTCGCTGATCGTGATGGGCGAGGCCGTCGCCCCCTGCCAGCCGACCTCGGGGCCGCGCGACGACATGGCGATCCGCCCGCTGCGGGGCGACCCGCTCGCCGTACGGCTGCTGCTCGTGTGGCGGCCGGGCTTCACCGAGGCGGCGGGGGTGTACGCCGACCTGGAAGCCGCGTACCACGACGCGGCGATGCGGGCCCCCGGATACCGGCAGTGGCTGCTGCGCGACGGGAACCCGCTGCGCGACGGGAACCCGCTGCCGGCGGGAAGCGCGGTGGCCTGACGCACGGGGGCGCGGCTGCCGGTCCCGAGCGGGCCCCTCACCCCCCGTGAGGTGTCCCGCCTCCGCGCGGGCACCGCCGGCGGGGCCCGGGGCGGTCGTCCGCGCTGGTGCCAATGGCCGTACGCAGGAATGCCGCCCGGCGGCGGCCCCTTGAGGCTGTAGAGGGGCGGTCGCCACCGCCCACAGCGACGCACGCAGGACGCATCAGCGAAGGGCACCCCACATGACCCCAGCAATCGCCGTCACCGGAGCGAGCGGCCGGATCGGCGGAGCCGTCGCCCGCCGGCTCGCCGGAGCCGGAGTCTCCCAGCTCCTCCTCGGCCGCGACCCCGCCCGTCTGCCGGCCCTGCCCGGCGCGGTCAAGGCCGCCCCCGCCTCCTACGGCGACGCCGCGGCGATGCGCACCGCGGTGGACGGCGCCGGAACGCTGTTCCTCGTCTCCGCGCACGAGAACCCCGACCGGGTGCGCCGTCACAAGACCGCCGTCGACGCGGCCCTCGCGGCCGGCGTCGGGCGGATCGTGTACGTGTCCCTGCTGGGCGCGGCGCCGGACGCGACGTTCACCTTCGCCCGCGACCACTGGCACACCGAGCAGTACATCCGCTCCACCGGCGTGCGCCACACCTTCCTGCGCGACGGTTTCTACCAGGCCGCGTTCCCGGCCATGGCGGGGAAGGACGGCGTGATCCGGGGCCCGGCCGGCGACGGGCGCGTCTCGGCCGTCGCGCACGACGACATCGCCGACGCGGCAGCCGCCGTACTCCTCGCCGAGCTGGAGGACCTCGACAGCCACGACGGCGCCACCTACGAGCTGACCGGCCCCCAGGCCCTCTCCCTCGCCGAGATCGCGCAGGAGCTGAGCCGGGTCGCGGGGCGCGCCGTGAGGTACGTACCGGAGACGCACGAGGAGGCGTACGCGTCGCGGGAGCGGTTCAACGCCGAGCCGTGGGAGGTCCAGGGATGGGTCTCGTCGTACGAGGCCATGGCGAACGGCGAGCTGGCGGCGGTCTCCGACGCGGTGCCCCGCCTCACCGGCCGCCCGGCCACGGCGTTCGCCGACTTCCTCCGCGAGAATCCGGACACCTGGCGGCATCTCGCCGGTTAGGTGCCGTCGAGCCGGTTAGGGTCCGTTGCCATGGGGACGCGAATGCGGGTGGACACGGCCGAGCGCAGAGCGAGGCTGGCGTGGCGGCACCGGCTGGCGGCGGAGGCGCGGTCCGACGACCCGGCGGAGGTCGCGCGCGACCTGGTGGCGCTGCATGGCACCGACCCGTCGTCCGTCCACCTGGGCGCGCTGGTGCGGATGCGCGCGGGCGGCGTCGCGGACGTCGAGCGCGCGCTGTACGAGGACCGCTCGCTGCTGCGGCTGCTCGCCATGCGCCGTACGGTGTTCGTCACCTCCCTCGACGTCGCGCCCGTCGTCCAGGCGGCGTGCTCGCGCCAGGTCGCCGCCCGCGAACGACGCCGGCTGCTGGACGTCCTGGCCGAGGCGGGCGTCGCCGCCGACACGGCCGGCGCGCAGGAGTGGCTCGCGGGGGCCGAGCGGGCGGCGCTCGACGCGCTGGAGGCCGCCGGTGAGATCACGGCCGCCGAACTCGCGGCGGCCGACCCCCGGCTGAGCACCGAGATCGTCCTGTCGAGGGGCAAGCCGTACGAGGGCCGTCAGAAGCTGGCCAGCCGTCTGCTGCTCCTGCTGGCCGCCGAAGGACTCGCGGTACGCGGCAGGCCGCGCGGATCGTGGACGTCCCACCAGTACCGCTGGTCGCCCCTGACCCGGTGGTGCCCCGACGGTCTGGCCGAACGGGACACCCGGGAGGCGGAGACCGACCTGGCCGGGCGCTGGCTGCGCACCTTCGGCCCCGGCACGGCCGACGACCTGCGCTGGTGGACGGGGTGGACCCGGACGCAGGTCAAGCGCGTACTGACCGAACTGGGCGCCGTCGAGGCCGACCTGGAGGGCGGCGGCACCGGCCTGCTGCTGCCCGACGACCTCGACCCGACGCCCGCCCCCGAGCCCTGGGCCGCGCTGCTGCCCGCACTCGACTCGACGCCGATGGGCTGGCACACCCGCGACTGGTACCTCGGCGAGCACGCGCCCCGTCTCTTCGACCGCGCGGGCAACATCGGCCCCTCCGTGTGGTGGAACGGCCGGATCGTCGGCGGCTGGGCCCAGGACTCCGCCGGCGAGATCGTCTGCCGCTACCTGGAGGACGTGGGCCGGGATGCCGAGGCGGCCGTACGCGCGGAGGCCGAGCGTCTGGCCCCGCTGCTCACGGGCGTACGCCTGACGGCGCGCACGCGGGGCAAGACCTGGCTGGAGCGGGAGCTGACGGCCTGACCGCCCCCGCGTCCGGCTCCGTACGCGTCAGAGCGCCATCTCGTACGTGATCTCCTCCGTCGGGCACTCCGCGACCAGGTTCTGCAGCGCCGCCAGCTCGGCGGAGTCCACCGAGAGCTTCCAACGGCCCTTCACCGCCGCCCACTCGGCGATGTACCGGCAGTCCGCGCTGTCGTCGGACGGCTCCCACCGTGCCGGATCCCGGTCGCCCTTCAGGCGCTTCTCGGTGGCGGTCACGGCCGCGAGCACCCGCGGATCGCCCAGGTCGTTCGCGAAGCGCTCCCGCTCCTCGTCGGTCCACGCCGACGCCCCGCTGCGCCACGCCTCCGCGAGCGGCACGAGGTGGTCGACGTCGAGGGCGCCGGCGCCCACGTGGTCCCGCTTGTCGTAGTACGAGTGCCACGCGCCGCCCGTGATGGTGCACCGCCCGTCGACGGCGGGCGGAGTGGTCGCCTCCGCGATGATCACCTCGGCGCGGGTGTCGCAGCCGTCCTGGTCGGGGTCGGTCCAGTGCCGGAACTTCCCGGCGGCGTACCCGGTGCTGTCCTCGACGGCGACCGGCAGGGTCGCGATGGCCCGCTCGACCGTGGTGCCGATGGTGTCGCCGGGCGCGGCCCCGGCGCCCGGCGCGGATGTGACGACGATCGCGGCGGCGGTGAGGAGCGTGGCCAACGGGAAACTGAGCTCGCGCATACGGATCCCTTCCTCTCGTGCGGACGGACCAGTTACTACCGGCACCTGTCACCCGGACACGCCGCAGAGCGGGGACGAATCACCCGCCCGGGTCACGCCGGTTCCCGGGCGCGAGCACCGGATCACCGTCGGCCGCTTCCGACCCGCCTTCCGCGCGCGCCTTCCCGCGCGGCACCATGTCGTCGGTGAGCGTGAAGCAGCGGGACTTCCTGGCGGTGGCGCCGCAGTACAGCCCGACCCGGGAGCTGCTCTCGGCGGCGGCCCGCCGCCGGGGGATGCCCGTCGAGGTGCTGCCCGTTCCGGGTGGTCCGGCGGGCGTGCGGGGGCGGGAGGGCGGCCACTACTACGGCGGGCCCGCGTTCGCGGCGGGTGTCGCCGACGATCTGGGAGTCGCGCTCCTCGAACCGGCCGGCGCATGGCTGTCCGGCCTGCCTCCGGAGTTCATCCGGCGGCGGGTCGTGACGACGACCCTGGCCGAGGCCCGCCGCCTGACCCGGCCGGCGTTCGTCAAGCCTCCGACGGCGAAGACCTTCCCGGCCGCCGTATACGCCGACGGCAGCTGCCTGCCCGGCGCACTGGCGCCCCTCACGCCGGTCCAGATCAGCGACGTGGTGACCTGGACGTCGGAGTTCCGGCTGTACGTCCTGGACGGGGAGGTCCGTACGGGATCGCGGTACGCCACCTTCGGACAGCTCGACGCGGCGCCGCTCGCCGGCCACCGTGACCGGCACGCGGTCGTGGCCTTCGCGGAACACCTGCTCGCCGTGTGCGGCCGTACGCTGCCCAGCGCGGTGGTGGTCGACGTCGGCCTCCTGGCCGCCCCGGCGGGCGGTGCCGCCGGGGAGTGGGCGGTGGTCGAGGCGAACATGGCCTGGTTCAGCACCTGCTACGCCGCCGACCCCGACCGCGCCCTGGACGTCGTTCTGCGCGCGGCCGGGCCGCGGACGCGACTGCCGGACCGGGACCTGCCGTTCCGCTCGGCCGGGAAAGCGCGGTGAGCCGGTGCCCGAGCATGCGCCATCCGGACACGACGACAGCACCCGGCTCCGCGCGGATGCCGGGTGCTGTCGAGTGGTGCGAAGTGCCGGAAGGGCGACCGGGTGGGTCAGGCCTTCTTGGTCTCCCAGAAGATCTTGTCGATCTGGGCGATGTAGTCCAGCGCCTTCTGGCCCGTCGCCGGGTCGGTCGAGGCCTTGGCGGCGCTGAGCGCCTTGAGGGCGTCGTTGACGAGCTGGTGCAGCTCCGGGTACTTCTCGAAGTGCGGCGGCTTGAAGTAGTCGCTCCACAGCACCGAGACGTGGTGCTTGGCGAGCTCCGCGCGCTGCTCCTTGATGACCGTGGCGCGCGCCTGGAAGTGCGCGTCGTCGTTGGCCTGCATCTTTTCCTGCGTGGCCTTGACCGACTCGGCCTCGATGCGGGCCTGGGCCGGGTCGTACACGCCGCAGGGCAGGTCGCAGTGAGCGCTGACCTTCACCTTGGGGGCAAACAGGCGGGAGAGCATGTAAGAGCTTCCTTCCTCGTGATCGTCTTCTCAGGTGGGACATTACTCCGTGAGAGACGCGTTTTGGCGGGTGCCCCCATGGGCTTAGGTCAAAAGTCCAGGGTGAGTATGGGACTGGTGGAGGATCGGACCGGGAGGTGCCGGATGGTGGAGCAGGGGTGGGAGCCGACCGCGATGTTCGGGGTCGCCGAGGTGACGGGCCCGTCCATGGTGCCGACGCTGCGCCACCGCGATCAGCTGCTCGTGCACTACGGGGCGCGGTTGCGGGTGGGCGACGTCGCCGTACTGCGCCACCCCCTGCAGCAGGACCTGCTCATCGTGAAGCGGCTGGTGGACCGCCGGGGCGCCGGCTGGTGGGTGCTCGGCGACAATCCGGCCGCAGAGGTCGTCGACAGCCGGGCCTTCGGGGCGGTGCCGGCCGAGATGGTGCTGGGCCGGGTCCGGGCGCGCTACCGCCCGATACGGGCCGGGCGTCAGCGGTCGGCCGTGGTGGTGCTCTCCTGGCTGGTTTCCGCCGTACGGCCGGTGCTCGCCGACCGGTCCGTCTCCAGGCGCTTGCGGGCCCGGTAGGCGGCGACGTTGGCGCGGGTGGCGCAGCGGTCGGAGCAGTAGCGGCGCGAGCGGTTGGTCGAGGTGTCGAGGTAGGCGTTGCGGCACGGCGCCGCCTGGCACAGGCCGAGGCGGTCCGCCCCGTGCTCGGTGAGGTGGAAGGCCAGGCCCATCGAGGCGATGGCCGCGTACCCGGCGGTCGCGTTGGACGGGTGGTCCGCGAGGTGCATGTGCCAGTCGGGGCGTCCGTCCTCCTTGCGCGTCTCGTGACCGGAGATCTGCGGGCTGACCGGGAACTCCATGAGGAGGGAGTTCAGGAGGTCCACCGCGAGCGTCTCGTCGCCGCCGTCCGCCGCCTCGAAGATCGCGCGCAGGCGGGCCCGTACGGAGCGGAACCGGGTGACGTCCGCGTCCGTGGCGCGGCGGGCCGCCGACGCGTTGCCGCCGAACAGCGCCCTGACCGCGTCCACCGACGTGAGGGAATCCTTGTTGCGGGCCGGCTCCTCGCTGTTGACCAGGCGCACGGCGTAGTCCGAGTAATAGGCCAGTTCCACTTGTAGTCCTTACGAGGGCGGTCTAGGGTCTGGGTAATGGCTGTTGGTGCTTCGAGGGTATTACGTAACGGAGCGGAGGGGTTCTGATGGCGGAGACGTACGCGGGGTCGGCGACGGGGACGGACTGGGCGGCCTGGCAGGAGAGCTGGGACCGCCAGCAGGAGTGGTACATGCCGGACCGCGAGGAGCGGTTCCGGGTGATGCTGGACATGGTCGAGGCCCTGGTGGGCCCCGAGCCGCGGGTGCTGGATCTGGCGTGCGGTACGGGAAGTATCACGGACCGGCTGCTCAAGCGGTTCCCGAAGGCCACCAGTACCGGCGTCGACCTCGACCCGGCGCTGCTCGCCATCGCGCGGGGGTACTTCCACGGGGACGGGCGGGCCACCTTCGTGACGGCCGACCTGAAGGACCCGCAGTGGACCGGCGCGCTGCCGCACGCGTCGTACGACGCCGTCCTCACGGCCACCGCGCTGCACTGGCTGCACAGCGACGACCTGACCACCCTCTACGGGCAGCTGGGCGGCCTGGTCCGCGCCGACGGCGTCTTCATGAACGCCGACCACATGATCGACGAGAGCACCCCGCGGATCAACGCGGCCGAGCGCGCCCGACGGCACGCCCGCATGGACCGCGCCAAGGCGCGGGGCGCGGCCGACTGGGCCGAGTGGTGGGCGCTGGCGGCCGAGGACCCCGTACTGGCCGGGCCGACCGCCCGGCGGTTCGAGATCTTCGGCGAGCACGCCGACGGCGACACCCCGGGCGTCGACTGGCACACGCGGACGCTGCGCGAGGCCGGCGGGTTCGGGGAGGCGCGGGCGGTGTGGCGCTCGCCCTCGGACGCGCTGGTGCTGGCCGTGAAGTAACCGGCGGGGGCGGGCACGCGAAGAGGCGGTACGGACCGGGTGGTCCGTACCGCCTCCATCGTGTCCGGCTACAGCACCTTCGACAGGAACGCCTTCGTCCGGTCGTGCTGCGGGTTGGTCAGGACGTCGCGCGGGTTGCCCGCCTCGACCACCACGCCGTCGTCCATGAAGACCAGCGCGTCGCCGACCTCACGGGCGAAGCCCATCTCGTGCGTGACGACGATCATCGTCATGCCGTCCTCGGCGAGACCGCGCATCACGTCGAGCACGTCGCCCACCAGCTCGGGGTCGAGCGCCGACGTCGGCTCGTCGAAGAGCATCAGCTTCGGCTCCATGGCCAGCGCGCGGGCGATGGCCACGCGTTGCTGCTGGCCGCCGGAGAGCTGCGACGGGTAGTTCCCGGACTTGTCGCCCAGGCCGACCCGGTCCAGCAGACGCTCGGCCCGCTCGCGGGCCACCGCCTTCGTCTCGCCCTTGACCTGGATCGGGGCTTCCATGACGTTCTCGAGCGCCGTCATGTGCGGGAAGAGGTTGAAGCGCTGGAAGACCATGCCGATGTCCCGGCGGTGCGCCGCGACCTCGCTGTCCTTCAGCTCGTAGAGCTTGTCGCCCTTCTCGCGGTAGCCCACGAGCCGGCCGTCGACCGACAGCCGGCCGGCGTTGATCTGCTCCAGGTGGTTGATGCACCGAAGGAACGTGGACTTGCCGGAGCCGGACGGGCCGACCAGGCAGAACACCTCACGCGGGGCGACCTCCAGGTCGATGCCCTTGAGGATGTGGGCCGCGCCGTAGGACTTGTGTACGCCCTCGGCCTTCACCATGGCGGTCATGTCATGCCCCCCTCGGGCTCGAGAAGGACGTCAGGTTGCGCTTGACCTTCTGCCACGGAGTCGGCGGCAGCGTCCGCAGCGAACCGCGTGCGTAGCGGCGCTCCAGGTAGTACTGGCCGACGCTGAAGATGCTGGTCAGGGCCAGGTACCAGACGGAGGCCACGAGCAGCATCTCCATCACGGCGAACGAGGTGGAGCCGATGTTCTGCGCCGCTCGCGTCAGGTCCACGTACGTCACGGCCGCCACCAGGGACGACGTCTTGAGCAGGTTGATGAACTCGTTGCCGGTCGGCGGCACGATCACCCGCATCGCCTGGGGCAGCACCACGCGGCGCATGGTCTTGCTGTTCTTCATGCCCAGCGCGTGCGCCGCCTCGGTCTGGCCCTCGTCGACCGACTGGATGCCGGCCCGGACGATCTCTGCCATGTACGCGCCCTCGTTCAGGCCCAGGCCCAGCAGGGCGACCATGAACGGCGTCATGACGTCGATCATCTCGTCCTTGTAGAACCCGATGTTCAGGATCGGGAAGATCAAGGCGAGGTTGAACCACAGCAGCAGCTGGACGAACACCGGAGTGCCGCGGAAGAACCAGATGTAAAGCCAGGCCACCGCGCCGGTGACGGGGTTCTTCGACAGTCGCATGACCGCGAAGACCACGCCCAGGACGAGGCCGATCGCCATCGACAGCACGCTGATCAGCAGTGTGCGGCCCATGCCGGCCAGGATCCGGTCGTCGAAGATGAAGTCCCCGACCGTGCCCCACTGGACGTTGCCCTGCGAGAACGCGTAGATCAGCATGCCGAACAGCGCGATCGCGATCACGCCGGAGACCCAGCGGCCCCAGTGCCGTACCGGGATGGCCTTGATCTGCTCGGGGGGAGCGGTGGCGGTGGTGGCTTCCGCCTTGGTGACCGCCGAGTCCTCGGGTGGCTCTTCGGCGGGCGCCTTGTCGAACTTGTCAGTCACAGTGACTGCCCTTCAGTGAACACTTGAGGCGAAAACGCCAGATTTACTTGCCGGCGTTGATGGTGGCCTCGGTGACGGCGCTGTCCTTGACGTCCCACTTCTCCAGGACCTTCTCGTACTCGCCGTTCTTGATGATCGCGTCCAGCGCGGCCTTCAGCGCGTCGCGGAGCTCCGTGTTGTCCTTGTTCACCGCGATGCCGAACGGGCCGGCGCCGATCTGGCCGCCGGTCACCTCGAAGTCGTTGCCGCCGCCGGCGGTCTTCGCGATGTGGGCCGCGACCGGGTAGTCGTTGAGGTCGGCCACGGCGGCGCCGATCTTCACGCGGGTCTGCGCCTCGGCGTCGGTGTCGAACGACGCGATCTCAAGCTTCTTGTCGCCGCACTTCTTGGCCTGGTCCTTGAAGGTGTCCTCGTAGATCGTGCCGCGCTGGACGGCCACCTTCTTGCCACAGAGGTCGTCCAGGGACTTGATGTTCTCCGGGTTGCCCTTCTTGACCAGCAGCGAGACGCCCGAGTTGAAGTAGTCGACGAAGTCGACACCCTTTCCGGCCTTCTTGCCCTTGTCGTCCAAGCCCTCCTGGCGGGCCTTGGTGTCGCTCATGGCCGACATGACGATGTCCTGGCGGCCGGTGTTCAGCGACGTGATCAGGCCGTCGAAGGTGCCGCTGGTGAACTCGAACTCGACGCCGAGCTCCTTGCCGAGGGCCGCGGCGATGTCGGGGTCGATACCGACGATCTTGCCGCCCTCCTCGTACTCCATCGGAGCGTAGGCGGCGTCCGTGCCCACCTTGATCTTGCCGGCGTCCTGGTACTTCTTCGGCAGCTTGTCGAAGAGCGGGGCGCTGGACGACTTCGTGCCCTTGGTCTCATCTGCGCCCGAGCCGGAGCCGGTCTGGTCGCCGCAGGCGGAGAGCAGCAGAGCACCGGCGACCGCGATCGCGCCGACCGCGGCTGTCCTGGACTTGGTGGCGGTCGTACGACGGGTGGTACGTGCGGTCATGGTGGGTTCCTCCGGCGAGAAAAGGGAGTGGCCTGGGAGGCCGGGCACAGTACTTCGAGTATCGCGACCTCGTGTGATTACGGCATCTTGCCATTCGGACTAGCCCATTCAGGGCTCCAGTCATGTCAAAATCGGGTAACGGGTGACCCCCGAATCTCAACAGGCCGGTACATCAAGGCCGGACCATCTGTTGAGCACCGCCATTTCGGCCGGAAAATCTGCGGCCCGTCTCGCCATTTGGATCTGATTCGTGCCACCAATCGGACTTGTCCGAACATGCTGGCACGAGTCGTACCACCGTGGTGATACGGGCTCGTCGTCGATGCCGCCGATCAGGTAGAAAAGACGGTTACACCCCTCATCCGGGGCTCAGGGCGCGTGTGCGGCGCGCCCGCGCGTACGTACCTCCTCTCTGTCAGGGCGGGCCAACCGCCCAGCGCAGAGAACGGACGCGGTGCCCGCCCACCCCTCCTCAACCAGGAGCGGCCACCCTCAACTGATGAAGACTTAAGGGGTAAAACGAATGGCAGCGGAGATCGTCAATCCTCGCAGCGACAGCAGTGCGGACAGGACTATGGACAGCAATACGGGCAACAGTGCGGAAGGGGCTCCCGAGGAGCCCTTCGATCCGGCCTTCGCCTTGCACCGCGGTGGCAAGATGGCCATCGAGGCGACCGTTCCGGTGCGCGACAAGGACGACCTGTCCCTCGCGTACACGCCGGGCGTCGCCAAGGTGTGCAGCGCGATCGCGGAGCAGCCCGATCTGGTCAACGACTACACCTGGAAATCAAACGTCGTGGCCGTCGTGACGGACGGCACGGCGGTTCTCGGGCTCGGCGACATCGGCCCCGAGGCCTCGCTCCCCGTCATGGAGGGCAAGGCGATCCTCTTCAAGCAGTTCGGCGGCGTCGACGCGGTGCCGATCGCGCTCGCGACGACCGACGTGGACGAGATCATCGAGACCGTCGTGCGGCTCGGCCCGTCCTTCGGCGGCGTGAACCTGGAAGACATCTCGGCGCCCCGCTGCTTCGAGATCGAGCGCCGGCTCCAGGAGGAGCTGGACATTCCGGTCTTCCACGACGACCAGCACGGTACGGCCGTGGTCACCCTGGCCGCGCTGCGCAATGCCGCGAAGCTCACCGGCCGTACGCTCGGCGACCTGCGCGCCGTGATCTCGGGCGCCGGCGCGGCCGGGGTCGCCATCGCGAAGTTCCTGCTGGCGGCGGGGCTCGGTGACGTGGCCGTCGCCGACCGCAAGGGCATCGTCAGCCGGGACCGCGACGACCTCACGGACGTCAAGCGCGAGCTGGCCGAGATCACGAACCGGGCCGGGCTGACCGGCTCGCTGGAGACGGCGCTGGTCGGCGCCGATGTCTTCATCGGCGTTTCCGGCGGTACGGTGCCGGAGCCGGCGGTGGCGTCGATGGCGCCGCAGTCGTTCGTGTTCGCCATGGCCAACCCGAACCCGGAGGTCCACCCGGACGTCGCGCACAAGTACGCGGCGGTCGTCGCGACCGGCCGCAGCGACTACCCGAACCAGATCAACAATGTGCTGGCCTTCCCCGGGATCTTCGCGGGCGCGCTCCAGGTGCGCGCGTCGAGGATCACCGAGGGTATGAAGATCGCGGCGGCGAACGCGCTGGCGGACGTCGTCGGCGACGCGCTGGCCGCGGACTACGTCATCCCGTCCCCGTTCGACGAGCGCGTCGCTCCGGCCGTCACGGCGGCCGTGGCGGCGGCGGCTCGCGCGGAGGGTGTCGCGCGACGGTAGCCACCGGCTCCGCCCGAAGGGCCGTGCCACCCCCTTGCGAAGGGGGGAGGCGCGGCCCTTCGCATGGGCGGGGGACGAAGGTGCTCGGTGCCCGGACACGACCCCACCGCTCCGCTCGTGTGAGCGACGCGTGTCACACCCGTGCGTGGTTCCGTCGCGCACCCGGCCGCCCTATCGTCATGGTCATGTTCGCTGCCTACGCCGCCCGCATCGACCGCGACCAGCCGCTGAACGGCCTCGAGCTGGGCGAACGCCCCGCGCCCGAGGTGAGGCCCGGCTGGACCACCGTCACCGTCAAGGCCGCCTCGCTCAACCACCACGACCTGTGGTCGCTGCGCGGCGTCGGCCTGAGTGAGGAGGCGCTGCCGATGATCCTCGGCTGCGACGCCGCCGGGATCGACGCCGACGGCAACGAGGTCGTCGTGCACTCCGTGATCGGCGAGACGGGACACGGCGTCGGGCCCCGCGAGAAGCGCTCCATCCTGACCGAGAAGTACCAGGGCACCTTCGCCGAGCAGGTCACCGTCCCGGCGTGGAACGTCCTCCCCAAGCCCAGGGAGCTGTCGTTCGCCGAGGCCGCCTGCCTGCCGACCGCCTGGCTCACGGCGTACCGGATGCTCTTCACCAACGCGGGTGTGCGCCCCGGCGACAGCGTCCTCGTGCAGGGCGCGGGCGGCGGGGTCGCGACCGCCGCGATCGTCCTCGGGAAGGCGGCGGGCCTGCGGGTGTACGCCACCAGCCGCGACGAGGCCAAGCGCAAGCGGGCGGTCGAGCTGGGCGCGGTCGAGGCGTTCGAGCCGGGCGCGCGGCTGCCGCAGCGGGTGGACGCGGTGATCGAGACCGTCGGCGCCGCGACCTGGTCGCACTCGGTGAAGTCCCTGCGGCCCGGCGGCACGCTGGTCATCTCCGGCGCGACCAGCGGCCCGAACCCGCCGTCCGCCGAACTCAACCGGATCTTCTTCCTGGAGCTCAAGGTCGTCGGCTCGACGATGGGCTCCAAGGACGAGCTCGAGGACCTGCTGTCGTTCTGCGCGACGACGGGCGTACGGCCGGTCGTCGACGAGGTGCTGCCGCTGGACCGGGCCCGTGAGGGCTTCGAGCGGATGGCGGGCGGCGACCTCTTCGGAAAGATCGTGCTGACGACCTCTTGATGGCCCGTCAGTTCTGCTGATGTGCTCTCCGGCACGTGACGACGACGTACTGCCGGAGGAGTGTCCGTGGTGTCTGTGGTGTCCGTACGAGCTCGAACCGTCCGCGTCTGGGCCGCTGCCGTCTGTACGGCCGTGCTGGCCGCCGGGGCACTGACCCCGGCGGCCGCCGCCGGGGAGCCCGGCGGCGGTGACGCGGTCCCCCGGCTCACCGACGACCGGGGCCGGGTCCTCACCCTGCGCGGCTGGAACGTCGAGGACAAGACGAACCGCGGCGACGAGGCACTGTCCGCCATTACGGAGAAGCACTTCCGTGACCTGCGCGGGCGCGGCTTCAACTTCGCCCGGCTGCTCGTCTTCTGGGACGACCTGGAGCCCCGGCGCGGGCGGTACAGCGCGGCGTACCTCCGCAAGATCGAGCGCATTCTGGACTGGGCCGCGAAGTACGACGTGCACGTGCTGATCGACGCCCACCAGGACGTCTTCGGCCCGGCCTTCGGCCACCGCGGCATCCCGGAGTGGGCGACCCGCACCGACGGGCTGCCGTTCACGCCCAACCCCGACGACTGGTTCTCCGAGTACTTCCAGCCGGCCGTCCAGCGCGCCTTCACCCATCTCTACGAGGACCCGGACCTCCGGCGCGCCCAGGCCGCCATGTGGCGGGTGCTCGCGGACCGGTTCGCGGACCATCCGGCGGTGCTCGGGTACGACCTGATCAACGAGCCGATGGGTGAGCTGCGGGAGGGCGAGGACCTGCCGGCGGCCGCCCGCCGGATCGAACGCGACCAGATCACGCCGATGCACAACCGCCTGGCCGACGCGGTCCGGTCCGTCGACCGCGACTCCTGGGTGTTCGTCGAGCCGACGCCCATTGTGGGCGAGGGCGTGCCCACCGGTCTGGGCAGGATCGACGACCCGAAGGTCGTGTACGCCCCGCACTTCTACAACACCGCGATGGAGGCCGGCGCCGACTACGACCCCGCGGCCGGCTGGATCGAGTCGTACGAGGCCGCCGTGACGGCGTATCCCGAGGAGCACCGCGTGCCGGTCGTCGTCGGTGAGTGGGGGCCGCTCAACAACGCCCTGCCGAACATGGGGCGCTTCTACCGGGACGCGCTGACGTCCATGAACCGCTACAGCTCCGGTTGGGCGGGCTATGTGTGGTGCTACGGCGGTGGCTACTGCGCGGTGGACGCGGCGGGGGAGTTCCGTACGAACAAGGAGCAGACGGCGTCGCCGTACGCGCCCGCTGTCGCCGGGCGGCCGCGGTCGGAGTCGTACGACCCGGCCACCCGTACCTACCGACTGTCGTACGTCGCCTCCGGGCGCGGTGTCACCGAGCTGTCGCTGCCCTCCCGGGCCCACGACTGGCGGGTGCGGATCGAGGGGGCGGGGTGGGTGCGGGACGGGCGGATCCACGCGCGGCCGGGGGCGCGGATCTCGGTGACGGTCGCGCCCGCGACGGCGGTGCGCTGAGCGCCGGAGCGGGCGGATCCTGTCGACTCCGGCCCTTGTCAACTGTGGTTGACACTCGGAGGCTGTCAATGTAGGTTGACAGTCATGACCAATGCAACGGATCTCGCCGAACGCGCGGGTGACCAGGACCCCCGGGTCGGGCTGCGCGCGGTCGTCGCGCTGCGGCGGCTGCTGGAGCAGCTCGAAGGCGTGCAGGTGAGAAGCGCCCGAGCCAAGGGCTGGTCGTGGCAGGAGATCGCGGCCGAACTGGGCGTCAGCCGGCAGGCCGTCCACAAGAAGTACGGGAGGCGTTGATGTTCGAGCGGTTCACGAAGAGTGCCCGAGGTGTGGTGAAGGGCGCGGTGGTCCAGGCGGAACGGGCGGGCGCCGACTCGGTCACCGAGGAGCACATGCTGCTGGCCCTGCTCCACCAGGAGGGCTCGCGTTCGTCCTTCGCCTTCGCCGCCCTCGGGATCACGGGGCGCCGGGACGAGGTCGCACGGGCGCTGGCCGACGTGCGGCGCCGGGGCGGGCTGTCGAAGGCGGACCAGGAGGCGCTGGCCGGGATCGGCATCGACGTCACGGAGATCGTCTCGAAGGTGGAGGAGGCGCACGGGGAGGGTGCGCTGCAGTCCGGGCGCGGCGTGCGGCGCGGCCTGCTGTCCGCGCACCGCCCGTTCACGCCGCAGGCCAAGGCCGTACTGGAGAAGTCCCTGCGGGTCGCCCTCGGCCGGGGCGACCGGCACATCGGCGACGAACACCTGCTGCTCGCGATGATCGCCCAGCCGGGGGCGGTCGCCGACCTGCTGGCGGAGTACGGCGCGACGTACGGGGCGGTGGAGCGGGCGGTGTTCGGCGGCTCCGGCGCGGCCGCGGCGGGCTGACGCGGGGCGTTCGCGATCGGGGGCCGCGGCGTACGGGGATCAGGGAGGGGCGCGGGGCGCCGGCTCCTGTGGCGCGTATCCCTGCCCCTTCCCAGGGTCCCTGCCCCTCCGGTCCCTCCGGAGGGGCAGCGAACCGGCCCGGCCCCGTCCCCTGCTACTGCACTACTTCTTCGGCTCGCGCAGGAGCGCCGACAGGTGGGCCGCTGTCGTGGACAGGCGCCGGCGGGCCTCCTGGAGCTGGACCGGGGTCACGCCGTGGTCGCGGGCCGCGTCCCGGATGTCGTCCCGGAAGCGGTCCAGCAGACGGTCCAGGTCGCGGGCCGGGTCGCCGGACGCGGGCTCCTCGGCCCACGCTGGCTCCGGAGGCGTGTCCGTACGCTCGACCTCGGCCTCGGCGGGCTCCGCCGCCGGTTCCGCGGGCTGCGGCTGGCGGCCGAAGAAGCCGAACTGCCTGGTGATCTCGGCCAGGCCGTCGCGCACCCCCTTGGGCCAGTCGCCCCGCGCGAACTGGTCCTGCACCTGCTCCTGAACCTGCTGCGCGAGCCGCTGCATCTGCTCGCGCGCCTTCTCCTGCGCCCTCTCCTGGGCCTCCTGGGCCTGGCGGCGCGCCTCCTGCGCGTCCTCGCGGGCGCGGCGGCTCTCGTCCTTCGCGCGGCGCGCCTGCTCCTTCCACTCCAGCTTGGCCTTGCGCAGTTCCTCCTTCGCCGCCTGCCACGCCTCGCTGTCACCGAAGCCCGGTTCCCGGTCGCCGCCCTTCGACCCCGACGGCGCCGCCTTCTGGCGGGTCTCGCTCGCCGCGGCCCGCATCTCGCGACGCAGCTTGCCCGCCGCGCCGCGCACGTCGTCGCGGATCTCGGCGGCCAGCTCGGAGACCGACTCGCGGATCTCCAGCTCGAGGTCGGCCAGTTCGCCGCCGCGCCCCGCCAGTTCGGCGCGGCCCGCGTCGGTGATCGAGTAGACCTTGCGGCCGCCCTCGGTGGCGTGCGTCACCAGGCCCTCGGCCTCCAGCTTGGCGAGGCGGGGGTAGACGGTGCCTGCGGACGGGGCGTACAGGCCCTGGAAGCGCTCCTCCAGGAGGCGGATCACTTCGTAACCGTGGCGCGGAGCCTCGTCGAGCAGCTTCAGGAGGTACAGGCGCAGGCGGCCGTGGGCGAATACGGGAGGCATGTCAGAGCACCTTCTTGTCGGCGGGAGCGTCCGCGTCCTGGCCGGCCGGAGCGTCCGTGTCGTACGGGTCGTCGTCGGCCGGCGGGCGGCGCAGCAGGGCGATGGAGCCGGACACGGTCGTCGCTCGGAGCCGGCCGCTGCCGGCCCCGAGCGTGCCCGTGATCCTCTTCGCCCCCCACTGGCCGGTGACGCGCAGGTCCTCGAACGCGTTGGACACCGAACCGCTCGCCGTGCCGGCCTCGACCGTCGCGTCGGCCGGGTGCGGCAGGCGGACGGCGACCTCGCCCGAGACCGAGGTGAGGGAGATGTCGGCGGGCTTCCCGGCGGGATCCACGTCGACGACCATGTCGCCGCTGACCGAGTCGGCCCGTACGGCCGATCCCGAGCCGTCCACGACCGTCAGGTCGCCGGACACGGAGTGGAAGCGGAGCTCTCCGGTGACGCCCTGGGCCTCCACGCCGCCCGCGACGGTGTCGGCGCGCACGGCGCCGGAGAGGCCGACGAGAGTGATGTCACCGGTGATGCCGCGTACGTCCGTACGGCCCGCGATCCGCGAGACGACGGCGCCCGCGCCGATCACGCCCACCGCGACGGACGAGCCGGCGGGTACGGCGAGGGAGACGACCGCGCTGCGCCGCGGGCTCTTGCGGTCGAGCCAGTTGAGGAAGCCCTTCCAGGGCAGGTCCTCGTAGGTGACGGTCAGGATGCCGTCCTCGTGGGTGACGATCAGCGGCGGGCCGTCGAGCGCGGAGACTTCGAGCCGGGCGGGCCCGTCCTCGATGCCGACGACGTTCACCGCGCCGTCGACGATGCGCACGTGGAGCGCGGTCACCGGGTCCTCGAAGGTGAGCTTCTGCGGCTCGGCGACCGCCCGTGTCGGCTCCGTCATGCTTCTCCCCGATCTGGTGGGCCCGGCGCGACGCGCCCTGCGCGAAGACGCAACATATCGCGTCTGTGTCCTTTCACGATATATCGCGGCGAGTCGAAGTCAAGGGGCGGAAAGCCGCGGGGGCGGCAGGCCGAAGGGGGCGCGCCGCACGCGGGCGGCCCACTCGTACGCGCCATACCGGGGCAAAGGATCTAGCGTGAAGGCATGAACGCGACATTCGGTACCGGTCCGGTGGGAGCGCTGCTGCTGTGCGGGGCCGACACCGAGGCGGTACGGCCCGCGGCCCACCTGCTGCGCGAGCGCCTGCTCCTGGCGCCCGCCGACGACGCCGGGCCCGGCTCGGCCTCCGGCTCCAAGGGGCGGTGGAGCGTCGTCGTGCCCGAGGGCAAGCCCTGGCTGGACGGCGGTGAGCCGGTCGACCGGGTGCTCGCGGGCTGGGCCACGGCGCTCGCCGTCGGCGTCACCTGGCCGGTTCTCGCTCTCTGGTGGGACGCCGACCGGGCCGGCTTCACGCTCGCTTCGGGATTCCGGCGGCAGGTCGGCTACGAGTGGCTCGCGGACGGTACGCCGGTGGGGGAGGACGAGGCGATGCGCACGTTCGCGGCCCGGCTCGGGCTCGATCCCGTGCTGGACGTGGAGGCCCTCGCGGCGCTCACCCGTCCCGACGCCGACGCCGACGGCAGGGCCAGGCTGCTCGGCCTCCTCGCCGTACTGTCCCGCCTCGGGCTCGTGCTGCCCGCCGGTCTGGCCCCCGGCGAACCGGCCGACCGGCTGCGGGAGGCGGCGCGGGTCCGGCCGGGCGCGGAGTCGGTCGAGTGGTCCGGCTGGCGCGACGCCGTGCGCGCGGAACTCGACGTGGTCGAGAGCGGCCCGGCCGGCCCCTGGCTCCGCGGCCCCAGGGCCCGCCTGCTGAACGCCGCCCAGCTGGCGGCCGGGGTCTCGCTCGCCCTGTGGGGCCTGCGGGGGCGCAACGGCGGCTGGGCGTTCGCGGGAGGGGTGCTGGTCGCGCAGGGCGCGCTGGGTCTCGCGTACGACCGGATGCGCGCCCGCGCCTGACCCGGCCGTGCGCGCACGGGCTCGACGGCCCGGGCGGCGCGCCCGTGCGCCCGCGGTGCGCCGCCGGCGCGCCGGGCCTACGCCTACTCCTCGTCGTCGTCCTCGTCGTCCAGGCGGGCCAGCCACGTCGCCAGGCGCTCGACCGGAACTTCGAAGTCCGGGTTGAGGTCGACGAAGGTGCGCAGCTGCTCGGCGAGCCACTCGAAGGTGACTTCCTCCTCGCCGCGCCGCTTCTCCAGCTCCTCGATGCCGCGATCGGTGAAGTACAAGGTGGTGCTCCGTGGTGGGACAGGCGGTGGGCCAGGGGTGGACAGCGGTTGTTCCCAGCCAGGATAGGCACTGATCCCCGAGTCCCTCGCGCTCGTACCCAGCAGCGATTAACCTTCACCATTCATCGCGTGGGGGAGCGGGGGACGCTGTGGCCAATGGGATCGCACAGGTTCGGCTCGACGACGGGACCGTCGTCTGGGCGCGCGTCAGCGAGGCGCAGGAGCTCGACCGGGGCGGCGGCTACCGGGACACCGGCATCGGCGACCGGGTCGTGTCCATGGCGGGCGGACTGACCGACGTCGTCCAGGGCGTCGTGCGCTCCCTGCGCGCCGGGCTGCGGCCCGCCGCCCCCGTCGAGGTCGCCGTGACCTTCGGGATCGAGTTGTCCGCCCAGGCCGGCAAGGTGGTCGGGGTCCTCGCCGACGGCGGCGGCAAGGCGTCCGTCACCGTCTCCCTGACGTGGACCGAACCGGTGGCGCCGCCGCCCGCGGGGTCCGGGGCGCAGCCGCCCGCCGACCCGGGGGCGCACCCGGCCCGGGACCCGGCCGCCGCGCCGGATCCGGGGCCGAGTTCCCCGGCCCCCGGCACGGCATGAGCGCGCCGTGAACGTCTTCGACGAGATCGTGCGCCCCTCGCTCGTACGCATTGCCGCGCCCGGAGGCGGGTATGACCCGCACGGCGCCCGCTACTGGGGCAGTGGGTTCTTCATCGCCCCCGGCTGGGTGCTGACCTGCGCCCATGTCGTGGGAAAGGGGGAGGCCGCCGTGTGGAGGGGTGAGCGTGCGCTCGGCATCACCTGGCAGGGCGGTGTGACCACGGGTCAAGTGGTGCTCGCCAAGCCGCGCCCCGCCGATCCCGAAGAGCCGCCCCACCGCTGGGAGTTCCCCGACATCGCCCTGGTCCGCGTCCCGGACGCGCGAGACGCCGCCTGTGTCTGGCTCGGCGACCGCCCGCCCGCCATCCCCGCCGACGTGAGCCTGCACGGCTGGTCGCGCGAGACCGGCGACCTGGGCATCCGGCACGGCATCGGCAAGGCGCACGCCACCGACGGCAAGGCGCTGCTGTTACGGGGCAGCCTGCCCGTCGAGGGCTGCTCGGGCGGACCCGTCGTCGACCTCAGGCACGGCGCGGTCATCGCCATGAACAAGGGGCGCGGCGAGCACGAGGGAGCGGCCGTGCCCATCACCGCGCTGCGCGAACTGCACGACCTCAGGGGCGGCGGGATCCTCCACACCGTCCTGCGCGAACACGACCGCCACCATCTGCGCCGCTTCCGCAGCGCCACGGCGGCCGGGGGCGGCTGGATCAAGGCACAGGCCGACCTGCGCAAGGGCGCGCCGGGCTTCCTGCCTGCCGCGCGCGCCCACCTCTTCGGCCGGTTCGCCGAGCTGCCCCCGCCCACCGGACCCGGCGAGGTGATGGCCCTCGTCGACGACGTCAAGCGCCGTGTCCTGCACAGCGACTACCAGTCGCCCATCGAGCACGACCCGCGCACCTGGCGCGACGGCGTCGGTCTGCTGCACGACCTGCGCGGCCACGAGAGCGGACACGACCTCGCCGTCGACGCGGTCCTGCTGTACGCCGCCAAGGTCGTCCGGCACCTCGCCTGCCGGGGACCGGGCCGGTGCGACGGAGCGGAGCGCACCGCCCTCACCGAGCTCGCCGAGTGGATCACTACCCAGAGCGAGTCCGCGCACCAGGCGATCCGCGAGGAGATCGCGCAGGTCCTGGAGTCCCGGGGAACGGCCGCCGCCGTCACCGGGTTCGGCTTCCCGCAGGTACGGGAGCGCCCGGCCGGTCAGGCCCGCGCCGACGTGCTCGTCGAGATCGACCCGGTGCACTACGGCGACCGCTACCCCTGGCGCGTCAAGCTCCTCTACGACGGCCGGACCGTCAGCCCGCTCTCCGGCGACGACCGGGGAGTGCCCCGCGCCGAACTGCGCGAGACCCTGCGCGAACCGCTCGCCGACGCCCTGCGCCGGGGCGACAGCGGGGAGCATCTGGCGGCCGTCGAGGCCCTGTTGCCGCGCGAACTGTTCGACGAACCCCTGGACACCTGGCGGCTCTCCCCGGAGGACGACCTCTTCGACGAGAACAGCATGGCACTCGGGGAGCGCCGCATCGTCGTCATACGGGACCGCAGGCGCCGCGACCGCCCCGCGAGCCCGGAGTGGCGCCGCCGCTGGAAGGCCGCCGTCCGGGGACCGCTGTCCGTCGTACCGCTGCGCGGCGAGGTCCCCGCGTCCGGGCACGGCCCCGGCGCCCGCCGGGAGTCCCGCAGGGCCGCGTACGCCAGGCTGTCCGACGCCGAGGACGGCACCGTGCCCGTGTACTGCGGTCCGGTCGGCAGCGGCGACGGGCTCGACGCCATGGCCGCCGCGCTGGCCGCCGGGCACCCCCTCGCGCTGTGGCGCCGATGCGGCCAGGAGCACACCGACTGCCAGGAGTTCCACGTGCGGGCCGACGAACTGCTGCTGCGCGCCGACGGCGTGGAGGGCCTGCACCGGCACATACGTTCCCTGCGCATCGTTTCGATGGACCCGGACGCGACGCCCGACACCGTGTCGGAAGCGGCCTGGGCCGCGTCCGTCGCCGTACTCTTCGATCCGCCCGACCGTCCGCCGTACGACGGGGCGCCGCTCCAGGCGCCGCCGCGGCTGTCGGGACCCGGCACATGACGAACCGTCAGGAGGTGTCCCGCACGCGCGGCCGAAACCCGGGCGAACGACAGCAACCGGGATCGGCAGCAAGGAACTTGAGCGGTAACGTCGGCCTCCCGGAGCGCCGGGCCGGCTCCGTCCCCACCATCCACCCGCGAGGTGAGACTCAGTGACAGACTGGCGGATCTATCGCGGCGCGGGGCTGCCGCACGACGGAGTGCAGCGGTTACCCGGCCCGCCGCCGTGGCGCGATTTCGCCGCCGTCGGCCACGCCGACGGCTCCGACCCCGCCGCCACCGACCCCAGCGCCGCCCGCCGGCTCGGCGTACAGCGCCGCCTGGTCGAGAACCACCACCCGAGGCCCGCCGAGGTCGACGCCGTCAACGCGGCCCTCTACCTGCGCCGCCCGCTGCTGG
This sequence comes from Streptomyces sp. NPDC046122, assembly GCF_056429965.1. Lineage (NCBI taxonomy): Bacteria > Bacillati > Actinomycetota > Actinomycetes > Kitasatosporales > Streptomycetaceae > Streptomyces > Streptomyces sp. NPDC046122. The sequence continues at coordinate 505,338 of NZ_JBWKLQ010000001.1, read as the reverse complement.
TGACCGGCAATCCGGGCACCGGCAAGTCGACCCTGGCGCAGGCCGTCGCCCACGAACTCGGCCTCGGCCGCGTCCTGCGCTGGCCGATCGTCAGCCGCACCGCCCTCCAGGACGGGCTCTACCGCTACGACGCCATCGGCCGGCTCCAGGACGTGCAACTGGAGCGTGCGGGGGGCGCGGCGGGTCAAGCGGCCCCCTCGGCGGCGGCCGGCATCGGGTCGTACGTGCGCCTCGGGCCGCTCGGCACCGCGCTGCTGCCGTCCGAACAGCCGCGGGTCCTGCTCGTCGACGAACTCGACAAGAGCGACCTCGACCTGCCGAACGACCTTCTCAACGCCCTGGAGGAGGGCGAGTTCGCCATCCCCGAGCTGGAGCGGATCGCCGACCGGGAACCGGTCGTCGAGGTGCTGACCGACGACGGCCGCAAGGTGCCGGTGCACGGCGGCCGGGTCCGCTGCACGACCTTCCCGTTCATCGTCCTCACCTCCAACGGCGAACGGGACTTCCCCGCCGCCCTGCTCCGCCGCTGCATCCAGCTGGAGCTGGAGCCACCCGGCGAGGAGCAGCTCACCGCCATGGTCGAGGCGCACCTCGGCAGTGCGGCGGCGACCGAGGGACGGGACCTGATCGAGCGGTTCCTCGCCCGCGAACCCGGCGAGATCATCGCCGCCGACCAGCTGCTCAACGCCCTCTACCTCACCCAGCACGCCCCGCGGGCCGAGCGCGTCACCCGCGAGCGCATCGCCGACATGCTCATGCGACCACTCGACCGCCCGAGGTGAGCGCCGAATGGACCTGGGGGAACTTGTCGGCAGGCTGAGGCGCGGCGGCCTCGACCCGACGGCCGAGGAGGTCGCGGACGCCGTCTGGCTGGCGCAGTGGCTCCCGTCGGGCCGTACGCCGGCCGGCGCCTCCGGCGACCCCCGGGAGCCGGGCCGGGACACCGGCCTGGACGACGGCCGCGCCCGCACGCCCGCGTCCGCCGGCCGGGACTCCGGCGCCGGCGCCCCCGGGCCCTCCGGCCTCCCGTCGGGTCCCGTGTCGCTGTACGCGCCCGGCGTGCGCGGCGGACGCGCGGCGTCCACCGGGTCCACCGCGTCCGCCCGCTCCGCCTTCCCCGTGCGCGCTCCCGCGGCAGCCGCCCTGCCCGGCCTGCTGGGCCTCCAGCGCGCCCTGCGGCCCCTGCGCCACTACACGGTCACCACCGCGCGCCCGGCGGCCGACGGGCGCCTCGACGAGGACGCCACCGCGGAGCGCAGTGCCATGTCCGGCGTCCTGTCCCCCGTGCTGCGCCCCTCCGAGCGCCGCCGCGTGGACATCCAGCTGCTCATGGACACCGGGCCCGCGATGGCCGTCTGGGAGCGGATGGTCGAGGAACTGCGGCAGGCGTGCCAGCAGTCCGGCGTCTTCCGCGACGTACAGGTCCACCAGCTGTACGACGCCGGGGACGGCGGCGCGCCCCTCGTCGGCACCACGACCGGGCCCGGTGGACACACGCGGCTGCGCCCCGCCGACCAGTTCCACGACCCCACCGGCCGCAGGCTCACCCTCGTCGTCAGCGACTGCGTCGGCCCGCTGTGGCAGCAGGGCCGTGCGCAGCGGCTCATCCACCAGTGGCCGCGCAGTTCACCGCTGGCCGTCGTGCAGCCGCTGCCGCCGCGTCTGTGGGCGCGCACCGCGCTGCCCGCCGAGCCGGGACTGCTGGTGCGGCCGGCGGGTGCGGGCGGGCGGACCGCCTTCGTGCCCGACGAGGAGCCGTGGGAGCCGCTGGAGGCGACGGCGCGACCCGTCCCCGTGCTGCCGCCCACCCCCGAGGCGTTCGCGTCCTGGGCGCGGCTGCTGTCCGACCACGGCGGCAGCACGGTGCGCGGCTGGGCGGCCTGGGCCGGCGCCCACGAGCCGGTGGACCGCACCGCCCCGGGACTCGTCCCGCCCGCGACGCCGCCCCCCGCCCCGCCCGAGCGCGGCGCCGGCGAACTGCTGCGCGCCTTCCGGGCCAACGCCTCGCGCGGTGGCGTCCGCCTCGCCGTCCACCTGGCGGCTGCGCCTCTCACCCTGCCGGTGATGCAGCTCGTCCAGCGGGCGATGCTGCCCGACACCGGGCCGATGGAGCTCGCCGAAGTCCTGCTCGGCGGACTGCTCAGGCAACTGCCCGAACCGGCCCCGGGATCCGGCTCGCCCTGCTACGTCTACGCGGACGGCGTGCAGGAGCTGCTGCTGAACTCGCTCGGACAGGACGCGGCGGCGCTGGTGCTCAAGCACTGCTCCTCGTACGTCGAACGGCACTTCGGCAAGGGCGCGCGCAACTTCGCGGCGCTCGCCGCGGCGAGGCTCTCCGAGCGCGGCGACGTCACGGCTCGCGATCTGCCGTGGGACCCGGCCCCCGAGGGGGAGTCCGGGGAGCCCGCAGGCCCCGCCGAACCGGAGCTGTTCGCGGAGATCCCCGCCCGCGTACTGCGCTTCTACCAGCCCGAGCTCGTCACCCCCGTACCGCTGGCCGAGGCCGAACGCCTCCTGGGCCAGTGGCGCTCCCAGGCCGACCCGTCCCTGCTCCGCCGCGCCCGCGAACGCGCTGAGGCGGCGCTGCGGCCCGGCGGCCCGGTCGCCGCCGGGCCGCCGGAGAACGGCGCCGGGGCGGCGCGGGCGGGGCTCGTGCTGGGCAGGGTCCTGCTCGCGGAGGCGGGCGCACCGGCGGCCCGCGGCACCGAGCAGGCGCGCGAGCTGCTGCTGCGGGCCGTACGGGTGCTCGCCGACGCCCGCGACCGCGCGCCGCGGGGCACCGGGGCCCGGGCCGACGCCCGCCTCGAACTCGCCGCCGCCCGCCACGCCCTGTGGCGCGAGACGGGCGACGCGGCGCACCTCGCGGCGGCCCTGGACGACCTCGCCGGCGACGCCTCCGACTGGCCCGCCGCGTCCCGCAGGACGCTGCACCTGCGCCGGGGGCGGCTGCTGCTCGCGCTGCGCCGGGCCGAAGAGGCCGTACCGGAACTGAGCACGGGATGTGACCTGCTGGACGCCGAAGACGCCCCCGACGGCCTGCGCTGCCCCGCCCTCCTCGACCTCGCCGACGCCCTGCGCGCCGCGAACGCCCCGCACGCCGGCACCGCCGAGGTCCTGACCCGGGCCGCCCGGGCGGCCGGCGACGACCCGGCGCTGCGTCTGCGCTGCCTGACGGCCCAGGCCCGGCTGCACGACGCGGCGGGCGACCACCCGGCCGCCGACCGCGCGTACGAGACCGCGTCCGGCCTCGCCCCGCCCGACAGCACCCGCCGCTGCGACCTGCTCACCGAATGGGGCGAGTCACTCCTGCGCCGCGCCGCCGCCGAACCGGAGGCGGCCGGCGAGGACACCGTGGGCCGCGCGGAGAGCGTCCTGCGCGAGGCGCTCGCCGGGATGCCCGCCCGTTCACCGTCCCGCAGCAGGCTGCACCTCCTGCTCGGCAGCGCGCTGGCGCTCCGCTTCCGGCGCGTCGGCTTCCTCCCCGACCTCTACGAGGGCCGCCACCTGCTGGAGGAGGCCGCCAAGCGGCTGCCGGACACCGGCCTGCGCGCCGAGGCGTGGCTGGTGCTCGGCCGGGTGCGGTACGAACTCGCGCTGGTGTCGGCGGCGACGCTGCTGTCGGACGCCCTCCAGGCGTACGAGAGCGCGCGGCGCGACGCCGACGACGCGCACGGCGACCGCCCGGGCTCCCGGACGGCGGCGCGGGCGCTGTACGCCCAGGGCTGCGTGCTGGAGGCCATGGGCCGTACGGAGGCAGCGGGCCGGGCCTTCGAGCGCGCCCACGCGCGCTGGCAGCGGCTGACGGCGTCGCTCGTCGAAGTGGACTGGAGCGAGGCGGGCGCCCCCCGGGAACGCGCGTCCCGCCTCGCGGACGCGGACGCGGCGGCCCGGGCGAGCGGCCGGCGGCCGGCCGAGCGGGAGCGGCGGCAACTGGCGCCCCCGTGGTGGACGTTGCCCGAGGTGGGTGCCGGTTGACCGGAGTGAAGTCGAACATGTTTCTGTTTCACCGGGGTCGGGAAGAACTGGGCAGCCGCTGCGGCCGTGCGGGACGGGTGCCGGCAGGAGGGAGTCGGGCGTGTCGCACAGGAACACCGTGGTTGCCGGCCAGGGACGGGACGCCGGACAGCCCCCGGCCGCACTGGACCTCACCGACGTCGACCTGCGGACTTTACGCACCTCGGACGACCCAGGGCTCACCGAGGCGGTCGGCCGCGTGCTCGACCGGCCCGGAGAGCTGGCGGAGGCGTGGTGGACGGGCGACGAGCCCGGAACCCGCTGAGCAGCGGCGTTTTCCGGTCAGATGGGTGGCCCGCCCAACGGATGCGGAGCCGGCAGCGTACGCCGACGAGAGGGGGCCGGCATGACGTCGACCCCCCTCTCCTCCGCCTTCCTCAACCAGCTCGCCCGCACCCGGCCCGACCCGGCCTGCACCGTCGCGCTGCGGGCCGGCCTGCACGCGCGCCGGCTGCTGCTCCTGAAGTCGCTGCTGACCCGCGTGGAGGGGCAGCGGCCCGCCGCGGCCCCCGCCGCACGTGAACGCTTCCTCCGGCACTGGATGCTGCTGGAGTACGCCGAACGGCACGACCCCGGGGCGGTCCGCGAGGTCATCGACTACCCGCTGACCGGCGCGTGGCTGGCCGGCGCTCTCACCGCCCCCGAAGGCCCCGCCCTCGACCGGCACCTCGACCACTTCGGGGGCATAGCGGCAACCGCGGCCGTGCGCGCGGGCTGCGACCTGCGCCTGACGCTCGACGCGCCCACCGGCCTGCTGGGCCTGCCCGGCCTCGGAGCCCTGCGCTGCCCGGCCGGCCGGGCCGAACTGCGCGCCCGGGGCCGGACCGTACGGATCACCGGCGGCCGGACCGGCGCCCTCCTGCTGCGGCGGACCGCCGGCCGCGGCGGCAGGCCCGTCGGCGGCGGACCGGGCTGGTCGGGGCTGCGCACCCTGCCCGGAACCGCCGCAGTCCTCGACGACCTCGACCCCTACCGGGTCCCGCCCGGCGCCGCCGCCACGATGCCCGCGGCGGAGCGGGCCGCCGTCGCCCGCGAACCCTGGGCGCGGCTGTGGAGCCGGGCCGTCGCGCTCGTCGGGAGCACCGACCCGGGACGCGCCGCCGAGATACTGGCCGTGCAGCGCGTGGTCGTGCCGCTGGCCCCCGTCGACCCCGCCGCGTACCGGGGACGCCACCCGATGAGCGCGACGCTGCGGGCCGCGCCCGGCGGCGTACTGACGTCCCTGCCGGACGGGCCCGGCGAACTGGCCGAGGTGCTGGTCCACGAGACCCACCACACCAAGCTGGCCGCCCTGCACGAACGCGTCCCGCTGTACCGGCCCGGCGGGGAAGAGCTGCACCGGGTCGCCTGGCGGACCGACCCGAGGCCGGTGGCGGGCGTGTTCCAGGGGGCGTACGCCCATCTGGCGCTCACCGACCTGTGGCGGCGGGGGATCGCCGGCGGCGACGCGCCGGCGGGCTGGCGGCGACGGGCGGGCGAACAGTTCGCCCGGCACCGGGGACACGTGGCACAGGCGTTGTCCGTACTGCTTGAATCCGATGAACTGACCATGGAGGGGCGGGAGTTCGCGGCGGAGATGCGCGTACACCACGCGAGCCTCGGCGCGGCTCGCCGGAGCTTTGAGTGACACTGTGTCCATCGGTCGTGACAGTCGGTCGAGGGGTACTGGCGGAGTAGGACAGGGAGACGTGCAGATGGTGGATCAGCGGCGCTCGGGCGGGGCCGGTGCGGCGGACCGCGGCGGCCAGGACGGGCCGGAGCACTTCCTCGTGGTCTTCCCCGGCTATCACCGGCCCTGGGCCAACTGGATCGGACAGCGGCTGGAGGCCCACGGCCTGCGGGTCACCCTCCAGCGCTGGGACCCGCCCCGCGAGGTGCCGCTGGAGGAGTCGCTCGGCGACCTGCTGCTGTCCAGCGGGCGCGTCCTGCTCGTCCTCAACGACTGGTTCTTCGAGCTGGGGCCCCGGGCCCCCGGCGAGTGGAACGACGTCCTGCGCGGATACGTCGCCGCGCACGCCGACCGCTTCGCCGCCGTCAACCTCACCAACCGCCAGCTGCCGCCCGCCACCGCCGTACTGGAACCGGTCAGCCTGTGGAGCGCCGGAGAGCAGGAGGCCGAGGAACGGCTGCTGGGCAGGCTCGGCATCGACTTCCGGCGCCCCTCCGGCCGCCGCTCCGCCGTCAGCGGCTCTCGCTTCCCGAACACGCCCCCCGAGATCTGGGGAGAGGTGCCGCGCCGCAACGGCCGCTTCACCGGCCGCGACGACCTGCTCACCGAACTCCAGCAGCGCCTGACCGAGGCCGAACACGGCAACTCCGCCTGCACCCTCCTCGGAATGTCCGGCATCGGCAAAACCCAGCTGGCCGCCGAGTACGCCCACCGCTTCAGCACCGACTACGACGTCATCTGGTGGGTCAACTCCGACGACCGCAACATCCAGCGCGACCGCTTCGGAGAGCTCGCCGTCGAGCTGGGCCTGCACAGCGGCAGCGAACCCGGCGAACGCATCCGCGCGGTCCGCGAGGCCCTGCGGCGCGGTGAACCGTACGGCCGCTGGCTCGTCATCTTCGACGGCTGGGACGACATGGACGGCGCGAACGTCCTGCTGCCGCACGGTCCCGGACACACCATCGTCACCTCGCGGAACAGGGGCTGGGGCGACTACACGGACGTACTCGAAGTGCCCAGCTTCGACCGCGCCGAGTCCACCGCCTACCTGATGCGCCGCGCCCCGCACGTCACCTCCGGGCAGGCCGACGAGGTCGCCGCCGAGTTCGGCGACGTGCCGCTGCCGCTCGTGCAGGCCGCCTCCTGGCTGGGCGAGTCCCGGATGGAGGTGCCCGAGTACCTGCGCATGGTCCGCGAGGGCAGGCTGTCCACGGTCGAGGAGCCCGTCGGCGACGGCTTCCCGCACTCCTCGCTCACCTCCTGGTCCATCCTCATCAACCGGCTCAGGCGCACCCAGCCGCAGGCCGTCGAGGTGCTCAGCCTGTGTGCGTCCTTCGCCCCCGGCCGCATCCCCCTCGGACTGGCCCGCGCCTACCCGCAGGCCGACCTGCCCGAGGACCTGCGGTGGATGAGCACCGACCTGCCCGCCTGGACCCGGGCCCTCGACACCCTGGTCAACTACTCCGTGCTCACCCGGGAGAGCCGCGGGCCCGTCAACGCCGAGATGGGCCCGCACCAGGAGTCCGTGCACATGCACCGGCTCGTCCACGACATCGTGTCCCGGCTCACCGGCGACGAACGCCGCGACACCCACCGCAAGGCCGTCCGCACCCTGCTGGCCGAGGCCGACCCCGGCAACCCGCTCGACAGCAGGCAGTGGCCCCGGTACGCCGAGCTGCTGCCCCACCTGGAACCGTCGGGCGCGCTCAGCAGCTCCAACAGCCGCGTCCAGGCCGCCGTGCTCAACTGCCTGCGCTACTGCGTGCGCAGCGGCGAGTCCACGGCCGGCAACCGGCTCGCCGAGCAGATCCGGACGCACTGGACGGCGTTCATGGACCCGCTCGCCCAGCACATGCTCGACCTGACCATCCAGCAGGGCAACCTGCTGCGCTCCTCCGGCCGCTTCCGGGAGGCGTACGAACTGGAACGCGCCCTGCGCGACCGGCTGCGCACGGCGGAGCCGCGCAACGAACTCGGCGAACTCGGCGTCAACGGCGCCCTCGCCAGCAGCCTGCGCCGGCTCGGCCGCTACACCGAGGCGCTCGAACTGCAGCAACAGGTGCTGGAGGAAGCGGAACGGCTGCTCGGCGCCCACGAGCTGACCTCCATCAACGCCCGGCACAACCTCAGCGTCGGACTGCGGCTGCTGGGGCGCTACCGGGAGGCGTACGACCTGGACCTGGAGACCCTCAGCCGACGCGAGGCCGTCCTGCGCGCCCGCCACATCACCACGCTCAACTCCGGCAACGCGGTGGCCCACGGACTGCGGCTGCTGGGCCAGTACCGCGACTCCGTGGCCCGGCAGGAGCCGGTGGTGCGGCTCCACGTGCAGGTGCTCGGCCCGCTGCACCCCCAGACGCTGGCGGCCCGCGTGCACCTGGCGCTCGCCCGGCGGCGCGAGGGGGGATTCCAGCAGGACATCGGCCCGCTCATGGACAGCCTGATGGAACAGCTGGAGCAGGTGCACGGCCGCACCCACCACAACACGCTGTCCTTCATCAACGACTATGGGAACTTCCAGCGCGAACACGGCGACCTGGACCGGGCCAGGGACCTGATCGCCGAGGCGGAGGCCGGCTACCGGGCGCTGCTCGGCCCCGCCCACCCCGTCGCCACCGGCATGCTCGCCAACACCGGTCTGGTGATGCAGGCGTCCGGCGACCGCAGCGAGGCCATGTCCATGTTCGAGTCCGCGCTCGCGGGCCTGACCGCCACCCTCGGCGGCGACCACCCCTGGGTACTGGGCTGCGCCCTCAACGCGTCCGGCGGCCGCAACTTCAACGGCCGGGTCGCGGACGCCGCCGAACTCAGCCGGGACACCCTGCGCAGGTCCCGCCACGTGCTGGGCGACGAACACCCGCTCACCCTGTCCTGCCAGACCGCGCTCGCCGCCGACCTGCGGGCCCTGCGGGAACACGAGGAGGCCGACAAGGTCGAGGCGGACGCCCTGCTGACCCTCACCCGCACGCTGGGCGCCCAGCACCCGCACACCCTGTCCGCCCGCCAGCGGACCCGCCCGTACTGGGACTTCGAGGCGTACCTCGGCTGACCCGGCGCCTTCCCCGTACGCCGGAGGGCCCGGCGCCGCATCGCTGCGGTGCCGGGCCCTCCGGGGCGTACGAGCCGTGCCGGTCAGGCCTCGAAGACCTCGTTGAGCAGCTGCTGCTGCTCGGCCTGGTGGCGCTTGGCCGAGCCGACCGCCGGGGACGAGCCGTGCGGGCGCGAGATGCGCCGCAGCCGCTCGCCGTGCGGGACGTCGGCGCCGACCGCCAGGTCGAGGTGGTCGATCAGGTTGAGCGCGATGAACGGCCACGCGCCCTGGTTCGCCGGCTCCTCCTGCGCCCACAGGTACTTCTCGGCGTTCGGGTACTTCGCGATCTCCTGCTGGAGCTCCTTGCCCGGCAGCGGGTACAGCCGCTCGAGGCGGATGATCGCGGTGTCCGTGACGCCGCGCTTCTGCCGCTCGGCCTCCAGGTCGTAGTAGACCTTGCCCGCGCAGAAGACGACCTTGCGGACGGCCGCCGGGTCCATGGCCGTGTCGCCGATCACCGGGCGGAAGCCGCCGGTGGTGAACTCCTCCGCCTTGGACGCCGCCGCCTTCAGGCGCAGCATCGACTTCGGGGTGAAGACGATGAGCGGCTTGTGGTGCGGGTTGTGGACCTGCCAGCGCAGCAGGTGGAAGTAGTTCGACGGCAGAGTCGGCATCGCGACCGTCATGTTGTCCTGGGCGCACATCTGCAGGAAGCGCTCGGGACGGGCGGACGAGTGGTCCGGGCCCTGGCCCTCGTAACCGTGCGGCAGCAGCAGCGTGACGCCGGACGTCTGGCCCCACTTCTGCTCGGCCGAGGAGATGAACTCGTCGACGACGGTCTGCGCGCCGTTGACGAAGTCACCGAACTGGGCCTCCCACATGACCAGCGACTCGGGCCGGGCGAGCGAGTAGCCGTACTCGAAGCCCATGCACGCGTACTCGGAGAGCAGCGAGTCGTAGACGTTGTAGCGGGCCTGGTCCTCGGAGAGGTACTGCAGCGGGGTGTAGTCCTCGCCGGTGTTCTGGTCGACGAGCACCGCGTGGCGCTGGCCGAACGTACCGCGGCGGGTGTCCTGGCCGGACAGCCGGACCGGGACGCCCTCCATCAGCAGCGAGCCGATGGCGAGGGTCTCGCCCATGCCCCAGTCGATCGTGCCGTCCTCCACCGAGGCCGCGCGCCGCTGCATCTGCGGCATCAGGCGGGGGTGGACGGCGATGCGGTCGGGGATGTTGACCTGGGACTCGGCGATCCGCTTGACGACCTCCTGGGAGACCGCCGTGGCGACGGCCACCGGGAACTCGGCCTGCACCTCGGGGGTGTGGGCCGGAGCCGGGTTCGAGGTGGCCTCGCGGACCTCCGCGAAGACCTTCTCCAACTGGCCCTGGAAGTCCTGGAGCGCCTGCTCCGCCTCTTCCAGCGTGATGTCGCCACGACCGATGAGCGACTCGGTGTAGAGCTTGCGCACCGAGCGCTTCACGTCGATCAGCGTGTACATCTGCGGGTTGGTGAACTGCGGGTTGTCGCCCTCGTTGTGGCCGCGGCGGCGGTAGCAGATGAGGTCGATGACCACGTCCTTGTTGAAGGACTGGCGGAACTCGAAGGCGAGACGCGCGACGCGGACCACGGCCTCCGGGTCGTCGCCGTTCACGTGGAAGATCGGCGCCTCGATCATGCGGGCCACGTCGGTCGCGTACATCGAGGAACGCGAGGACTCCGGGGCGGCGGTGAAGCCGACCTGGTTGTTGATGACGATGTGGACCGTGCCGCCGGTGCGGTAACCCCGCAGCTGCGACATGTTGAGCGTCTCCGCGACGACGCCCTGGCCGGCGAAGGCCGCGTCGCCGTGCAGGGCGATGGGCAGGACGGTGAAGTCCGTGCCGCCCTTGTTGATGACGTCCTGCTTGGCGCGGGCGACACCCTCCAGGACCGGGTCGACCGCCTCCAGGTGCGAGGGGTTGGCGACGAGCGAGACCTTGATCTGCTCGCCGTCCAGGCCGGTGAAGGTGCCCTCGGCGCCCAGGTGGTACTTCACGTCGCCGGAGCCGTGCATCGACTTCGGGTCGAGGTTGCCCTCGAACTCGCGGAAGATCTGGGCGTACGACTTGCCGACGATGTTCGCCAGGACGTTCAGACGGCCGCGGTGGGCCATGCCGATGACGACCTCGTCCAGGCGCGACTCGGCCGCGCTGTCGATGACCGCGTCCAGCAGCGGGATGACGGACTCGCCGCCCTCGAGGGAGAAGCGCTTCTGGCCGACGTACTTCGTCTGCAGGAACGTCTCGAACGCCTCGGCGGCGTTCAGGCGGCGCAGGATGCGCAGCTGCTCCTCGCGCTCCGGCTTGGCGTGCGGGCGCTCCACGCGGTCCTGGATCCACTTGCGCTGCTTCGGGTCCTGGATGTGCATGAACTCGACGCCGACGGTCCGGACGTAACTGTCGCGGAGCACACCGAGGATGTCGCGCAGCTTCATCATCGACTTGCCGGCGAAGCCGCCGACGGCGAACTCGCGCTCCAGGTCCCAGAGCGTCAGGCCGTGCTCGTTGATGTCCAGGTCGGGGTGCTTGCGCTGCTTGTACTCCAGCGGGTCGGTGTCGGCCATGACGTGGCCGCGGACCCGGTAGGAGTGGATCAGCTCGAAGACGCGGGCGGCCTTCGTCACGTCGTCGTCGTGCGAGACGTCGATGTCCTTGAGCCAGCGGACCGGCTCGTACGGGATCCGCAGGGCCTCGAAGATGTCGTCGTAGAAGCCGTTCTCGCCGAGGAGCAGGTTGGCGAGGATCCGCAGGAACTCGCCGGAGGCGGCGCCCTGGATGACCCGGTGGTCGTACGTCGAGGTCAGGGTCATGACCTTGGAGATGCCCAGCTTGTTCAGGGTGTCCTGCGAGGTGCCCTGGAACTCGGCCGGGTAGTCCATCGCGCCGACGCCCATGATGAGGCCCTGTCCGGGCATCAGGCGGGGCACCGAGTGGACGGTGCCGATGCCGCCGGGGTTCGTCAGCGACGCGGTGACGCCGGTGAAGTCGTCCATCGTCAGCTTGTTCGCGCGGGCGCGGCGGACGATGTCCTCGTACGCCTGCCAGAACTCGAAGAAGTTGAGCGTCTCGGCCTTCTTGATGGCCGCGACGACGAGCTGGCGGTCGCCGTTGGGCTTGACCAGGTCGATGGCCAGGCCCAGGTTGACGTGCGGGGGCTTGACCAGCGTCGGCTTGCCGTCCTTCTCCGCGAAGGAGTAGTTCATCGACGGCATGGCCTTGAGGGCCTGCACCATCGCGAACCCGATGAGGTGCGTGAAGGAGACCTTCCCGCCCCGGGCGCGCTTGAGGTGGTTGTTGATGACGATGCGGTTGTCGAACAACAGCTTCACCGGGACAGCGCGCACGGACGTGGCCGTGGGCAGCTCCAGCGAGGCGTTCATGTTCTTCGCCACGGCGGCGGACGGGCCGCGCAGCGTCGCGTACTCGGGACCCTCCGGGGCCTCCTTGGCGGCCTCCGCCTTCGGCGCGGCCTTGGCCTTCGCGCCGGCCTGCTGTGCGGCGGCCGGTGCGGGGGCGGAGGCGGGCTTGGCGGCGGGCGCCGTCGTGGCGGGCGCGGCCTGGGCCGCGGGCTTCGCCGCAGGGGCCGGCTGGGTGGCGGCCGGCTGGGTGGCCGCGGGCGTCGCCGGGGTGGCGGGCGCGGCGGGGGCCTGGGCCGGCTGTGCGGCGGCCCCGGTCACGTCTTCGGCTTCGGGGGTGGCGGTCTTCTCCGCCGCCGGGGTGGATCCGGGCTTGTAGTCGGCGAAGAAGTCCCACCAGGCGCGGTCGACCGAATTCGGGTCCTGGAGGTACTGCTGGTAGATCTCGTCGACGAGCCACTCATTGGGACCGAAGGCAGCGGCAGGGTTCTTCCCTTGCCCGTCTTGGTCGGTCGAGACGCTCGGGCTACTGGGGGACTGAGACGACACGGCGTTAACCGCCCTCTTCCGCTTCGCAAGGTTATGGACAGCGGAAATAAAGGCTACGCCTCCCGGGCCGAGAGGTGCAGGCCGGGCGGGCCTTCCGTCGCGTAAGTCACATCGGAGCGCTGGTTTCGGCGCCTGGAATGGCGGGAAACAAGCGTGGTTCCGGTGTGGTCCGCTGCGGTCCGGGTAGGACGGACCGTGGTTACGGCCCACTTTGGGCCGCACCCCCATGGGATGACACGCAGAACGTGTGCTTCCGGTTCGACCCTACGTCAACGGACGGGTGGTCGGCTTCCCCGGAAGAGTGACCTGGATCCGGCAGCCGCGCGCGGATTCGGCCACACCGATCCGCCCGCCGTGCAGATCCACCGCCCAGCGGGCGATCGCGAGGCCCAGCCCGGTGCCGCCGTCGCTGCCGGGACCGTGCGGCGCCGGCAGGCTGCCCCGGTTGAAACGCTCGAAGACGCGGTGCCACTCGGACTCGGGTATGCCCGGCCCCTCGTCCAGGACCTCCAGGTCCAGGCTCTCCGGCTGCGGGCCCCGCCGGGCCCGCACGGTGACGCGGCCGTGCGGCGGGCTGTGCTTGACCGCGTTGTCGAGCAGATTGGCGACGACCTGGTGCAGCCGTTCGACGTCCGCGTGCGCGGTCAGCTCGGGCGGCGACACGTCCAGGTGCAGATGCACGTCCGTACGCGTATGGCTGCCGGAGCCGGAGGCCAGACCGCGCTGCGAGGCGATCACGTTGACCTCCTTGAGCACGCCCGAGAGGTACGGCCAGACCTCGAAGCGGTGCGCCTTCAGCGGTACGACGCCGTTGTCGAGCCGGGACAGGTCGAGCAGCGTCTCCACCAGCCGCCCGAGGCGCTCGGTCTGCTTCAGCGCCGTACGCATCGTCTCGGGGTCGGCGGCGGAGACCCCGTCCACGACGTTCTCCAGCACCGCTCTCAGCCCCGCGATGGGGGTTCTCAGCTCGTGGGAGACATTGGCGACCAATTCCTTGCGGTGCCGGTCCACGGCCTCCAGATCGTCCGCCATGCGGTTGATCGTGGCCGCCAGGTCGCCCAGCTCGTCACGGCGGCCCGCGCCGCGCACCCGCCGGGTGTAGTCGCCGTGCGCGATGGACTTCGCCACCGTCGTCATCTCGTCCAGCGGGGAGGTCAGGCTGTGCGCCACGAACTGGGTGATCAGCATCGACGCGATCACCGAGAAGACCGTGATGAACCGCAGCTCGGTCTTGGTCCGCAGCGCGACGAGGATGAGCCCGGTGGTGATGAAGACCGAGACGACGACGAGCGTGCCGAGCTTGGTCTTGATCGAGAAGGGACGCAGCCCGTTCCCGCGCCGCGTCATGCCGTCAGCCCGTTCTCCCGCCGCGTCATGCCGGCGGGGTCTCCAGTGCGTAGCCCACTCCGTGGACCGTACGGATCCGCTCCGCGCCGATCTTCCGCCGGAGCGCCTTGATGTGGCTGTCGACGGTCCGGGTGCCCGACGCGTCAGCCCAGTCCCACACCTCGGCGAGCAGCTGCTCGCGCGAGAGCACGGCGCGCGGCGTGTTCGCCAGGCACACCAGCAGGTCGAACTCGGTCGGCGTCAGGTGCACGTCGTCACCCCGCACCCGCACGCGGCGCTGCGCGTGGTCGATCTCCAGCTCACCCAGGCGCAGGATGCCGCTGCGCGGCGTCGAGGCGGCGAGCGTCGCCCGCTCGACGCGGCGCAGCAGGACGTGCACCCGGGCCGCCAGCTCGCGCATGGAGAACGGCTTGGTCATGTAGTCGTCGGCGCCGACCCCGAGCCCGACCAGCATGTCGGTCTCGTCGTCGCGCGCCGTCAGCATCAGAACCGGCACCGGCCGCTGCGCCTGCACGCGGCGGCAGACCTCGAGGCCGTCGAAACCCGGCAGCATGATGTCGAGAACCATCAGGTCGGGCTGCCACGCCTCGGCGGCGTCCACCGCCGCCGGACCGTCGACCGCCGTCTGCACCTGGAAGCCCTCGGCGCGAAGTCGCGCGGCAATGGCGTCGACGATGGTCGCGTCGTCCTCGACGACCAGCACCCGGCGCTGAGCGCCCGGAGTGGCCGCGAGGCCGTTGTGGCTGGTGTGTGTCTGCTCCATTGCCCCGCCCCTGGGAGGTCTCTTCAATCCCACGTGTAGGGCAGCAGCGTAGATGCACCGACTGCGTCCCGGCTACGCAGGGCGAACCCCGAGATGGACCACGTCAGGAACGCCCCGGGCAACTTGGATCTCTTCAGTCCTAACCAAGTTGAATCCGGCATTCCGCAACGCATCCTCGAATGCGGGGGACGGCTGGGCCGACCACACGGCGAGGATTCCGCCAGGTCGCAGCCGCCTCATGCACCCCGCAAGTCCCTGCGGTGAATAGAGATTGGCGTTGTCGTCGGTAACCGTCCAGTCGGGCCCGTTGTCGATGTCGAGGCAGAGCGCGTCGTACGCACTCTGGTCCGTACCAACGCTCCCGATCCGGTTTTCTCTGACGTAATCCACTAGATCGGTGTGAATGATCTCGCATCGCGAATCGGCGAGAGTTTCACCGGAAATCCGCGACAGCGGCCCCTGGCGGTGCCAGTCGATGATCGCCTGCTCCCGCTCGACGACGGCGATCCGCCCCCACCGCTCCTGCGAGGCCGCCCGGGCGAGCGAGAAGCCGACCCCGAGCCCGCCGATGAGGAGGGCGGGCGAGGGGCGGGACGCGGGGAGTGCGGCCAGGGCGGCGTCGACGAGGAGGCGCTCGGAGCGGCCGTCGGACGTGTCCATCAGGAAACACCCGTTGGCGATGATCTCGAAGTGCTCCCCACGCTCCCGCAGAACGACCTCACCGAACGGCCCCTCGCGCCGGTCGAGAGTGGTGGCGTACGGAACGGAAGCCTGGATGGCCATGGCAAAAACCTCCGGGGGCGTGCGGCGCTCTGTTCGGTTGGGGGGTGGGGGGGTGTCATTGACTTCATCCTGGCGTTGCGAGGAGGGCGGCGACAAACGTTTTGAGGGATTGACGGTTGGGCCTGTGGCGGTGGTTGTTTCTGGTGTGGGGGCCGCCTTGGCCGGTCGGAACGCGCATGTGGTGACCGGGAGCGACGCGGATGTGACTGATCGGGCCGGCGAGTTGGGGGCGGGTCGTCGGATTGTGCCCAAACCCCCCAGAAGCAACGGGGAGTTCGATCCGGCGCTGGCGGCGGTCCGGGACCGCCCTCCGCACCCCAGTGGCCGTTTTTCCACCTCGGCCTACCTCGGCCTACCTCCGCGCAGTGGCGTGGGTTACGCCCACCAGCGGGGCGTACACCTGCCAGTTCAGCGACTCGTACAGGCCGCGTCCCTCCGGTGTCGCGCCCAGGATGCCGACCCTCGCGCCCTGTTGGTACGCCGCGCGCTGGAGCGTCCGCATCACCAGTGCGCCCAGTCCCTTCCGGCGGTGCGCGGGGGCCGTCTCCACCTGGTCGACCACGGCCGTCCGGCCGGTCGGCGCCACCTGGCCGCGCGCCGCGAACCCGCCGTCGGGGGCGACGACCAGCAGGCGGGTCACGCCGCCCCGCTCCCAGGATCTGAGCGCATATCCGTCCGGCGGGGTGCATCCGGCCGGCCGGGCCGCCGGGCTCAGGGCTGTCGTCATCAGCCAGCCGGGGCCGTCCGACGCCCACTCCGGGCCGAGCCACGGCGCGACGGTCTCCGGCGGCAGGAACATCTTGAGGCAGACGCCCGGTGCGGCGTACGCCTCGGCCAGTTTGCGGACAGTCCCCTCGTCGGCGTCGGTCAGGACGTGGCGGGTGGAGTGGTGCGGAAGTCCTACGTCGATGGTCAGCCCCCAGGGCTGGGGTACCGGTTCGGCGGTTCCCCGCGACACGACCCAGCCGTCCACCCACGCGCGGATCGCATCGGGCGTCGAAGCGAAGGGGGCGCCGGTCATGCGGACTCCTGTCATGCGGATAGCAGATAGCAGATAGCAGTTAGGTGATGGACGCTCGTGACGGCCATGGGTTCGTAAGGACTGCTGATGCGCTGAGGCTATTACTGGAGTTCTCCGCCGTCCACCCCCGCGATGGCATGCACCCCTGCGCGTTGATCGCCCACAGCGAACGCGCTCCTCCCTCGGGAACATTCGGTCGCGCAGGAGCATTGAGTCGGCATAGCTCAAGTTCACTGCCGAAGGGGAGATCATGGCATCGTCGTCCAACCCGCTCACCCTGCCCGTGCTGCCGCTCGATGACGAGGTCGTGCTGCCGGGAATGGTGGTGCCCCTGGACCTGTCCGACACGGACGTACGCGCCGCGGTGGAGGCCGCGCAGGCCGCTGCCCGTTCCAGTGGCAACAAGCCGCAGGTGCTTCTCGTTCCGCGGATCGACGGCACGTACGCCGCGACCGGCGTCCTGGGCACCGTCGAGCAGGTCGGGCGGCTCTCCGACGGCGACCCCGGCGCCCTGATCCGCGGCCGCAGCCGCGTCCAGATCGGCGCCGGGACCACCGGGCCCGGCGCCGCGCTCTGGGTGGAGGGCACGGGTGTCGACGAGACGGTGCCCGACCCGCTTCCCGGAGCCGTCACCGAGCTGGTGAAGGAGTACAAGGCGCTCGCCACCAGCTGGCTGAAGAAGCGCGGCGCCTGGCAGGTCGTCGACCGCGTCCAGCAGATCGACGGCGTGTCCGCCCTCGCCGACAACTCCGGTTACTCGCCATTCCTCACCACCGCCCAGAAGGTCGAGCTGCTGGAGACCGCCGACCCGGTGGTCCGCCTGCGGCTCGCCGTGAAGTGGCTGAGCGAGCACCTCGCCGAGCAGGACGTCGCCGAGTCCATCGCAAAGGACGTGCAGGAAGGCGTCGACAAGCAGCAGCGGGAGTTCCTGCTGCGCCGTCAGCTCGACGCCGTGCGCAAGGAACTGCGCGAGATCAACGGCAAGGAGGGCGAGGACGAGTCCGACGACTACCGGGCCCGCGTCGAGACCGCCGACCTGCCCGAGAAGGTCCGTGAGGCCGCCCTCAAGGAGGTCGACAAGCTGGAGCGTTCCTCCGACCAGTCGCCCGAGGGATCGTGGATCCGGACCTGGCTGGACACCGTCCTGGAACTCCCCTGGACCGAGCGGACCGAGGACCAGTACGACATCCGGGGCGCCAAGGCGGTTCTGGACGCCGAGCACGCCGGTCTGGAGGACGTGAAGGAGCGCATCACCGAGTACCTCGCGGTGCGCAAGCGCCGGGCCGAGCGCGGCCTCGGTGTGGTCGGCGGGCGTCGGGGCGGCGCGGTGCTGGCCCTGGTCGGGCCGCCCGGCGTCGGCAAGACGTCGCTGGGCGAGTCGGTCGCGCACGCCATGGGACGCAAGTTCGTGCGGGTCGCGCTCGGCGGCGTACGGGACGAGGCGGAGATCCGCGGACACCGCCGTACGTACGTGGGGGCCCTTCCGGGACGGATCGTGCGCGCCATCAAGGAGGCGGGTTCCATGAACCCGGTCGTCCTCCTCGACGAGATCGACAAGGTGGGGTCCGACTTCCGGGGCGACCCGGCGGCAGCGCTGCTCGAAGTGCTCGACCCCGCCCAGAACCACACGTTCCGTGACCACTACCTGGAAGTCGAGCTCGACTTGTCGGATGTGGTGTTCCTCGCGACCGCCAACGTCCTGGAGGCCATTCCCGAGGCGCTGCTCGACCGCATGGAGCTGGTCAGGCTCGACGGCTACACGGAGGACGAGAAGGTCGTCATCGCCCGCGACCACCTGCTGCCGCGCCAGCTGGAGCGTTCGGGTCTGGAGCCGGGCGAGGTGACGCTGGACGAGTCCGCGCTGCGGAAGCTGGCGGGGGAGTACACCCGTGAGGCGGGCGTACGGAACCTGGAGCGCTCGGTGTCGCGCCTCCTGCGCAAGGTGGCGGCCAAGCACGAGCTCGGCGAGCAGGAGCTGCCCTTCATGGTCACGGACGGTGACCTCCGCGCCCTGATCGGCCGGCCCCACCACGTGCCCGAGTCCGCCCAGGACCCGTCGGAGCGCCGCACGGCGGTTCCGGGCGTGGCCACGGGTCTCGCGGTCACGGGTGCGGGTGGTGACGTGCTCTTCGTCGAGGCGTCGCTCGCGGACGAGGAGACGGGCGGCGCGGGGCTCACCCTGACGGGTCAGCTCGGCGACGTCATGAAGGAGTCCGCGCAGATCGCGCTCTCGTTCCTCCGCTCGCACGGCGCGGAGCTGGAGCTTCCGGTCGGTGACCTGAAGGACCGGGGTGTGCACATCCACTTCCCGGCCGGCGCGGTGCCGAAGGACGGTCCGAGCGCGGGCATCACCATGACGACGGCTCTCGCGTCGCTGCTGTCCGGGCGGCTGGTCCGTCCGGACGTGGCGATGACGGGCGAGGTGTCCCTGACCGGGCGCGTTCTGCCGATCGGCGGCCTGAAGCAGAAGCTGCTGGCGGCGCACCGGGCGGGTACGACGACGGTCGTGATCCCGAAGCGCAACGAGGCCGACCTGGACGACGTCCCGGCCGAGATCCTCGACAAGCTGGAGATCCACCCGGTGACGGACGTCCGCCAGGTCCTGGAGATCGCCCTGTCCCCGGCAGAGGTACGGGTGCCGGCGGCGGCGTGACGGACGCAGCCGGTGGCCCGGCCGTTGCAGGCCCCCCGGCCCTCTCGACAGAGGGCGCGGGGGGCCTGCGCGCTCCCCGGGGAGGGCGGGAAATGGTCCCCTTCCGCGCCTGAGAGGGCTCTCCTCGGGGGGCGGCGACGGTCTCCTTCCGCGCGAAAGGGGAGGTAATCGGATACAACGGAGGTAGGACGCGAACAGCGGGGGAGGGCGACAGCCGGGGGCGACAGCGACGGCGAGGTGGCGGCATGCGCGTACCGGAGCGGCTCACGGTGGCCGTCGGCCTTCTCGACGTACGCCCGGACGACCGTGTGCTGGAGATCGGCTGCGGGCGCGGTATCGCGGCGGGGCTGATCCTGGAGAAGCTGCCGGACGGCGAGTACGTGGGCCTCGACCGCTCCGACGTGGCGGTCACGGCCGCCGGCGAGCGCAACGCCGAAGCCGTGTCGGCGGGCCGGGCCTCGTTCCTGCACACGGCCCTGGCGGACGCCGACACCGACATGCTCGGCCGCTTCGACAAGGTCCTGGCGGTCGACGTCAACGTCTTCTGGACCGGACCGGCCGCGCGGGAGCTGGACGCCGTGGCCCGGCTGCTCCGTCCGGCGGGGAGCCTGGTGCTCTGCTACGCCCCGCCCGACCCCGAGCAGATCGCCCGGGAGAAGGGCCTGCTGCTCACGCATCTGAGCGACGCCGGTTTCATCGCCACCGCGACGACGCACCCGCTCGCCGGGGACGCGTCCCTGCTGGCGGTGGTCGCCGCGGTCGCGCGGCTGCCCGGGGGCGAGGAGGGTGACGGAGCCGGGGCCGGGGCCGTGGCCTGAGGCCGACGCGCGCGCCGGTCCGACCGCCGGGAGCGCGGGCAGCCGTAGCCAGGGCCTGTACGCGGTCGAGGGCGGGGGTCGGCCTCAGGGGCCTGTGCGCGGTCGAGGGCCTCGTTGAACGAACATGTCGTGGGCACTGGACGTGTACGGACACCTGGTCCGTACGCCCCAGCCGGCCGGGAGCTCGCCCGGCGTCCTGATCCCCCTCGCGGCTTCCGGCCGGGGGTCGGTGCGGGAGTGGCGCCGGGTGCCTGATCCCTGAAGCCGCTGAAGCCGCTGAAGCCGCTCGGGGAGACGGGGCGCCGGAAGGGATCCGGGTGCCGCCGTTGGTCTACTCCTGCGAAATACTGGCGGAGCTGCGGCAATGGACGCCGGTGAAAGAAGACTTCGGGGTGAGGAAAGCGCGCTATGGCTGACGTGCACGGAAGCGGAAAAGCGGATGACGGGCGCGCGGTGCGGGGAAGCGGCGGGGACCCCGAATTCCTCGCGCTGGAACGCGAATTGGCCGTCTTTCTGCGTAGGGCCCGGGCTTCCTCCGGCGACATGGCGCGCGAGGTCCACCCGGAGCTGGAGCCGGCGGCGTACGGCCTGCTCGTACGGCTCGACGAGGCGGACCGGCAGCGGGCCACGGACCTGGCGGCGTGGTTCGGCGTGGGCAAGGCGACGATGAGCCGGCAGCTGCGCGCCCTGGAGGAGCTCGGCCTGGTCACGCGGGAACCCGACCCGGCGGACGGGCGCGCCTCGCTGGTGGCCCTCACGGAGGAGGGCAGGGCCCGCTTCCGGCGGGTCCGGGACGCGCGGCGGGCCCGTTACGTGCGGAAGCTGGCGGGCTGGGACCGGGCGGAGGTGGCGGAGCTCGCACGGCTGCTGCACCAGCTGAACGCACGGGCGGAGGGGTGAGGCGTGCGCGGGGTCCGGAGAGGGAGCGGCGCTGAAGGGCGGCACCCCCCCAGCGCCCTGACGCGCGGGTGCGCCGGGTGGGGCGTGGGGTGCGCGCGGGCCGCCGTCACAGTTCCGCGTAGATCACCGCCGCGTCGTCGTGCTGCTTCCACCGGCGTACCAGCGGCGTGGCCGACCGGCCCCGCTCCAGCGCCCGGACGCGGTCGATCAGGCCCTGCGCCCCCTCCTTGCGCAGTACGCCCACGCACTGCCCCCAGTCCCCCTCGCCGAACATGTCCACCCACCGCGACGCCCCGTCGCTGAGTGCAGCCAGCGCCCGCACCTCCGCCCGCGGGCTCACCCCCGTCACTGCCAGGTCGGCCGCCGCGGGGTCGGCGGCCGCCGTGAAGAAGCCGCCCTCGGCGTTGCGCAGGGCGTCGGTCGCCGCGAGGGAGGCGAGGATCTCCGGCGGGACCCGGTCGAGGCGGTCGTCGAGGACCGCGCGCACGGTGCCGTCCGGGGCCTCCAGCAGCAGCGCCGAGTCCGACAGCACCAGGTGTTCGATCTCCTCCGCACCCCAGCGCGCCAGGACCACCGTCGCCTGGGGCGTGCGGACGTGAGAAAGGTCACAGGTGTCGCGGTGGGCGTCGGCCGTCCGGCGAATCGCCTCCGCCAGGACCTCCGACAGTGTCAAATCCCGGCGCGAAGCGGACAATTCGAGCAACGCTCCACCGAGTCGGGCGGTGAACCAGGGGACCGCGTGAACGCACCCGTACTCGCTCCCCGGCGGCGTCACACCGTCCAGCAGGACGAGCGCCCCGCCCTGTCCGTCGGCAGGCAGGGCGACAGACGCCCAGTCCTCGTTGGGGCGTTCGGGGTCTCCGGGGGCCGTGGCCAGTTCGAAGCGCATGCGGCCCAGTCTGCCCGAGGCCCCGGGGACCCCCCCGAAGGCCGTGCCATGGGCGTCAATTGGCCCGCACCAGCAGGTGAGGCGCGGGTTTATGGGTGGAATGGGTTGCTCCGCGAAGCTGCGGGGGCGCATCCTGCCAAAGGCCGGGCGGAAGTTCCAACCGGCACTCCGCGCGCCCGTGAGACGAACCGTGCCGGGAGTTGTTCGCCAACTCCCGATTGATGTTCACTCGTTCAGGTGGCGGAGCGCGTGCTGCGTGCCTTCTTCCCAAAAGCACTGGAATGGTCTGAAGTCATTCGAGTTCTGCAACTGGGGTGGGGCGTTCCTGTGTGACCAGTCGTCACCTCGGTCATGTGAGCAGACGAGTCAAGCAAGAATGCGAGCACCGGTGCAGAAGAAGCGGACTCGGGGCGACAGCGGCAACGGCGAGCGGACCGAACGCACCGTACGGGTACGCAGCCGGCTGGTCGCCGGCGTCGCCCTCGTCGGAGTCACCGTCCTCGCCGCCGGTACCCCTGCCATCCTCAGCGCCTCCTCCGAACTCTCCGAGTCGCAGCGTCTGGTCACCCTCGCCGAGCTGAACCGGCAGGCGGTCACCCTCGCCCACTCCCTCGCCGACGAACGCGACGACGTCACCGCGTACATCGCGGCCGGCCGCGACGGCGGCAAGGGCAAGGGGCCCTCGGAGAGCCGGACCGCCCGCGTCGACCGTCAGATGGACGAGATCGAGCCGGCGGCCCCCACCGGGCTGCGCCGCGACCTGGCCGGGATCCCCGGCATCCGCCGCGAGGCCCTGACCGGCAAGGGCACCGCGCTGGAGGCCCACAAGGCGTACACCGAGGTGATCGGGAAGCTCCAGGACCTCGCCGAGGAGCTGGCCGACAAGACGCCCCCGCGCGCCGCCGAGGCCACCCGCGCGCCCGCCTCGCTCGGCCACGCCGTCGACCAGGCCGCCGCCACCCGCGGCCTGCTGCTCGCCGCGCTGTCCGTGCCGCGCGAGAACACCGGCAACCGCGTCGACCCCGTCACCGGGCTCCTGGTGCCCGCCGAGGAGGACCCGGACTCCGAGAGCGTCCGCACCCGCAACGCGCTGACCGCCGCCGCCCAGCAGTCGCGCGTACGCGAACTGGCCGCCCTCGCCGACTTCGACCAGGTCGCGGGGCACAGCGCCCGCGAGTCCCTGAAAACCACCGTCACGGGCCCCGAGGTCAAGAACGCCGAGCAGTTCCTCACGCGCCTCACCGACCAGCCCCAGCTCTCCGACGACGAGCTCGGCACGGACCGCGCGAAGGCCGAGGCCGCCCTGTCGGCCCGTATCGACCTCATGCGCGGCGTCGAGTCCTCCCTCGGTTCCGCGCAGGTCAACCGGCTCTCCCAGCTCCGCGACGACGACGTCACCGCCCTGGAGATCCGGATCGCCCTGGCCGGCGCCTGCCTGCTGGTGGCCGTCGGCGTCAGCACCGCCGTCGCCCGTACGCTCACCCGGCCGCTCGCCGTGCTGCGCCTCGGCGCCGCCCGGCTGGCCGCCGAACCGGAGCCCGGGTCCGAGCCGGTCGAGCCGGTCCGTTTCACCGGACGCAACGACGAGTTCGCCCAGGTCGTACGGTCCCTCAACACCCTGCACTCCCGGCTCGCCGACGTCGGCGCCCGCGCGGAGAAGCTTGCCGGCGACCGTACGCACCTCATCGGCCAGCGCGAGACCCTCGCCACCCAGCGCGCCGAGCTCCAGGAGCAGGTCGCCGAGACCACCGCGCAGCTGGAGCGGATGCGCCACACCGTCCACTCCACCTTCGTCAACCTCTCGCTGCGCACCCTGGGCGTCGTCGAGCGCCAGCTGGGCGTCATCGAGAGCCTGGAGGAGCGCGAGCAGGACCCGGAGCGCCTCGCCACCCTCTTCAAGCTCGACCACATGGCCACCGTCATGCGCCGCCACGGCGAGAACCTGCTGGTCCTCGCCGGTACGGAGCACGGGCAGGGGCAGCAGAACCCGGTGCCGCTCGTCGACGTGCTGCGCGCGGCCGTCAGCGAGATCGAGCGGTACGAGCGGGTGGCCATCC
The DNA here is from genome assembly GCF_056429965.1 of Streptomyces sp. NPDC046122. Classification (NCBI taxonomy): domain Bacteria; kingdom Bacillati; phylum Actinomycetota; class Actinomycetes; order Kitasatosporales; family Streptomycetaceae; genus Streptomyces; species Streptomyces sp. NPDC046122. The sequence continues at coordinate 481,452 of NZ_JBWKLQ010000001.1, read as the reverse complement.
AGTCCGTCCCGCCGCGCGCGCAGGTCGCGGGCTTCGCCGCCAACGACCTCAGCCACCTCCTGGCGGAACTGCTGGAGAACGCCACCTCGTTCTCCCCGCCGGACGCCAAGGTCGAGCTCTCCGGCTGGCTGCTGGAGAGCGGCGAGGTCATGCTCTCCGTCCAGGACGAGGGCATCGGCGTTCCGTCCGACCGGCTCACGGAGCTGAACGCGCGACTGGCCGACCCCGCCCCGTACGAGCCGGGCGACGGCATCGACGGAGGCATCGGCCTGCACGTGGCCGCGCTGCTGGCGGCCCGGCACGGCGTCCGCGTCACGCTGCGCGAGCAGAAGCAGGGCGGCGTCGCCGCCGTCGTGGTCCTGCCCGACGCGCTGCTGCCGCCCGCGCCGCCGACCGCCGCGCCGCCCGCCGTACCGGTGGCGGGGGACGCGCCGACGCTGAATCTGCCCGGGTCGGTGGCGGAGGCCAACTCCAACACCCTGCCGGGGCGTTCCGTACTGGAGGGCCCGCTGGGCCGGGCCGCGAAGGACCCGCTGGTGGAGGCGGCCGAGCGGACGATCCAGGAGGACGCGGAGCAGACGGAGCGGACGGAGGACCCGGACCTGCCGGACCTGCCGGAGCAGCCGGAGCGCTCCGCGGAGTCCCGGCCGTCGGACGAGCCCGGGCCGCGGCGGGACGACGCCGCCCCGGAGGCCGAGCCGGTGCGCGACGAGCCCGAGGCCGCTGTGCGGCCCGCCACCGACCCCTACGCCATCGGCCCCGACGCACACGAGCGCGCCGCCGACGGCGACGCGGGCACCGGGGCGCCGGTCGACGAACCGACCTGGACCATGCGGCTGCCCCAGCAGTCCGCCGCGCCCCGCGACGAGATGGACGCGGCCCCGGAGGCGGACGCCGGCGACACCACCGAGCCCACCGCTCCCACCAGGACGAAGGTCGAACCGGTCACCGACAAGGGGCTGCCCAAGCGCACCCCGAAGGTCGTCAAGTCCGGGCCGTCGGAACCGGGGGAGCGCACCGGCAGCGTCGACGCGGAGGCACTGCGGCGCAGGCTCGGCGGCTTCCACCAGGGGACGGTCAAGGGCCGCCGCGACGTGGAGGCGGAGATCTCGGCGCAGGGGGAGCGTACGGAGACCGACAGCGGCAATGAGACAGAAACCAAGGGGGACACAGTTGAGGAGGCACGCAGTTGACTGCGTCCAGCACGTTCGGGCTGAGTAGCGAAGCCCGCAATCTCCATTGGCTGTTGAGCAACCTCGTCGACGAGGTACCGGGACTCCTCTCGGTGGCGGTCGTGTCGTCGGACGGGCTGCTGCTCCTTTCCTCCGACCCGGAGCGGAACGCCGGACCAGCGGCGTCCGCCGTCCGCCAGGACGGTCCGAAGGGTTCGAGCGCCGACCTGGCGACCATCGTCTCGGGACTCGCCAGCCTCACCCAGGGCGCGGCGAAGCTGATGGACGGCGGCGGAGTCAAGCAGACGATGATCGCGATGGAGTCCGGCAGCGTCTTCGTCATGGCGATCAGCGACGGGTCGCTGCTCGGCGTGCACGGCTCGCCGGACTGCGACATGAGCGTCGTGGCGTATCACATGGCGCTGTTCGTCGGCCGCGCCGGCCACGTCCTCACCCCCGAACTCCGCAGCGAGCTGCGCAAATCGTTGGAGAGCGCCCTGTGACGCCGCCCACCCCCGCCAAACTCCCGGTAAGGGGCGACGGCCGCAGGCCCGCCCGCGTACGCCCGTACTCGCTCACCGGCGGCCGTACCCGCTTCACGCACGTCCTGCTCGTCGAGACGTTCGTCGCGGCGATCGAGGCGCCCGAGGAGCGGCGCGAGCTGACCAACGGCGGCCTCCAGACGCGCGTCATGCCCGAGATGCGGGCCATCGTGGAACTGTGCCGCCGCATGCGTACGGTCGCCGAGATCTCCGCACTGCTCAAGATGCCGCTGGGCGTGGTCCGGGTGCTGCTCAGCGACCTGGCCGACCAGGGAAAGATCCGTGTGTACGGGACCGGGCACGCGCCCGGCCAGCCGAACCGCGCACTGCTCGAAAGGGTGCTCAGTGGACTCCGTCGTCTCTGAGACCGAGACCTTCACCGCCCGCGCCACCGTGCACACGGCGTCGGTCCCGGTCCAGCCCCAGCCGTCTCTCCAGCCCGAGCCGTCCCTCCCGCCGCAGGCGGACGAAGGAGCCCGGGACTGGCAGACCGACCGCACCCGGGCCCCCACGGCCGCCAAGATCGTGGTCGCGGGCGGCTTCGGCGTCGGCAAGACCACGTTCGTGGGCTCCGTCTCCGAGATCACGCCGCTCAAGACGGAGGCCGTGATGACCACCGCGAGCGAGGAGACCGACGATCTCTCCGCGACGCCGGAGAAGACGACCACGACCGTCGCGATGGACTTCGGCCGCGTCACGCTCGACGACGACCTCGTGCTGTACGTCTTCGGAACGCCCGGCCAGCAGCGGTTCTGGTTCATGTGGGACGACCTGGTGCGCGGCGCGATCGGCGCGGTCGTCATGGCCGACACGCGCCGGCTCTCCGACTGCTTCCCCGCTCTCGACTACTTCGAGAGCTGCGGACTGCCGTACGTCGTCGCCGTGAACCACTTCGAGGGAACGGCGGCGTACGAGGCGGAGGACGTCAGGGAAGCCCTGACCGTGCCGGCGCACGTACCGGTTGTGATCATGGACGCGCGCAAGCGGATCACGGTGATCGAGTCGCTGCTGGCCCTCGTCGGCCACGCGCTCACCACCGCGCCCGAATAGCGCGTACCCCGAACAGCTACTCAACGGAGAGACCCCGTCATGCGGAAGATACTCATAGTCGGGGCCGGCCAGTCCGGTCTCCAGCTCGCCCTCGGACTCCAGACCCGCGGGTACGAGGTCACCCTGATGTCCAACCGCACGGCGGACGAGATCCGGTCGGGCCGGGTCATGTCGACGCAGTGCATGTTCCACACCGCCCTCCAGCACGAGCGCGACCTGCAGATCAACTTCTGGGAGTCGCAGGCGCCGAAGATCGAGGGCTTGGGCGTCTCCGTGGCGGCACCGGACTCCTCCCGGGCCGTCGACTGGGTCGGCAGGCTCGACGGCTACGCCCAGTCCGTCGACCAGCGCGTGAAGATGTCCGGCTGGATGGAGACGTTCGCGCAGCGCGGCGGACAGCTCGTCATCCACGGCGCGGCTGTCTCCGACCTGGACTACTTCTCCCGTACGTACGACCTGGTCATGGTGTCGGCGGGCAAGGGCGAGCTGGTCTCGATGTTCGGCCGCGACGCGTCCCGTTCGCCGTACGACGCCCCGCAGCGCGCCCTCGCCGTGGCGTACGTCCACGGGCTCGGCCCGCGCCCCGAGCACCCGGAGTTCGAAGCGGTCCGCTGCAACCTGGTGCCGGGTGTCGGCGAGCTGTTCGTCATGCCGACCCTCACCACCTCCGGCCGTGCGGACATCCTCTTCTGGGAGGGCGTCCCGGGCGGCCCGGTCGACGCGTTCAAGGGCGTCAAGGACCCCGCCGAGCATCTGTCCCTCACGCTGGAACTGATGGAGAAGTTCCTGCCGTGGGAGTACGCGCGGGCGACGAACGTCGAGCTGACCGACGCGAACGCCACACTGGCGGGCCGGTACGCCCCGACCGTGCGCAACCCCATCGGGCGGCTGCCGTCGGGCGGGCTCGTACTGGGCGTCGCCGACGTGGTCGTCGCGAACGACCCGATCACCGGCCAGGGCTCCAACTCGGCCTCGAAGTGCGCCGCCTCGTACCTCTCGTCGATCACGGCGCGGGGTGACCAGCCGTTCGACGAGGCGTGGATGCAGTCGACCTTCGACCGGTACTGGGACACCGCGCAGCACGTCACCAAGTGGACCAACGCCATGCTGGGCGTCCCGCCGGAGCACGTCCTGAACCTGATCGGCGCCGCGGGCGGCCTCCAGCCGGTGGCCGACCGCTTCGCCAACGGCTTCAACGACCCGTCCGACTTCGAGAACTTCTTCTACGACCCCGAGAAGACGAACGCCTACCTGGCGGAGGCCGCGGCTTCGGCGCAGGCGTGACGTTACGGCGGGCCGTACGTGACGCGTGCGGTTCGCACGTGACGTACGGCCGGCCGTGGAGCACCGCTGCACGGACGCCGGAGGGCCGCGGTGGCGCGCCGTGTGCGACGCGCCGTGCCGGGCGGCCCGTCGGCGTCCCGGGGCACGCTCCCAGGCCCGGGAGCGGACTGCGACGCGTACCCCCGGTCCTCGCCCGTCGCCGCTCCGGGGGCTAGGCCCCCGGAGCCGACTCCTCCTCGTAGCCCCGGTCCGAACCCGTCGCCGCACCGGGCGGCAGCCTCGGCGGGGTGTAGGAGGCCATCGGCTTCAGCCGGGGGTCGGGGCGGACCGCCCCGAGCAGGGGGTTCGCCGCGATGGGGGAGACCTTGACGCGGGCCCCGGGCCGCGGCGCCTGGACCACCAGGCCGTTGCCCAGGTAGATCGCCACGTGCGTGGCCCGGGGGAAGTAGATCACCAGGTCGCCGGGGCGCAGCTGACGCAACGGCACCTTCGGCAACTGCCGCCACTGCTCCTGGCTCGTCCGGGGGATCTCCCGCCCCGCGTGCGCCCACGCCTGCGACGTGAGCCCCGAGCAGTCGAAGGAGCCGGGCCCCTCCGCACCCCACACGTACGGCTTCCCGATCTGCCGCACCGCGTACTCCAGCGCCCGCCCGCCCTGCCGCGACGGCGCCCGCGTCGCGGCCGAGCCGGGGCTGCCGAGCGCCCCGGAGGCGAGCAGGCCGCGCTGCGCCGCGCCGGTCCTGCGTTCCTCCAGCCGCGCCAGGCCGGCGAGCTGCTCCTCGGTGAGCGACGCCAGCAGCGCCTGGACCTCTCCCAGCCGCGCCCGCACCGCGTCGCGCTGCTTCTTCTGCTTCCGCGCCAGCGTCTGCCGCTTGTCGAGCGCCGACCGCTGCCTGGTCGCCAGCGCGTCCGCCCGCCGCTCGCCGCTCTCCAGCCGCGCGATCACCGCCGCCCGGTCGTCGGCGGCCCGCTGGAGTACGTGACCCTGTGTCAGTGCGTGCTCCGGGTCCTTCGCCAGCAGCAGCCGCAGGTACGGCGAGAGGCCGGTCCGCCCCTGGTACTGCGCACGCGCCAGCCGGCCCGCCGCGCCCCGGTTCTCGGCCAGCGCGATCCGGGCCTCGGACAGGCCCGCCGTCACCTTCCTGACCTCGCCCAGCTGCTTCTTGACGGACTCCTGCGTCGCCTTGTACGCCTCACTGGCCTCCTCGGCCCGCTGGTACAGCGTCCGCAGCCGGATCAGCAGCTCCGAAACGGTCGCCTCCGGGCGGGCGTGCGGGGCGGGCGCGGGCAGGGGCGGGGAGGGGGGCCGGGGGACGGGGGCGCCCGGCGCCGCCCCGCTGGCCGGGGCCGGCAGTGCGGTGAGCACTGCGGCGGCGGCCAGAGCCACCGTACAGACGGACTGGGAGAGTCTGCCTGACACGTCATCACCTCCGGTTCGCGGCCGGGCGGTCCGGCCCCTAGGTGATGATGTGCGGCCGTGTCGCGGCGGTGAGCGCACGACTGGTCGGGTTGGTCCAACGCCGTCACTCGTCGAGGGGCAATGCGGGAGGCGACCGGCGTGGCTGCCCGGTGCCCCCGGGACGGCAGCGGACACGGCGCGGCCCCCGCCCCGGGAAGGGGGCGGGGGCCGCGGGGCCGAGCGGTGGAGCGAGGGTCAGCCGAGCTTGGCCAGCTGCGCGTCGATCGCTTCCTTCGGCTGCTCGGCCTTGCCCGCGAGGCTCTGCGCGAAGAAGGAGGCGAGCGTGTTGCCCTTGCGGACCGTCACCAGCTGGGCCGTGCCGGCCTGGCCGCCCAGGTCGGTCGACAGGGTGAAGGCGACCGCCTCGTCACCGGCGGTGTAGGAGGCCGGGGTGACCTTCGAATACTTGATCTTGTCGGCACCGGCGAGGGTGGTGAAGCCGCCGGCGCACGCCTTGCCGGCGTCGCGCAGCCCGGCGAGGACCTCCTGGGCGCTCTTGCCCTCGTAGGAGCCGAGGGTGTCCGCGATGACGACGGCGCCGCCGATGGCGTCCAGGCCGGCCTTCAGCTTCTCCTCGGGGGAGGCGTCCTCGGCGGGCTTCGCCGGCATGGCGGAGACCCGGCGCATCGTGGTCGCGGCGGGCGAACCCATGGCCCGCATCGACGTGGCGTCGACCAGCGGCGTGCACTCGGCCTTGTCGGCCTTGGCGATCTTCGCCGCGGCGACGTCCGCCTTCAGCGGCTTGATGACCTTGTGGTTCTTCACGTCGCCGTCGGCCAGCACGAGCTTGTCCAGCTCGGCCTGCGACAGGACCTTCGCGGAGGTCTCGGCGGCGGCGCTCTCCTTGCCCTTGCCCTCGGAAGCGGCATCGGTGGACTTCTCGGAGCCGCCACAGGCGCTGACGAGCAGGGCCAGCGAGAGGGCGGAGGCGGCGACGGCGGTACGGCGGACAGTGGTGCGGCGCATGAAACGGCATTCCTCTGGTTGGGCGAACGGCATCCCCCCGCGTGGGTTCACCCGTCCGGTGACACGCGGAATGTCTTGCTGACCGGTGAATCTACGGCCTGCGCGGCCCGGTTGATCAACGAATTAGGCCCGCGCGCGTGATCGTGACACCCGCGCAACGGCAGAGGGATGCAATCGAGACGCGCATCCGTACAACCCTGCGCGGTGCGGCCTCAGTCGAGAGGCAGCGCGTAGAAGGTGCGGCCGCGCCACAGCACCGCCCGGTCGCCGGACACCTGGGCCCGGTACGCCGCCCGGACGTCCTCCGCGCCCGGCGCCGTCGGGCCGGAGTCCTGGAACTTCCACAGGCGGCGGCCGTCGCGCGCGTCGACGGCCGTGGCCTGGGTGTCGTTGAGGGCGAGGACGGTACGGCCGCTGCCGCTGAGGGAAAGCCGGGGGACGGCCCGGCCCGGGTACTCCGTAGCGCGCCGCCACCGCCGGTCGCCGGTCGCCGTGTCGACGGCGTACACCTCGTTGTCGCCGCTGGGGACGTACAGCGTGGTGCCGCCCATGACGCCGGGTCCGAAGCCGAACGGCGCGTCGCCGGCCGGCCCCGAGGCGTCCTTCACCGTCCAGAGCTTCTTGCCGTTGCGGGTGTCGTACGCCTGGAGGCCGCCGTCGACCGCCGCGTAGAGCCGGCCCGCAGGGTCGTCGGTGGCGCCCGCGTCGGGGCGTACCCCGGGGAAGGACTTGCGCCACAGCGTCTTGCCGGTCCTGCGGTCGACGAGGACGAACGCCGACTTGCCCTTCGCCTTCTTCCGCTGGTCCCCGGTGAGGGAGCCGGTGTCCTGACGGACGAGCAGGCTGCCGGGGCGCAGGCCCACCGCTTCGTAGCGGGGGACGGGGCCGGGGCGGCCGTTCGGCATCTCGGTGCGCCACAGTTCCCGGCGTGCGGCCATGTCGTACGCGAGCAGGTAGGTCCGGGTGCGCGTCACCTTGTTCTTCCTGCCGCCCAGGGTCTCGACCCGCGCCGAGAACCAGACGACGGAGCCCTCGGCGGCGACCCGGCCGCCCAGGGTGGCCCGGGCGTCCTTCTGGCCCTTCGTCAGGAGGGGTGCCACCGGCTCGCGGTGCTTCACCCGGCCGTCCTTCGCGGACAGCCAGACGAACTCGGTGGCGGTGACGACGAGGCAGTGGTCGCCGTCGGCGGCCTCGGGGCCGTACGTCGTGCCGGCCGCCTTCTGCTCCCAGAGGCGGCGGCCGGTACGGACGTCCAGCGCGGTGGTCAGCTCCTCGCCGGGGATCAGGAGCACCTGGTCGCGCCAGAGCCGGGCGGGCGGGCCGCCGGCCGCGAGCGCGACCGGGTGCTGGTAGTGCCAGAGCGGGTCGGGTCCGACGCCCGGCAGCGGCTTGCGGCGGGCGGCGGGCTCGGGGGCCTTCGCCCGGGGCGCGGGCGCCTCTTCCTCGCCGCCGGTCAGGGCGAGTACGCCGCCGCCGCCGACCAGCAGCCCCGCCGCGCCGGCCGCGATCCCGGTGAGCAGGCCGCGCCTGCTGAGGGCGGCGCCGAGCCGGTCGCCGGCGCGGTGGCCGGGCCCGGCGGGTGCCGGCGGTGCGGGCGGCTGCGGCGCGGGCCGGGCGGGCGCGGCGGTCGCCGGTGGCAGGGCGAGCGCGGCGGCGGGGTGCGACAGGGACGGCGCGGGGGCGAGCGGTCCCGCGCCTCCGGCGCCCAGCGCCGGTGCGGGGGGCGGTGTGGCGCCGGGCTCCCCGCGGCGGAGGTCCGTACCGCCCCCCGCACCGCGCGGGGCCACGAGCCGCCGGGTCACGTCGCTCAGGTTCCCGTTCGGTTCCTCGGTACGGCGCCGCGGCACGAGCCGCCGGGTCAGCCCGCCCTCGACGTCCGCCGCGCCGGCGGGTCCTGCGGAGCCTTCCCCGCCCCGCACCTCCCCGGCCGCGGCGTGCGCGGCTCCGGCGGGTGCGGGGGCCGCCGCCCGGCCTTCCGGACGCCCCGCGGGCGTGCCCTCGGGTGCCGGGCGGACCCGCTCGCCCCCGCTGACCGGCAGGTGGCCGCCGTTCGCGGGTGTGGTGGCGAATGCCGGGCGCGGTGGGGCAGCCGCCCGGCCGGCGGTGGCTCCCCGGGCGCCGTCCGCTGCCGGCCCGGAGGGCAGAAGCGGCCCGTCCGCCGCGCCCGGACCGGCGGCGGGGGCGGAGTCACGGCGCCCGGAAGGGGCGGGCAGGGGAGCCGGGCTCACCGCCGCCGTGACCGCCCCGTCCCGCGGACCCGTTTCCCGCTCCCCCGCCCGGGCCGCCTGGTCCGCCAGCGCCGCCACCAGGGGCTCCGGGAGCCAGCCGGGGCGGGCCAGCGCCGCCGCGCCCTCCAGCGCCAGTTCGGCGGCCAGGACGCCGGGGGACGGGCGGTCCGCCGGGGACTTGGCCAGGCACCGCGCCACGAGGTCGCGCAACGGCGCCGGTACGGCGGCGAGTTCGGGCTCCGCGTGCGCGATGCGGTCGGCGGCCGCGTCCTGCGGGCCACCCGCCCACGGGGTCGCACCGGTCGCGGCGTACGCCAGGAGCAGGCCGAGGACGAAGATGTCCGACGCGGGTCCGGGCTCCCGGCCCGTCAGCTGCTCCGGGGTGAGGTAGCCGAGGCGTACGGACAACTGCCCGCCGGGGCCCGCCTCTGCGGCGGCCGCCGCGCCCAGCGCGCCGAAAGCCGTCAGGCGCGGCCCGTCGGCGGCCAGCAGCACGGTGTCGGCGGCGAGGCCGTGGAGTACGGCGCCGGTGGCGTGCACCCGGGACAGGGTCTCGGCGAGCGCCGCGCCCAGGATGCGTACGGTCCGCTCCGGCAGCGGGCCGGCCAGGGCGACCGCCTCGGCGAGGGTCAGCGCCGGCACATAGGCCGTCGCGGTCCACAGGCCGGGGCCGTCGCCGTTCTCCGGCGCGTCGGCGCGCGACGCGAGCGGGGCCTGCACCCAGCCGCCGGCCAGCCGTTCGGCCGTCAGCGCCTCGGCCTGGAAGCGGCGGCGGAACGCGGGCAGGCCGGCCAGCTCCGGCCGGGCCACCGCGACCACGGCCGTCGTGCCGTCGGAGCCGAGCGCCAGGTACTGCACGGCGCTCGCCGTCTCCCGCAGGCGCGACAGCGGGGCGTAGGGCCCGATGCGGCGTGGATCGTCCTGACGCAGCGCCTCCAAGGCGCACCCCCTGTGGTCACCGTGGTCGCCGGGCCGTGGCCACTCCTCCGGTCACAGCGGCCACGTTCGGCACAACCGCCGATCTTATGGGGTGCTGTCCGGTTTCGACCAGGGCCACCTGGGGCGTCGACGCTCCCGCCCGCCCGGCGCGTACGCGTACTTCCAGCCGCGCTGGAGCCCCAGCCGCTTGCTGTACCCGGCGGGCACGCGCAGGTACGCGTGCACGGTCGGCGGGCCGCCGTCGTCGTCCGGCACGGGCACCTCGTACCACTTCGGAGGGTGTCCGGTCGGTCCGACGAGGACCGGCAGCACCCGCCCGTCCAGGGGGCCGCCCACGAAGGGGGTGTTCTCGCTTCTCACCCGGCCAGTCTCGCAGGGCGGGCGCTCACAGCAGGTGCGCCGCCTCCGCGATCACCGGGAGCACCCGCCGGGCCAGCACCCCGGCCGGGCCGTCCGCCGTCTCCGTCGCCAGCGCCGCCCGCGTCAGGGCCGCCGTCTGCGGGTCCGTCGCCGCGGTGGCGGTCAGCAGCGCGACGAAGTGGTCGACCAGCCAGTCCCGCAGCTCGCCGGCCGGCGGCTGCTTGCCCTCGTCCAGCCAGATCAGGGAAGCCGCCTCGACGGCCGAGATCCAGGTGCGCACCATCATCCGCAGCCGGGGCCCGGCCGTTCCCGCGACGCCCAGGTGCGTCAGGATCTGCTCGGCCGCGGCCCGCCGCACGCCGTCGACGGTGGCCGTCGTGCGGGAGGTCTCGGCGACGCTGCCGCCCTGGAGCAGCGCGCTGAACCCGGCGTCGTGCTCGTCGACGAACGCGAGATAGCGGTCCAGTGCGCGGGTGAGCCGCCGGGTGAGCGGCCCCGTCTGCGGTTCGGCGAAGCACAGCTTCAGCTCGTCGGCGGCGGAGCCGAGCGCGGCTTCGTACAACTGCTGCTTGCCGCCCGGGAAGTAGCGGTACACGAGCGGTCGTGACACCCCGGCCGCCTCCGCCACGTCGTCCAGCGAGACGTCCTCGGGCGCCCGGTGCGCGAAGAGGGACAGGGCGGCGCCGAGGAGCTGGGCGCGGCGCTCCTCGACGCTGAGCCTGCGGTACGCGGGGGTGGTCGCTGCCGGGGTCATGTCGGCAGCGTAACCCCGCGTTTGACCGTTTACGCGAGGAGTCCCGAGCTCTTCCAGAGCCTGCGGCCGACGCCCTGGAGCACGCCGATGTCGTCGAAGAAGTCGGTGAGCCGCTTCGCGCCGTTCTGCATGACCTCCGCGCGGTGCCCGCTCGCCTTGACCTGGGCGACGGCCTCGCGGCGGTCGAGACCGACGTTCTCGTACACCTGGGGGTTGACGAAGCAGGTCGAGAAGACGCGCGCCGCCTCGCCGCAGCTGAGCCTGGTCAGTTCGCGCTCCCAGGCGGGGGCGGTCACCATCTGGCGGCGCAGCTCCTCCCGGGCGTACCGGACGTGGCGCGCCTCCTCGACCACGTGGATGCGGGTCACCCCGCGCACGAGGGTCTGCACGCGCTCGTCCGGGAAGGTCAGCCGCTGCATCCAGTCGAGGATCTCCTCGCCGAGCAGCGTCGCCGCGAAGGACCCCGGCGTCGTCGAGACGGTCTTCAGGACGCGCGCCAGGTTGTGGTAGAGGCGCGGCACCGGGTACGAGGGGGCGCCGCCCTTCTGGATCATCTTGGCGAACATCATGGAGTGGCGGCACTCGTCCGCGATCTCGGTGAGCGCGTACCGCACGTGATTGCTGGTCACGGACTTGTCGTAGATGTGCCTGACCAGCAGCTGCATCAGGATGATCTCGAACCAGATGCCGAGCGACGCGAGCGACGCGGCCTCGTGCCGGGCGAGGTCCATGCGCTGCTCCTCGGACATCTTCCGCCAGAGCGGGGTGTCGTAGAGCGATACGAGCTCGGGCGGCCAGAACCACTTGCCCTCTTCGATCGGCGCGGCCCAGTCGAGTTCCGTCTCGGGGTCGAAGGAGTGCTTGGCGGACGACTCCAGGAGGCGCTCGGCGACCTGCTCACGGTCCTTGAGGAGGCCGAGTGCGTCCCTGAGTACGTCGCGTTCGGTCACTGTCGTCATGGCGGGGGGCACCTCACGAGTGGTGTTCGGGGGTACGGGGTCGTCCCGGGACGGCCGCGGCCCGGCGGACACGTCTTATGAGACTGCTTGTCAGCAAGGCAGTCAATCCCTTGCGCACGACTTGTTGACCCGCCGTCTACCAACGTGTGACTCTGCCAACTGTCCATTGTCTCAAGGGATATGCGACCGGGAGGCGTCAGTGTCGACGCACGAGCTCTACACCACGGCCCCGCCGGACCTCCAGTGGCAGGTGCCTGCCTCCGGGGCGGCGCGCTTCAACTGGGAGTACGACGAAGGGCGCGCCCGCCTCCTCGCGCTGTACCAGAAGGGCAAGGACAAGCAGTGGGACGGCGCGACCCGCATCGACTGGGGCATCGAGGTCGACCCGTACGACCCGCTCGGCACCCCGGACGAGGCGCTCAGCCTCTACGGCACCCGCCACTGGGCGAAGATGACCGAGAAGGACAAGGGCGAGCTGCGCCGGCACTACTCCTCCTGGCAGTTCAGCCAGTTCCTGCACGGCGAGCAGGGCGCGATGGTGTGCGCGGCCCGGATAGTCGAGTCCGTCCCCGACCTCGACGCGAAGCTGTACTCGGCGACCCAGACCATGGACGAGGCCCGGCACGCGGAGATCTACAGCCGCTTCCTGCACGAGAAGATCGGGATGCTCTACCCGGTCAACGACAGCCTCCAGAGCCTGCTGGGCGACACCCTGCGCGACTCCCGCTGGGACATGCCGTACCTCGGCATGCAGGTCCTGATCGAGGGCCTCGCCCTGGCCGCGTTCGGCATGATCCGCGACACCACCGACAAGCCGCTGCCCCAGCAGATCCTCGCGTACGTCATGCAGGACGAGGCCCGGCACGTGGCCTTCGGGCGGATGGCGCTGCGCGACTACTACGGGCAGCTGTCCGACGCTGAGCTGCGGGAGCGCGAGGAGTTCGTCATCGAGGGCTGCTACCTGATGCGCGACCGGCTGCGCGGCGTCGAGGTGCTGGAGAACTTCGGCATCCCGCACCAGGAGGCCCAGGACTTCTCGGAGCAGTCCGAGTTCCTGCACCTCTTCCGCAAGCTCCTGTTCAGCCGCATCGTGCCGTGCGTCAAGGACATCGGCCTGTGGGGGCCGCGCCTGCAGAAGGCGTACCTCGACATGGGCGTCTTCGAGATGGGCGACTCCAACCTGGACCTCCTCATGACCCAGGACGAGGAGCTGGCGGAAGCACTCGACAAGCGGCGCTTCGAGGCGGAGGACGCGGCGCGGGTCGCCGAGATCGACGCGGCGATCGAGGCGGGGGCGTCCTGAACGGGTGACGGCGTGCGGCGGGCGCGTGCGGGCGTGACGTAGCGTTCCGGGCATGACCATGCCGCCGCCCTCCCAGCCCCCCGGTCCGTACGGGCCCCCGCAGCCCCCGCATCCGTACGGCGGGCAGCCGTACGCGCAACAGCCGCCGCAGCAGCCGCAGTTCCCGCAGCAGCCGGGGCAGGGCGGCTGGGGCCAGCCGCCCTTCACGCAGCCGCCGGCGCCGCTCCCGCCGCGCAAGAAGCGCACCGGGATGGTGATCGGCATCGTCGCCGTCTCGCTGGTCGCGCTCGGCGGCGCCGGCTTCCTCGTCCAGCGGGTGTCCGAAGCCGGGTCCGTGGCCACCGGGGCCGGCTTCCCCGCGGCGGAGTACCGGCTCACCGTGCCCAAGACCCTGCTCGACGGTGAGTACAAGCTGGCCCAGGACATGTCGCAGACCCGGGGCAAGCAGGCCCTGGAGGGGACGTACGACGCGAAGGTCCGCAATCCGAAACCGGTCGTCGGGCAGTACACCTCCGGGTCCGCGACCGAGCTGAGCGTGCTGGTCGTCTCCGGCATGTACGGCCAGTTCAAGGAACCGGACGCGGCGCGCAAGAAGATGCTCGAAGGCGCGGAGGACGGTCAGGGGGCGACGCTGGCCGTCCCGGCCAGGGAGATCGAGCCGAAGGGCTCTCCCGTCACGCTGAGCTGCCAGGTCCTGACCGCGGCGCAGAACGGCAGCGACGTCACCCTGCCGATGTGTGCCTGGGCCGACGGCAACACGGGCGCCTCCGTGGCCGTCGTCACCCCCGAGATCTCCCGGCAGGACCCCGAGTCGGTGGACCTCGGGAAGATCGCCGAGATCACCGTCGAGGTCCGGCGGGAAGCCATGAGCAGGATCGGCTGATCACTCCGCGCCGGGGGCCGGGAACGTCGTACGCAGCGTGAAGGCCTCCGGCGTCGGGCCCTGCTCGCGCAGCAGCAGGAGCGCCTTCTCGGCGTCCTGCACGGTCGGGCGGCAGCCCGCCTCCACCCACCACAGGGCCGTCATCGCCTCCTTGACGCGCGCGAACCACTCGTGGCGCCGGCTGAGCAGCTCCCGGTGCCGCCCCTGGTACATGAAGGCGGTCAGGGCGTCGGTGTCGCGCCACACCGTCAGGTTCACGATGAGCCAGTCGTCCCCGAAGATCCGCACGTCCGTCGCGTCGCCCGCCTCGCTCTGCAGCCGCCAGACGAATCCGTCGGCACGGTCGGCCACCGCGTTGACCGGCTCCAGGGCATCGACGAAGTCCTTCAACTCCGGTGAGTCCAGCGGAAACTTCAGGCGCGAGATGTTGACCTGGGCGAGTTCGTACGCGGCGGATTCAGTCGTCATGGCCGCACGATAGGCCGGTGGCACCGGCCCGCACCGGTCGTATCGCGGACCGAGACGGTGACCGGTCACGCACTCAGTCGTTCAGCGCCGCCCGCATCACCGCCCGTGCGATCGGCGCCGCGCTGCCGCCGCCGCTGATGTCGGCGCGGTCCGCCGACGCGTCCTCCACGACGACCGCCACCGCGACCGCCGGCTGACCGTCGCCGTGCTCGTGCGCCCACGAGATGAACCAGGCGTACGGCGTGCCCGTGTTGTCGACGCCGTGCTGTGCCGTGCCCGTCTTGCCGCCGACCCGGACGCCCGGGATGGCGGCGTTCGTGCCCGTGCCGTTCTCCACCACGTCGACCATCATCTGCTGGAGCTGCGTGGCGGTGGCCGGGTTCATCGCCTGGTGCAGGGACTTCTGGCTGTTCCGCGAGACGGTGTCGCCGTCCGCGTCCGTCGTCCGGTCCACCAGGTACGGGGACTTGAGCTCGCCGCCGTTGGCGACCGCCGCCGCGACCATCGCCATCTGCAGCGGCGTCGCCCGGGTGTCGTACTGGCCGATGGAGGAGAGCGCGAGCTGGTCGGCGGTCATGCTGGTGTCGAAGTTGCTGCGGGCGACCCCGGACGGGATCTCCAGCCCGTCGTCGTTGAAGCCGAACTTCTGCACGGTGTCGAGCATCCCGGCCATCCCCACCCGCACGCCGAGCTCCGCCATCACCGTGTTGCACGAGACCCGGATCGCGTACTCCAGCGACGCGTTCCGGCAGCCGCGCGCCTCGTTGGGCAGCGTGGTCCCGGTGCCGGGCAGGACGTACGGCTCGGGCGTCTTCGTCGGCGCGCCGATGTCCGTCACGACCTCCGTGTCGAGCGCCGCGGCGGCGGTCACGATCTTGAAGGTGGACCCCGGCGGGTACGTCTGGCGGATGGCCCGGTTGAGCATCGGCTGGCGCGGCGAGCCGTTCAGCCGCGCCCACGCGCCGGTGACCCGCTTCCCGGTGCCCGACAGCTCCTCGGGGTCGTACGACGGGCTGCTGACCAGCGCCAGGATCTTCCCCGTCGAGGGCTCGACCGCCGCCACCGCGCCCTTGCGGCCGCCGAGTCCTTCGTACGCCGCCCGCTGGACCGCGCCCCTGATGGTGGTGACCACGTCGCCGCCGGGCTGGCGCGAGCGCGTGATCTCGTTCCAGAGGGGGAGCGGGGCGAGCATCGAGTCGGTGCCGGACAGGATGTCGTCCTCGGCGTGCTCGAGAAGGGTCGTGCCGTACGTCTGGGAGGCGTAGCCGGTGACGGGCGCGTACAACGGCCCGTGCGGGTAGGTCCTTTCGTAGCGGAGCTGTTCACCGCTGTCCCGGGAGCCGGTGACCGGCCTGCCGTCGACGACGATGTCGCCGCGCTTCTGCTCGTAACGGCCGATCGTCTTGCGGCGGTTGGCGGGGTTGTCGTCGAGGGCCTCGGCCTGGAAGACCTGGACGCGGGCGGCGTTCAGCAGCAGCGCGACGAGCAGCAGCAGGCAGAACCCGGCCGCCCGGCGGATGTAGCGGATCACTGGTCGGCCTCCACGATGGGCGCGATGACGCCGGTCTCGACGTGCTCGGGCTGTGGACGACGGGCAAAGTCGCTGACCCGGATGAGCAGCGCCACGATGATCCAGTTGGTGACGACGGACGACCCGCCCTGCGCGAGGAACGGCATCGCCATGCCGGTCAGCGGGATCAGGCCCATGACGCCGCCCGCGATGACGAACACCTGGAGGGCGAGGATCGAGGCGAGACCGATCGCGAGCAGCCGTCCGAACGGGTCGCGCAGCGCGAGGCCCGCCCGGTAGCCGCGGGCCACGAGCAGGGCGTACAGCAGGAAGACGGCGGTGAGCCCGGACAGGCCGAGTTCCTCGCCCGCCGTCGCGAGGATGAAGTCGGACTTGGCGGCGAACCCGATGAGGATGGAGTCGCCCGCGCCCAGCCCCGCGCCCAGCATCCCGCCCGCCGCGAAGGCGAAGAGCGACTGCGCGAGCTGGCCGGGGCCCCGGCCGGCGTCGATGGAGGCGAAGGGGTGCAGCCAGTCCTGGACACGGCTGTGGACGTGCGGTTCGAGCGAGCCGACGACGAAGGCGCCGACCGCCGCGAGGAGCAGGCCGACGGCGATCCAGCCGGTGCGGCCGGTGGCGACGTACAGCAGGATCACGAAGAGCCCGAAGAAGAGCAGCGAGGTGCCGAGGTCGCGCTCCAGGACGAGTACGCCGACGCTGAGCAGCCAGATCGCGACGATCGGGCCGAGGACGCGGCCGGTGGGGAGCTGGAGCTTCCAGATCTTGCGGCCGGTGTAGGCGAGGGCGTTGCGGTTCGCCGCGAGGTAGGCGGCGAAGAAGACGGCGAGCAGGATCTTCGCGAACTCGCCCGGCTGGAACGAGAAGCCGCCGACCCGGATCCAGATCTTCGCACCGTTGATGGCGGGGAAGAAGATCGGCACCGTCATCAGGACCAGGGCGGCGGCGACCGAGAGGTAGGCGTAGCGCTGGAGGACGCGGTGGTCGCGGAGCAGGATCACGACGCCGATGAAGAGCGCCACGCCGAGGGTGGACCAGATGAGCTGGGTGGGGGCCGCCTGGTCCTTCGGCGTCTCCAGGTCCAGGCGGTAGATCAGCACCAGGCCGAGGCCGTTGAGCAGGACCGCGATGGGCAGCAGGAGCGGGTCGGCGTACGGGGCGCGGAAACGGACGGCGAGATGGGCGAGGAGCGCGAGGACGCCGAGGCCCGCGCCGTAGCCGGCGGCGTCGGGAGGGACGGCGCCGTTCTTGGTCAGGCCCACGTCGATGTAGCCGTACACGGCGATGAGGACGGCGCCGACGAGAAGCGAGAGTTCCACGCCGCGCCGTCTGGGGAGGCGTACCTCGGGCGGGGGAGCGTCCACCGTCGTTGCGGTCATGTCAGGCAACGTAGCAAGCGAGGGGCCCGTATGTACGTATATGTCGTCCCGTGCGCGAGGAGTCCGAGCCGGCTGCGGCGGCCCACGCGTCGCGAGGAGCGGACCGCGGCTCACGCCCGAGGGTGCGCACGGCGCAGGCCGCGGTCCTCGGGCGTCAGTGGTGTGGCCGGGGATTGGGCCGGCAGTGCGTCAGCACCACCGCGGGACGGCGCCGATGTTCGCGATGTAGTGCGCCGAGCCCCAGGCCCAGGTGCCGTCGGTGAGCAGGTACCAGCGGTCGTTGCCGTGCACGCTGCCGCCGCGCGTCTTGCAGAAGATGTGGACGATCGCGCCGTAGGGCTTGCTGCCGATGACCCGGCTGCCGCGGGTCGGCTTGTCGCGCAGCAGCAGCCCGGACTTGGCTATGACGCGCCCCTTGTACGCGTGGGAACGTTCGGCCGCGGGCGGTGCGGGGTCCGTCGCGGCGAGCGCGGGGCCCGCGGCGGTGAGGGCGGCCACCGCGCCTGCGGCGGCGTACAGGCCGAGCCGGGAAAAGGGAGACCGGGGAAGCAGGGGCATGCTGGCTCCTGGCGGGTGAGGGGCCTTCGTCGCGGCGAAGGGCGGCGAGGGGGCTTCGGTCCGTGACGAACCGGTCCTCGACTCGCCCGGTTCACGCTAGTTTCGTCACCCGGTGATCGCAATCTGTCACTCTGCGTGCGTGCGGGTGCTCGGGTCGCCCAGGCCCTCCTCGCCGGGATCGACCTCGGGCAGCGTCAGCGTCGCCACCGCCCCGCCGTCCGGCGCGTTGGAGAAGGCGAGCCGCGCGCCGATGGCCTCCGCCTGCCCCACGGCGATCGTCAGGCCGAGACCGTGCCCCTTGCCGCCGGCGCGCGGTTCGGTCCTGAAGCGCTGCGGGCCGTGCTTCACCAGGTACGCGGGGAAGCCCTCGCCGTGATCGCGCACCGACACCACCGGCCCGTCCACGGTCAGTACGACCGGCTCGCCCCCGTGCTGGTGCGCGTTGCCGATCAGGTTGCCCAGCACCCGCTCCAGCCGCCGCCGGTCGGTCTCCACGAAGGCGTCCCGCACGATCCGGACCTCCGTCGGGGCCCCCGTCCCGCGCGCCGGGCCGCGCGCCACGCGCTCGGCGAGCGGGCCGATCCGGTGCGCGTCCAGGCAGATCTGCTCGCTGCCCGCGTCGAGCCGCGAGATCTCCAGCAGGTCCTCGGTCAGCAGCCGCATCGCCCGCACCCGGTCCTGCACGAGCTGCGTCGGCCGGCCGGGCGGCAGCAGCTCCGCCGCCGCGTGCAGGCCGGTCAGCGGGGTGCGCAGCTCGTGGGCCACGTCCGCGGTGAACCGCTGCTCGCTCTGGAGCTTGCCCTGGAGGGTGGAGGCCATCGCGTCGAGCGCTCCGGCGACCGTCGCCACCTCGTCCTGGCGGAGTGAAGGCGCCTTCGTACGGCGGTCGTTGACACGGGCGTCGAGGTCCCCCGCGCTGATCCGGCGCGCCACCGCGGCCGTCTGGTGCAGGCGGCGCGTCACGCGGGTGACGGCGAAGACGCCGACGAGCAGCGTCGCGGAGATGGCGAGGAGCGACGAGCCGACGATGGCCCGGTCCAGGCCCGTGATCGTGCCGACGCCCTGGCTGTAGTCGATCTCGGCGGCCATGGCGCGCCGGTCAGCCGGAGCCGCCGCCCACATGGTGGGGCGGCCGTCGTGCTCGCTCACGATCGTGCCGTGCCGGCCGGACAGCGCGAGCCGGCGCAGCGAGGCCGGCAGGCCCTCCGGGTCGATGCCCGTGTCCGGCGGCAGCGGATCACCCGCCTCGTACGCCCGCGTCGCCTCCGCCAGGCGGGTGAGCGCCTTCTCGCGGGCCTGGTTGAGCGTCTGGTGCGTGACGGAGACGTGCACGAGCGCGCCGAGGAGCGCCGCGAGCGCGCAGCACATCACGGTGATGAAGGCCGCGGCCTTCCAGGTGAGCCGCGCGGTCCAGGCGGGCAGACGGGGCCTCACCGGGGACCGCCGGTCCCGGTGGCGGCCGGCGTGGGGGAGCGGCCGGGGGCCGGGGGGACCGTGTGCGAGTGGGAGGGCAGGGGTTCGCCGCCGTCCTGGTGCACCCGCAGGATCTCGTCACTGGTGGGGAGCATGGCGTGCTGGTGGTCGTCCCAGGACCAGGCCGTGCGGAACTCGTACCCGGGCAGGTTCGAAGGGGCCCTGATGATGAGGTCGCGGCCCGCCAGCGAGACACCGATCACCGCGTCGCTGGTGCCCATCACGCGGATGAGCCGCCCCTTCTCGGCCAGGTAGCAGCTCACCGCGAGCTGCCCCTTCGGCAGGGAGACACCGATGATCATCTCGTCCCTGCCGTCACCGGTGAGATCCCGGTAGTACGCCTTGAGCACGGGGCACGCCGTGGGTTTCGCGTCGCACTCCCGCAGCTGTCTCGCCGTCTGCTCGTACACGCCGTCGGGCCCGCTGAGGGTGTCCGGGTCCGCGGCCTGCTCCGCCTGGACGACGGCCACGGGCCGTACCCGGCGCACGTCGTCGCCGGGCACCTCGATCCCGCGCACCGTCTCCGTCTCGCCCTCGCCGTAGTCCATCGGAGGGACCGTGGCGGCGGGCCGCTCGGGCCACAGGCGGGTGGGGCCGACGGCCGTGGGCGTCGGCCCGGCGCTCTCCAGCTCCCCGGCGTCGGCGCAGCCGGACAGCGCCGCCAGCGCCGGGAGGGCCGCGGCGGCGGTCAGGAGCAGCAGTGCCGCGCGGACGGGGCGGTGCGCGCTCAAGGCTCCCCTCGCTTCTCTGCTTCGTGTGGATGCGCCGGTACGGCGCCGGGCCCTGCGCCGACGCGGTTCAGCACGCCGGAACGGCTCAGCGCTGGTACGGATTGCGGCCGGGCTCGGGCGCCTGAACGTGCTCCTGGCCGCCGTCGCCCCGCGCCTGCGTGGCTTCGAGCTGCTGCGCCTGCTCCTTGCCGATCTGCTGCTCGGCGCCGCAGAAGGTGCACTGCGTCGCGTACTTCGTCGAGAACGCGAACAGCGGCACGAAGAACAGCGTGAACTTGCTGACGCGCTTCTTGAGCGTGTGCGCGGCCGGGTTGCCGCAGCGCCCGCAGACGAGGGTGAGTATGGCCAGTTGGTAGAGATAGCTCTTGCTGCCAAAGATGATCATTCGATGACCCCTCCGTGCCGTGATCCGTGACTGCCCTGCTGTCGAGTCTGCACCAACCCCGCGGCTCGCGGCGCCGGGCCCCGCTCACCGGTCGCCGTACCGCAGCCGCAGCACCGTGGACGTCGCGTGGCGGCCCACGTCCTGGCGGACCTCGGCCAGCAGCCCCGCGCCGACCCGCCGGTACGGCACGTCACCGAGCCCGATCGCCACGATCCGCTCCTCGCCCTCGTCCGCCACGCCCGCCAGCGCCTCCCGCGCCTGCGCCCGCACCGTCGGGGTCAGCGGCCTCGACACCAGCGGGTCCGCGTCGCCGGGCAGCACGAGCACCAGCGCCCGCGGCGCCCGCGCGGTCCCGGTGTAGCCGACGACCGCCGCGTCACGCGTGTCCGAATGCCGCACCTTCACCCACGACTTGGCGTCCCGGGGCCGGTAGCGCGAGGCCAGGCCCTTGCACACCAGCCCCTCCACCCCCTGGCCCACCAGCGCCTCGTACCAGACCATCGCCTGCTCGCGGTCCGTCGTCGCCAGCACCCGCTGCACCTGCGGGCCGGCCTCCTCCAGCGCGCCGCCCAGCAGTTCCCACCGTTCCTCCAGCGGCCGCTCCCGCACGTCGCGCCCCGGCACGGCCAGTACGTCGAAGGCGACGTACGCCACCACGACCCCGTCCGCCACCCGCGCCGCGTGCGGGCGCATCAGCTGGGTGAAGGCGAACGCCCCGTCCGCCCAGGCGCACACCTCCCCGTCGAGCACCAGGCCGGCCGGCAGCGCGCCTATCGCGGCGGCGACGTCCGGGAAGTCGGGCGCCATGTTCCGCCCGGAACGGGACTGCAGGACGGCCCGGGCGCCGCCCCGCGCGAACGCCACGCACCGGAACCCGTCCAGCTTGAGGCTGTACTGCACCCCGCCCGCCAGCGCGTTCGCCGCCGGGACCGCCGCCGCCGTCCGCGGCCGCATCACCTCGACGGGCGGTACGACCGTGGCCACGCCGCTCACCCCTTCGGCAGCGGATGGGCGTGGTACGGATCGACCAGCGGGGCGAGCAGGTCGCCGTACCGCTCCAGCCGTACGCCCATGTCCGCCGCCCGGAGGACGAGCCGCTCCGGGTGCTTCCTCCCGTCCTCCACCTCGTCCCAGGTCATCGGCGCCGACACGGTCGGCTCGGCCTTCGCCCGGAGGGTGTACGGCGCCGCCGTCGTCTTCGCGGCGGCGTTCTGGCTGAAGTCGACGAAGACCTTGCCCGGCCGCAGCGCCCGCGTCATCCGGTGCACGACCAGCTCCCCGAGCGCCTCCTGCGCCTCCAGCGCGAGCTCCTTCGCGTACGCCGAGACCCGCTCGGACGGCGTCGGCTCCAGCGCGGCCAGCAGGTGAAGCCCCTTGGAGCCCGAGGTCTTCGCGAACGTCTCGATGCCGTCCCGCGCGAGCCGCTCGCGCAGCCACAGCCCGACCATGCAGCACTCCGCGATCCCGGCGGGCGGGCCCGGGTCGAGGTCGAGGACCAGCCGGTCCGCGACACCGGGCTCCGGGGCGAGCCACTGCGGCGTGTGGAACTCCACGACCAGGTTCGCCGCCCACATCAGCGTGGGCAGGTCCTGGACGACCACCTGCCGCGCCGGCTGGCCCTCGGTGCGGACGACCGCAGCCGTGCGCACCCAGTCGGGCGTACCCTGCGGCGGATTCTTGGTGAAGAAGAGCTGTCCCCCGGGGCCGTCCGGATAGCGCAGGAACGAGACGGGCCGGTCGCGCAGGTGGGGGAGGAACGCGTCCGCGGTCGTGGCGTAGTAGTGCAGCACCTCGCCCTTGGTGGTCCCGGTGGCGGGATAGAGGACCTTGTCCAGATTGCTGAGCGCCAGGCGCCGCCCCTCCACCTCTGTGATAGGCGACATACGATGACAATCTCATGTATTCATTGGTAAAGGCGTCTCAAGGGGGCGAAACGTGCGATCCATCTGGAACGGTGCCATCTCCTTCGGTCTGGTCAGCATCCCGATCAAGCTGGTCAACGCCACCGAGCACCACTCGATCTCCTTCCGCCAGATCCACACGGCCGACGGCGGCCGGATCCGCTACCGCAAGGTCTGCGAGCTCGACGGCGAGGAGATCCCGGCGTCCGAGATCGGCAAGGGGTACGAGGAGCCGGGCGGCGGCATCATGCCGATCACCGACGACGACCTGGCCGCGCTCCCGCTGCCCACCGCCAAGACGATCGAGATCGTCGCCTTCGTGCCTGCGGCCCGGATCGACCCCCTCCAGATGGACTCGGCGTACTACCTGTCCGCGAGCGGCGCTCCCGCCGCCAAGCCGTACGTCCTGCTGCGCGAGGCGCTCAAGCGCAGTGACAAGGTGGCCGTCGCCAAGTTCGCGCTGCGCGGCCGTGAGCGGCTCGGCATGCTGCGCGTGGTGGACGACGCCATCGTGATGCACGGGCTGCTGTGGCCCGACGAGGTCCGGGCGCCCGAGGGCGTCGCACCGGAGACCAGGGTGACGGTGCGGGACGCCGAACTCGACCTGGCGGACGCGCTGATGAACACGCTGGGCGAGGTCGACCTCGACACCCTCCACGACGACTACCGCGAGGCGGTCGAGGAGATGATCGCCGCCAAGGCGTCCGGCGGCGAGCTTCCCGCCGAGGCCGCGCCGGCGGCGGTCGGCGGCCAGGTGATCGACCTGATGGCGGCGCTGGAGAAGAGCGTACGGGCGGCGAAGGAGTCGCGCGGCGAGGGCGGGGCCGGGGGCGAGGGCGAAGGGGTCGCCGAGGTCACGCAGATGGCGCGGGGCAAGGAGAGGGGCGGGGCGGCGTCGTCCTCGGCGGGCGCGAAGAAGAAGCCGGCGGCGAAGAAGCCGGCCGCGGCCAAGAAGACCGCGTCCGCCGCCGGGGCGACGAGCGCCGCGAAGAAGTCCGCCTCGGCGTCCGGCAAGCAGGCGGCGGGGCAGAAGCAGTCGCAGGCGGCGGCGAAGAAGACCACCGCCAAGAAGGCGGCCCCGAGGAAGCGCACGTCGGCCTGACCTCCGGATCGCGCGCGGGCACCTCGGCCCGACCTCCGGATCGCGTGGGGGCGGATCGCGCGCGGGCGGATCGCGCGCGGGCACGTCGGCCGGGAGCGTCGTCCACCCGTCGCCGTAACGCCGTGGGCGGTTTGTGCGGCGACTTTTCACGGTGAGGCCATCGCCCCTTCCCTGCCTCTTCCCTTCCGTTGAGTCCTCTTGGAACATTCTGTTCGCTTCTGTCTCCTCACCCCCCCAAGAGGCCCCACACTCATGCCAGAACTCAATAGGCGCCGCTTCCTCCGGATAGCCGGCGCGACCGCGGGCTTCGCCGCCCTGTCGAGCAGCATCGACCGCGCCGCGGCGATCCCGGCCGCCCGCGTCTCCGGCACGATCCAGGACGTCGACCACATCGTCGTGCTGATGCAGGAGAACCGTTCCTTCGACCACTACTTCGGTGCGATGAAGGGCGTACGGGGCTTCGGGGACCCGCGTCCCGTGTCGCTGCCGAGCGGCAAGCCGGTCTGGCACCAGGCGGACGGCAGCAAGAAGGTGACCCTGCCGTTCCACCCCACGGCCGACGATCTGGGCATGCAGTTCCTCCAGGGTCTCAACCACGACTGGGCGGGCGGCCACAAGGCGCTCAACAACGGCAGGTACGACCAGTGGGTGCCTGCCAAGACGCCGACGACGATGGCGTACCTGACCCGTGAGGACATCCCCTTCCACTACGCGCTCGCCGACAGGTTCACCGTCTGCGACGCGTACCACTGCTCGTTCATCGGAGCCACCGACCCGAACCGCTACTACATGTGGACGGGACACACCGGCAACGACGGCGCGGGCGGCGGCCCGGTCCTGGGCAACGAGGAGGCGGGGTACGGCTGGACGACGTACCCCGAGCGGCTGGAGAAGGCCGGGGTGTCGTGGAAGATCTACCAGGACACCGGTGACGGCCTGGACGCGGCCGGGCACTGGGGCTGGATCAGCGACGCCTACCGGGGCAACTACGGCGACAACTCGCTCCTGTACTTCAACCAGTACCGCAACGCCAAGCCCGGCGACCCGCTGTACGACAAGGCCCGCACCGGCACCAGCGTCAAGGACGGCGACGGCTACTTCGACGACCTCAGGGCCGACGTCCAGGCCGGCAGGCTGCCGGAGATCTCGTGGATCGCCGCCCCGGAAGCCTTCACCGAGCACTCCAACTTCCCCTCCAACTACGGTGCCTGGTACATCGCGCAGGTACTCGACGCGCTCACTTCCAACCCCGAGGTGTGGAGCCGTACGGCCCTGTTCATCACCTACGACGAGAACGACGGCTTCTTCGACCACATCGTCCCGCCGTACCCGCCGGCCTCCGCCGCGCAGGGCAAGTCCACCGTCGACACCACAGCCGAGCGGTACGCGGGCGGCGCCTCCTACGCGGCGGGCAACTACGGCCTCGGCCCGCGCGTCCCCATGCTCGTCGTCTCCCCGTGGAGCAAGGGCGGTTACGTCTGCTCCGAGGTCTTCGACCACACCTCGATCATCCGCTTCATGGAGCGCCGCTTCGGCGTGCACGAGCCGAACATCTCCCCCTGGCGGCGTGCGATCTGCGGCGACCTGACCTCGGCCTTCGACTTCGCCGCCCCCGACGCGCGGCCCGCCGAGCTGCCCGGCACCGCCGCGTACGAGCCGCCGGACCGCGAGCGCCACCCCGACTACCGGCCGACCCCGCCGGCCGTCGGCAGCATGCCCAGGCAGGAGCCCGGCGCGCGTCCGGCCCGCCCGCTGCCGTACGCGCCCTACGTCGACGGCGCGGTCAACACCGGCGACGGCCGGATCGCCCTGACCTTCAGCCCGGGAGCGGTCGCGGGAGCGCAGTTCTACGTCACGTCGGCGAACCGCACCGACGCCCCGTGGACATATACCGCCGAGGCCGGGAAGAAGGTCTCCGACACGTGGAACTCCGCGTACTCCAAGGGCACGCACCACCTCACGGTCCACGGACCGAACGGCTTCCTGCGGACCTTCCGCAGCCCGGCCACCACCGTCTGCCCGGAAGTGACGGCCCGCCACAACGCCGCCACCGGCAACCTGGACCTCACCCTCACCAACCCCGGCACCACGACCGCCCACCTCACCGTCACCAACGCCTACGACGGCCGGCCGCAGACGTTCGCCGTGCGCGCCGGGGCCACGGTCACGCACACGGCGGACCTGCGGGCCACCAGGCGGTGGTACGACGTGACGGTGGTCTCCGACACGAACGCCACCTTCCTGCGCCGCTTCGCCGGGCACGTGGAGACCGGCGCGCCGGGCGTGAGCGACCCGGCCACCCTCACGGCCTGACGTCCACGAGGGCGGTCACTCCCACGGCCTGACATGCGCGGACAGGACGAGAGGCACCGCCCAGGATCTGGCGGTGCCTCTCGTTCCGCGGGCCCGATCCGCACCCGGGCCCGATCCGCACCCGGGCCCGATCCGCACCCGGGCCCTCCGCGCCGGGCCGTCCCCGCCCGGCGCGGACGGGACCTCACACGCTGCGGAGCTCGGCCGTACGCCGCCTGTCGACGTAGGCGAGCATCGCGGGATCGCCGCCGACGGCCACCGGGTGCCCGACGCAGTCGAGCATCGGCAGGTCGGACACGTGGTCCCCGTACCCGTAGCAGTCCGCCGGGTCGATCCACGGGCGGGCCTCCAGCAGCTCGCGCACGCCGGCCGCCTTCGCCTCCCCGATCATGGGCTTCTCGACCTCACCCGTGTACCGGCCGTCCCGCACCACGGGCCGGGTGCACAGCAGGTGATGGGCGCCCACCTCCGCCATGACGGGGGCGAGTACGGCGTCGAACGAGCCGGAGACCAGAACGATCTCCGCGCCCTCGGCGCGGTGCGCGCGCAGGGCGTCACGGGTGCTCTCGATGTAGAGCCCCGCCGCGCTCCGCTCGGCGTACCAGCGGGCTCCCAGCTCGCGGATCTCCTCCACCGGGTCGCCGGTGAAGTGGGCGTAGTACTGGCGGTTGATCTCCTCGCGCGGCACGCCCTCGTCCGCCTGCTGCTGGAGCCCGGCCCGGATCCGGGCGTACTCGGTGGCGCCGTACGGGCCGTGCTCGGCCACCAACTGGAACCGAAGGAAGTCGAACATGCTCTTGCAGTCGATGAGGGTCTCGTCCACGTCGGCGAAGACCAGGTACGGGGGAGTGGGCATCGCCGCACTCTCCTTTCGCATGGAATAATTTACTGATGCAACGTTTGCTGGCGAGTGATCCGGGGGCCGGTCCGCAGCACGGCACGGGGATGCGGCTGCGATCCGGGGCCCCGGGATAAACCGGCGTCACCGCGTATTCCGAGAATGCGTTCCCTGCCCGCCCGTACCTCGTCGTGAAACTCGGGGAGAACGGCTTCATGCCTTTCTTCGAAAAGGCGGTGAGCATTCATTGTGTCGCTGCTTTCACTCGAAGCGGTCCGGTGGGGTGGAGTTCAGCGCCGCATCAGCGCCGCGCCGGTCGCCATGCCGCCGCCGAAGGCGAGCAGCAGTACCAACTCGCCTTCCGCGATCGCGTCCTGGCGCAGCGCGTGGTCCAGCGTGATCGGCACGGACGCCGACGCCGTGTTCCCGTACCGGTCGATGGTGCGGTGCACCGCGACGTCGCCGGCGAGCTCCAGCGACGGCACGAGGGCGTCGAGCATGACGCCGTTCGCCTGGTGCGCCACCAGGTGCCGCACCTGCCGCCCGTCGACCCCGTGGTCGGCGAGGAACCCCTTGACCGCCAGGGGCACTTCGGAGAGGACGAAGTCGCGCACTCCGCCGCCGTCCATCCGGAACGCGTCGCCGTGCTCCATGTGGATCAGCTGCCCCAGGTGTCCGTGGCTGCGCAGCTGCGTGGCGAGGATCGAGCCGTGCCCGCCGTCCCGCTCCGGGCCGATGACGACCGCGCCGGCTCCGTCGCCGAACAGGACCACGGTGCGGTGGTCCGTGCGGTCCAGGATGCGCGAGTAGATGTCGGCCCCGACGACGACCGCGTAGCCGCCCGCGTCACCGGTGGCGAGCATGCCGCGCGCGGTGGCCAGGGCGAAGAGGAACCCCGTGCACACGCCGTTGACGTCCAGCGCGGCCGCTCCGGTCGCACCGAGCGCCGCTTGCACGGCGGTCGCGGTGGGCGGCTGGGGCCGGTCGGGCGTCGAGGTCGCCAGCACGACGAGGCCGAGCTGCTCCGGCTCGATGCCCGCGCGCTCGATCGCCTGCCGCGCGGCGGCGACGGCCGCGTCCGCGGTGGTCGTCCCGTCGTCGGCCCACCGGCGCTCGACGACCCCGGTCTTGCGGGTGATCCACTCGCTCGGACCGCCGGTCAGCGCGACGGTCTCCGCGTTGCTCACCACCCGCTCGGGCACCCAGGCGCCCGTGCTGATCAGGGCGGTCATCGCGACTCCTCCTGCTCCAGGGCGCGCGAGGCGACGGGCGCCAGGTTGGTGAGCAGCGCGATCAGGGTGCCGATGATGAGCAGGGTGAAGTGCACCTGCTGCACGGGGCCGAGGTGCAGCCAGTAGCCGAAGTACAGGCCGCTGATGAGGAAACCGGCGAAGAGCAGCAGGAACGGCACCAGGGAGTGGTTGACCTGGCGTACGTACGTGAACAGGCCCAGGGACGGGGTGCGCAGCGCGCGTACGCCGGTGACGACGGCCCGCCACATCATGGCGACCGTGCCGAGCTGGTAGACGATGACGGCGATGAGCGCCGGGGCGGCGAGGCCGTTGGGCAGGGCGCGCCCCTCCAGGCCGTTGCCGCGGACCGGGTCGTCGATCAGCGCCTGCATGTTCATGGTGGCCTGGAGCAGCGCCTTGTTCGTGCCGAAGTCGGTGATGTTGTTGACGGCGATCAGGGTCAGCCAGGCGGTGACACCGGCCAGCAGCACCACGGTGAGCAGGAGCAGGCCGCTGCGGCTGTGCACCGGGGCGGTGCGCTGCTCTTGGGTCCGTCTGAGGGTGGTCGAACTCATGGTGATCTCCGTTGTCTCGCGGGTCGTGCCGTGCGGTCGCGCCGCGGTGGCGCCGTACGGTCGCGCGGTGACCGGTCGCGCGGTGACCGGTCGGTCGTACGGCCGTACCGTCAGGCCGTGCGGGCGGGGGCCGGCTCGGGAGCCGCGCCGTTCAGGACGTTCGCCACCGCGCCGGCCGCCAGGCGGTGCTCCTTGGGCCCGAGGCGGTCGGCGTCGTAGGCGGTGAACTTGATCCGCGCGTGCGCCGCGCGGTTGCCCGCCTGGTGCAGGTCCAGGTCCACGGTGAACTTCAGGCGCGCCGGGTCGGAGGTGTCGGACTCGACCACCGTGCAGGTGATGTCCGCGTCCAGCGGGAACAGGAAGCTGTCGAAGCTGATGTCCATGCCGTGCCATATGTAGTAGTGGCGCAGCTCCGGCCACTGGGCGGCGACGAACTTCTCGCAGAAGGCGATGAACATCTGGCGGAACGCCTCGATGGCGACCATGCCCTGGACGTGCTCACCGGTCTGGTGGTCGAGCAGCAGCTCGTTGTCGGAGTGCAGCCGCAGCGTCGCCCGGTACGTGTCCTCGCCCTGCTGCTGGAGGCCCGCGAGCAGGACGTTCGGCTCGCGGTTCTTGTGAGCCTCCGCGCGCGGGACGACGACGGGGTTGTTCGGCTGGGTGAGGATCTTGCGCGAGAGGCCGGCTCTTTCGAGTGCGGCACGGACGTACTCGCGGTCGAAGTCGTTGACGCCCTGCCCCTCCCAGAGCAGGAGCGGGGTGTCGAGGTCGTCGTACACACCGGACGTCACGGCGGAGACGAAGCCGCTGACGGTGCGCACCGCCTCGTGCTTGGCGAAGGAGCTGAAGCGGTCCCCGACGAGGCAGACGCTTTTCAGAAGGTGTTCGGACATGGGTCCTCCGAAGGATTCGGGTGCTTCTGGCCGTGCGGACGCCTTGCGGCACGGCACGGCCGGCGCATGGGGGTGTGAGAAGGCGGGGAACGGTGAAGAGGAGCCGCGCGGAAGGCGGGCGCGTCAATGGGCCCGTGCGTGCAGCGGCTTGTGCGTCTCGCCGAACCCGCGGCGAATCGGAAGCCTGAATTCCGATTGCTGGGCGGCGAGTTCGTGCCAGAGAGAGATGATGTGTACGATTTCAGGGGACACCGGCGGTCTGTGGCCAGAAGGCCCTGCGACGACCAGAACGGTCTACGACCTCGGCGGGCGGTGAATCAACGCGCCGTTACGTCGGTGTCGGCGACACTCAGTACACATGAAATACATATTTCCCCCCGGCGATATGTCTACGCGTTCCCCCGCCGCGAGGCCATTCCTTCAGCCCCGCGACAGGTTGAACACTGCCAAACATCTAGTTGGTTGACAACCTCCTCCAGGGTGACCCACGCCACACGCTTTGCGAATGCTAGGAAATTCGCCGACCGTTCACCGTTTCCGGGATGCGGACCGCGGCGTAAGCCGTCCTCCATCCGTCAGCCGCTCGCGGGCCGCACCGGCCCGGCCGCCACGCGCCCGGCGAGCTCCACCACGCTCGCCCGGACGGCCGCTCCCATGTCCTCGGGTTCCACCCGTGAGCCGACGATGAGGCGCGAGAGCTGCGGTACCGCGCTGGGCCACGCGGCCAGGCCGATGAGCGACAGCAGCATCGCCGCGGCCTCCGGTCCCGGCGCGACGCCGAGGCGCTCGGCCAGCGCGTCCACCTTCAGGGAGTAGCCCCGCTGCCGGTCCTCCTCGCCGGCGATCGACGGCTCCCGCTGGTGCAGGGCCTCCCACAGGAGGAGACGCAGGAGTTCCGGCCGCTCGCGGTGGAAGTCGTACACCGAGCCGACCCACTGGGCGACGTCGTCGCCCGGCTTGCCCACCGCTTCCGTGAGCTCGTCCATGGCGGCGCCGACCGTGGCCGCGAACAGCCCTTCCTTGCTGCCGAAGTGGCCGTAGACCCGCTCCTTGTTGACCCCGGCGAGTTCGGCGATGCGGTCGACCCGCGCCCCCGCCACCCCCAGGGCGGCGAACTCCTGGCGAGCCGCGCCCAGGAGCTTCTGTTTCGTCACTGCTGTGTCTCTAGCCATAGGGCCAGATTACCCAACCGAATGGTTGGGACGCGTTGACATCCAACTGGTTGGTTGGTTCTATGTCCGTCATGACCACCGACTCGACCGTCACGCCCGCGGCGACGCCGCTGCGTGAGACCAAGCCGGCCAGGGCAATGCCCTCGCCCCGATCCGAGGCCGCGCCCGGGGCGGCCCCCGAGGCCGCCTCCTTCAGCAGGACCGTGCCGGCCCTGTGCGCGGTGGGCGTCCTGATCGTCGGCCAGCTCTACACCGTGCTCCCGGTGCTCGGCCTGCTCGCCGACTCGTGGTCCACGACCGCGGCCGCCGCGGGCTGGACCACGACCGCCTTCGGCTTCGGGTACGCCGCCGGATTCCTCTTCTGGGGCCCGCTGTCCGACCGCTTCGGACGCCGCAAGCTGATCGTCCTCGGCCTGTTCCTCACCGCGCTCACCACGGCCGCCGTCGCCGCCGCGCCCAACCTGGCGGTGGGCTGCACCCTGCGCGTCGTCCAGGGCCTGAGCGCGGCCACCTTCGCGCCGCCCGCCTTCGCGTACATCGCCGAGCGCATCGAGCCCGCCCGGCGCGTGGCCGCCATGACGTGGCTGACCAGCTCGTTCCTCTCCGCGGGCGTACTGGGCCAGGTGTTCTCGCAGTCCGTGGCCGACGCCCTCGGCTGGCGTGCGGTCTTCCTGATCTGCGCGGCCGGCATGATCGGCGGCGCCCTGCTGCTGCGCGGCGTCCTGAGCCCGGACCGGACCTCGACCACCTCCTCCTCCCTCGACGCCTACCGGGCGATGGGCAGGCTGCTCACCAAGCCGTCCCTGGTCCTGCTCCTGCTGGCGACGGTCACGCTCCTGTGCGGCTTCGTCGCCGTCTACACGGGCCTCCAGGTGGCCGGCCCCGCCAATCTGGCGGGCGACCCGGACGCGATGCTCCTGCTGCGCGCCAGTTCGCTGCCGGCCATGGTGCTCGTACCGCTGGTGACGCCGTTCCTCGTACGCCTGCCGGCCGTGAGCCGGGTCGTCGGAGCCCTGCTCCTGGCCGCCGCGGTGAGCGCCGGATCGGCGCTGCTCTCGCGCGGGGGCGACCTCGACGCCGTACTGCTGGCCGCGCTGCTGTTCGTCTTCGTCTTCGGCATCGCGGTCACGGCGCCGGCGCTCGTGGAGGCCATCGGCTCGCAGGCGGGCCCGGCGCGCGGCGCGGCGGTGGCCCTCTACACGTTCGCGCTGTTCATCGGCGCCAGCGTCGGCCCGCAGCTGGCGACGGCGGCGGGGGACTACGCCACCGTCTTCGCGGTGATCGCCGGCGTGCTCGGGACGGGCGCGGTACTGGCCGCCCTCGGCCACCGCGTACGCCGCTGACCCGCCCCGCCCGTACCCGCACCCCAAGGAAGGGAACCGATCCAGCCATGCGATACGGCATCCTCACCGCGGCTCTGGCCCTCGGCGGAGCCTGCGTGCTCGGCACGGCGGTACTGGTCACCGCCGACGACGGCGACCCGGGCACGGCGTCCGCCGCGCCCACCGCGACGTACGACACCGCACCGAAGGAGAAGAACGTGAAGCCGGTAGCCAAGGGCAGCGACAGGGCCAGGGCCGCCACGAAGCAGTCCAAGGCCGCCCTGGCCGAGGCGGGCCTGGCGATCCCCGAGGGCTGGCACCCGGCACAGATCCGCGACGAACGCCACGAGGACCGCCCGGTGACCGTGGTCCGCTACGAACAGGACACCACCCGCGACCTGGGCGGCGAGCACATCACCACCGTCGTGGACGCCGAGGGCACCCTGTACGGCTACACCAGGATGACGGTGGCGGGAGCCAAGTCGCCCGTACCGGCCGACGACAAGGCGGAGGAGACGGCCTTCGAGTGGCTGCGCGACTTCGCCCCCGACCACGCGGACGGCCTGTCGGTCCAGTGGGTGGACCGGCACGACGAAGAGGTGCGCGACAAGGCGGGCGCCGTCCACACGGTCGCCGGCGCCAAGGTGAAGACCCACCACGACAACGGCCTCTACACGTGGGTGATCGTCGACGGGAACGGCGAAGTCGTCACCTACGAACGGGACGTCCGCTGGGACGGCTCGGCGAACCGCCGCGCAACCCAGATGTGGCTCCACGACAAATGGATCGCGGCCCGCGAGGGCAGTGGCCCCCAGCCCCCTTCCCCGTACGCCGAAGCCTGACGCCCCGCCGGCAGGGAACCACGCCAACGGCCCGGACCATCAACCGCGGACGGCCTGAGCGAGGGGTCTCGCCGGGGACGGCGTACGAGCCCTGGGCGTACGACTCCACGGCGCACTACTCCACGCTCTGACAAACCACCACCTCACGAAAGGCAGAACCGATGACCACCACGACGATGCGCGCCACCCAGCAGCATCCCGACGCCACCAGAAGACCCAGAACACCTGTGCCGACCTGCAACTGCGGTTGCGAGATAGCGATCTGGTCGATGCCCGAGGACACGGCGGACCAGTGGGAGTGCTCAACTCCCCAGTAACGGACGGGCGAGGCAGCGGACGAATCCGGCATCCACCAGGAGGCCCGAGCCACCGAGCAGGTTCACGGCCGCCGGGCAGGGGCTTCTAGTCACTGGGCAGAGGCCCCAAGCCGCGGTCCGCCGCCCGACTCCTGCCACTCCCGCCCGCATCGGCAACACCGCCGCGCCCCAATCCCCACCCACCCCCCACACCTGCCGCGCTAGCGGGGCACCCCCACGAGCAGCACGCGACACCCCGACAATTCCCGCGGAGCCTGCTCCCCCCACGCCTGGGTGGCCGTCGCCCACACCCGCGACGGCCACCCACCCAAGCTGGGCGCCGCCCCTCCCCCGGACGGCCCCAGACCCCGGCCCCGGCCAGCCTCAAACCCCCGCAAGGCTGAGCCGGGGCCGGTTCACGCCCGGACGCTCAGGCACCAACTGGCACGCGAAACCGGTCAGTCCAGCCACCCTCGGCAGGGCGGTTGGGTGGGGACCGCCAACACTCGGGCCGGTCACCACGAAGGCCCCTTCATGACCGACCTGCAGTCGACTGCCCGACTGGGCGGCGAATCCATGAGGGAGAGGTCAGCCACCAAGTGGGGGCCCAGAACGCTAAGACCGGGTTGTCCCACAGAACATTGCACCTCCACTCGGGGCGGTACCAGCCCCCGGCCCGTGACGTCGGCGTCGTCGGCTGCCGCTGGCGAGATGACGCCACCGCCATGACCGGCCGCCACGCCCCTGAACGCATGGCCCGTAACACCGGACTCGAACCGGCGAGGGGGCGCACACCGGTCGGCACACCTCTCATCGGCATCCGGGCGTTTGTTCAACGGGGCAACGACCTAGAAAACCCGAACGGCGACTTCTAGGGATGGCAATGCCCAGCGCTTCCACCACCTGTGCACCTTGCCCCGTCCCCAGCGCCGGACGAAGAGCACTCGGGGTGCAACGACAAAGAGCCGGACCCAGTGGGACTGGGTCCGGCTCTTGAAGTCTGGCACTTCCGCAGGTCAGCGGGTGTTTCACGCTGGTCCGGCTTCTGTGCCCCCGGCAGGATTCGAACCTGCGCACACGGCTCCGGAGGCCCCGTGTGTCTCACGCGTTTCCAGAGGTCAGGGGCCTAGGGGTGGCATCCGCCGCCCCGCCAGTCCACGAATAGACCGCAGCTAGCCGGGCACCATGCACGCGCTGCCGCTGCGCCCCAGCCGCTACCGGAACTGAATAAAGTTCAGTAGTTGCAGCTTCCGCGCCTTGCCGTCGTCCAGAGCAAGCCGCGCGACAGCCGGCCCGCGATTACGGCGCCTGAGCCCTCAGCTTGGGGAGCTGCGATCATTTGCGGCCGGTTCGGGCGCTGACCGGGGCGAATGGTCGGGGCGCGGCCTCGTCGGGCTCGGCTGCTTTCCCCGTGATTCCCCGCTGTTCCCGGCCCGTTCTGGTGCGCTTGTGGTGCGCGTGCTCATCATCCACGCTCCGGGGCCACCTACCGCTTCTGCGCCCGGTAGCGTTTCATCAGCGCAGTGATCCGTGCATGGTCCGCCTGGCCGTTGAGCTCGGCCACGAGATCGTCAGGACACAACTCGTAGAGATCGCCCCACCATCGACGTCCCCGGTTGTCCCAGATCCGGTAACCACCCGGCACGCCCCGGGCGACGTAGCGTCTCCTGCTCACGGTCCCCCATTTCCGGCACACCCTCGTGCCGTCCTTCAGCGATCCCCCCGGCGCGCGACCATACGCGGGCTGCGACCAACCGGCGAGCGAGTGTGCAGCTGCTGCCCCACACGCTTGCCAAGTGTGCTCGTGCCCCTTAGAGGGCCGTACGGAGCCGTTCACCTGCGTCTACGGGGGCTCGTCGTCCTGAAGCTCGGTCGGCTCTGGTACTCGTTTGGACGGGAAGGTACGCCTGCGAATGAGACCAGAACTAAGACCAGGGCCAGGACCGGCTCTGTACGGCCGAGGGAATCGGTCACAGCCAACCGACCTGCGCTGCCAACCGTCGCTTGCGACTGCGGCCGAGGCGTAGGAGGCTCTCTTCCGTGCTCAGGGAACCTATTCAGCTGACGATCGCAGAAGACGGCTCGGTCGTTCTCCCCCTCGGGGTGCTCGCCGAGGCAGGGCTATCGCCCGGGAGCTCTGTGCTGGCCTACAGCAATGGCGACGGCCGAGTCGTTCTGCGCAGGCAAGAGGACGCGGTACAGGACCTCATCGAGTTCGGGCGCCTCGACTAGCCGGGGCAACGGCGTCGACGAGCGCGATGATGCGCTCTACAGCTTCCACCGGAGCCTCGTGCTCCCATACGCGGACGACTGTCCATCCCGCGGCTGTAAGGGCCTCGTCGGCGGCCCTGTCCCTGGCGACGTTGCGCTCCAGCTTCGGCCCCCAGTAGCCACCGTTAACACCAGGCTGCCGGCCATGCTCGGGGCAGCAGTGCCAGAAACACCCATCCACGAAGACAGCTACTCGGGCGCGGGTGAAGACGATGTCTGGTCGCGGTCGCGCACCCTCCAGCTGCAAGCGGACGTCAACGCGGTACCGCTTCCCTGCGGCGTGAAGGAGAGAACGGATGATCCGCTCGGGCTTGGTGTCCCGCCGCTTGATCGCAGCCATGTTGCGCGAGCGGCCGGGAGTCGGCGGCGTCGACGCTGTGGGGTCATTGTTGGGGGCCATCGGTTACACCGTAGCCAACACTGTCAGACCCTCGGTGTTTGATGCGTCAGGATGGTAGACCTGTGCAATCACAACCTGGAGGTACGAGCGTGGCTGATCTGACGGCCGTGGAGATCTGCGCGGGCGCTGGCGGCCAGTCGCTCGGCCTGGAGCTGGCAGGGTTCGACCATGCGGTGGCTGTCGAGCTCGATGAGAACGCGGCAACCACTCTCAGGAAGAACCGCGAACACTGGGACGTGCGGCACGGTGACGTGGCTGACGAGGGGGTGTGGAACCCCAAGGAGTTCCCTGACGTCGACCTGCTCGCTGGTGGTGTCCCCTGCCCTCCATTCTCCATCGCTGGTAAGCAGCTCGGCGCCACCGACGAGCGAGACCTCTTCGCGTGGGCTGTTGAACTCGCCGGAAGGATGCAGCCTAGGGCTGTCCTCCTAGAGAACGTGCGTGGGCTCTCGATGCCGCGTTTCTCCGCGTACCGTCAGCACGTGAAGGACCGACTGAAGGATTTCGGGTACTGGTCCGACTGGAAGCTCCTCCATGCGAGTGACTACGGCGTGCCGCAATTGCGCCCGCGGTTCGTCCTAGTTGCAATGCGCAATGAAGATGCTCAGTGGTTTGAGTGGCCTGAAGAGGCGCCTTATAAGGGAACGGTCGGGACAGCGCTATTCGACTTGATGGCAGAAGATGGCTGGCCGGGCGCTGAGGCGTGGAGAGAAAAGGCGAACGACATTGCGCCCACCATTGTGGGAGGCTCCAAGAAACACGGCGGAGCAGATCTTGGCCCGACCCGCGCCAAGGCCGCTTGGCGTGCACTCGGCGTAGATGCGATGGGCGTTGCCGACGCCCCACCGAGCGCGTCGCACCGTGTTGACTTCCTGCCCAAGCTCACCACGGAAATGGTCGCGCGTATCCAGGGCTGGGGGCCAGAGCCGGAGTACGCCTGGGAATTCACAGGCCGTAAGACAACGAAGTATCGGCAGGTCGGCAACGCCTTCCCCCCGCCGGTGGCCAGGGCAGTCGGTACGTCGATCGCCAACGCGCTCAACCGCAAGGGTCAGCCAAAGGAACTTTCCGAGGTGGAGAACGAGGTCATGCATGACCGTCTCTATCTGGCTTTGAAGAATGCCCCAGTTCCGCTTACGGAAAGGGAGCTGGTGAAGCTGGCAGGAGAGAAGATCGATTCTCGGGCCTTCGAGCGTCGTATGGCCATGCTCGCAAGGGATTTCGTGATTGACGAAGACGAGCAGCTTGGCGGACGGGCGTACCGACTCGTGGGCTTCAAGGGTTTCATAGGGCAGGAAGGCCACGAGCGGCACGCGCGATTCGCTGAGATGCGTTCCCGAATCAGCTGACTTCGCCGAGGCGTTTGGCGAGGTGATTGATCAGCGCCGTCCGGTCACTGTGAGGTAGCTTGCGAGCTCGGTCGTAAGCCTGGTCGACTTTTGACCGGGGGCGCTCACCCTTCCTCATCCAGTTAAGAAGCTCGCCCGCTTCTTTGCTGGTCAGCCGCTTCAGCCCGGCAATAACTTCGTCGTACTGCTCGGGGTCGGGCATCTCGTCCCGAACTGTTTCGTTGCAGCGAGAACACTCAACGCGCCAGTTGTCGATGTCGTCTCGGGCGCCGCGCGATTTTAGCCGCTCCTGCGGCACGAGGTGGCCGATGGTGAGCCTGACTTTGGTCCCGGGCTCGCCGGGGTACTCCTCATCGACGCCTGCCCCGCAAATCCTGCAACGAGAGCCGTCACGCTCCATGACGAATCTCCTGACCCGAGCGCTTGGGGCGAACTTCTCGTACTTCGCCCGCTCGCTGTCAATCCATAGCTTCCCCCCCTTGGCCTCTAGGCGGTACTCGTCGTGGGCGAGAGTGGCATCGTTCCGCTGCGAGGGGATGATCCAGTCGCACTTGCGCAGCTCTCGCAGCCTGCGGTTCAAGTGCTCCGAACTTTCAGCTATGTCGGGCCCCAGGGCGGCGCGCAGCTCCCGCATCGTGAACGTGTCGCCTACGTCCTTCCTGAACCAGAGCCAGGCTGCCAATCGGCACTCCTGCCCGAACCGCTGCTTCTTAGTTCCCGGCCGGATCGAGAGCTCCCACCACGGGGTTCCGTCCGGCGCTTTCGACTCATCGCGTTCGCTGGGGTCCACAGACATGCACGGGAGTATGGCCGGCTCAGTGGATCTCCGCTCAGAGATCGTCTGACTTGGGTCGTTCGGCGCCGTGGCCTGACCGGCCAGCCGACTGCTGACGGACCGCCTGTGGCCTTGGCTGACAGTCCATTGCCGAGCGACCGGGCGTGGGGGCCGGCCGAGCTTGATCTACTGAGTCGCTGCACAGCCACAACTGATCATCGGTGGCCGTGACCTGCGGCCGCCTAAACGAACAGCGTCTTGACCTGCTGAGCTGTCGGCAGTTGTCGGCGTTGGTCATCGTTGAGCGCCCTTCCACGGCCCGAGGACGGCACGGGAGGGCGCTCGTGCGTGAGCACCGCATTAGGAGTTCTGCCGGAGTGGTTCGCGCACAATGGCGGGCCCTGCCTCGGCTGCCGTCCAAGGTTCCCGGGGACTGCCGTTGTGCGCCGCCGTTGATGTCGGCAGTGGATGTCAGCTCACGGGCTCGGCATGTGCTCGTCGGCGGCCCGGCGCGGTCGTGTTCAGAGCTGCCGCAGCGCGCCTGTCGTCCGCATGCTTCTGCTCTATCGAGGCTCGCAGCTCCCCAGGGGTCGGCCATGGCGCGCGCCGGTGGATCATGCGGTGGCAGTTGGCGCAGATGAGGGCGAGATCGCTGAGCTTGGTCCGCCCTTCCCCCGCTACGTGGAGCGGAAGGACGTGATGGCACTCGATGTACCCGGCACCGCGGTCCCCGTAGATCTTCTCGAAGTCGAAGCCGCATGCCTCACATGCGAGCTGTCCGCCACGCTGAAGAACAGAGACGATCTTCTTCTTGCGCAGAGCCTTGTTGCGCTCTCGTGCCCTGTGCCGGCGCATGAGCAGTCGCCCTTCGGGCGCGCTGAAGTCGTCGCCGAACTCCTCGTCCTCAGTCGGTGCGAAGGACTGTAGTTCGCCGGTCGCGATGCCCTGACGGATAAGCCGCGCGGCCTCTGTCATCGCCTCCGGCCGGGCAAGAAACTCGCGCAGCACCGCGACGTCTAGCGCGCCGCCGTTGGTGGGCTTCCCCTGGTACTCCGGGTGCCGAGTGGCAATGTCGAACGTCTTGCGAGTAACGCCGTTGGAGTTGCGGAACTTCTCGTTGCGGTCCGCTTCAGCATGGATGGGAAGCAACTGGAGCAGAGCGGACAGTTCCACCACCCGGCGGTCCTGGGCATCGAGCCCCTTCCAGCCGTTGTCCATCACCAGGTGGCACGCAAGGATGATCTCGTCCCGAGCCCAATCCGGGTTCTTGATGGCCTTTACCTGGAAGCCCACACGCTTGAGCCACACTGCGGCATGGTCTCTGCCCCCGCTGAACTCGTCGGCCGCGAGGACCCGCCCCTGATCCCACTTGTGCGCCACCCCGGCGACGGCCTTGGAGTCATACTCCCGCCCCTCGTGCACCAGGACGTAGGACCGGGCCTCCCCGAAGCCGTACGTTGCCAGGAAGACTTCACGCCCCAACTTGTCGTGCTCCACCAGGACCTTGAGCACGGACTCTCGTGTGATCGCTCCTCTACGCATGGCGGAAGCGTACGACCGAGCGATGACAGCCCGAACGAAAGATGGACAAGTGCCCCCAGCAGGGGGGCGTCACTACTAGGGTTACGCCATGACAGAGAGTCAGAGCATCCAAGCCGCAGCGTCCGAGTCGGACGAAGATCCACAGGAAAGCTTCGTTAAGGAAGATTCAGATGTCCTGGATCCTGAGACGGATGAAGTCGACAGGACGCCCGTTCGGGCAGATGATGCCTTGCGATACTTCGGGGCGGACTTCGACGTCGACGGCCTGGTTAAGCGTCTCAACAATGACACGTTCATAATCCCCACTTTCGAACCGCTCGCCGACGATGACATTGCAGGTTTTGAAGGTTTCCAGAGAGGTCTCGTCTGGAAGAAAAAGCAAATGGACCGCTTCATTGAGTCCATTTTGCTTGGCTACCCAGTGCCAGGAATTTTCCTCGTTGAGCTAGCCGATCGACGTTACCTCGTCCTAGACGGTCAGCAGCGCCTCACGACTCTACAAGCCTTCAAGCGAGGGACGTACCGGTCAGTTAGAGGGCTGAGTAAGTTCGCACTGCGCTATGTGGGCGATGATTTCAAGGGGCACACCTATGAAAATCTGGAGCCCACCCAGCAGCGCATCTTCGATAACACGTTCATTCAGGCGACTATTGTCGTACCCAAGGGAGCGGAAGGGAAGCGAGGAGTCTACTCACTCTTCGAAAGAATCAACAGCGGAGGGACGAATCTAAAGCCGCAGCAAATCCGGGTCGCCCTGTACGCAGGGGAGACTGTTAACTTCGTAAGAGATCTAAATCAGGATCCAAACTGGAGGGATTTGTTTGGGCCGCAGAACCGCGACCTAAAGGATCACGAGTTGATTCTTCGGGCCATCTCCCTGATGCCGACAGCCCGGGGCATTCAGGTGTTTCGGCCTCCCATGGCGCGCTTCTTGAACGACTACCTGGAGGTGAATCAGGATCAACTTCCCGCGGATTCCGAAGCGATCCGAGCTCGCTTCACTAAGGCAACTGCGCTACTC
This sequence comes from Streptomyces sp. NPDC046122, assembly GCF_056429965.1. Lineage (NCBI taxonomy): Bacteria > Bacillati > Actinomycetota > Actinomycetes > Kitasatosporales > Streptomycetaceae > Streptomyces > Streptomyces sp. NPDC046122. The sequence goes on along the minus strand of NZ_JBWKLQ010000001.1, from coordinate 441,187 downwards.
AATGAGGCCCAGGGGCCGAAGGCTCTTAAGATTCGCGGAACTCAAGTGAACGCGGCGCACACAGATGCCGTATTGGTAGGCCTCATGTCTGCACTTGAACAGCGTGCCGACATTTCTACTCAGGGTGTTTCGGCGGCGCTTGCGGATCTCCTAAGGAATGACAGGTACCAGTACGCCATCTCGGAAAGCACCTCTCACGCGGAGCAGGTCAGCGCCCGCATCAGGCTCGCAGCCAGAGCGTTCCGGGGGGAACCACTTGCCGACGAACAAGAGTAACGCCCGGGTCGAGATATTGAAACTTAAGACTGACCTGGATTCCTCGTACAAGAGGTACAGGGACGGCCTTCTTTCGGTCGATATTCCACTCCAGGAAGACATGCACAAGTACATGTGCATTCGCCTTTCGGGGTACATGGAGCAGCTGATTTTCCAGGCTGTCTGCGGGTATATCGCCAGCACCACCGCTGGCGCCGCGCGGAGTTTCGCCCTCTCGTCCTTCAATAAGGCGCCAAACTTGACCCCCGAAGCTCTGGAGAAACTCGTGGGAAGGTTTGGAGATATCTGGAAAGATGAAATTGCTTCATTTCTGGATACAGATGAGCGTCGAAATTCTTTGGGTAACTTGCTGGCGGTTCGCAACAAAACTGCCCATGGGGAGAACTACCGCGGCGGGCAATTGAACGTCGCAACGTACAAGCGGCTTGTTGATGATCTCCACTCATGGGTGCTAGGGCGTATGTTGGCCTAGCTTCACGGGGGGGGGAGGGGTAAGGCAGCGCCGAACCCACCATCCACCCCGGCTCCCATCCCGTCCGCCTTCGACCCACACGCCGTGGAGCGGTCGTGGTTCAGGGCGTCAAGGTGGAGCGCGCCACTGTACGAACGACCTTGACGCCCTGGGCCGCGACTGCTCGGCTTTGCCTGGGTCGAAGGCGGACGGGATGGGAGCCCACGACGCTCACCACGATCCGGCCGGCACTCGCCAACGGCGCCCCGTCCATCCCGGAGTCTGAGCGCCCCCGCCGGAGGCATGTCTTTGACCAGCGGATGACTTTCTCACTCTGCCCGCCAGCACCCAGCGCGCCGCCGGGCGCGGCCAGCCGGGGCGGAGACAGGAGGCAGGCCGCGCCGCAGAGGCGGCGCGCGCCGGCGCCGTGCGCGGGCCTTGATGAAGTAGGGAAACTTCTACCGCACCGACCTCGTGGTCCTGGCTGGCCTGTCGACCTGCCCGTCCGCTGCGTTACCGTGCTGCTCATGCCTTCTGCGCTGGATACGCCCCAAGGAGCGGCCGAGCTGGCCGAGTCGTTGTTGCCGCCGCTCGGGAACCGTTGGCTGCACACTCAGGCTGTTGCCGCGCGGGCTGTCGAAGCATCGAAGTCTCTGCCAGAGGGTGAGCGGGACCTCTTGGTCGCCGCGGCCTGGCTCCATGACATCGGGTACGCGCCCGAGCTGCGCGACACCGGGTTCCATCCGCTTGACGGTGCCCGGTATCTGTCGGCCCTCGGTGCTCCAGACCGCCTGGTGCGGCTCGTCGCGCATCACTCCGGCGCGGTGTATGAGGCTGAGCAGCGCGGGCTGTCCGCCGAGCTTGCCGTCTATGAGCGCGAAGACTCCCCGGTCTTGGATGCGCTCATCTTCGCCGACATGACCACTGGCCCCGCCGGGGAGCATTTCGACTTCGGCCGGCGCATTGACGAGATCCTGGTTCGTTATGAGCCTGGCAGCGAGGTTCACACCGCGATCAGCAAGGCTCGGCCGTACCTCGGTGCTGCTGTCGAGCGGACTCTCGCGCGCCTTGGTGATCAGCCGATGTAAGGCTCCGTCTCGCCAGACAGCCCGCGGTCGATCCGCATCCGCATGGACGGGTGGATGTTCAGTTCGTCTAGCCGCTCCGGCCGGACGAACGCGACTTCCTTGCTCTCGCTGCTCGTCCGCAACTTGCCGCCGATGATCTTCGCTGTGAAGCAGATTGAGAACTGCTGCCGTACCTCGCCGTCGTCGTACGCCATGACGTGAGCCGGATTGGTGTAGAGGCCGACCAGCCCTGTCACTTCGACGTCGAACCCGGTCTCTTCCTTCGTCTCGCGTACTGCGGCGTCCGCAACTGATTCGCCGACGTCCACACCGCCGCCGGGGAGTGCCCACAGATCGTTGTCGGTCTTGTGGATCAGCAGCACTTCTCCAGCCTCGTTGCACGCCACGGCCGTGACGGACGGGACGATGCTGTTCGCCTCCGGGGCATTGGGATCGTTGAAGTAGTCGATACGGGCCATGACTCCAGCGTCGCATGCTCGCCGCCGAGCGTGGTTACGACGGGGTGCCCTGCTCCCACGCGTAGTCGAAGCTCTTCATGTAGTGCCGGAACGTCCGGGCTCCGGGGATGTAGCGGAAGTGCAGGACCGAGTTCTGTCCGGCCGGTGCTCCGAGGACGTGCGGATTCACCAGGATGTCGTCGTCGAACCGGTAGATCGAGTTGTAGAGGATCGTGTCGTGAAGCCGGATCTCGACGCCGGGCGTCTTGGTGGCCGGTTCGAGGTAGCGCCGGGTGATCCGTGCTCGGGCTGCAAGGTCGCTGCCGATGCCCTCTTCCTCGCCGCGTTGGCGGACCATCTCCGACTCCGGATCACCGAGGAGTATGCGGACTTGGGCGCCCGCCTTGGCTTTGTCGGCGAGCTGGTCCGGCAGATCCGGGTGGCTGTCGAACAGGAAGAGACCTGCATACACCAGGATTTCGACATGGCTGGTGGCCTGCTCGATGAGCGATGACCAGAGCGCGGCCGGCACTGCTCCGCGGTGCGGGTAGTACGTCACCAGCTCCGAAGTGCTGGCGGTTTCTGCTTGCTTGGTGACAGCAGGCCATAGGTACACCTCATCGGCGCCGAGGAAGCTTGACGCCTTCCAGCGGTGGCCGCGATGCGGCGTGCGATCCGTGGTGATCCATCGCTCGACGCTCTTCGGGTCCACTCCGACATGCTGCGCGACCGACTGAATGGTCTCGCCCTTTGCCGAAATCGCCGCTCGCAGACGTTCGTTCGCCATCTCGTACCGCCCTCATCTGGGGGACGCTGGGGACGTTTTGACGATAACTCAGACGTCCCCAAACGTCCATACGGGCCGTGATGTGTCTAGTGCCTCCTGCGGTCTCCTGATCTCGCCGCCCGATATGGCGGAACCAAACAGCCTCAACCACAGGAGACAAGACGATGCGTCAGATTCCCGTCGACACCGCCGGTGCTGTCGTGATGGTGGCCCAGTCCCCGCAGCCGAAGATTGCCAACCGCCAGACAGGTGAAGTCGCCACCGACCGGGACACCGGCGTCACGCTGATGACGATCGACGTCATGTTCGTCATGAACGGCAACGCAGAGATCCTGACCCTGACCGTTCCGGAGACCGGATTCACCGGTGAGCTGGCAACCGGCACCCCGGTCGGTCTGACCGGCGTCGTGGCCCGGCCGTGGGAGAACGAGTTCGGCGGCCAGAAGCGGCACGGCATCAGCTTCCGCGCCGTGGCAGTCACCTCGCTGGCTGCGGACACCGCCAAGCCGAAGGCTGCCTGATCATGACCGGGACAGCGGCTGGCCTCCTGGCTGTCGTCGGGCTGGCGCTGCTGCTCAAGTGGCAGCGCCCGGCCTGGTACTGGCTCGGCTTCGGCATCGCCCTCGCGGTCCTGCGGGTCCTGGTCCGGTACGCCTCAGTCATGGACGCCTGCGGGCTCACGGTCCCGCCGTCCCGGCTGCGGCTCACCTGGGCCCGCATCGCCCACCGGCCCATCCCCGATCCGCGGCCGCCGCGAATCCTGAGCATCCGTCCGACCCGTACCGGCCTCGTGCTCCGGCTCAAGCTTCGGTCCGGTCAGGACGCCTTCGACTTCACTGCCTCCACCGACCGGCTTCGGCACTCATTCACCATGCACGGCGTCACCTCCCGCGAGATCAAGTCCGGTGTCATCGAACTGCGGATGACCGGCTATGACGTGCTCAAGCGGGTGCAGATGCCCGCGAGGATCGAGCGTGAGGGCATGCGTATCCCGGTCGCCCTGCGTGAGGACGGTGAGGTCCACTACCGCGACTACCGCCAGGTCCCGCACGCCTTGAACCTCGGCGCTACGGAGTCCGGGAAATCGGTCTACCAGCGGCAGTTGGTCAAGGAACTCGCCGGGCTCGACGTCGCCCTGGTGGGCATCGACTGCAAGGAAGGAGTAGAGCTGTACCCGCTCGCTCGGCGCTTTTCGGCGCTCGCGGACAACGCCGATGACGCCGCCGAACTGCTCGACGTCCTCGTCGAGAGGATGGCCGCGACGTACCGGATCGTCCGCCGTGAACAGCGCATCAGCTCGGACGTCCCGGACGCGGAGATCACTGCCGACATCTGGGGCCTGCCCGAACACCTTCGGCCCGTCCCGATCGTCCTCCTGGTCGACGAGGTTGCCGAGCTGTCTCTCTTCGCCAATGCGGCGGAGAAGAAGCGCCGCGAGCGGATCATCACGGCACTGGTTCGGCTCGTCCAGCTCGGACGTGCTGCCGGGATCTATGTGGAGATCTGCGGGCAGCGCTTCGGCTCGGAACTGGGCGACGGGATCACCATGCTCCGAGCACAGCTCACCGGCCGTACATCCCACCGGGTCAACGACGAAGCTTCCGCCAAGATGGCGTTCGGCGACATCTCCCCGGACGCAGTGCTCGCCGCGACCCAGATTCCCGCTGACCGTCCCGGCACCGCCGTGGCCGGTGACTCGACCGGTGGCTGGGTTCGCATCCGTACCCCGTTCACCTCGCTGCGCCAGGCCGTGAACGTCTGCAACGGCAACGCGCACCGCACCCCGGATCTGCCGGAGCTGGCTCCCTTCCGACCGCTGCCTCCCACGGTCTCGCTGGTCAAGATCCCGGCTCCTGCTGAGGCACCCGCCTCCGTCTGATCCACCTCTGCATCCCGGTTGGCGCGACCGTCTCGCGTCAGGTCCCTACCCCCGCCATGCCCGATTCGGGGGCGGGACCGCCCACCCCTCGAAAGGAGGTGAGGACATGCGCCACTCGATCCGCATCGACGCCGTCCTCGTGCAAGCCGTGATCGCCGGGGCCCTCTCCTTCGCCCACCTGCACGATCTCGCCGCCGCTGCGGGACAGACCGGGTGGAAGGCATGGGCCTACCCGGTCAGCGTCGACCTGCTCCTGGTCGCCGCCTGGCGTCGGCTCCGCAATGACGGGCCGTCCCGGCTGGCCTGGTGCTGGTTCCTGATCGCCCTTGTCGCCTCGCTCGGCGCGAACGTCGCCACCGCCGGATTCCTCGACCTGGCTCACCCTCCGGCCTGGCTGCGGTTCGGCATCGCCGGATGGCCCGCGCTCGCCTTCCTCGGCGGCACGCTCCTTGCCCACTCCCCGACTGCCGCCGCTGCATCTGACCCTCAACCCGAGTCGGCCGACGTTGTGCCGGCCGAACCGGCTCCCGCCACCGAGCCGCATTCCGAACCTGAGGCCGTCGAGCCCTCGGAGTCTGCCCCAGCACTGCCCGCGCCTCCGCCCGAACCGGTCACCGTCTCGGCTCCCGCCCCGCTCGTTGCTCACGCCCGCAAGCTCGCTGACGCCCACCACGCCGCGACCGGCAATCCCATCGACACCGACACTCTGCGTGCCCGCCTCGGTGTCCCGCCTGCCATGGCCGACGCCATCGCCGCCCAACTCACCTGACCAGAGAGGACACCACCATGCCCAACCGCGACTTCTTCCACTCCGTCATGCGCATCGGCCCGGTCCAAGTCGGCACACACCGCGACCGGCACGGCCGTACCAAGCACGCCGCCGTCTGCACCGCCGACCGCTGCGGCTGGTCCTCGGACTACACCAACCGCGCCGCCGCCACCCTCGCCGCACGCACCCACCGCTGCCGCATCGCCTGACAGGAGATCGCCCGATGAACGTCGAACTCCCGCTGATCCTCGTCGTCGCCGTCTTCGGCTACTTCGGTATCCGGCTCTTCCGCCCGCCGACCTGGCTGATCGTCGTGCTGCTCCTCGGCGGCTTCCTCCTCGCCGACACCTTCCTGGCCCCCGCCATCGAGTCCGGCACCCGTACCGGCGTCGACGTCGTCAACGACACGCAGAAGTGATCGAAAGGAGAACGGTCATGCTCCGCCCTCGCATCCCCACCATGCCGACCCCGACCGGCATCGTCACCCCGCTCATCGTCCAGCCGACCCACATCGAGCAGCAGCACCCGGCAACGGCCTGCACCTGCCAGCACAGCCCCGCTGCGGCTCCGGCTCACGCGCCCGCCCCGGCCAGTCGCCCCGCCCTCCAGATGACCCCCGGCACGCTCCTCGCCCTCGTCGGCGGTGGCGCTGCCGTGGTCCTCGTCGTCGGCGCGGTTCTCGTCTCCATGCTCCTCGCGGTCGCCGTCACAGCCGCCTCGGTCGCGGTCTGCGCCGTCGTCCTTCGCTCGCTGCTCAACAGTCCGCGCAAGCGCTTCTGACCGGCCCCGGGGCGGTCGTCAACCGCCAAGTCACCGCCGCCCCGGAGCCGTACCCCAACCCACCCCGAAGGACAGGAAGGAACACCCATCATGACCGACCACACGACCGCCACCGCGCGGATCTGCTCGAACTGCGACGGCTTCCCCACCGTGCGGGTAACCCTCGGCGGCCGCGACCGTCACGGCTGCCTCCGCACCATCACCGTCCGCTGCCCGGCCTGCCACGGCACCGGCACGCGCACGGACCGCACCGCCCAGCTCATCGGGGGCCGGGCGTGAACGACATCACCGTTACCGCACACCTCGCCCCCGACACCGGCACCCGCGTCGTCACCTTCCCGGGCTCCGACTTCGTGAGCCTGCGCATCGGCGGCGGACCTGTGGACGTCGTGCTCATCGCCCCCTCCGGCACCGCCGAGGTCCTGCGCGCCATCGCCACCGCCGCCGAGGAAGCCGCCCGCGAACTGGACGGCATGAACGCCCCCGCCGAGGTGAGCGCGTGACTGACACCGCCACCCTGGCGGGCCTGGACCCGACCACCCTGGGGGACATCCTCCGGGTGGCCGGGTCCCCCGGCTTCGACCGCTGGCAAGACCAAGTGCGCCGCACCGGCGGCTGCTCCGACCCGATCCACCTGACCGGCTGGACGTTCGCCAAGGACAAGACCACTGGCGAGACCCTGCGCCGCTACTCGACCGACACCGAACCGGACGGACGGCTCCGCGTCGCCTGCGGCAACCGCCGCGCCTCCCGCTGCCCGTCCTGCGCCTACACCTACGCCGGGGACACCTACCACCTGATCCGCGCCGGGCTCGCCGGAGACAACTCCAAGAACATCCCGGCCACCGTCCGCGATCACCCCCGCGTCTTCGCCACCCTCACCGCTCCGTCCTTCGGCCGCGTGCACAACCGCCCCGACCGTGGCTCCTGCCGCTGCGGCGCCCACCACCAGGACGACGATCCCGCCCTCGGAACGGCCCTCGATCCGTCCACGTACGACTACGCGGGAACCGTCCTCTTCAACAACCACGCCGGACAACTGTGGCAGCGCTTCACCACTCGGCTCCGCCGTGAACTCGCCGCTCGGGCCGGACTCACCCAACGCGACCTGGCTGACCAACTGCGCCTGTCCTACGGCAAGGTCGCCGAGTTCCAAAAGCGCGGCGCGATTCACTTCCATGCCGTGATCCGCCTCGACGGACCGGACGGGCCCGACTCCCCACCGCCCTCCTGGGCCACCGTCGCCGTGCTCACCGACTCGATCCGCGCGGCCGTCGCCCACTCCTACACCACGATCACCGTCCCTGCTGCCGGAGACCAGCCCCGCCGGCCCTTCCGCTGGGGCAGTCAGCTCGACATCCGGCCTGTGCGCGCCTTCGACGACGGTAACGACATCACCGAGCAGGCGGTCGCCTCGTACGTCGCCAAGTACGCCACCAAGGCAGCGGAATCGACCGGCAGCCTCGACCGCCGCATCGGCAACCGGGAAGTCCTCGTCCTCCTGGACGTGCCCGACCACCCCCGGCGCCTCATCGAGGCATGCCTCGACCTCGCCCCGCTCTACCCCGACCGCAAGCTCAACAGCTGGGCCCACATGCTCGGCTTCCGCGGCCACTTCTCCACCAAGTCCCGCCGCTACTCCACCACCCTCGGTGCCCTCCGCCAGATCCGCGCCGACTACCGCGCCGCCCAGGAACACGACTCGCTCGGCGACCCGGACACCGTGCTCGTTCTCGCCTCCTGGCAGTACGCCGGACACGGCCACACGCCGGGCGAATCCGCCCTCGCGGCCTCCATCGCAGAAGACATCCGCATCAACCGAGAAACCGCTCGCGAAGCCATGTACGACCAACGCGCCCTGGAAGGAGCCATGTCGTGAAGGACGAGCTGATGACCACGGCGGAGGTTCTTTCCGAGCTGAAGGGGATCTCTCGGCGCACCTTCTACCGGTGGCGTGAACTCGGCAAGGCTCCCAAAGCGCTCACCTTGCCGAACGGTGAGCTGAGGGTGTGGCGGTCCGACTTCCAGGCATGGCTCCGATCGCGGGAAGGAGCGGCCGCGTGAAGTCGACGGATGTGAGGGTGTGGTCCATCCGCGTTAAGCCAGGGAAACGTCCGTCGTATCAAGTGCGCTGGAAGGTCGCCGGGCAGCCATTTTCTGAGACGCGGAGGACGAAGGCGCTCGCTGACAGCTTTCGATCGAAGTTGCTCCGGGCTACGCGCGACGGAGAAGAATTCGACTCAGTGTCCGGCCTTCCGGATTCCATGGCGGAGCTGAAAGCGAGCCTGAGCTGGTACACCTTCGCGCTGCGGTATCTAGCCATGAAGTGGCCTCATTCCGCTCCGAACACCCGGGACGGGATCAACGAGTCGTTGACCTCCGTGACCCTCGCACTGCTGGATGAGCGCCCTGGCCGACCTGCGGACCCCGTCCTAAGGAAGGCCCTGCGTAACTGGGCTTTCGTGCTGCCCGGACCGGATAAACGTGACCTGCCGGACGAGATCGCCAACGCGCTGCATTGGGTTGGCAAGGATTCCCGGCCGCTTGCGGATCTAGCCGATCCCGTCGCGGCAAGGGCCGTGCTGGATTCCCTGAAGATCAAATTGGATGGCACTGCCGCAGCGGCAGAGACGGTTCAACGGAAGCGGCGGACCTTGGTCAACGCCATGCACTATGCCGTCGATCTTGGGGAGTTCCAGGAAAACCCGTTGTCCGCCGTCCGGTGGCAGAAGCCGAAAGTCGCCAATGACGTAGATCCTCGGGTGGTGGCAAATCCCGAGCAGGCGCGTTCCCTGCTCTGTGCGGTCTCCTACGTCGGCGGCTATCGAAGGGCACGTGGCAGGCGCCTGGTCGGGCTCTTCGCGTGCATGTACTTCGGGGGCTTCCGGCCGGCCGAAGCCGTGGGCCTGGCGCTGCCGGATCTCACCCTTCCGTCCGCTGGGTGGGGGGAGGCGGTGCTGCACCGGTCCCGGCCCAGCGTCGGCAAGCAGTGGACCGATTCCAGCGAGAGCCACGACGACCGCGGGCTGAAGAACCGGCCTGCCGAGGAGGTCCGCCGGGTGCCGATTCCGCCGCAGCTGGTTGCCGTGCTCCAGGACCACGTCGACACCTTCGGAACCGCCGGGGACGGGCGGCTCTTCTACAGCGAGGGCGGGGGAGTGGTCTCGTCGTCCACCTACTACCGGGCCTGGCAGGAAGCGCGGATCCTCGCTCTGCCGCCGGCCGCGGTCGCTTCGCCATTGGCTCGGCGTCCCTACGACCTGAGGCACTCGGCCCTCTCCACGTGGCTCAACGCCGGCGTAGATCCCACTGAGGTCGCCGCACGGGCGGGGAACAGCGTGGAAGTCCTCCTGGGTCGGTACGCGAAGTGCCTGGACGGCCGGCAGGAGGTCGGCAACCGCCGCATCGAGGAGCTGCTGCGCGAGTACGAGTGAGAGCGGCGCCGCTGTGGTCCGAGGCCCCTGGGTGAATCCCGGGGGCCTTCGCGTTGCTGGGGCTGACCTGCGAGATTCTGGCGGGGACTGGGCCGCGAATAGGCCGCAGAGGCTGTCATACGGCTGCACAGCGCGGCAGTTGGCTGCGCATACGCGAAGACCCCGTTCTCAGCGAAAGCGCTGATGGCGGGGTCTTTGGGCACTTCCTGCGAAGTGCCCCCGGCAGGATTCGAACCTGCGCACACGGCTCCGGAGGGCACCCATAGATGCGGCACGGCATGCCAATTGACCTGGAGAAACCCGCAAGACGATCCAGCTTGGTGAAGACTTCACACGCTGCTCACACGATAGTGAGCTGTGTAGAGCCAAGGGTGCTGGCGCTCCTTAAGGCAGCCGTACCCGCTCTCCTGCCAACGACGTCAGGGCTGGGCCTGCTCGCAGCCCAACCTCAGCTCTGGGGCCTGCGTGCAAGGCCGTTGCGTGGACACGAAGCTGCACCAGGTGTGCGTCGGGTCCCCCGAAGATGGCTGCCTGCATAGCCCCAGAGCTTCCGCGGCGGGCCAGCCCTCGTTCTGGAACGTATGTGCGAGCAGGGTGCATGCGTCCACATCATCCCCCTTGTTGCTAACCGTGACCCCTTGTCGTAGATCGGCATCGGTTCTATGGTGACGGAACATCAAAACATGTAGTGCATTGGGGACTTGGGGGGCCGTGCTCAATTTAGGGGACTTCGAGGATGCTGTTCGTGCAGCGGTAGCTGTGTTCGGCGAGGAGTTAAAGCCGAAGCTCAAGGGCTCAACCGGTACGGAAGATCAGCTGAGAGCGCCATTTGAGCGGCTCATTACCAGTGCTGCTGGAGCACTCGGGCTGAAATCGGTCCTGATCGGCGAGGTCCCTCTCGTTGATATCGGGGCCCGCCCGGACTATGCAGTGAGCATCGCAGATGCCCTGGTTGGGCACGTGGAGTTGAAGCGACCCGGCGTCGGTGCAGACCCGACTTCCTTCACAGGCCGCAATGCGAATCAATGGCAGAAACTAAGGCTTCTGCCGAACGTGCTGTATACGGATGGCAATGAATGGAGTCTCTACCGGAACGGTCAGCGTGTCGGTGAAATTGCTCGCATGAATCTTTCGGTAAAGAGTGCCGGAAGTAAGTTGGCTCCAGCCGACAGTGGCATATCCCGTACGATATTTGACTTTCTGACCTGGATTCCGCAGCCACCGCGAAACATCACTCAGTTGGTTCGAGCTGTTGCAGGTCTATGCAAGTTCCTCTGCGCGGAAGTGCGGGAAGCGCTGCGCTTGGAGAGGGCTGGGAAGCGTCTGGAAACACTCACTGTACTAAAGGAAGACTGGGGCAAGCTCCTTTTTCCGGAGCAGACGGAGGAAGAGTTCGCTGACCAATATGCGCAAACCGTAGTGTTCGCGCTGCTGCTTGCCCGCGTCGAAGGAATTGTTTTCGAACACGACACAATGCATGGGATTGCCACAAAGCTCGGCAAGAGGCATTCCCTCATGGGTAAAGCATTGGATGTGTTGACTGACGACTCCCTCACCGGTCTATCTACAACACTCGACACTCTGATACGCGTCATCGGCCCAGTTGACTGGGAGCGCCTCGACGATGGATCGGGTGATGCGTACCTGCGCCTTTATGAAGACTTCCTTCAGGTCTACGACCCGAAATTGCGCGAACGCACAGGGTCTTACTACACCCCTAACGGGGTGGTCGCTGCGATGGTCAGGTTCACCGAGGATGTAATTAAGCAGCGCCTGGGAATTTCCGGCGGATTCGCCTCTCCGCAAGTTGTTGTAGTTGACCCAGCCATGGGTACGGGCACATTTCTGCTAAATATTCTGGATCGTGCCGCCGCGTCGATTCATGAAGATGAGGGGCCAGGTGCGGTGGGGCCTCGACTTCGTGAAATGACCGGACAGAGGCTAATTGGCTTCGAAATGCAGACCGGGCCTTACGCTGTCGCTGAACTGCGCATGCATGCGAGGCTTAAGGAGCTTAAGTCTTCTGCTCCGATGCGCGGGCTGCGCCTTTATGTCACGAACACTCTCGACAACCCCAAAGAAGAATTTAACTGGCTGCCTGGCACATTCAAGGCTATCGCTGAGTCGCGAAAGCAAGCCAACAAGGTTAAGCGTGACGAGCGAGTCATGGTTGTTATCGGAAACCCGCCGTACGATGCAGTGAGGCAGGGGGCGGGCAAGTGGATCGAGCTTGGGGATCCTGATGCTGGGATTCAGGCGCCCCTCGGCAATTTCCGGCTCCCCGGCAACGGTAAATACGAGTCGAAGATGTCGAATCTGTACATCTACTTCTGGAACTGGGCCGCCTGGAAGGTGTTCGAAAGTCACGGTGATGCTCCCTTCGGTGTCATAACTTTCATCACGCCACGTGCATGGATCAAGGGCGCCGGATTTGCAGGCATGCGCAAGTACCTGCGGTCTGTGGCGGATGAAGGGTGGATCATCGATCTATCCCCCGAAGGTCAGCGGCCGGACGCGGCTACCCGAATTTTCCCGGAGGTGGCTCAGGAGCTTTGCATCGCTGTATTCGTTCGGTGGCGACGTCCCGACGAGCAATCGGAAGGGGTGAAGCCGCCTGCAGTGGTGCGGCATGTATCCCTGGCCGGCCATCGGCGGGAAAAGGTGCAGGAGTTGACGGACCTTCGGCTCGGAGACAGCCGGTGGCGGACGTGTGCATCCGGTGAGACGGCTCCGTTCCTACCCCCAGGCAGTGATCTGTGGGAAGCGAGTCCACGTCTTAGCGATCTAATGCCGTGGTCATCCAGGGGAGTTACCACAGGCCGTGTGTGGGCATACGCGCCTGACCGGGAAACCTTGGAGCGTCGTTGGCAGCTCTTTACTTCGGCCGATGAAGCCGACAAGCGAGAGATGTTTGGCGAGGCGCGCGATCGTCATCTTCACACCGTGATCGGTCCCCTTCCAGGTATTCAAGACCATGGCCCCGTGACGCTCGCACAAGAGGATCGAGCTCTGGTGGATCCGGTGAGGGTCGGTTATCGAGCCTTCGATCGTCAGTGGGTGATCCCAGATAATCGGCTGATGGTAGTGCCCCGGCCGGACCTGTGGCGAGTGCGCGGAGATTCGCAAATCTTTGTCGTGGAGCAGAATGCTCATGCGATTGCGAACGGCCCGGGGCTAGTCTTTAGCGCATTCATCCCGGATATGCACTACTTCAATGGGCGCAGCGGGGCTGTCCGGCCTCTGTACAGAAATGCGGATGGGTTAACCCCGAATTTCACCCCAGAATTGCTCGGTGTCATTCATCGGCGCATTGGTGTACCGGTCAACGCAGAAGATCTAGTCGCATACCTGGCGGCGGTGACATCCCATCCTGCATACACCGAGAAATTTGCGGACGACTTGGAGGTCCCTGGCGTTCGTATCCCTCTGACGGCCGTCCCGGAGCTCTGGTCCCATGCGGTCGAAGTTGGGCGAAGGGTGCTGTGGCTACACACTTATGGTGGCCGGTGTGCCGAAGTCGGCGGCGAGATGCTCCCGGCGTCCCCCCGTCTTCCGGCTGATCGGCGCCCGGTCAGTCTGGTGGCAATCCCGGACACTGTGGATGGTATGCCAACAGCCATGCAATATGACGAGGAGAGCAAGCAGCTCTGGATAGGTGAAGGCTGCGTTGGTCCAGTTGAGCCGGAAGTGCGCCGGTACTCGACTTCGGGAATGAATGTGCTCGATAAATGGTTCGGCTACCGCCGTAAGAAGCCTGCTGGTAAGCGCCTGCGGTCCCTCGACCATGAGTACTCGTCCACCTGGCTTCCTGAGTGGACTTCGGAGCTGCTTGAGCTTGTAAATGTGCTAGGTCTACTGGTCGACCTGGAGCCGGAGCAAAGGCAGTTGCTAGACCATATTTGTAAGGGGCCATGCATTACGGTGAACGATCTGACCGCGGCAGGTGTTCTTCCTGTTCCGGAATATGCAACTCGCTTGCCGCGGGCAGGCGAGGGTGAGGTTATCTTCTAAGGGAGCAAGGACCCGAGGGGGCGGGTCTTGATTGCTCCGTCCTCCTCTGGCTCCTGCCTATGGCAGGAGATGGGCGTTGACCGAGCGGGCCTGATCGGCAAGCTCGGAGAGTTCCTCGACCTCGGCGGCCTGAGCGCGGAGGGTTTCTACCCCCACGCAGTCGGCTACCAGGAGGCTTGGCTCGCGCCAGGCGATGACTACTCGGCGGATGGGGGAGCGGAGGATCAGCTGTGTGCAGGTGAGGGGGCGGGACTTGCGTTCCGAGCAGGGTTCCAGGGTGCTGTAGAGAGTGGCGCCGGCCAGGCGGGGGTCGTCAGCCGGGAGTTTGGCCAGGGCTGATTCCTCGGCGTGGACGTAGGCGTCCGTCTCGCGGGAGTAGCCGTTGGCGAGCTCGTTGCCGTCGGCGCCCACGATGATGGCGCCGACGGAGAAGGCGCCCTCGGCCGGCGGGCACTTGCGGGACAGTTCGATGGCCCGCTCCATCCAGGTCACATCGTCGGCGTGCGTCATGCGGAGCCCTCCTGCTTGGGCAGGTAGCGGAGAAGGACCACGTCGCCGATCGTGCTGGCCTCGGCGAGGTGCATTCGGCGGGTGGAGCCTCCGGGGTAGGTGGCTGGGTTCAGGAAGCGGGGGGCGCCCGGGTCGCCGACGACCAGGGGGGCGATGGCGAGGTGAATCTCGTCCGCCAGACCCTGGGAGAGGAAAGCGGTGTGGATCTGGCCGCCGCCCTCCACCATCAGCCGCTCTATGCCGCGGGCTCCGAGATCGTCCAGCAGGGCGCCGAAGTCGATGGCCGGGCCGGTGGAGACGACGTCCGCCAGGCCGGCGAGCCGTTCGCGGAGCTTCTCCTCGCCCGCGTCCGTGGTGTAGGCGAGCTTCTCGCCGCCGTGGTGCCAGAACTTCAGGTCGGCCTCCAGGTCTCCGCTCGCGGAGATGGTGACCTTCAAGGGGTAGGCGGGCTTTCCTGCGGCGACCCGCGCCGCGCGCCGCTCCTCACTGTTCACCAGCAGCCGGGGGTTGTCGGACCGCATCGTGCCGGCGCCGATCAGGATGGCGTCGGACTCGGCACGCACCTGGTCGACCCGGTCGAAGTCTTCGCTGTTGCTCAGGAGCAGACGTTCGGTGCTGGTGTCGTCGATGTAGCCGTCCACGGACGTGGCCACGCTCAGGAGGACGTACGGGCGGGGCATTGGGTCTCCTTCATGTGCTGGTCAGGGCGGAGGGAGCCTGTTCAGGCCTGGCGCAGTACTGCCTCGGTCAGAGCATCCTTGAAGTCGCTCACGCCAGGGACCGTACGCCATTGATCAAGTGCGCCGTCGAGCTGGGCCAGCTCGCGCGAGATGCGGTCGGACCCGGTCTCCTTAGCGATGGCCAGGGCCTGGAGTCCGATGGAGGCTGCCTGTTCAGCCTCGCCCGCGTGAGCCAGGGAGACGGCCTCCCGTCCCAGGTAGACCCCGCGGTCTCGGTGGAAGCCGGCGGGCAGCCGACTGATGGCGTTCCGGAAGCCTGCAGCTGCTCCGTGATGGTCCCCGAGGGCGGCGAGACTGTGTGCTCGCTGCACGTCTATGTACGCGCCGTCGAGCCAGACACCCCACGGCGAGGAGGGGTCCGGATCCATCGAGGCGTGCAGCTCCAGCGCGTGTTCGTACGCCCGCTGCGCCATGAGCGGGTCTTTCCGCAGAGCGTGACCGTGGGCTCCGTACGTAGCGGCCACCGCGGCGAGGCGACTCCTCGGCGCTGCGCGGTCCTCCGCGGCCTCGGCGACGTCGACGGCTTCGATCGGATCCTTCATGTCGCCGGCCAGCTGGCTGCGGCGCGCCAGGATGTACGTGGTCAGTTCGTCGTCACCCGCCATGTGGGAGGCCTCCAGGGCCTCGCGCATCCAGTGCTGGGCGGCACGGAAGTCCCCGAGGTCCTGGTAGAGCCACCCGCACAGCTCGGAGTACTGGGTCTGCAGCTGGAGCAGCTGCCGGCGATCCGTGCCGCGGCGATCCGCGCGCAGTGCCTTTATAGCGGCGATCTGCTGCTGGACCGTCGGTATCACTCGATGGGGACCGAACAGGTTGTCGTTGTCGATCAGCACGCGCCGCGTTGCTTGGAGCAGCTCGATCGGGTCGGCCCCTGAGGCGATGAGATCGGATCGTGGGGCAGGGCTCGCTGCTGCTGAGAGGTCGGAAGTCGCAGCGATCGCGGCACCAGCGCCGAGTGCGCCGATCAGAGCCCTTCGAGACAGGGACACGAAGATGATCCTTCCGTCATCGGAACGTACGGGGATGGACATCCCCTCCTCCGACGGTGCCTGAGGCTCAGCTTCCTCAGCCAGGGCCACAGATCCGTTGGCCACATGGGGCCCTCGATTAGCCACATCCCCTGTGGGGAGGGCCTCAACGCTGACCCCTTCGAGGATCGTTGCGTGGAGCCGGACGAGCGAGCCGCTCGCGCCGAGCGCGTCGTCGTACGCCCGGACCAGATCGGCGGATGCGGCCTGCCCGCCGCGCTCCACTCGGGCCATGTAGCTGGTGTTGAACAGGATCGATCGGCTGAGTTTGCCCAGGGATAAGCCCCGCTGCGTGCGCCAGGCGCGCATCTCGGCGCCGAGATAGTGCTGAGGGCTTGCATGCGGTGTCAGATCGTTCGGTCGCTGCCCCACTCGTCCCCCCCTCATGCGGCCTATGTGGCCGCCCGAGGGCGGCCACATGGCAGATCTGTCGGTCCATCAAATGCCTGGTCTACAAAGGATGCAGAGGGCGGCGACAGCCTAGCGGCGCAGGTTGGAGCCCTCCATTCGATCCGAGCGAAGGGGGCAGATTGTGGCAACGGCAGCTGATCGTGATCCCGTCACGCGTCGTGGCGGTGACGCCCGGGGCGGTGTGGGGCAGGAGCTACTTCTCCTCCAGCTCCGCAACCCGTTGTCGGAGGTCGGTGACCTCACCCTGGAGCCGCGCGACCTGCTCACGGAGCTCCGCGACGGCGGCCTCAGGGCCGGCGAGCTTGGCGACCTCGGAGGCCTCGGCGGTCAGGAACGCCCCCTTGCCCTGGTGGCTTACCGCGAGACCGTCCGTCTTGAGCTGGCGGATGGCGTCGCGAGCCACGGTCACGGTGACGCCGTACGTCGCCTGGAGGTTTGCCAGGGACGGCAGCTTGCGCGACTCCGCGAACTCTCCGGCCGCGATCCTCCGCCGCAGTTGCTCCGCCACCTGCTGGTAGGCGGGCTTGCCGGTCCACTCGACCATCTGCACCTCATGTCTCTTCGCAGTCACTGCCTCAGTGTGCCCAAGTGGCACAGGGAGAGCTAGGACTCACCCTGTTCTTCCGCGGAGAAGTACTTGCGCAACTCTGCCTCACAGTGCACTCTGAGGCAGAGTTGAGCTTCTCCGGAAGCTCGACCTGATCGGCCGCAACTGCCGTGCAGGCAACCGCGATCGAGTTCGAATTCGCCGTGCCCGGAGGGCCCTCGAAAGGGGTCTGAAGGAAGCACTTGTTCCTTGAGAACTCAACAGCGTGCCAAGTGAGACGAGACGGGGCGTGATCCCCGTCCCCAGGGCGACGGGACGTCGCCGGCGGCCACTTCTTCCGCGTGCTGGCTCTGGAGAACACCCCTCGGGGTTCCACCCGGTACGCGCCGCCCTGCTGGCGCCAGAGCAGTGACGATGGCGCACCCGACTCTCAGGCTCGGGGCCGGCATGCCGTGGCAACGGTGCGCCGGTGAAGCCTCGCCCCTCCGATCTGGAGGCTGCTGTGTCCCTTCGACCTACGTGGGCGCTGCCCGTGCTGGACCGGTACGGCCAGCCGCGCCCCATGCGTCACCGCTGAACTGCCTCGCGAAGCGGTACCGGCTCCACGTCCGGTACCGCTTCGCGAGGCCCTCACACCCTCCGCAGTTTTCCAACGCTGCGGCCGGTTGCCTCCCCTGCCCGTACGGCGCCTTCGTGCCCTCCGGGCAGGGCTGCGGGGAGCCGCGAGATTCGGGCTTCATCCCCGGGGCTGGTCGCCTCTCGCCAAAGACCGCGACCGCCTCGGCATCCCTTCGACTTCAGGAGAACGACGATGCGTACGTACATCGGCGGCCAGGAGGCCGTGAGCGTCGAGGAGTTCATCGAACTGGCCCTCGGCACCCCGCTGGAGCTCTGGCTCGGGGTGGACGGGGAGAGCGAGGAAGAGCGAGCGGCCCGCCTGGACGCGGCCCGCGACATCCTCGCCGAATTCCCGGAGTTGCCCGACGACGTGAGCCGGGTCGCTGCCCAGGTGATCGAGGCCAACGCCCCGGAGCTGTTCAACATCGCCCCGCTCGTGCGACGGCCGGCCTGTCGTCGTCCGGCGCACAAGGGCGGCAAGGGGGCCGCGGCATGAGCCACACCCTGACCGCCCTGTCCGCCGCCTTACCGCTCGCGTCCGGCTGGTCGGTTCACAGCCTGTGGATGCGGCGCCGGATCGAGACCGCCCGCCGCGACCCGCTTACCGGCCTGTGGACGCGGGATCCGTTCGAGGAGCGTGCTCGCAAGAGCCTCGCCCGGAAGTGCCAGCTCGCCGTACTCGTCTTAGACCTCAATCGGTTCAAGGAGATCAACGACACCCTCGGCCACGCCGCCGGAGACGCGGTCATCCGCGCGACCGGGCAGCGCCTGGGCCGGTGGGCCGAGGAGCACGTCGGCGTAGCCGGGCGCCTGGGCGGGGACGAGTTCGCCGCTGTCATCCCCGGCTATGGCATCGACAAGCTGCGCGCAGACCTGCACATGCTGACCGCTCGACTGGACCGGCCGGTGCCATTCGACGGCCACCCGGTCGAGGTGCACACGTCGATCGGCGCCGCCTACTACCGAGCCGGTGCCGGGGATCTCTCCACTCTGCTGCGCCGTGCGGATGAGCAGATGTACCGGGCAAAGCAGCGCGGCGGGGGCTGGCGCATCGCACAGCGGTTGACCGTCCCGGAGATGCGCACGGTCAACGGCCGCCGAGACGGCCGCCGTGGCACCGGTGGTGAGGCGGCGTGATGACAGCTCGCAGGTCGCTGACCAAGGTGCAGAGGGTCGTCTTGACGGCCGCGTTCGTTCCCATGGTGGCCACCGGCGTCGCTGGAGGGGCCGGCACCTTCAGCAACATCAGCCGTGCCTACGGCTCAGGTACGGCGCTGGGAGCGGTGGCGGCCGGTGAGGGCGCGACCGCCGTTCTGGCGCTGGTGCTGCTCGGGCTGACGATGCTGGGGCAGTCCTCCCCGGGGATCATCCGGGTGGGTTTGTGGGCACTGCCCGCCGCCGCGTCGGTGATGGCCGCGATGGCCGCTGATGACCCGGGCCGCACCGTGATCTACGCCGTGACGCCGATGGGCATGTGCGTGTCGGCCGAGGGCATGGCGTTCCTGGCCCGGCGGATCGTGGTCCACCAGGACGGCCGCGACGCTGAGGCCGAAGCCAAGGCGGCCGCCGTGGTGCGTGCCCTGGCCTACCACCGGGGTCGTGCCGCGAATCATCCGTCGGGTTGGGTGCGGAAGTGGTCCGACCGGACATCGTGGCGGCTGGCCCGGAAGGTCGGGCTGGGCGATGCGTCGCTGGGTGCCAGGCTCCTGGACGTCCAACGCGACCGGTTGACCAGCGGTGCGGATGCCGCCCTCGCCGCCATGTTCACCGGACCCGCAAACCAGCATGGAACGCCTGAGTTCACCGTAGATCGGTTGGGGTCTGACCAGCACGAGTCGACCGCTGAGCCCCCGACCGTGGCCGCCGAACTGGCCTCTTCGGAGTTGGCGGACCCGGTGCCGGCCATCGAGTCAGCCGGACCGGCTGAGTCGATGCCGGTAGCCGAGCCGGTCGGGCTTCCCCAGTCGGCTCCTGCAAAGGCGGTCGCGGCTGCGGAGTCCGCTCCGCGTCGGGCGACCGGTCGGGTGCCGCAGTCGGCCCGTACGCCCCGACCGACTCGCACCCCGGATGAACTCCTCGCTGAGGCACGGTCGGTCACGGCCGACTGGCCCGACGTCGAGTTGACCGCGGAGAGGATCCGCAAGGCGGTTCGTACGTCGTCCGCCAAGGGCCGGACGCTGCGTGATGCGCTCAGGGCCGAGCGTGCCGAGCCCGAGGCAGCCTGATGACGTCGCTGACGTTCACCAAGTGCTTCGACCCGGACGGCGCCCGTTTCGGGATACCGACCTACCCGTGGCGCCTGGCTCCCGAGGGCCTGGCGACCCGCCGCCAGCTCCGCGCTGAGGGCCTGCGGCCGGGCGGCCAGCCGATCGCCGCGCAGCTCCTGCGGCCCCGGTTCCGGCGTGAGCCGCTGGTGGCGTACCTGTACCGCGTCGACCTGGCCAAACCCGTCCGGCCGATGACCTCGCGCAAGTGGGGAGCGCTCGCTCTGGCGATGCTCGCCCGCCGCACCTGCCCCCAGTGCTCCACCGATGCCGGTTACGTCATCCCGGCCTCGCTCGGCATGTGCGTGCCCTGCGCCTATCCCGAAGAACAGCGCGTCGCCTGACCCGCACCGATCACGTCGTGCGGGGCCCGGACGGAAGGCCGTCCAAAGCGCCGTCCGGGCCCCCTTCTCAACTCCACAGAGGGAGCAGACCCATCGTGTCTGAGATCCACGTCATCGAACAGCCGGCCGAAGAGCCGGACGGCACGCAGAACCCCCCAGGGTCGGCGTCAGTCCTGCCGTTCCCCGCACAGAAGGGCAAGACCGACACGCTCGCCCCGGGCGAGGCCAGGCCGGGGGAGTGGGAGGCCGAACTCCCCGACGACCAGCCGGACGACAACGGCGAGATCGCCGAAGGCGACCCGGTGGACCCGCCCAAGCACGAGTTTCCGCCCTCGATCGCCGAGGTCATCGAGGCCAAGGACAAGGCACGCCGGCCGGTGCTCCCGGACTGGCTGACCAGCGCCAAGCAGCGGGCCGCCGTCGCCAAGTGGGCGGCCGGCCACTACGGCCAGACCACCGCCTACCACCTGGTGCGGACCCCCGTGTACTCGGCAAAGCTGCTGGCCTACGCCCCGCGTGGCGCCTTCCGCTGGGTGGGTGCGAGCGGCCGTTGGGTCTCCGACGCCGAGGGCCTTCCGGTCCGGCTCGCCGCAGTCCGTACCGAGGACGCGGGGGAGTACCTCAAGCTCTCCCGGCAGCGGGACGCCCGGGTGAAGCTGCGCAGCATCATCGCCACCCTGGCCAGCGTGATCGGCCTCGGCGCGGCTCTGGCCATGTGGGTACTGGCCCCGGCCTGGCTCCTGACCCTGGCCCTGATCGCCCTGACCGGAGCCCTCGGGTGGGCGGGCACGCCGGCGGACCGGCCGCTGATCGATGCGGCCAAGGTGAAGTTCCGCCACCGCAAGCTGACCTCGGACATCGTCACCCGCGCCTTCCTGGCCGCCGGACTCACCAAGCCGGATCAGGGCATCGCCTTCCCGCAGCCCATTCGGCAGGACGGCGACGGCTGGCGCGTGGTCGTGGACCTCCCGTACGGCAAGACATTCTCCGACGCGGTCAAGAAGCGCGACGCGCTCGCCTCGGGCATCGACGTCGCCGAGACGCAGGTGTTCCTCGACCGCGATACGACCAGCTCACGCCGGGTCTCCATGTGGGTGGCCAACCGCGACCCGCTCGCCGTACCGACCGGCCGCACCCCGCTCCTCGGCGCGGACCGCGTGGACTTCTGGAAGCCCTTCCCCTGGGGCCGCGACGAGCGCGGAGTCGAGGTCGAGATCAGCATGCTGTGGCTCTCGCTCCTCGTCGGCGCCGTCCCCCGGCAGGGCAAGACATTCTCCGCCCGCACCATCGCCCTCGCCGCGGCACTGGACCCGTACGTCTGCCTGTACGTGTTCGACGGCAAGGCATCCCCGGACTGGCGGAAGTTCGCGATGGTCGCCCACCGCGTCGGCTTCGGCACCGTCCCGCAGAGCGGGGTGGACCCGGTCATGCACCTGGTCAACTCGCTCCAGGAGCTCAAGGCCGACGTGGAGGACCGCTACCACCGGCTCTCCGAACTGCCCCTGCACGTCTGCCCCGAGGGCAAGCTCACCCCGGCCATCTCGCGCGACAGGAAGTACGACATGCCGCTCGTGCTCTTCGTGGTGGATGAGGTGCAGGAGTACTTGATGCACCCCGTTCACGGGAAGACCATCCTTGACCTGCTGGTCTTCCTAGCCCGGGTCGCCCCTGCGGTCGGCGTCTCGGTCATGACCGCGACGCAGAAGCCCGACGACACCGCCTGCCCGTCCGTGCTCCGTGACCAGCACCAGGCCCGATTCGCCCTGCGCGTCGGCGCCTACCAGGTCTCGGAGACCATCCTCGGCGCCGGATCGTACGGCGAAGGCCTGGATGCCTCCCGGCTCCTGAAGTCCCACAAGGGAGTCGGCCTGCTCAAGGGCATGTCCGACGACGCCGGCATCGTCCGCACCTACCTCGCCGACGGCCGCGACGCGGAGACCATCCTCACCCGCGCCCAGGCCCTCCGGCAGGCGGAGGGCACGCTCACCGGCGACGCCGCCGGAGAGGCGCCGGCCGATGCCGCGCTCGCGACGATCCTTGACGACATCGCCGCGGTCATCGGCAAGGGCGAGGTCAAGATCTGGTCCGAGACCATCGTGGACCGCCTCGCCCAGCACCGGCCGGAGGTCTACGGGCCGTGGGCGGAGATGGAGCCCAAGCCCAAGGCCGAACAGCTCACGGCAGCGCTCAAGCCGTACGGCATCGGCACCGACCAGATCGGCCGCCGCATCGACGGCAAGACCGTCAACAAGCGCGGCATCGAACGCGCCCACATCGCCAAGGCGATTACGGAGCGCGACAAGAAGCGGGACGCCGGATAGCCCCACGGGGTCGCTGGTGCTAGCAGCAGACGTCGCTAGCGCTAGCGACCCCGCTAGCGGCCCGTATGTCACCTGATCAGGCCGCTAGCAGATAGCGGCCCACCTGTGGAAACCGCTGAATCCGGCCTTGGAGGCCTCTTGTGACCCTCTTACTGCTCGCTAGCGCCTTCACCCTGCTCTTCACGCTCAGTTACGCCTGCCTGTGTGCGGCCTCGCCGTTCGGCCGCTGCCGCAAGTGCAACGGACTCGGCTTCGCCCTCGCCCACGACCGCAAGGGCAAGCCCAAGCGCGGCAAGCACTGCCGCCGCTGCGACGGCCACGGCATCCGCATCCGGGTCGGCCGCCACCTCTACAACCTGTGGGCCCGCACCTACCGCAACGGCACCCGCTGAACCCCACACCGACTGGAGTCGCCATGACCTTCACCATCTCCGCGGTCCTGCTCTTCGGCGCCGGATCGTTCGTCGTCCTCAAGTCCAAGTCCGCCGGAGCCGGAGCCGCGATCGTCCTGTTCCTCTTCGGCTTCTTCACCGCCGGGACCGGCGCGTACGAGCCCATCACCAACCTCGTGAAGTCCGCCGCCGTCGCGGTCACCGACATCGCCGAGTAGGAGGCACTGCCGTGAACCACCACACCCCCGCCCGCCGGGAGACCAACGAGACCCACCACCCGATCCCCCTCGCGCCCGCTCCGCTGGCCGTCCGCCACCCGCACGCCGTCCCGGACATCCAGACCATCCAGCTCCCGGACGGCCGCATCATCACTGGCTACGCGATCGCCCCCACCAAGGCCCCCGAGGCCGTCCCGGAACGGCTGGCCATCAACCCGCTCGCCGTGAACATCGCCCTCGGCGGGATCGGGTTCGCCGCGGCCTGCTGCGGGCTGATGCTCCTGACCACCTTCATCGCGGCCGTCGCCGCACTCATCCAGCAGCTCGTCATCCTGGCCGCCGTCATCTTCGGCGGCTTCATCGCCGTCCAGGTCCTTGGCGCCAACCACGGCCGCGACAACGGCGGGACGGTCGTCAACATCCGCCGGGCCATCTTCAAGCGCAACAACTTCCGAGGTTGAAGGAGCCATCCATGTTCGAGATCCGCGTCATCTGCAGTCCGACCCAGGTACCCGAGATCACCAAAGCCCTGTCCGAGACGTTCACGACCGGGCCGGTCCGTCGGCACGCCACCCGCGACGGCGAGCGCGTCCGCCTGTACGTCACCGCCGAGCAGCAGCCGAGCCACTGGCCCGCTCCCGAGACGGCTTATGCCACCGCGCCGAGCGTCATCAGCGAGCTCGGCTGGACCGCCCGAGGAGTCCGGGACTGCCTGCACGGCGTCCACGTCCGCGAGTTCTGGCTCCGTAAGGCCGCACTCCTGGACCGGATCGCGCTCACCGACGACGACCCCGTGAGCGGCGACGCCGCCACTCTCGCCGTGGAAGCGGCCCGGCGCCTGATGGGCATCGACCAGACCGCCGGTCTCGGCCCCAGCGGCTACGCCGACGGCCCGTACACCCCGGACCACCCGGACAGCATCCGTGACCCCCGCGGCTACGTCCGCCAGGAGTACGCCCTCTGGAAGCGGCACCAATAGCTGTGCCCGGGGCGGTCGCCTCTCGCCAAAGACCGCGACCGCCCCGGTTCTCCGTCCCTTCGACAGAAACAGGAGACCACCAGCATGACACCCGAACCCGAGTCAGAGCAGTACGCCTCCGTGCTGCCCCTGCGGGCAGCACCCGCCAGCAGTCTGGAGCGCGTCCCGCCGCACGACCTGGAGGCCGAACAGGCTGTCGTCGGCGCCCTGATGCTGGCTCCCGAGGTCATTGCACAGGTGGCCGCGGCGATGGACCCCGCCGACCACTACCGCCCGGCCCACGAGACGATCCACCGCGCGATCCTGGACCTGCACGGCCAGGGCCAGGCCGCGGACCCCATCACCCTCGGCCACCACCTCGACCAGGCCGGCGTCCTCGGCAAGGTCGGCGGACGGCCCTACCTCCACACCCTGGTGCAGGCCGTCCCCAGCACGGCCAATGCCGAGTACTACGCCGGGATCGTCCACCAGCTGGCGCGCCGCCGCCGCAGCATCGAGGCCGGTACCCGCATTGTGCAGGCCGGCATGTCTCCGGACGCCACGGACGACGACCTGCGTGAGGCCCTGGCCCTGGGAGCCGAGACGATCCCGGCGACGTGGGCGGAACCCATCCAGCTCAACGTCCAGCCCAAGCTTCCTCCCTTCCCCACACATGCCCTCCCCGGGTGGCTCGCCGACTACGTCGCGGCCGTCGCCGAGGAGACCCAGACCCCGCCCGACATGGCCGGAGCCTTGGCCCTCTCCGTCCTGTCTGCAGCCTCGGGCGGTCGCGCCGTGGTCCAGGTGCGCGGGCGCTGGAGGGAGCCCACCAACCTCTTCGTGGTCGTCGCGCTCGGTCCCGCCAACCGGAAGTCCTCGGTCTTCGCCGCGATGACCCGCCCCCTGTACGAGGCGGAGAAGAGCCTCGTGGAGGGGGCGAGCCTCACGATCGTGGAGGCGGAGGTCACCGCGAAGATGGCCCGCGAGGCAGCCGAGAAGGCCGCAGCGCAGGCGGCCAAGGCCGAGGGCCCGGAGCGGGACAACCTGATCGCCGAGGCCATCGGCCTCGCCCAGGTCGCCGAGACCCTGACCGTGCCTGCCAGCCCGCGGCTCCTTGCCGATGACGCCACCCCAGAGGTCATCACCACCCTGCTCGCCGAGCAGGGCGGCAGGCTCGCGGTCATGTCCGCCGAGGGCGGCATCTTCGACATCATCGCCGGGCGCTACTCGGGCATCCCCAACATGGAGGTCTTCCTCAAGGGTCACGCCGGAGACCGGCTCAGGGTGGACCGCCGGAGCCGCGAGGAGTTCATCGAAGCCCCGGCCCTGACCATGGGCCTGGCCGTCCAGCCCAGCGTTCTGGAAGAGATCGGCAAGAACCGCGGCTTCGATGGCCGCGGCCTGCTGGCCCGCTTCCTGTACTGCCTGCCCGAGTCCCTGGTCGGCCGGCGGAGGATCAATCCGGACCAGGTGCCGGCCGACGTGGCGGCGACGTACGAGCGCAACGTGTACGCCCTCACCCTGCGGCTGGCCGACTGGACCGACCCTCTCGTCGTCCAGCTCACCCCGGAAGCTGATCGGGCCCTGATCGCCTACGAGGAGCGGCTGGAGCCGCAGCTCAGGGCCAAGGGCGGCAGGCTCGGCCACATCGACAAGTGGGCGGGCAAGCTCGTCGGAGCCACCGCCCGCATCGCCGGACTCCTCCACCTCGCGACCCACATTGATGGTGGGCACCACGAGCCCATCACCGAAGCCACCTTGCGCGCCGCCATTGAGATCGCGGACTACTTCACCGCCCATGCCCTGACCGTCTTCGATCTCATGGGCGCGGACACATCGCTCGCCCGGGCCCGCGTCCTGCTGACTGCTCTGGAGCACAACGGGTGGGAGAGCATCACCCGCCGCGGCCTGTTCGCCAAGCTCTCCCGCTCCGAATTCCCCACGGTCGCCGAGCTAGAGCCTGCCCTCGCGCTGCTGGAGGAACACGGCTACCTCCGCACCGACACCCCGCCCCGGACCGGCAAGCGCGGACGTCCGCCGGCCCCTCGGTACCTCATCCACCCGAACGTCCGGGAGCCCAAGGCGTGAGTCCTCGACGGAGCTGCACCCCCTGTACCCCGCCGCAGAAACCGCAGAATCCGCAGAAACCCACCACCGCCTGCTCTGACCAGCGGCGACGTCCCGGCAGTGTGATGGCCGCAGAAAGCCTTGGAACTCCCGCAGAAATCAGCGCCCACAGCTGGCGCCGCCTCGCCCCACGGGCCGCCACCTATTTCTGCGGAGATTCCCGTGGTTTCTGCGGCGTGTACCCGCAAAACCCCAACTCCGCAGGTCAGGCCGTAGATCCCGGCATTTCTGCGGATTCTGCGGTTTCTGCGGCGCCCCGCCGTCCCGTAGCTCAGCGATCTGCCCAGTGGAGGAACAGTGGCCGCACCGCGTGACGAGATGTTGACCATCCCCGAGGTCATTGCAGAGATCGGCGTGCCGCGAGCCACCTTCTACCGCTGGCGGCAGCTCAGGAAGGGCCCCAAGGCCATCAAGCTCCCGAACGGCGCGGTGCGAATCCGGCGCTCTGAGCTGGAGCGCTGGATCGCAACTTTGGAAGAGGCCGCGTGACCAACCGCAAGACCGCGAACGTGCCGGGCCCGCGCAACAGCGGGGGCCCGGCCCCCACGGCAGAACTCACCCTGACCACGGACGTCCGGATATGGAAGATCAGCAAGCTTTCCAGCAAGTCAGCTCCCTACCAGCTGCGCTGGGTCGTGGCCGGCCAAGTCCGGCACGCCACGTTCGCCACCATGGCGCTCGCCGAAAGCCGCCGCTCGGAACTCTGGAACGCGATGACGAAAGGGCAGCCGTTCGACGTCGAATCGGGCTTACCGGAATCCGAGGTCCGGAAAGCCGCCGCCGAAAAGAACGTCCGCCCTGATCCCACCTGGTGGGACTTCAGTCGCGAGTACATGGCCGTCCGGTGGCGGACAGCTGCGGCGAAGACCCGCGAGGGGCTGGCGGACAGCCTCGCCACGGTGGCCATCGCGATGATGGGCGACGGCGCCAAGGCGCCCACCCCGGAAGAGGTACGGCTGGCGGTGCGCTGGGCCGTCGTACCGGCCCACAAGGGCGAGGAGCCTCCGCCAGAGCTCCTGCAGCCTTGTACGTGGCTCTCGCAGCGCTCCCGGCCACTCTCGGACCTCCAGGACCCGAGGGTGCTCCGGGACGTCCAGTACCGGCTCGCGTTCAAGCTGGACGACACCCCGGCGGCGGGGGAGACCTACAAGCGCCGCCGCCGCGGCTTCAACACCGCTATGGAGTAC
This sequence comes from Streptomyces sp. NPDC046122, assembly GCF_056429965.1. Taxonomy (NCBI): domain Bacteria; kingdom Bacillati; phylum Actinomycetota; class Actinomycetes; order Kitasatosporales; family Streptomycetaceae; genus Streptomyces; species Streptomyces sp. NPDC046122. The sequence continues at coordinate 413,610 of NZ_JBWKLQ010000001.1, read as the reverse complement.
GCGATCGAGTCGGGTTACCTGGACGCGAACCCTCTCGCTGGGGTGAAGCGGGTCGGGCCCAAGGGCGGTGGCGCGGTGGACCCCAGGGTTCTGGTCAATGCCGTCCAGGGAACCCAGCTCCTGACCGCGGTCTCCTACGTTGGCTCCGTGCACCGCAACCGCGGGCGGCGACTCGTCGCGTTCTTCGCCTGCCAGCTCTACGCGGCGGTGCGGCCAGCGGAAGCGGTCGGGCTGAGGGAGCAGGACTGCCACCTCCCCAAAACGGGGTGGGGCACGCTCACGCTCCGGGAGACGCTGCCGGTATCGGGCAAGAAGTGGACCGATTCCGGGAAGCGCCACGACAAGCGCGGCCTCAAGTCGCGCGAAGCCAAGGCCGATCGGCCAGTACCCATTCCGCCGATCCTGGTGACGATGCTCCGGGAGCACATTGAGGAGTTCGGCACGGCTCAGGGCGGTCGGCTCTTCGCCAACGAGCGAGGCGGCGTGCTGGGGACGTCCAGCTATTGGAGGGTCTGGCAGGAGGCACGGGCATTCGCCCTGCCTCCCGACCGGGCCGCCTCGCCGCTCGCGCGGAGGCCCTACGACCTGCGGCACACCTGCATCACGAACTGGCTGAACGCCGGGGTCCCGGTTGCCGAGGTCGCCCGCCGCGCCGGCAACTCGCCGGAGGTCATCCACCGGCGATACGAGGGCTGCATCGATGGCCACGAGGAGCTGAACAACGCGAAGATCGCGAAGGCCATGGGATGGGCAGAACCCTTGTGAGCACGAGGAATGGCTCCCACTAATCTGCGCTCATGAGACAAGTGGCGCGCCGATTAGGGCTGTTGGGGCTCCTGGTAGTCATAGCCGGGTGCGGTGGCCGGCAGACGACGACCACCACGGGTGATGTGACCACGACGGTGGTGCAGGACAGCCAGTGGGTAACGGCGGCGATTTCTGCCGGAGCTGTGCTCATCAGCTCGGCCGCAGCGGCCTGGATCACCCACTACTTCACGGGACGGACCGAGCGAAGGAGGCAACAGCACGCCGACACTCAGGAGGCCGCGAAGCGCGAGCACGAGACCAAGCTGACGCACGAGCAGCGCATTAGGGAGCAGGTGATCGCCACTTCTACGACGATCTCGAAGATGCTCCAGGACTTCCGGACGAAGATCAGTGAGGCCACGGAGGCGCCGGACACGTTGGCCGCCACGCTCCTGTACGACGAGTGCTCCGCGATAGTTCGCCGGCACCATGACGACGCCCTGCCCGTCATCGAGGTCATGCCTGACCTGGAGCTCCGGCAGCGGGCGAATGCCGTCTTCGAGGCCTACGGGGAGTGGGCGGCCGGCACTGCTGAAGCGCTGTCGAATCTCACGAGGCGACCGGATGCCGCTGGGCTGGACGGGACGCGCGAGCAGTTCTACGAGCGCGCCCGACGGGTGATCAGCGATGCGTCCGGCTCACGCGTGGCCCACACGCCCCTCACACGGGAGCAGTGAGTAGCAACGACAAAGGCCCGGACTCAGTGGGACTGAGTTCGGGCCTTCATGCTTGGCACTTCAGCTGGTCAGCGGCGTGATCGCGCTGTCTCTGCTGGAGTGCCCCCGGCAGGATTCGAACCTGCGCACACGGCTCCGGAGGCCGTTGCTCTATCCCCTGAGCTACGGGGGCGTACCGCCGTGGTGAAGCGGCGACGGGTTGAACACTACCAGCTCCGGCCGGGTGTTCATGAACAGGTTTTGGGGCGGGTGCGCGGGCGGGTTCGGCGGGTCTTCGCGTCCCCCGGAGGCTCCCCGTGCGGGTGGAAGTGGGCAAAAGCCGGACGCGGTGGTGGGGGGACACCTACTCTCGAGTTGTGCCAGGCGTGTCCGGCCGCGTGCTTGTTGTGGACGACAACAAGGTCATCCGGCAGCTGATCAGGGTCAATCTCGAGCTGGAGGGCTTCGAGGTGGTGACCGCGGCCGACGGTGCCGAGGCTCTGGACATGGTTCACCACGTGAGCCCCGATGTGGTGACGCTGGACGTCGTGATGCCCCGTCTCGACGGGCTGCGCACCGCCGCCCGGCTCCGGGATGATCCCCGCACGCGGAATCTGCCTCTCGCGATCATCAGCGCCTGCACGCAGTACGAGGTGGAGAGCGGACTCGCCGTGGGCGTCGACGCCTTCCTCTCCAAGCCCTTTGAGCCCGCCGAGCTGGTCCGGGTCGTACGGAACCTGGTGCATCAGGAGGGCCCCCCGGCCGCCGACGGCCGTCATGAAGCCGGGCAGGCCGGCCGCACGGTCGGGTAGGCCCATTCGGTCAGCTGTCCGGTCCGGTCCGCTCCCGTCCAGACCTGTCCGGTTCGGCTCGACGCGGCACCGCCCTCCTGTCTCGCTGCCCTGTACGTCGGTGAGTCGCTTCCACTGCTGGGTGCTGTGAGCACTGCGGTCCCGTTTAACCGCCATCGGAGGAGCCTTGCTGTTGGCTCGGACCGGGGCCTTCGCACGTATGCCGTGGGGCCGAGCATCCGCCGCCCACGTGTCGGCCGGCAGGCTCGCGGCGGTTTGGCTTTACGTACCTCTGGGGCGCCCGGGGGGCTTGACGCACCCCTTCTTCCCCCCGGCCGGGGAGGTGGACATGGTGCAGGCCGAAGCCGGTGCCCGAGTGTCCATCGGCGGGCATGGGAATGAGCTGCGCGTCCCGCACCGGTTCCCGTCTTGGAACCCGTTCGCGTCGGTGGTTGAGCACCCACGGTGCGGGTCGTCTGCCGGTGGCGGCCTGTACGGGCGGCGAAGGCAGGCCGTCCAAATGTCCCCATGGGCGAGAGTCCCGAGCCTGTCACCCGCCGGTGGCCGTCACGCAGTGGCCGAGTGCCCTCGGTCGCGGCACTTGTGTCGGCGGCAGCGTCCCCGGTCTCGGTTGGGCATCACACGCCGGGCCTCACACCGGAACGGGCGCTCCACGGCCCGTCTCGGTTTCGATGGCCGAGCGACCTTCGTGCCGGTGCAAGCTTTGCCGCCGGTGACCGAGCCGCCCGGGTCCACCGCCCCCGCCGCCGGCCGAGCCGCCGGTCCCGGCCCCCGTGGCGACACCTCCCTCGTCCCCGTCGGCTGGCTCTGCGTTTCCCGCCGGTGATAGTGCCGCCGGTGCGGGCCGGCGTGCCGACGCCCCAGTCTCGTCGCCGGGCCGGCAACGCATTCCGCGCCGGGTGACGCGGCAGCCGGCCGCAGGGCTCGCCCAGCGGCTCGCGGCTGCGGCGGGGGCCCCGCACTAATGCCCGTATGGCGAAACCGGTTCGCGTTACGACCCCCCTTCTCCCATACGCTTGTCCCGTGACCCCCGCAGAGCTGTCCCGTACCGTGCTGCGCGCCGTGCGTCGCGCCGTGGACGCGGACCTGCTGCGGGCGCCGGTGCCGGAGCGTGCCGTCGTCGAGCGGCCGCGGCCCGGCGGCCGTGGTGACTACGCCACCAACGTCGCCCTCAAGCTCGCCGGCCCCGCCGGCCGCCCCGCCCGCGAGGTCGCCGAGATCCTCCGGGCCCAGCTGATCGGGTACGGGCCGATCGTCGACGTCGAGGTCACCGGCCCCGGGTTCCTGAATTTCACGCTCGCGCCGGACGCCCGGACTTCCCTCGTACGCACCGTCCTCGCCCAGGGCCTCGCCTACGGCCACGCGGACGTCCTCGCCGGTGACGTCGTCCGCGCCGGCAGCGGACTCCTCGGCGACGCCGTCGCCCGGATCGCGCACGCCATGGGCGCGAGCGTCGTCCGTAGGGGAGACGTCGCGGACATGAGCGGCACGAGGGATGCGAGGGGTGCGAGGGATACGACGGCCAGGACGGATACGGGAGCCGCGGGAGGAGTCCCCGGAGGCACGGGAGACGCCGTAGACGGACGAGACACAGGAGCAGCGGCAGACGCCCCCCGCGCCACCGAGCGCGCCCTCGTCGCCCGGCTCGGGTGCGACGCCGCCGCCTGGCATCTCGTCTGGCCCACCGCGACCGCCTCGGCCGAAGAGCTCCTCGTACAGCGCGAGACCAACCCCCTCTTCCGCGTCCGGTACGCCCACGCCCGCATTCGGTCCCTCCTGCGCGGCGCCTCCCACCTCGGCTTCACAGCGGACGCGGATGCAGACCCCCACGCAGACACAGACCGACACACCGACGCGCCCGCCCCCAGCACCGCCCACCTCCTGCGCGCCCTCGCCGATCACCCCGCCGTCCTGGAAGCCGCCGCCCGTCACCGTGCGCCCGACCGGCTCGCCCGGCACCTGGACCTGACGGCGGAGGCGTTCTTCCGCTTCCACGACGCCCACCCCGTCCTGCCCCTCGGCGACGAGAAACCCTCGGTCGCCCACCGCTCCCGGCTGGCCCTCGCCGAGGCCACCGGGACGGTGCTCGCCGGCGGCCTGTCCTTGCTCGGCATCAGCGCACCAGAACATCTGTGAGAGAGACAGAAGGACCATGAGCCGTTCCGCACACCCCGCCGGGCCCCGTCACGCCGATGTCTACCCCGAGGGGCACTACACCGCCCCGCCCGCCGACCTCAACGTCCTGGACGAGAGGGTCTGGGCGCGGACCGTACGGCGCGGGGCCGACGGCGTCGCCACCGTCGGCGGCATCGAAGTCACCCGCCTCGCCGAGGAGTTCGGCACCCCCGCCTACTTCCTGGACGAGAGCGACTTCCGCGCCCGCTGCCGCGCCTGGGCCGACGCCTTCGGGCCGGACGCCGACGTGTTCTACGCGGGCAAGGCGTTCCTGTCGCGGGCCGTCGTGCGCTGGCTCAAGGAGGAGGGGCTCAACCTCGACGTCTGCTCCGGAGGCGAGCTGACCACCGCCCTCGACGCCGGCATGCCCCCCGAGCGCATCGCCTTCCACGGCAACAACAAGTCGGTCGCGGAGATCGAGCGGGCCGTGAGCGTCGGCGTCGGGCGGATCGTCCTCGACTCGTTCCAGGAGATCGTCCGCGTCGCGCACATCGCGCACAGCCAGGGGAAGCGGCAGCGCGTCCAGATCCGGGTGACCGTCGGCGTCGAGGCCCACACGCACGAGTTCATCGCCACCGCCCACGAGGACCAGAAGTTCGGCATCGCGCTGGCGGACGGGCAGGCCGCGGAAGCGGTACGGCGCGCCCTGCGGCTCGACGGCCTGGAGCTCATCGGCATCCACTCGCACATCGGCTCGCAGATCTTCGACATGGCCGGGTTCGAGGTGTCCGCGCGACGCGTGGTGCAGCTGCTCACCGAGGTGCGCGACGAGCACGGCGTCGAACTGCCCGAGATCGACCTCGGCGGCGGCCTCGGCATCGCGTACACCTCCGAGGACGACCCCCGTGAGCCGCACGAGATCGCCAAGGCGCTCAACGAGATCGTCGGCCGCGAGTGCGAGGCCGCCGGGCTCGCGATGCCCCGCATCTCCGTCGAGCCCGGCCGCGCGATCGTCGGGCCCACCGCCTTCACCCTCTACGAGGTCGGCACGATCAAGCCGCTGGAGGGGCTGCGCACGTACGTGAGCGTCGACGGCGGCATGTCGGACAACATCCGCACCGCCCTGTACGACGCCGAGTACAGCGTCGCGCTCGTGTCCCGCGCCTCGGACGCCGAGCCGATGCTCGTCCGTGTCGTCGGCAAGCACTGCGAGAGCGGGGACATCGTGGTCAGGGACGCGTTCCTGCCCGCCGACCTGGCCCCCGGCGACCTCATCGCCGTGCCCGCCACCGGCGCGTACTGCCGCTCCATGGCGAGCAACTACAACCACGCGCTGCGCCCGCCCGTCGTGGCGGTGAACGAGGGGGAGGCGCGCGTGATCGTCCGGCGTGAGACGGAGGAAGATCTCCTGCGTCTCGATGTCGGCTGATGAAATAGACGTCTCGCAATCTGGACCGGGGGCAGAAACTCCCGTCCGGTGAGTGAGACTGGTTCACACTCGAGCAAGAGAAGGCTGTGCTGATGAAAGGCGTAGGTCGGATGATGCGTACGCGTCCGCTGAAGGTGGCGCTGCTGGGCTGTGGTGTGGTCGGCTCAGAGGTGGCGCGCATCATGACGACGCACGCCGACGACCTCGCCGCCCGCATCGGGGCCCCGGTCGAGCTGGCCGGGGTCGCCGTGCGGCGCCCCTCCAAGGTGCGCGAGGGCATCGACCCCTCCCTGATCACCACCGACGCGACGGCCCTGGTCAAACGCGGGGACATCGACGTCGTCATCGAGGTCATCGGCGGCATCGAGCCCGCCCGCACCCTCATCACCACCGCGTTCGAGCACGGCGCGTCCGTCGTCTCCGCGAACAAGGCACTGCTCGCGGAGGACGGCGCGGCCCTGCACGCCGCCGCCGAGGAGCACGGGCGGGACCTGTACTACGAGGCCGCCGTCGCGGGCGCCATCCCGCTCGTCCGGCCGCTGCGCGAGTCCCTCGCCGGCGACAAGGTCAACCGCGTGCTCGGCATCGTCAACGGCACGACCAACTTCATCCTCGACAAGATGGACACGAGCGGGGCCGGCTACTCCGAGGCGCTCGACGAGGCCACGGCCCTCGGGTACGCCGAGGCCGACCCCACCGCCGACGTCGAGGGCTTCGACGCCGCGGCCAAGGCCGCCATCCTGGCCGGGATCGCCTTCCACACCCGGGTGCGGATCGGTGACGTGCACCGCGAGGGGCTCACCGAGGTCACGGCCGCCGACATCGCCTCCGCCAAGCGCATGGGCTGCACCGTCAAGCTCCTCGCCATCTGCGAGCGCGCCGCCGACGGCAAGTCCGTCACCGCGCGCGTCCACCCGGCGATGATCCCGCTGACCCACCCGCTGGCCTCGGTCCGCGAGGCGTACAACGCGGTCTTCGTCGAGGCCGAGGCGGCCGGTCAGCTGATGTTCTACGGTCCGGGCGCGGGCGGCGCCCCGACCGCCTCCGCCGTTCTGGGCGACCTCGTCGCCGTCTGCCGGAACAAGGTCGCGGAGACCACCGGACCCGGTGAGTCCGCGTACACCCAGCTTCCTGTCAGCTCCATGGGGGAGGTCGTCACGCGGTACCACATCAGCCTCGATGTGGCCGACAAGCCGGGTGTTCTCGCCCAGGTCGCGACGGTCTTCGCCGAGCACGGCGTCTCCATCGACACCGTGCGCCAGCAGAGCCGGCAGGACGGAGGCGGCGAGGCATCCCTCGTCGTCGTCACCCACCGCGCGCCCGACGCCGCCCTCTCGGGGACCGTCGAGGCGCTGCGCAAGCTCGACACCGTGCGCGGTGTCGCCAGCATCATGCGTGTTGAAGGGGAGTAAGGACCCATGACCAGCATCGGCACCCACCAGTGGCGCGGCATCATCGAGGAGTACCGGGACCGTCTTCCGGTGACGCAGACGACGCCCGTCGTCACGCTCGGCGAGGGTGGCACGCCGCTCGTACTGGCGCAGGTCCTCTCCGAGCGCACCGGCTGCGAGGTGTACCTCAAGGTCGAGGGCGCCAACCCGACCGGGTCCTTCAAGGACCGCGGCATGACCATGGCGATCACCCGGGCCAAGGAGGAGGGCGCGAAGGCCGTCATCTGCGCCTCCACCGGCAACACGTCCGCCTCGGCCGCCGCCTACGCGGTGCGCGCCGGAATGGTCTGCGCCGTCCTCGTGCCGCAGGGCAAGATCGCACTCGGCAAGATGGGCCAGGCGCTCGTGCACGGCGCCAAGATCCTTCAGGTCGACGGCAACTTCGACGACTGCCTGACGCTGGCCCGCAGCCTCTCCGACAACTACCCGGTGGCGCTGGTCAATTCGGTCAACCCGGTCCGCATCGAAGGCCAGAAGACCGCCGCCTTCGAGATCGTCGACCGGCTCGGAGACGCCCCGGACGTTCACGTGCTTCCTGTCGGCAACGCCGGAAACATCACGGCGTACTGGCGCGGGTACCGCGAGTACGCCGCCGACAAGATCTCCACCCGCACCCCGCGCATGTGGGGCTTCCAGGCCTCCGGATCCGCTCCGATCGTGCGCGGCGAGGTCGTCAAGGACCCGCACACCGTCGCCACCGCGATTCGCATCGGCAACCCCGCCTCGTGGCAGTACGCCCTCGAGGCGCGGGACGAGTCGGGCGGCTTCATCGACGAGGTGACGGACCGTGAGATCCTGCGCGCCTACCGCCTGTTGGCCTCCCAGGAGGGCGTCTTCGTGGAGCCCGCCTCGGCGGCCAGCGTCGCCGGTCTGCTCAAAGCCGCGGACGAGGGCAAGGTCGACCCCGGCCAGAAGATCGTCTGCACGGTGACCGGAAACGGCCTCAAGGACCCGGACTGGGCGGTGGCCGGAGCGCCCCAGCCGGTCACGGTGCCGGTGGACGCCGCCACGGCGGCGGAGCGCCTCGGCCTCGCTTAGAGCGAAGAGCCTCGCTCAGAGCGTAAAGCGCCGGTCGGGGGCCCGCGGGCGGCCTAAAGCCGCGCCGGTCGGGGGCCCGCGGGCGACCTAAAGCCGCGCCGGTCGGGGGCCCGCAGGCGGCCTAAAGCCCCGCAAGGCCCCGTAAGACCGCACATAGGCGCACAGGATGGCTCGCGACACGCATCGTGCGCCTCCTGTGCGCCCTATGTCGTCACAGAACCTTCCTTCGATAGGCTGTACCCAACCCGCCCCGCCGCATATGCCGCGGTGCTGTTGCCGTCATGGCCTTCGGGTGTTCGTACGTCCCTCAGAATGTCGCAGTCCCACATCTCGCAGTCCCACATCTCGCAGTCCCACAAGGAGAGTCGTCGAGCGATGGCCGGTCCCGCGTTCCGCGCCGCCGCCGTAAGGGTGCGCGTCCCCGCCACCAGCGCAAATCTTGGTCCCGGCTTCGATGCCCTGGGCCTGTCGCTGGGGCTCTACGACGACGTCGTCGTCCGGGTCGCCGACTCCGGGCTGCACGTCGACATCGCAGGTGAGGGCGCCGAGACGCTGCCCCGCGACGAGAGTCACCTGCTTGTACGGTCGCTGCGCACCGCCTTCGACCTGCTCGGCGGACAGCCGCGCGGCCTCGAGGTCGTCTGCGCCAACCGCATCCCGCACGGCCGCGGCCTCGGCTCCTCCTCCGCCGCCATCTGCGCCGGCATCGTCGCCGCGCGCGCCGTGACCATAGGGGGCGACGCACGGCTCGACGAGGCCGCGCTGCTGGAGCTGGCGACCGAGATCGAGGGTCACCCCGACAACGTGGCCGCCTGCCTGCTCGGCGGCTTCACGCTCGCCTGGACCGACGGGGGAGCGGCCCGGGCGATCAGGATGGATCCTGCGGATTCCATCGTTCCGGTGGTCTTCGTCCCCGGAAAGCCGGTACTCACCGAGACCGCGCGCGGCCTGCTGCCGCGCACGGTCCCCCACGTGGACGCCGCCGCCAACGCGGGCCGCGCCGCCCTGCTCGTGGAGGCCCTGACCAGGCGTCCCGAGCTGCTGCTCGCGGCGACCGAGGACCGACTCCACCAGGACTACCGCGCCCCGGCCATGCCGGAGAGCCTGGCCCTGGTCAACCGACTGCGCGCGGACGGCGTCCCCGCGGTCATCTCCGGCGCGGGCCCCACGGTGCTCGCGCTGGTCGAGGACAGTGCGGCCGACAAGGTCGCACGGCTGGCGGGCGAGGGGTGGGCGGCCAACCGGCTGGCTCTCGACGCCGCCGGAGCGAGTGTCCTGCCCCTCGGGGCGCAGTGACACGCGATTGCCGGTGAACGAGAGGGGGAATATTTGTTGGATCCGGTAGTGTTAATCTCAAGTCTGCACCCGGCGTCCTTGTGGCGCGGTGCATCGTGTCCCCGTTCGGGACCACCCTTCTTCCGGGAGCCTCCCCAACTGCCTGAGCAGCCTGCCTGAGCAGTTTCGAGCACGCTCCGGAACCGGCAATGCAAGAGCCGGACCCCCAGCACGTGTATCTCTTCCGCCGTATCCGGCGGACCACCGCCCCGGCACGGTTCACCAAAACCGCAGTCGGACAGCACAACCGGTCGCCGAGCCAGACAGGCCGACGTCCGCTCCAGGGAAGGACCCTTCGTGAGCGACACCACCGATCTGATGGGCGTGACTGCCGACAAGAATGTCGACAACACCGCGTCCGCCGCAGGTGCTGCCACTGGTAGTGCCGCACGGCGCCGCCGCTCCGGCACCGGCCTCGACGGCATGGTCCTGGCCGAGCTGCAGCAGGTCGCGTCCGGCCTCGGCATCAGGGGCACCGCGCGTATGCGCAAGAGCCAGCTGATCGAGGTCATCAAGGAAACGCAGGCCGGCGGCTCCGCCCCGGCCAAGAGCGCCGAGACGGCCGGCTCAGCCGCCGAGACCAAGCCGAAGCGCCGCGCCACCTCCAAGGCCCGTACGGGTGACGAGAGCGCCAAGGCCCCGGCCGCCGCGCCCGCCGCCGAGAAGGCCGTGGCGCAGCAGCAGATCGACATCCCCGGTCAGCCGGCCAGCGACGACCAGCCGGCCGGCGAGCGCCGCCGGCGTCGCGCCACCGCGCAGGCGGGCAGCCCCGAGTCGGCTGTCGCCACCGAGGTGAAGGCCGAGCCCAAGGCCGACCTCAAGACCGAGGTACGGACCGACGCGCAGCCCGAGGCCAAGGCCGAGGCCGCCGTCGACACGGCCGAGGGCCGCCGCGGCGACCGCCAGGAGCGCGGCCAGCGCGGCGACCGCCGTGAGCGCGGTCAGCGCGACCGCGGCGAGCGCGGTGACGGCCAGCGCGGCGACCGCCAGGACCGTGGGGACCGCGGCGACCGCCGTGACCGCGGCAAGGGCGACGACCAGGGCGGCCAGCGCCAGCAGCGCCAGGGCGGCCAGGGCGGCCCCCAGGGCGCCGGACCGCAGGACGACGACGATTTCGAGGGTGGCCGCCGCGGCCGCCGCGGCCGTTACCGCGACCGCCGTGGTCGTCGTGGCCGCGAGGAGTTCGGCAGCGACGCGCCGCCGGTCTCGGACGACGACGTCCTGATCCCCGTCGCGGGCATCCTGGACATCCTCGACAACTACGCGTTCATCCGGACCTCCGGTTACCTGCCGGGTCCGAACGACGTGTACGTGTCGCTGGCCCAGGTCCGCAAGAACGGCCTGCGCAAGGGTGACCACGTCACCGGCGCCGTCCGCCAGCCCAAGGACGGCGAGCGCCGCGAGAAGTTCAACGCGCTCGTACGCCTGGACTCGGCGAACGGCATGGCGGCCGAATCCGGCCGCGGGCGCCCGGAGTTCAACAAGCTGACGCCGCTCTACCCGCAGGACAGACTGCGTCTGGAGACCGACCCGGGCGTCCTGACGACCCGGATCATCGACCTCGTCGCGCCGATCGGCAAGGGCCAGCGCGGTCTGATCGTGGCCCCGCCGAAGACCGGCAAGACCATGATCATGCAGGCGATCGCCAACGCGATCACGGTGAACAACCCCGAGTGCCACCTGATGGTCGTCCTGGTCGACGAGCGTCCGGAAGAGGTCACCGACATGCAGCGGTCGGTGAAGGGTGAGGTCATCTCCTCGACCTTCGACCGCCCGGCCGAGGACCACACCACCGTCGCCGAGCTGGCCATCGAGCGCGCCAAGCGCCTCGTCGAGCTGGGTCACGACGTGGTCGTCCTGCTGGACTCGATCACCCGTCTGGGCCGTGCGTACAACCTCGCGGCTCCCGCCTCCGGACGCATCCTGTCCGGTGGTGTCGACTCGACCGCGCTCTACCCGCCGAAGCGCTTCTTCGGTGCGGCGCGCAACATCGAGGACGGCGGCTCGCTGACCATCCTGGCCACCGCGCTCGTCGAGACCGGCTCGCGCATGGACGAGGTGATCTTCGAGGAGTTCAAGGGCACCGGCAACATGGAGCTCAAGCTCGACCGGAAGCTCGCCGACAAGCGCATCTTCCCGGCTGTCGACGTCGACCCGTCCGGCACCCGCAAGGAGGAGATCCTCCTCAACGCGGAAGAGCTCGCCATCGTCTGGAAGCTGCGCCGGGTGCTGCACGCGCTCGACTCGCAGCAGGCGATCGAACTGCTCCTGGACAAGATGAAGCAGACGAAGTCGAACGCCGAGTTCCTGATGCAGATCGCGAAGACGACTCCTTCGGGCAACAGCAGCGACTGACCGCCGCAGCACCACCGAGCCGCCCCGTCACGCAAGTGGCGGGGCGGCTCCGTCGTGTCCGGCAACCGCTGCGGCGGTGTGACCGGGACCGCCCCGAAGCCGTAAGCGGTAAAGGCGTTGCCCGGTTTCGTTCACCGCTTGGCCGCAACTGACCACGGCCGTACGGGAGTCGGCCGTACGATCGGCCGGCCGGCAGGTGGGCTCATGGATGGCCCCGCCCCGACCGGCGACCACCGGCCCCACGTCCTCGCCCGGCGTCTCCGGTGACGGCGGGGCCCACTGCCCGGCCCGTACGCCCGGCGGCGGGGCGTCCCTCTGCCCGGGGACCGGGAAGGGCTCGTCCGAGATCTTCGCCACACGTTTCAAGATCGGGACCGGTCGGCAGCCGTACGACGTCTTCGGCCGAAAACCCTGGTGAGAGGCGGCTTCGCGGGTTCCCGCCCCGGCTTCCCCGCCGCGCCCGGTGGCCCCTGCCCCCGGCGGGGACCACAGGGCGCTGTGCAACCCTTCACGGTGATCCGCCGTCTGACAAGTGTCGTAAGTGCCGACATACCGTGCCCGATCACCACGGCAGGAGGTACCGGAACGAACGAGCGCTGGGGAGAACATGGGTGAGCAGCAGAGCAGGAGCGGCCGAATACGGGGCACCGGCAGACGCCGGAGGGCTCCTGAGCCCGGCGGCCGTCCGAAGACGCTGACGGTCACCGCGTGGGCCGCCGCCGGAGTGGTCCTGCTGGGCGGCACCGGACTCGGCATCGCGTACTTCCAACTCAACGGCAATCTGAAGGGTGTTGACATCAACACCCAGCTCGGCGCCGACCGCCCCGACGACGTCGACGACGGCTCCCTGGACATCCTGGTCCTCGGCTCCGACTCCCGCTCGGGCGACAACGCCGAGTACGGCGAGGACGAGGGCGGCGCCCGCTCAGACACGGCGATGGTCATGCACGTGTATGAGGGCCGGAAGAAGGCGAGCGTCGTCTCCATACCTCGCGACACCCTGATCGAGCGCCCCGCCTGCGCCTCGGACAGCGGCGGCGGCACCGTCCCGGCCGGCACGCACCAGATGTTCAACACGGCGTACGAGGTGGGCGGCCCGGCCTGCGCGGTCAAGACCGTCGAGAAGATGTCCGGCATCCGCATGGACCACTACGTCGAGGTCGACTTCACCGGCTTCAAGCAGCTCATCGACGACCTGGGCGGGGTGGAGATCACGACCCGCCGGGCCATCGACGACGGCAAGAGCCACCTGCACCTGAAGCCCGGCACGCACACCCTCGACGGCGAGCAGTCGCTCGGTCTCGTACGGACCCGCAAGAGCGTCGGCGACGGCAGCGACCTCGGCCGCATCCAGCTCCAGCAGGCGTTCATGAAGGCGCTGATCGACCAGGTCAAGGACGTCGGCGTCTTCACCAGCCCGAAGAAGCTGTTCGGCCTGGCCGACAGCGCCACCAAGGCCGTCACCACCGACTCCGACCTCGCCTCCGTGGGGGAGCTGACGAGCTTCGCGAACGGCCTCAAGGGCATCGGCGCCGACGACATGAACATGGTGACGCTGCCCGTGGAGTACGACCCGGCCGACCCCAACCGCGTCCTGCCGCTCCAGCGCCAGTCGAAGCGGGTGTGGGACGCGCTGCGCCGGGACGAGCCCGTGCCGGCCTCCGCGACCAAGGGCTCGGCGGGCGACAAGGGCGAAGCGGGGAAGGTCGTACGAAGCTCCTAGCGGGCGGGGAATAGTTCCGGTCCCTCCCCGGTTTTGGGAGATGCGGCCAGTGCTGGCAGACTGGTACGTCGGCCCCGGTTCACGTACGCGCAATCCGCGCGTGCGACCCGGCGCCCTCCCGAAACTAGGAGACACCTTGAAGCGCGAAATCCACCCCGAGTACGTCGAGACCCAGGTCAGCTGTACCTGTGGCGCCTCGTTCACCACCCGCAGCACGATCTCCAGCGGCTCCGTCCGTGCCGAGGTCTGCTCCGAGTGCCACCCGTTCTACACGGGCAAGCAGAAGATCCTCGACACCGGTGGCCGTGTGGCCCGCTTCGAGGCCCGCTTCGGCAAGGCTGCCGCCGCGAAGTAGCGAGCCATTGCGCCGGTCCTCGGCCGCTCCGTACTGGGGCGGGGAGGACCGGCGCTTTGTCGTGACGCACAGTCCGCACTTCCCTTTTCGTTTTGCAACCCAGGAGCCCGAAGATGTTCGAGGCGGTCGAGGATCTGATCGGTGAGCACGCCGATCTCGAGAAGAAGCTGGCCGATCCCTCGGTCCACGCCGACCAGGCGAACGCGCGCAGGCTGAACAAGCGCTACGCCGAACTGACCCCGATCATCGGGACGTACCGGACCTGGAAGCAGACCGGCGAGGACATCGTCACCGCGCGCGAATTCGCGCACGACGACCCGGACTTCGCGGCCGAGCTGAAACTGCTGGAGAAGCAGCAGGCCGAGCTCACCGAGAAGCTGCGGCTGCTCCTCGTCCCGCGCGACCCCAGCGACGACAAGGACGTCATCCTCGAGGTCAAGGCGGGCGCGGGCGGCGACGAGTCGGCCCTGTTCGCCGGTGACCTGCTGCGCATGTACCTGCGGTACGCGGAGCGCGTCGGCTGGAAGACCGAGATCATCGACGCCACCGAGTCCGAGCTGGGCGGCTACAAGGACGTCCAGGTCGCCGTGAAGACCAAGGGCGGCAACGGCGCCACGGAGCCCGGCCAGGGCGTCTGGGCGCGGATGAAGTACGAGGGCGGCGTGCACCGCGTGCAGCGCGTGCCCTCCACCGAGTCCCAGGGCCGCATCCACACCTCGGCGGCCGGCGTGCTGGTCACCCCCGAGGCGGAGGAGGTCGACGTGGAGATCCACGCCAACGACCTGCGCATCGACGTCTACCGCTCGTCGGGCCCCGGCGGCCAGTCCGTCAACACCACCGACTCCGCCGTCCGCATCACGCACCTGCCGACCGGCGTCGTCGCCTCCTGCCAGAACGAGAAGAGCCAGCTCCAGAACAAGGAGCAGGCCATGCGCATCCTGCGCTCGCGGCTCCTCGCCGCGGCCCAGGAAGCGGCCGAGCAGGAAGCCTCCGACGTCCGCCGCAGCCAGGTCCGCACGGTTGACCGCTCGGAGAAGATCCGTACGTACAACTTCCCGGAAAACCGGATCTCGGACCACCGCGTGGGCTTCAAGGCGTACAACTTGGACCAGGTGCTCGACGGCGACCTGGACGCAGTGATCCAGGCCTGCGTCGACGCCGACTCCGCCGCGAAGCTCGCGGCGGCCCAGGAAAGCCAGTAAGCCAGTCAAGCCCCCTGCAAGCCGGAGGACCGGGATGAATCTGCTGCTCGCCGAGGTGGCCCAGGCCACCCAGCGGCTGGCCGACGCCGGCGTGCCCTCACCGCGGTTCGACGCGGAGGAGCTCGCCGCGTTCGTGCACGGCGTCAAGCGGGGGGAGCTGCACAACGTCAAGGACGCGGACTTCGACGCCCGCTACTGGGAGACGATCGCGCGCCGCGAGGCCCGCGAACCGCTGCAGCACATCACCGGACGCGCCTTCTTCCGCTTCCTGGAGCTCCAGGTCGGCCCCGGCGTCTTCGTCCCGCGCCCCGAGACCGAGTCGGTCGTCGGCTGGGCCATAGACGCCGTACGGGCCATGGACGTCGTCGAGCCGCTCATCGTCGACCTGTGCACCGGCTCCGGCGCCATCGCCCTCGCCATGGCCCAGGAGGTGCCGCGCTCACGCGTGCACGGCGTGGAGCTGTCCGACGACGCCATCAAGTGGACCCGCAAGAACGCCGAGGGCTCGCGCGTCACCATCCACCAGGGCGACGCCCGGGACGCGCTGCCCGAGCTCGACGGCCAGGTGGACCTCGTCGTCTCCAACCCGCCGTACATCCCGCTCACCGAATGGGAGTACGTCGCCCCCGAGGCCCGCGACCACGATCCGCAGATGGCCCTCTTCTCCGGCGAGGACGGCCTCGACCTGATCCGCCACATCGAGCGCACCGCCCACCGCCTGCTGCGCCCCGGCGGCGTCGTCGTGATCGAGCACGCCGACACCCAGGGCGGCCAGGTGCCGTGGATCTTCACCGAGGAACGTGGCTGGGCCGACGCGGCCGACCACCCCGACCTCAACAACCGGCCCCGCTTCGCGACCGCCCGCAAGGCCATGCCGTGACCGCCGGCCGCACACACCAGTTCCCGCACGAGGAGGCCCGTTAAATGGCACGGCGATACGACTGCAACGACGCGACGGACCGCAAGACCGGTCTTCGCGAAGCCGCGGCCGCCGTCCGCCGTGGCGAGCTGGTCGTCCTCCCGACCGACACCGTCTACGGCATCGGGGCCGACGCCTTCAGCGCCGAGGCCGTCGGCGACCTCCTGGAGGCCAAGGGACGCGGGCGCAACATGCCCACCCCCGTCCTCATCGGCTCCCCGAACACCCTGCACGGGCTGGTCACCGACTTCTCCGAGCAGGCGTGGGAGCTCGTCGACGCGTTCTGGCCGGGCGCGCTGACGCTCGTCGCGCGGCACCAGCCGTCCCTCCAGTGGGACCTGGGCGAGACGCGCGGCACGGTCGCCGTCCGCATGCCGCTGCACCCGGTCGCGATCGAGCTGCTGACCGAGTTCGGCCCGATGGCCGTCTCCAGCGCCAACCTCACGGGACACCCCTCGCCGGAGGACTGCGACGCCGCCCAGGCCATGCTCGGCGACTCCGTCTCCGTGTACCTCGACGGCGGTCCGACGCCGGGCATCGTCCCGTCGTCGATCGTCGACGTCACCGGGAAGGTCCCCGTCCTGCTGCGGGCCGGCGCACTCGACGCCGAGGAGCTGCGCAAGGTCGTACCCGACCTCGAGGTGGCCAGTTGACCGCCCTTGACGGGCGTGGCACAGCCGAAGGTATATCCGGGCACACCTTCCGTATCCTCCACGTCAGCACCGGCAACGTCTGCCGCTCGCCGATCACCGAGCGGCTGACCCGCCATGCCCTCAGCGCCCGCCTGGGCGACCCGCTCACCCGCGGCCTCGTCGTCGAGAGCGCGGGGACCTGGGGGCACGAGGGCGCGCCCATGGAGGCCAACGCCGCCGCCGTCCTCGCCGACTTCGGCGCGGACGCGGCGGGCTTCACCGGACGCGAACTGCTCGACGAGCACGTCATCCGCGCAGACCTGGTCCTGACCGCGACGCGCGACCACCGCGCGCAGGTCATCTCGATGGGCCACTCGGCGGGCCTGCGCACCTTCACGCTCAAGGAGTTCACCCGGCTCGTACGGGCCATCGACCCGGCGACGCTGCCCGATCCCCTCCAGGACGGCGTGGTGGAGCGCGCGAGGGCCCTCGTACGGGCCGCGGCCGCGCTCCGGGGCTGGTTGCTCGCCCCGAGCGTCGAGGCCGACGAGGTGTACGACCCGTACGGCGCCCCCATCACCTTCTTCCGCTCGATCGGCGACGAGATCAACACGGCCCTCGACCCGGTCGTGACGGCGCTGACGGGCACCCCGACACGCACCTGAGGCCGTACGTCGGGCGGTGTGCCCCGGGCCGTCCTACATTGGAGGGGCCGCACCCCTTCGCCAGGCCCGGAGCCAGCCATGCCGGTCACCGCCTCATTCCCTCAGCGCGAGCACGCCGTCCTCGAAGCGGGCTTCGAAGCGCTGAGCCGCCAGGATCCCGAGATCGCCGACGTCGTCCTCGGCGAGATGGGCCGTGAGGCCACCGGCCTCCAGCTGATCGCCGCCGAGAACTACTGCTCACCCGCCGTCCTCGCGGCCCTCGGATCCCCCCTCGCCAACAAGTACGCCGAGGGCTACCCCGGCGCCCGCCACCACGGCGGCTGCGAACTCGTCGACGTCGCCGAACGCATCGCGATCGACCGCGCCATGAGCCTCTTCGGCGCCGAGCACGCCAACGTGCAGCCGCACTCCGGCTCCGCCGCCGTCCTCGCCGCGTACGCCGCGCTCCTGCGGCCGGGTGACACCGTCCTGGCGATGGGTCTCCCGTACGGGGGACACCTCACCCACGGCTCCCCGGCCAACTTCAGCGGTCGCTGGTTCGACTTCATCGGCTACGGCGTCGACCACGAGTCGGGCCTCATCGACTACGAGCAGGTGCGCCTCCTCGCCCGCACGCACCGCCCCAAAGCCATCGTCGTCGGCTCCATCGCCTACCCCCGGCACCCCGACTACGCGGCCTTCCGCGAGATCGCGGACGAGACCGGCGCCTACCTGATCGCCGACGCCGCGCATCCCATCGGCCTGGTCGCCGGGGGAGCGGCGCCCAGTCCCGTCCCGTACGCCGACGTCGTGTGCGCGACCACGCACAAGGTGCTGCGCGGCCCGCGCGGCGGCATGCTGCTGTGCGGCGCGGAGCTGGCCCAGCGCATCGACCGCGCGGTCTTCCCCTTCACTCAGGGCGGCGCCCAGATGCACTCCGTGGCCGCCAAGGCGGTCGCGTTCGGCGAGGCTGCGGCCCCCGCCTTCGCGGCGTACGTCCACCAGGTCGTCGCCAACGCCCGCGCCCTCGCGGACGCCCTGACGGCGGAGGGCTTCGCCGTCACCACCGGCGGCACGGACACCCACCTGATCACCGCGGATCCGTCACCGCTGGGCGCGGAGGGCCGCGCGGCACGCGGCCTGCTGGCGGCGGCCGGCCTGGTGGTGGACTGTTGCGCCCTTCCTTACGGCGACGAGCGCGGCATCCGCCTCGGCACCGCGGCCGTCACCACCCAGGGCATGCGCGAGCCGGAGATGGCCCGCATCGCGGGATTCTTCACAGCGGCGCTGCGGGGCGAGGGCCGGAAGGTGGCGGCGGAAGTCCGCGATCTGGCCGGGAATTATCCCCCGTATCCCGGCTGAATACGCGTCGTGCAACCATCAACCGGTACCCGAATGTCCTGGAGCAGGTGACCGCGAAGCTAGGGTGTGGGGCTGAGATGGCCGGCGATATCTGTGGGGCTGCCCGTGCGTGAATACCTGCTGACGCTCTGCGTTACGGCGGCGGTGACTTACCTGCTGACCGGACCGGTGCGGAAGTTCGCCATCGCCACCGGCGCGATGCCGGAGATCCGGGCCCGTGACGTGCACCGGGAGCCGACTCCGCGGCTGGGTGGCATCGCGATGTTCGGCGGCCTGTGCGCCGGTCTGCTGGTCGCGGACCACCTGCAGAACCTCAGCAGCGTCTTCGAGCTGTCGAACGAGCCGCGCGCGCTGCTGTCGGGCGCCGCGGTGATCTGGCTCATCGGCGTACTGGACGACAAGTTCGAGATCGACGCGCTGATCAAGCTGGGCGGCCAGTTCATCGCCGCCGGCGTGATGGTCGCGCAGGGCCTGACGATCCTTTGGCTCCCGGTACCCGGCATCGGCCCGGTGTCGGTGACCGCCTGGCAGGGCAACCTCCTCACCGTCGCGCTCGTCGTGATCACCATCAACGCGGTGAACTTCGTCGACGGGCTCGACGGCCTGGCCGCCGGCATGGTCTGCATCGCCTCCGCGGCGTTCTTCATGTACGCGTACCGCATCTGGTACGGCTACGGCATCGAGGAAGCGGCGCCCGCCACCCTCTTCGCCGCGATCCTGATGGGCATGTGCATGGGGTTCCTCCCGCACAACATGCATCCGGCCAGGATCTTCATGGGGGACTCCGGCTCGATGCTGATCGGCCTCGTCCTGGCGGCCGGCGCCATCTCGGTCACCGGCCAGGTGGACCCGGACGCGATGAAGCTGTTCCCGGACACCAGCACCCGCGAGGTCACGCACGCGATGCTGCCGGTCTTCATCCCCCTGCTGTTGCCTCTGACGATCATCGCGGTCCCGATCGCGGACCTGATGCTGGCGATCGTGCGGCGTACCTGGCAGGGCAAGTCGCCGTTCGCGGCGGACCGGGGGCACCTGCACCACCGGCTGCTGGAAATCGGCCACTCGCACAGCCGGGCCGTCCTGATCATGTACTTCTGGTCGGCGCTGATCGCCTTCGGCGCCGTCGCGTACTCGGTGCACTCGGCCAGCATGTGGATCGTCCTCGGCATCGTCGCGCTGAGCGCGGTCGGCCTGGTGCTCCTGCTGCTCCCGCGCTTCACACCCCGCGCCCCGCGCTGGGCGGAGTCCTTCATTCCTCCGCGCTACCGCAGGAGCGGCCGGACCTACTCCGCCCTGGAGCGTGAGGCGGAAGAGGCGGCTGTGGCCGGCGAGACCGACGGGACGGGAGAGGAGCCGCAGGAGCGCACCCCGCTGCCCGCGGGCGTCAACGGAGCGACTGCCATCGGGCCCCGATCGCGGTTCCCCGAGCGGCGTAAGGCCGGAACGCCGCGCTGACGATTTGGCGCGCAAGGTCCCAATACCAGACAAACCTCTGGGCTGTCGCGCACAGACGGGCACCGTCACTCTCATGTGTGACAGTGGGCACACCGCTTGGTAAAGACCTCATCAAATAGTTTGTGATACCGTTCACGAGACCCGGCGACAGAGCCGGAGGGCCGTAGTGCGACGGCTCTTCCGGCGTGAGGTGGTACCTCGGTCCCGGCTTACGCTCGTCCATGACGACACCTTTTGCCCCCACCACCTAGCGGAGCTGCCGCCATGCCGTCCAACGACGTCCGGAGTCTCCTCCAGACCGCTGTGCCCACCGCTGCCGCCGGCGCGATCGCCGCCGTCGTCAGCGCTGTGGTCGCGGGCGGCGAGGGAGCGCTCGGAGCCGTTGTCGCGACGCTGGTCGTAATCCTCTTCATGGGGGTGGGACTCGTCGTACTCCAGCGGACCGCGAAGTCGCTGCCGCAGCTTTTCCAGGCGATGGGGCTGATGCTCTACACCGCCCAGCTGCTGCTGCTGTTCATCTTCGTGGCGCTGTTCAAGGACACCACTCTGTTCAATCCCAAGGCGTTCGCCATCACATTGGTCGCGACGACCCTTGTGTGGATCGCCGCTCAGGCGCGTGCGCACATGAAGGCCAAGATTCTTTACGTCGAGCCGGAATCCTCCGAGGCGCAGAAGCCGAAGAACCCGGGGTCTTCGTCGTGAAGGGTAGGGCCGGTATAAAGGCGCGTTCGAGATCCTGCTATCGTCCGGTGCCAACTGCGGCACTGCGGGCGCGGGCATCCGAGCTGACGCCTGTTCCATCGCGAGGCTCGATGCCCGACAGCCGCCCCCACATCCGATACACCAGTCCAGTGCCGAACCGCGGCTGCTTGCCGCGCCGACACAACGAGGTTGCCGTACCTATGCGCCACGCTGAAGGAGCCCGCGGTGAGTGCTGAAAAGACGACGCTCGCCTTCGATTGGAGCTGCCGCATCCTCGCCGACAACGGCTGTGGATTCCCGGCCCCGGGCCTGCACTCCTTTCTCTTCAAGCCGATGTTCACCGTCGGTGGCTACGAGTTCAACAAGCCGATGCTTCTGGCGCTGATTTCGACCGTCCTGGTCGTCGGCTTCTTCTGGGCGGCGTTCAGCAAGCCCAAGCTCGTGCCGGGCAAGCTTCAGATGATCGGCGAGGCGGGCTACGACTTCGTACGCCGCGGCATCGTCTACGAGACCCTCGGCAAGAGGGACGGTGAGAAGTACGTGCCACTGATGGTGTCGCTGTTCTTCTTCATCTGGATCATGAACATCTGGTCGGTCATCCCGCTCATGCAGTTCCCGGTGAGCTCGGTCATCGCCTTCCCGGCCGCCCTGGCGCTCATCGTCTACGTGCTCTGGATGTCGCTGACGTTCCGCACGCACGGTTTCGTCGGGGCCCTCAAGAACGTCACCGGCTACGACAAGTCGCTCGGCCCGGTGCTGCCGCTCGTCATGGTCATCGAGTTCTTCTCCAACGTGCTCGTCCGGCCGTTCACGCACATGGTCCGACTGTTCGCGAACATGTTCGCCGGTCACCTCCTGCTCGTGATGTTCACCGTCGCCAGCTGGTACCTGCTGAACAGCTGGATGATCCCGGCCGCAGGCGTCTCGTTCGTCATGACCATGGTCATGATCGTCTTCGAGCTCTTCGTGCAGCTTGTGCAGGCGTACGTCTTCGTGCTCCTGGCCTGCACCTACATCCAGGGCGCGCTCGCCAAGCACCACTGACCAGCGCCTGCCCAGTACAACCCCCATCGTCCGGTGGCCAACCCCCACCGGTCCGTACAGAGAAGGAAGAATCAGCATGGCTGCCACTGAGACCCTTGCTGCCGTCACCGGCTCCCTCGGCTCCATCGGTTACGGCCTCGCCGCCATCGGCCCCGGCGTCGGCGTCGGCATCATCTTCGGTAACGGCACCCAGGCCCTGGCCCGCCAGCCCGAGGCTGCCGGCCTGATCCGCGCCAACCAGATCCTCGGCTTCGCCTTCTGTGAGGCGCTCGCCCTGATCGGCATCGTCATGCCGTTCGTCTACGGTCCGTGATTTTCACCCCCGTAGATCTATTCGACGAAAGGCACTGATGTGAACGCGCTGGTATTGGCGGCGACTGAGGAGCAGAACCCCCTCATTCCGCCCGGTCCAGAGTTCGTCGTCGGGCTGATCGCCTTCGCCGTCGTCTTCTTCTTCCTCGCCAAGAAGCTCCTCCCGGCCATCAACAAGGTCCTGGACGAGCGTCGCGAGGCGATCGAGGGTGGCATCGAGAAGGCCGATGCAGCTCAGACCGAGGCCCAGAGCGTGCTTGAGCAGTACAAGGCTCAGCTCGCCGAGGCCCGCCACGAGGCCGCCCGCCTGCGCCAGGAGGCGCTGGAACAGGGCACTGTGCTGAAGGAAGAACTTCGCGCAGAGGGTCAGCGCCAGCGCGACGAGATCATCGCCGCCGGCCACGCCCAGATCGAGGCGGACCGCAAGCAGGCCGCACAGTCGCTGCGTCAGGACGTGGGCAAGCTCGCCACCGACCTGGCCGGCAAGCTCGTCGGCGAGTCCCTCGAGGACCACGCCCGGCAGAGCCGCACCATCGACCGTTTCCTCAGCGAGCTCGAGGAGAAGGCCGAGGCCGCCCGATGAACGGAGCGAGCCGCGAGGCACTGGCCGCCGCACGTGAGCGTCTCGACGCGCTGACCGACAACACGTCGGTCGACGCGGCGAAGCTCGCCGGTGAGCTGGCCGCCGTCACCGCGCTGCTCGACCGCGAGGTGTCGCTGCGTCGGGTCCTGACCGACCCGGCGCAGGCCGGCGAGGCGAAGGCCCTGCTGGCCGCGCGACTGCTGAGCGGTCAGGTGGGTGGCGAAGCCGCCGACCTGGTCTCCGGCATGGTCCGCACCCGCTGGTCGCGGTCGCGTGACCTGGTCGACGCGATCGAGGAGCTGGCGGACACCGCCGACCTCACCGCGGCGCAGCAGGCAGGCGTGCTCGACGACGTGGAGGACGAGGTGTTCCGGTTCGGCCGGATCGTCGCGTCCGACACCGGGCTGCGCGCCGCGCTGACCGACCGGTCGGCGTCGGTGTCCGCCAAGAGCGAGCTGCTGCGCAGCCTGCTCGGCGGCAAGGCCCAGCCGGTCACCGAGCGTCTTGTGGTGCGTCTCGTGGCACAGCCGCGTGGACGTAGCCTGGAAGCGGGACTCGAGTCCCTGTCCAAGCTCGCCGCGGCGCGCCGCGACCGCATGGTCGCCGTCGTCACCACGGCGGTGCCGCTCACCGATCAGCAGAAGCAGCGCCTCGGCGCCGCACTGGCGAAGCTGTACGGACGCCAGATGCACCTGAACCTCGAAGTGGACCCCGAGGTCCTCGGCGGGATCCAGGTACAGATCGGTGACGAGGTCATCAACGGCACCATCGCGGACCGTCTCGAAGAGGCGTCCCGTCGCATGGCCGGCTGACCAGCCACCAACTGAACACGTATCACTAGCGGCCCGGTTGGGCCGTGCAGAGATTGCAGAAGATTCCTGGGGGACGGCCCCCAGACCCCCAAGAACTTCGGGCCCAACAAGGAGAGCAGGGAACCCAGATGGCGGAGCTCACGATCCGGCCGGAGGAGATCCGGGACGCGCTGGAGAACTTTGTCCAGTCGTACCAGCCGGACGCGGCCTCGCGCGAGGAGGTCGGAACGGTAAGCGTTGCCGGCGACGGCATCGCGAAGGTCGAGGGACTTCCCTCGGCCATGGCGAACGAGCTGCTGAAGTTCGAGGACGGCACCCTCGGCCTCGCCCTCAACCTTGAGGAGCGGGAGATCGGTGCGATCGTCCTCGGCGAGTTCAGCGGTATCGAGGAGGGCCAGCCGGTGCAGCGCACCGGTGAGGTGCTCTCCGTCGGCGTCGGCGAGGGTTACCTCGGCCGCGTCGTCGACCCGCTCGGCAACCCGATCGACGGTCTCGGCGAGATCGCGACCGAAAGCCGTCGCGCCCTCGAGCTGCAGGCCCCCGGCGTCATGGTCCGCAAGTCGGTCCACGAGCCGATGCAGACCGGCTACAAGGCCGTCGACGCGATGGTGCCGATCGGCCGTGGCCAGCGTCAGCTGATCATTGGCGACCGTCAGACCGGCAAGACCGCTCTGGCCGTCGACACGATCATCAACCAGCGCGACAACTGGCGCTCGGGCGACGTGAACAAGCAGGTGCGCTGCATCTACGTCGCCATCGGCCAGAAGGGCTCCACCATCGCGTCCGTACGCGGTGCGCTGGAGGAGGCGGGCGCGCTCGAGTACACGACGATCGTCGCCGCCCCGGCTTCCGACCCGGCCGGCTTCAAGTACCTCGCCCCGTACACCGGTTCGGCCATCGGCCAGCACTGGATGTACGCCGGCAAGCACGTCCTGATCATCTTCGACGACCTGTCGAAGCAGGCCGACGCCTACCGCTCCGTTTCGCTGCTGCTGCGCCGTCCGCCGGGCCGCGAGGCCTACCCGGGCGACGTCTTCTACCTGCACTCGCGTCTGCTCGAGCGCTGCGCGAAGCTCTCGGACGACATGGGCGCCGGTTCGATGACCGGTCTTCCGATCGTCGAGACCCGCGCGAACGACGTGTCGGCGTTCATTCCGACCAACGTCATCTCCATCACCGACGGCCAGTGCTTCCTGGAGTCCGACCTGTTCAACGCGGGCCAGCGCCCGGCGCTGAACGTCGGTATCTCGGTCTCCCGCGTCGGTGGCTCCGCCCAGCACAAGGCCATGAAGCAGGTTTCCGGCCGACTGCGCGTGGACCTCGCCCAGTACCGCGAGCTGGAGGCGTTCGCCGCCTTCGGTTCCGACCTGGACGCGGCCTCCAAGGCGTCACTGGAGCGCGGCAAGCGCATGGTCGAGCTGCTGAAGCAGCCGCAGTACGCGCCGTTCCCGGTCGAGGAGCAGGTCGTCTCCGTCTGGGCCGGCACCACCGGCAAGATGGACGACGTACCGGTCGAGGACATCCGCCGCTTCGAGGCCGAGCTGCTGGAGTACCTGCGCCGCGAGCGCAAGGAGCTCCTCACCTCGATCCGCGAGGGCGGCAAGATGTCGGACGACACGCTGCAGTCCGTCGCCGATGCCATCGCGGCCTTCAAGCGTCAGTTCGAGACCTCGGACGGACAGCTCCTGGGCGAGGACGCGCCGGCCGTCAACGTCTCCAAGTGACGACGGAAGGGACCTGACTCATGGGAGCGCAGCTCCGGGTCTACAAGCGTCGCATCCAAGCCGTCACCGCGACCAAGAAGATCACCAAGGCGATGGAGATGATCGCCGCCTCGCGCATCGTCAAGGCGCAGCGCAGGGTGGCGGCGTCGATGCCGTACGCGACCGAGCTCACCCGTGCGGTGACCGCGGTGGCCACCGGCTCCACCACCCAGCACGCCCTGACCACCGAGGTCGAGGCGCCGACCCGCGCCGCGGTGCTGCTCGTCACGAGCGACCGCGGTCTGGCCGGCGGCTACTCCTCCAACGCCATCAAGGCGGCGGAGCGGCTCCGGGAGCGCCTCAGCGATGAGGGCAAGGAGGTCGACACGTACATCGTCGGCCGCAAGGGTGTCGCCTACTACGGTTTCCGCGAGCGCAAGGTCGCGGAGTCGTGGACCGGCTTCACCGACAGCCCGACCTACGCGGACGCCAAGATGGTCGCCGCACCGCTGATCGAGGCCATCCAGACGGAGACGGCCGAGGGCGGTGTGGACGAGCTGCACATCGTCTTCACGGAATTCGTGTCGATGATGACGCAGAACCCGGTGGACAACCGGATGCTGCCGCTCTCGCTCGACAAGGCTGCAGAAGAGGACGGCAAGAAGGGCGAGATCCTTCCGCTGTTCGACTTCGAGCCGTCGGCTGAGGACGTCCTCGACGCCCTTCTGCCGCGCTACGTCGAGAGCCGTATCTACAACGCACTGCTGCAGGCCGCCGCTTCCGAGCACGCCGCCCGCCGTCGTGCGATGAAGTCGGCGACCGACAACGCCGGGGATCTCATCAAGAGCCTCTCCCGGCTTGCCAACGCGGCCCGCCAGGCCGAAATCACCCAGGAAATCAGCGAGATCGTCGGTGGCGCCAGCGCTCTGGCCGACGCGACCGCGGGGAGTGACAAGTAATGACGACCACTGTTGAGACGGCCGCCGCCACGGGCCGCGTCGCCCGGGTCATCGGCCCGGTCGTCGACGTGGAGTTCCCCGTCGACGCGATGCCGGAGATCTACAACGCACTGCACGTCTCCGTCGACGACCCGGCCGAGGAGGGCGCGCGCAAGCTGCTGACCCTCGAGGTCGCCCAGCACCTGGGTGAGGGCCTCGTCCGCGCGATCTCGATGCAGCCCACCGACGGCCTGGTCCGCCAGGCCCCGGTGACCGACACGGGCGCGGGCATCACCGTCCCGGTCGGTGACATCACCAAGGGCAAGGTGTTCAACACCCTGGGTCAGATCCTGAACGACCCGGAGGCCGAGGCTCAGATCACCGAGCGCTGGCCGATCCACCGCAAGGCCCCGGCCTTCGACCAGCTCGAGTCCAAGACCGAGATGTTCGAGACCGGCCTGAAGGTCGTCGACCTTCTCACCCCGTACGTCAAGGGTGGAAAGATCGGTCTGTTCGGTGGTGCGGGCGTCGGCAAGACGGTCCTCATCCAGGAAATGATCATGCGTGTGGCGAAGCTGCACGAGGGTGTGTCGGTGTTCGCCGGTGTCGGTGAGCGCACGCGTGAGGGCAACGACCTCATCGACGAGATGACCGACTCCGGTGTTCTGGACAAGACCGCGCTGGTCTTCGGCCAGATGGACGAGCCGCCGGGCACGCGTCTGCGCGTCGCCCTGTCCGCCCTGACCATGGCGGAGTACTTCCGCGATGTGCAGAAGCAGGACGTGCTGCTCTTCATCGACAACATCTTCCGCTTCACGCAGGCCGGTTCCGAGGTCTCCACGCTGCTCGGCCGCATGCCGTCCGCGGTGGGTTACCAGCCGACCCTGGCCGACGAGATGGGTGTGCTCCAGGAGCGCATCACCTCGACGCGTGGTCACTCGATCACCTCGATGCAGGCGATCTACGTCCCCGCGGACGACCTGACCGACCCGGCGCCGGCGACCACCTTCGCCCACCTGGACGCGACGACCGTTCTGTCGCGTCCGATCTCGGAGAAGGGCATCTACCCGGCGGTCGACCCGCTGGACTCGACGTCCCGCATCCTGGACCCGCGCTACATCACGCAGGACCACTACGACGCGGCCAGCCGCGTCAAGGGAATCCTGCAGAAGTACAAGGACCTCCAGGACATCATCGCGATCCTCGGTATCGACGAGCTGGGCGAGGAGGACAAGCTCGTTGTCCACCGTGCCCGTCGCGTCGAGCGCTTCCTGTCGCAGAACACCCACGCCGCCAAGCAGTTCACCGGCCTGGACGGTTCGGACGTTCCGCTCGACGAGTCGATCGCCGCGTTCAACGCGATCTGCGACGGCGACTACGACCACTTCCCCGAGCAGGCGTTCTTCATGTGCGGTGGCATTGACGACCTCAAGGCCAAGGCCAAGGAGCTCGGCGTCTCCTGAACGCAGTGAGCCGCGTGGGTCGAAGTGACCCACGCGACTCGTGGGAGAGGGGTGGGTACGTCCCGCCCCTCTCCGTACGCCCCCTAGAATTGACCCAACACCCGGCACAACCGCCGGGTGGTGACCCGAGGAGCCACCTTGGCTGCTGAGCTGCACGTCGAGCTGGTCGCGGCGGACCGTAACGTCTGGTCCGGCGAGGCCACCCTGGTCGTCGCGCGCACCACGTCCGGCGACATCGGCGTCATGCCCGGTCACCAGCCCCTCCTTGGCGTGCTGGAGTCGGGCCCGGTGACCATCCGTACGAGCGACGGCGGCACCGTCGTCGCCGCGGTGCACGGAGGGTTCATCTCGTTCGCCGACAACAAGCTTTCTCTGCTCGCGGAGATCGCCGAGCTGGCCGACGAGATCGACCCCGCGCGCGCCGAGCGGGCGCTGGAGCGGGCGAAGGCGGAGGCCGATGCCGCCGCCGAGCGCCGCGCCGCCGTCCGACTGAGCGCGGTTGCGGGACACTGAGTTCCGCGACAACGAGTTTTGACCTCAGCCGCGGCCCGTACTGGACTCTCCAGGGCGGGTCGCGGCTGAAGCGATACATCGGGTAGTTGTGTTCTGTACTGGTACTGGCACTGGATGATGCGAGGAGGTCGGTGGAGATGTTCCTCGCTCTGCTCGTGAGCGGCTCGGTAGTCGCGCTGGTACTGGTGGGACTGTTCGTCTTCGGACTGCGCCGGCGGCTGATCCAGCGCTCCGGCGGCACCTTCGACTGCAGCCTGCGCTGGAACCTGCCCGAGGAGCCCGACCGCTCCGGGAAGGGATGGGTGTACGGCGTCGCCCGCTACAGCGGCGACCGCGTCGACTGGTTCCGCGTCTTCTCGTACGCCCCCCGCCCCCGCCGCGTCCTGGAGCGCTCGGCGATCGAGGTGCTCTCGCGCCGCGTCCCCGAGGGCGAGGAGGAGCTGGCGCTGCTGTCCGACGCCTGCATCCTGGTGTGCGCGCACCGCGGCACGCGGCTGGAGCTGGCGATGAGCGAGGACGCACTCACCGGCTTCCTCGCCTGGCTGGAGGCCGCGCCTCCGGGTCAGCGCGTCAACGTGGCGTAGACGCCGGACGACGATCGGGGGGACGGGCCGCAGCCCGTCCCCCCGATTATTTCAAGCCTTTATGCTGCAGATCTTTACTACTTCAGACCGTTGTTGATCGCGGTCACCAGCTCGCCGTTGGCGGTGTCGCCGCTGAACTCCCAGAAGAAGGCGCCGCCCAGGCCCTGGCCCTTCGCCCAGGTCATCTTCGTACCGATGGTGGCGGGGGTGTCGTAGCTCCACCAGTCGGTGCCGCAGTGGGCGTAGGCCGTGCCGGCGACGGTGCCGTTCGCCGGGCACTTGGTCTTGAGGACCTTGTAGTCCTCGATGCCCGACTCGTACGTACCGGCGGCGGCGCCGGTCGCGGTGCCGCCCGGCTCCTTCTGCGTGACGCCGGTCCAGCCGCGCCCGTAGAAGCCGATGCCGAGCAGCAGCTTCTTCGCGGGGACGCCCTGGGCCTTGAGCTTCGCGATGGCCTCGGCCGAGTTGAAGCCCGCCTGCGGGATACCGGCGTACGAGGTCAGCGGGGAGTGCGGGGCCGTCGGGCCCTTGGCCGCCCAGGCGCCGAAGAAGTCGTACGTCATCACGTTGTACCAGTCGGAGTACGCGGCCGCGCCGGCGTAGTCGGTGGCGTCGATCTTGCCGCCGGCCGAGGCGTCCGCGGTGATGGCGGCAGTGACCAGGTTGTTCGTGCCGAACTTGCCGCGCATCGCCTGCATCATGTTCTTGAACGCGGCCGGGCCGCTGGTGTCGCAGGACAGACCGCAGGCGTTCGGGTACTCCCAGTCCAGGTCGATGCCGTCGAAGACGTCGGCCCAGCGCGGGTCCTCCACCAGCTTGTAACAGGAGTCGGCGAAGGCCGCCGGGTTCTTGACCGCCTCGGTGAAGCCGCCGGACCAGGTCCAGCCGCCGAACGACCACAGCACCTTGATGTGCGGGTACTTCGCCTTGAGCTTGCGCAGCTGGTTGAAGTTGCCGCGCAGCGGCTGGTCCCAGGTGTCGGCCTTGCCGTCGACGCTCTGGTCGGCGGTGTACGCCTTGTCTGTCGCCGCGAAGCTGTCGCCCATGGTGCACTTGCCACCCTGGACGTTGCCGAACGAGTAGTTGATGTGCGTGATCTTCGCCGCGGAACCCGAGGTGTCCAGGTTCTTCACGTGGTAGTTGCGTCCGTAGATGCCCCACTCGGTGAAGTAGCCGAGCTTGACCTGGTCGCCGGGGCCGGGGCCCGGGTCGGTGCCGCCGCCGGTTGTCCTGACCGCGCGGGCGCCGCTGACCGGGCCCGTCTGGTCGGCGGTGTCACGGGCCTGCACCGAGTACGAGTAGTCCGTGCCCGCGCTCAGTCCGGTGTCCGAGTACGACGGGGTGGTGACCGTCGCGACCTTGGCGCCGTCGCGCAGCACGTCGTAGTTCTTGACGCCCTTGTCGTCGGTGGCCGCGGTCCACGACAGCTTCACCGACGTGTCGGTGATACTGCTGGCGGAAGGGGTGCCGGGGGCGGTCGGCGGGGTGTCGCCGGGCACCGAACCGCCGTCGCAGGAGCCGCCGTTGAGCTTGCACCCGCCCTGCGAGCCGGTGCCGGTGCCGTTGAAGCCGAAGGACACGCTGGCGCCGGGGGCCAGGTTGCCCGCCCAGGACTTGTTCTTGGCGGTCCAGTGGGTGCCCGAGTTGGTGACGTCGGCGTCCCAGGCGGAGGTGACGGATGTGCCGGAGGGGAAGTCCCACTCCACGGTCCAGGTGCTGAGGGTGGTGGTGCCGGTGTTCTTCACCGTCCACTTGCCCTCGAAGCCGGTGCCCCAGTCGGAGACCTTGGTGTACGAGGCGGTCGCCGACGTGGCGGCCTGCGCGGGGGAGGCGAGGCCGACCATGGCGGCGAGGGGGACGACCAGCGCGGTGAGGCCGGCCGCCGCTCTGTTTCTGAAGCGGGTGCGTAGGGGGGCGTGTGTACTCAAGGGTGCTCCCGAGAGAGAGGTCCGGCGGGGAACGGGGATGGGACCTGCGCCGCTGGGCGAGCACCTTTTGACATGACACGCTCACCACTGCGGTGCGGCGAGCGTAGGAAGGTCTGGACCAATCGTCAAGAGGTCTGGACCAGAGTTGGCCCGGCGGGGGTCACCCGGGGGACACCCCTCGGTCAGATGCCCAACTCCTGAGCGAGTACGGCGGCTTGTACCCGGCTGCGCAGCTCCAGCTTCCCCAGCAGGCGGCTCACATGGGTCTTCACCGTGGCCTCCGCCATGGTCAGAGTCCGGGCGATCTCCGCGTTCGACAGCCCCTGGCCGAGGCACGACAGCACCTCGCGCTCGCGCCGGGTGAGCGAATCCAAGGCCTCGGGGGCGGGCCCGTTCGCGGATCGTACGTGCGCGGGCGAGGCGAACTCCGCGATCAGCCGCCGGGTCACGGCGGGGGCGATCAGACCTTCGCCGCGCGCGACCGTGCGTACCGCCTCGATCAGGTCCTTCGCCTCCGTGTTCTTCAGCAGGAAGCCCGCGGCCCCCGCGCGCAGCGCCCCGAAGACGTACGCGTCGAGGTCGAAGGTCGTCAGCATCAGGACGTCGGCGAGCCGCTCCGCCACCACCTGCCGGGTCGCCGAGACCCCGTCGAGGCGGGGCATCTGCACGTCCATCAGCACCAGGTCCGGGCGCAGCTCGCGCGCCATGGCGACGGCCGCCTCGCCGTCCGCGGCCTCCCCGACGACCTCGATGTCCGCCGCGCTGTTGAGGATGAGCACCAGGCCCGCCCGTACGGCCGACTGGTCCTCCGCGACCAGCACGCGAATCGTCATCCGGACAGCTCCGTATCGTCCTCGGCGGGCAGTAACGCCCGCACCTGCCAGGTCTTCGTGCCGTCCGCCCCCGTGACCGGCCCGGCCTCCAGCGACCCGTCGAGCAGCGTGACCCGCTCCCGCATGCCCACCAGGCCGGCGCCGGAACCGGGCGCGCGGGGGCCGGGCCGGTCGCCGTACGGGCTGGTGACCCCCACCGTCAGCGTGTGGTCGGTGTGCGCGAGCGTCACGGTGACCGGGCCGGGGGAGGCGTGCTTGAGCGCGTTGGTGAGGGACTCCTGGACGATCCGGTACGCGGCCATCTCGACCGGCGGCGGGAGCCGGCCGCCCGGTGCGCGGCTGTCGTCGAGGACGAAGTCGAGCCCGCTGTCGGCGCCGACCGTACGGACCCGGGCGACGAGGGCGTCGAGCCCGTCGAGCGACGGGGCGACGGCCGGCTCCTGGTCGGCGCCGGTGTCGCGGAGCAGACCGATGAGCCGGCGCATCTCGGACAGGCCCTGGACGCTGTTCTCCCGGATGACGGTGAGCGCCTCCGTCGACGCCTTCGGCTCCCCGATGGACAGCGCGGCGGTGGAGTGGATCGCGATGGCCGAGAGGTTGTTGGCGACCATGTCGTGCAGCTCGCGCGCCATCCGGGAGCGCTCGGCCGCGACGGCCTGACTGCGGTCGATCTCCGCCAGCAGCCTGGTCTGCTCGGCGCGCAGCCGGGCTGCCTCGGCCGCCTCGCGGTGGTTGCGCAGGCTGGCGCCGGTGAGCGCGGGCGCGAAGGAGACCAGGCCGGTGACGACGCCGATGAGCAGCGCCTCCGGGCGGCGGAGCCAGGCCAGGGCGGCGATCGTGACGGCCACGGTGACCAGGCCCGTGATGACGGGGATCCGGCGGGCGGCTCCCGGCGTTCCGTACGCCACGGCGGCATACGTCAGGTCCGTGTACATGAGGATGGTCGCCAGATTGCCGTCGGTGAGCTCGTTCGCGAGCAGGGCGACCGTGCCGGCTAGCAGGGCCGTGCGCGGGCACGACCTGCGCAGCAGCTCCAGGGAGGCCATCACCGCGAGCGGTACGAGCGTCACCCAGGGCGGCATCAGGTCGCGGACGGCGGAGGTGTGCAGCCCGAGGCCCCACAGCAGGACTCCGCCGAGCAGGCCGATCACCGCGAGGAGGATGCCGTCGCGGTGCGGACGGGGGAAGCGGCTCACGTCACCATCCAACACGGTGCGGACCGGCTCGCCCTCCGCGTCCGGGGTGAGAGGGGGCTACATCGAAGGATGCAGTGCGGGTTCGTCACCGGCGACGACGATTCGGGGCCTCGGGGACGGGAGGGTGGGGGACGTAACGGGAGGGGAGTGAACACCGTGATCGTCATGTTGATCATCATCTGTGAAATCGGCTTCTGGGTGCTGCTGGCCGGGGGCCTGGCCCTGCGCTACCTGGCGAGGATGCCGCGCGCCGGAGCGGCCGTGCTGCTCATGGAGCCGCTGCTGGAGGTCCTGCTGCTGGTCGTCACGGCGGTCGACCTGAAGAACGGCGCGGAGCCGGACTGGAAGCACGGGCTCGCCGCCGTCTACATCGGCTTCACGGTCGGGCTCGGCCACCGCACCATCAAGTGGGTCGACGCCAGGTTCGCCCACCGCTTCGCCGGCGGTCCGCCTCCGGTGCGGCCGCCGAAGTACGGGACGGCCCGCGCGGTGCACGAGTGGAAGACCGCCGGGCTGTGGACGCTGGCGGCCGCGGTCGCGATCGGGCTGCTCCAGGCGGCGATCTGGTACGTCGGCGGGGACGGGGAGATCGGATCGCTGCGGGCGTGGCAGCAGAAGATGCTGTTCGTGATCGGCGTCAACGCGGTCATCGCGGCGTCGTACACGCTCTTCCCGAAGCGGGAGCCGGCGGGGGAGCGGGAGCGGGTGGGGTAGGCGCGGCGCGGGCCGCCGCGCGCTCCCCTGCCCGCCCCGCCGCCCGGGACCCCGTACCCCGAAGGGCCGGGACCCGGCACGCTAGCGTTCGCCGCCCGGCACCCACAGCACGTCTCCGACCTCCTTGTTGGCCACCCTGGCCAGAATGAACAGGAGGTCGGACAGGCGGTTGAGGTACGTCGCCGTCAGCGGGTTCATCACCTCGCCGTGGACCTCGAACGCCGCCCAGGTGGACCGCTCGGCCCGCCGCACGACCGTGCACGCCTGGTGCAGCAGCGCGGCCCCCGGCGTGCCCCCCGGCAGGATGAAGCTGCGCAGCTTCTCCAGCTCCTCCAGGAAACGGTCGCAGTCCGCCTCCAGCTTGTCGATGTACGACTGCTCGACGCGAAGCGGCGGGTACTCGGGGTCCGCGACCACCGGGGTCGACAGGTCCGCCCCCACGTCGAAGAGGTCGTTCTGGACCCGGACGAGGACCTTCACCACGGCCTCGTCGAGCCGGCCCAGGGCCACGGCCGTCCCGATGACGGCGTTGGCCTCATTGGCGTCGGCGTACGCCGCGATCCGCAGGTCGGTCTTGGCGGTGCGGCTCATGTCGCCCAGGGCGGTGGTGCCCTTGTCGCCGGTACGGGTATAGATGCGCGTCAGGTTGACCATGCGACCAGCCTAGTTACGCGTCCGCCCCGCGGAAGACGCGTGTGCCCACCGTCACGGCGGAACCGGGACCCCTGCCGAGGTTCCGGGGAGGCTCCCGTCCTCCGCGGCGGGACGGGGGGACTGCTGAGCGGCGCGGCGCTCAACTACGCGGTCCGGTCCGCCGAATGAGGCGTCCCGGTGTGATGTCCGTCATCTGAGACGTGACGCGCATCTCTTCGCCGCCACTCGGCCCCTCACGGACGCTAATCTCCGCCGGAGAGCCTGAAGCGAACAGGCGTAGAGGCCAAAAGAATCAAGGGGTGTGTCGTGGCCAGGAAGCTCGCCGTCATCGGAGCCGGACTCATGGGGTCCGGTATCGCGCAGGTCTCGGCGCAGGCGGGCTGGGACGTCGTCCTGCGCGACGTCACCGACGCCGCGCTGACCCGCGGCCGTGACGGCATCAAGGCCTCGTACGACAAGTTCGTGTCCAAGGGCAAGCTCGACGCCGCGGACGCGGAGGCGGCGCTCGGCCGCATCACCACGACCACCGACCTCGACGCGGTCGCCGACGCCGACATCGTCGTCGAGGCCGTCTTCGAGAAGCTCGAGGTCAAGCACGAGATCTTCCGCGCGCTCGACAAGATCGTGCGCGAGGACGCCGTCCTCGCCTCCAACACCTCCGCCATCCCGATCACCAAGATCGCGGCCGTGACGGAGCGTCCGGAGCGGGTCGTCGGCGCGCACTTCTTCTCGCCCGTGCCGATGATGCAGCTCTGTGAACTCGTACGGGGCTACAAGACCAGCGACGAAACGCTGGCGACCACGCGGGAGTTCGCCGAGTCCGTCGGCAAGACCTGCATCGTCGTCAACCGCGACGTGGCCGGCTTCGTCACCACCCGCCTCATCTCGGCCCTCGTGGTCGAGGCCGCCAAGCTGTACGAGTCGGGCGTCGCCTCGGCCGAGGACATCGACATCGCCTGCAAGCTGGGCTTCGGCCACGCCATGGGCCCCCTCGCCACCGCGGACCTGACCGGCGTCGACATCCTGCTGCACGCGACCAGCAACATCTACACGGAGTCGCAGGACGAGAAGTTCGCCCCGCCGGAGCTGATGCGCCGGATGGTTGATGCCGGTGACATCGGCCGCAAGAGCGGGCAGGGCTTCTACAAGCACTGATGCCCTGTCAGCCCCTGGGGTCACTCCCAGGGGTGAATTCGGTATCGGTTCGCTTACGGACGGCAACTTCCTTGCCCGTACGGCAGTCAGTTGGGTGCAAGGAAAGAAACACGACACGGAGATCCGACGCACTCTCGGGGAGCGATATGCACATCAGGGGCGACCACGTCGAGCTGGTCGTCGGGGGCCGCCTCGACGTCCGCAGCGCGGCGGACGCCCGTACGGTCCTGCACTCGGCCGTCGACGACGGCGTCGGTGATCTGGTGCTGGACCTGACCGAGCTGGATTCCTGGGACGCCACCGGGCTGGGCGTGATCATGGGCGCCCACCGGCGGGCCGGGCGGGCGGGCCGCCGGCTCGTGCTGCGCGGCGTACCCGCCCAGATGCAGCGCCTGCTGGTGGCGACCAGGCTGCACCGCATCCTCGCCATCGAGGGCGGCCTCGCCGCCGAGTCGCTGCCGCGGGTCTGAGCGGCACGGCGCCGGCGCGAAGCGGCGCGATCCGTACGGCGGGCACAATCCTCACGAGACTGTGACGTCCCGGGCGGGGCGGCACCCCTCGTGTTCCCCGATACTGTGCGAAGGTCTAGGGTTCGGCTCGCCTGCCGATTGACGAACCCGAGTACGGCGGGCACCGGACCAGAAGCGACAGCGAGCGTGTGAAAGGCCGGGAGGGGCATCGGCACGCGACGCATCTGGGGGGCTTTGACCATGGACCCGATGAACCGGGGACCCGAAGAGTACGGCCACGACGACGACCTGTTCGGCGACAGCGACAGCGACAGCGGCACCGGGGACGGGCAGCGCCCGGCACCCCAGGACGCCCCGCCGGCCGCCCCGGCGAACGGCCCGGCCGGCGCAGGCCGGACGGGCGGACCGGGCTCGTCCGCGCCCGCCCGTACCGTCCAGGTCGTGGCGGGCGACTTCCTGCTCACCGTCAACCCCGTCGACGGCAGCGAGATCGAGGTCTGCCCGCCCGGCGAGCGCCCCGCCCGGCCGGTCCGGCACAGCGCCGACGACCGCGCCGAGCTGGAGCGCGCCGCGAGGCCGCCCGTCCCACCGGGACCCGCCGCGCCTGACCTGCCGCTCCTGGAGCGCCAGGAGGAACGCGAGCGGCTCGTACGGCTGCTCGCGCGCGGTCGCTCGGTGCGGCTGACCGGCCCGTCCGGCTCGGGCCGCACGGCCCTCCTCGACGCCGTCGCGGCCGAGTGCGCCGACCTCGCGCCCGACGGAGTCGTACGGCTCTGCGGAGCCCACCGCACGGCCGACGAGCTGCTCCACGACCTGTTCGCCGCCGTCTACAGCGCGCCGCTGCAGCGCCCGGACCGGGCGGGCCTGCTCGTTCTGGTCCACGAGATCGGGGCCGTCGTCGTCGTCGACGACCTGGAATTCGGCGGGACGGCGCTGGACGAGCTCCTGGAGGCCACCCCCGAGTGCGCCTTCCTGTTCGCCGCAACGCCGGACGTGGCCGCTCCCTCGCCCGAGGCGCACGTCGAGGAGGTGTTCCTCGGCGGACTCGGCCGCAGCGCCACCCTGGAGCTCCTGGAGCGCGCCGTGGACCGGCCGCTCACCGACGACGAGGCCAACTGGGCCGGTGACCTCTGGTTCGAGTCGGAGGGGCTGCCGCTGCGCTTCGCGCAGGCGGGCGCCCTGCTGCGCCAGCGCGACCGGCTGCGCGCCGACCCCACCGCCTTCGACGAGTACGGACACTTCGGCGAGCAGCCCGTCGACGCGCCGGTCGACGCGGAGGACGGCCACGACGTACCCCTGCCCTCGCTCGCCGAGGGAGCGATGCCGGCCGCCCTGCTGGCGTCCCGGCTGAGCGAGTCCGCCCGCGCCACGCTGCGCTTCGCCCTCGCGCTCGGCGGCGAGGTTCCGTACCAGGCGCACCTGCCGGCGCTCGTGGGCGACACCCACGCGGACGCCGCCGTGGGCGAGCTGATGAGCTGCGGCCTGCTCTCGCCGTTCGGGGCGCGGTTCCGGCTGGCGGCGGGCGTGGCCGTACAGCTGGAGGCGGCCGGATACACGGACGACCTCACGGAGCGCGCGCACACCGCCGCCCAGCACTACGCCTGGTGGGCCGGGCACCCCTCGGTCACCCCGGAGCGGGCGGCCTCGGAGGCCGACGCGATCCTCGCGGCCATGGGCGCGCTGGTGCCGGGCTCCGAGGCGGGGCACCCGAGCGCGGCCGTTCTGCTGGCCCGTACGGCGGCTCCCGCATTCGCGGCCGGCCTGTGCTGGGGCGCTTGGGAGCGGGCGCTGCGGACCGGTCTCGAAGCCGCCCGCATCGCCGGAGAGGTCGCCGAAGAGGCGTACTTCCACCACGAGTTGGGCGTCCTCGCGCTCTGCACGGGCAATCTGGACCGGGCCCGGGCGGAACTGGAGGCGTCCGTCGCGATGCGCGGCGCGGTGGCGGACAAGAGCGGCACGGTCGCCGGCCGCCGAGCGCTGGCGCTGGTCGCGGACCGCTCCCGCCCGGCGGTGTCCGGGCTCGTCCCCGGCGGTCGCACGCCCGCGGGGGAGGAGGTGCCGGCTGCGGGGTACGAGGAGTCGGCGTCGCCGCCGGGCGGCGTGCCGGCGGCGGTGGCGCCCCTGTCGCTGCCCGGCGGCCCAGCACGGGTCCTGGACGACAGCACGCTGGTCTCGCACCAGTCTCCCCAAGCCGGTGGTGGCCGTCTCGCCGTGCTCAGCGGCGCCCGGCGCAACATGGTCGCGGCGGGCGCGGGCGCGCTGCTCGTCGCCGTACTGGGCACCGTGGTGACGCTCGGAGCGACCTCGGAGGGCGAGGAGCCCCGGAACAGGGTCACGTCCGAACAGTCGGCGAACGAGGACGACGCGGAGAACGGGTTCACGGCCGACGAGCCGGCACAGGACTCCACCAAGCGCCCGGGCGACCCCGGCCGTCCCACCGGCCCCAGCACCTCGGGACAGCCCCAGCCTGACGAGAGCGGTGACGGCAAGGCGTCCGGCGAACCGTCGAAGAGCGGCAGGCCGAGCGATGACGAGTCGTCGCCGGGCAGCAAGCCGCCGGCCTCCGACGACCCGACGACGGCCGGCCCGACGACGAGCGGTCCGACCTCGGGCGGCCCGACGTCCGGCGGTCCCACCACGGGCGGCCCGACCTCGGGCGGCCCGACCTCCGGAGGTCCCACCACCGGCGCTCCCACCAACGGCGGCACGACGGACGGCGGCACGACCGACGGCGGCACCACCGACGGTGGCACGACGGACGGCGGTACGACGGACGGGGGCACGGCCGACGGCGGGACCACGGACGGCGGCGCCACCGGTGACACCACGGGCGGCGCGGCGGGCGGGACCACCGAAGGCGGCACGGCGGACGGCGGCACCACCACGACCACCAGCGGCAGTCCCAGCGACAGCGCCCCGGCCGCGTAGTCCGGCGCACCCGCGAACGGACGGGGCGGGTGCGGGAAACCTCCCCGCACCCGCCCCGTCCCGCTCAGCGGCCCACGCCGGCCCCCGGCCTCAGAACAGCCGCAGCTTGTCGTCCTCGATGCCCCGCATCGCGTTGTAGTCCAGGACCACGCAGCCGATCCCGCGGTCCGTCGCCAGTACGCGCGCCTGCGGCTTGATCTCCTGGGCCGCGAAGATGCCCTTCACCGGCGCGAGGTGGGGGTCGCGGTTGAGCAGCTCCAGGTAGCGGGTGAGCTGCTCGACGCCGTCGATGTCACCGCGCCGCTTCAGCTCCACCGCGACCGTCGCCCCGTCCGCGTCGCGGCAGAGGATGTCCACCGGCCCGATGGCGGTGGGGTATTCACGGCGGATCAGGGAGTAGCCCTCGCCCAGCGTGTCGATGCGGTCGGCGAGCAGCTCCTGGAGGTGCGCTTCCACGCCGTCCTTGATGAGCCCGGGGTCGACGCCCAGCTCGTGGGACGAGTCGTGGAGGACTTCCTCCATGGTGA
The DNA here is from genome assembly GCF_056429965.1 of Streptomyces sp. NPDC046122. Lineage (NCBI taxonomy): Bacteria > Bacillati > Actinomycetota > Actinomycetes > Kitasatosporales > Streptomycetaceae > Streptomyces > Streptomyces sp. NPDC046122. The sequence continues at coordinate 374,261 of NZ_JBWKLQ010000001.1, read as the reverse complement.
TGATCAATTTCTCGCCCGCCTTGTTGATCACCGTCCACGTGCCGGCGTCGTCGCCCGTGCCTTCCTTCAGGGTGCACGGCGGCGACATCCAGTTGAGCGGTTTGTACGCCCGGTCGTCGGCGTGGATCGAGACGCTGCCGTCCGCCTTCACCAGGATCAGACGGGGAGCGGAGGGCAGATGGGCAGTGAGCCGGCCCGCGTAGTCCACGGAGCAGCGGGCAATGACGAGACGCATGAGGCGCAACGCTACTCGACGACGATCCCTCTACGCGATTCGCCCAGTAAGCACCCCTTCGTTGTTGGCTGGTTGTGTTCCCAATCTCCTGGTGCGGCCAGGACCGCACGCTTAACTTGGATGCAGGAGGTCGTCGTACGTGCACTCTGCGTCGTCGTCCGTCTTCCCTGCCCGTAAGACCCCGGCCCCGGGGTCGCGAGAGGAGAACCCATGTCGCTCGACGTCTCACCGGCACTGTTGGAACAGGCCGAGCGAGGCGATGTCGACGAAGCCGCCTTCGTCGACTGCGTCCGGACCTCCCTGCCTTACGCATGGGAGATGATCAGCTCTCTGGTGGCTCAGCTGAAGGTCGACGGTGGCGAGTTCGCCGACAACCAGACGCCTCCGCCGGACGAGCAGGCACGTGGTCAGCTGCTGCGCGCACTCGCGAGTGACGCGATTCGCGGTGCGCTCCAGCGGCACTTCGGCGTACGTCTCGCATTCCAGAACTGCCACCGCGTAGCGGTGTTCCCGGTGGACTCCTCTTCGGACGAGCGGCTCAGCCGCTTCACGTCGATCCGGGGTCAGCTGCTCAACCAGTCGCCCACGCTGCGGGACTGCTGAGGCAATGCCGTCGTCGCTCCGCATCGCGCGAGGTGCGCCGATGCGGAGCGACGACGGCCGGCCGCCCGGTCACGACAGCAGGGGCAGCACTTCGGACCCCAGTGACCGTACGTTCTCCTCGGTGGCCGCGAGGTCGCCCGACCCTTCGACGAGCAGCGCGAAACGCGTGATCCCGGTCCGTTCCGCGGTGGCCGCCAGCCGTTCGGCGGCCAGCCGTGGCGGGCCCACCGGGTGCAGCGCGCACAGCATTTCCGTGTAGGCGACGGGGTCCCGCATCGCGCGGTGCCGTCCGTCGACCGTGACGTGGGCGTCGAGTCCCTGCTTGAGCCAGCCGGGCATCGCCTTCGTCAGCGTCTCGGTGGCGTCGGCCGCGCTGTCCGCGATCTGAGCCACGCCGGCCGAGACGTGGCCCGCCGCGGCGACCGTTTCCGGCTCATGTCCGGCGGCGAGCGCGAGCCTGCGCCACAGCGCGACCATCTCGGCCTTGTCCTCGTCGCCGCAGTGCATGCCGAGCAGCATCGGCAGGCCGCGCTCGGCGGCCAGCCGCACACTTTTCGGGGAGGTACAGGCGACCACGACCTCCGGGCCGCCCGGGTCTCCGTCGTCCGACGCCGCGCGCAGCAGCTCGTCCGGCCTCGGTACGACGGCGACCTCGCGGAAGTCGAACCGCTCGCCCCGCGCCTCGACGCGCGGTTCGCGCAGCCACCGCAGCAGCAGATCGAGCGACTCGGGGAAACCGTGCTCGTACGCGGCGAGACCCTGCCCGAAGACCTCCAGGTCCACCCAGGGACCGCCCCGCCCCACGCCGAGCGTGAACCGCCCGCCGGAGGTGAGGTGCAGCAGCGCGGCCTGCTCGCCCAGGGTGACCGGGTGCGCGGTCGGCAGGACGCTGACCGCCGTGCCCACCCGGATGCGACGGGTGCGCCCGAGCAGCAGCGCGGCGAGCGTCACCGCCGAAGGACACACGCCGTAGGGTACGAAGTGGTGCTCCGCGAGCCACACCGAGTCCAGCCCGGCCTCCTCGGCGACCTCGGCCGACCGCACCGCCCGGTGCAGTGCCTCCCCCTGGCCCTGGCCCGGGAATTGGGCCGCCAGTACAAACGTTCCGACACGCATCGCCTATTGCCTCCTTGCGGCCGACGCGGCTCCCCCTCACTGGCAACAACGTCTGACACGTGCCAAAGGCACGGGCGCGCGCGAAGTTGTTGCGATTTTCCGGTAAGCCGCGCCCAACGAGCGGCTGCCCGCACGCGATGCGGTACGTGTACCCCCGCCGGATGGCCCTAGGCTGGGTGGGGCCCGTGCCGTTCGACCCGTGAGGTTTCAGGTGTCCCCGCGTCGCAACCGCCCCAAGGGCGGCGAGAACCCCGCCGAGCCTCCGACCGGCGCGGTCGGAGACAGGTTCGGCCTCCAGAGCACCGAGTCGTGGCAGGGCGAGGAGTGGTCGGTGCGCCACGTCGCCGGCGCGAGCGCGGCCGGCAAGCGGTACCGCTGCCCGGGCTGCGACCAGGAGATCCCGTCCGGGGTCGCGCACCTGGTGGCCTGGCCCGAGTACGGCGGCGTCGACGACCGCAGGCACTGGCACAAGGCCTGCTGGAACGCGAGAGACCGCCGCACCACGAAGGTGCAGCGGTCCCGGAACGCCCCGCGCCACTGACCGGCGCGCGCCGGCCGGCGGTCACACGTCGCGCTTCTCCAGGGCGAGGAACGCGCCGCCGAGCGCCGCGGCCGTCACGCCCAGCAGGATCCACAGCGGGTCCCATCCCGACGGGCCCGAGTCGGTGACCGAGGCGTCGTAGAAGACGCCGAGCTGGTTGGGGATCGAGTACTCGAAGAGCGCCTGCTGGAGGTCGGCCAGCGACTCGGAGAACATGAACATCGCCAGCACCAGCGGCAGCAGCACCACGCCGATCATGATGGTGATCGCGCCCGCCGAGTGCCGGATGAGCGAGCCGATGGCGAGCGACAGCAGGCCGAGCGTCGCGACGTAGAGGCTGACGCCCAGCGTCGCCCGCACCCAGTCCTCGCCGGTCGGGGTGACGCCGTCGAGCATCGCGGTCTGGAGGGCTCCGACGAGGGCGGTGGTCACCAGCGTGATGACGAAGGCCACGACGAAGAAGACGATCGCCTTGGCGGTCAGCACACGGGAGCGGCTGGGGCACGCCGTGAGGGTCGTGCGGATCATGCCCGTGCCGTACTCCGAGGCGACGGTCATGACGCCGAGCGTGATCACCGGGATCGCCCCGAGCAGCACGCCGAAGAAACCGAGGCTCAGGACCGGCATGTCGCCGACGTCGGCGCCGGACGAGCTGACGGCCACCGCCGAGAGCAGCCCGATGCCGAGTACGAGGACGATCATCACGCCGAGCGTCCACATCGTGGAGCGCACCGAGCGGATCTTCGTCCACTCGGAGGCGAGCGCGTCCCCGAGCGTCGCCCTGCGTACCGGGATGGGGGAGACGTACGACGCCACGCCCTGGGGCGCGTACGGCTGGGGGGCCTGGTGAGCGGCCTGCTGCTGGTACGGGGTCGTCATCGGGCGTCCTCGGGGCTGTCGCTGTCGCTCTTGGTCAGGTCGGGCGCGGCGGGCGCGGCCGCGGGCACGGGAGGCGCCGCCGGCGCGGCCGCCGGCGCCGCGTACGGGTTGTGGCCCGGCGCGGGGGCCTGGCCCGGGGCGGCGTAGCCGGGAGCCGGCGCGGGGCCGCCCGGCAGCGGGGCGCCCGCGAAGGGAGGCTGCCCGCCCTGCTGGGGCGGCGGCGGGGCGTACCAGCCCTGCTGCGGGCCGGCGGGCTCGGCGTAACCGCCGGGCTGCTGCGGCTGCTGGAAGCCCGCCAGCTGGTCCGCCGTCGAGCGGTAGTCCACCGCGCCCTGCGTCATCCGCATGTACGCCTCCTCCAGCGAGGCCTGGTGCGGGGACAGCTCCCACAGCCGTACGTCGGCCTCGTGCGCGAGGTCGCTGATGCGCGGCAGCGGCAGCCCGGTGACGCGCATCGCCCCGTCCGGCTCGGTCATCACGTGCCCGCCGGACTCGGTCAGCACCGACGACAGCTTCTCGCGCTGCTGCGGATCGGTCTGCGGCGTACGGACCCGGGCGAAGTCCGCGGAGTTGGCGGAGATGAAGTCCTTGACGCTCATGTCGGCGAGCAGCTGCCCGCGCCCGATCACGATCAAGTGGTCGGCCGTGACCGCCATCTCGCTCATGAGGTGGCTGGAGACGAAGACCGTACGGCCCTCGGCGGCCAGCGTCTTCATGAGGTTGCGGACCCAGTGGATGCCCTCGGGGTCGAGACCGTTGATCGGCTCGTCGAAGAGCAGCACCTGCGGGTCGCCGAGCAGCGCGGCCGCGATGCCCAGGCGCTGCCCCATGCCCAGCGAGAAGCCCTTGGAGCGCCGCCTGGCGACGTCCTGGAGGCCGACGACGCCCAGCACCTCGTCGACCCGCTGCGCCGGGATGCCGGAGAGCTGCGCCAGCGACATGAGGTGGCTGCGCGCGCTGCGCCCGCCGTGCACGGCCTTGGCGTCGAGCAGGGCGCCGACCTGCCGGGGGGCGTTGGCGAGCTTGCGGAAGGGGTGGCCGCCGATGGTGACGTGGCCGGAGGTCGGCTCGTCCAGCCCGAGGATCATGCGCATCGTCGTGGACTTGCCGGAGCCGTTGGGGCCGAGGAAGCCCGTCACCGTGCCCGGGCGAACCTGGAAGGAAAGGTTGTACACGGCCGTCTTGGCGCCGTAGCGCTTCGTCAGGCCGACTGCCTCGATCATTGTGTGCCAGCCCCATCGACAGGTCGGGTCGTCGGGGCCGTGACCGCGTGGTCGAACCCCCGTAAGGGTTAGGAGGATATCCAGCGGCTGACGGTTCCCGCCAAGCCGGGACGACCCGCCGTGTCCGCCGCCCGCGCTAGGCGTCGCGCTTCTTCAGCAGGACGAATCCGCCCACCACGGCCGCGGTCACCCACACGGCCATGATCAGCAGCCCGCCCCACGGACCGTACGGCGCGCTGTCGTCGACCGGCGCGACCACCTGCATGATCTTGCTGCCCGCCTGGTCGGGAAGGTACTGGCCGACCTTCTTGGTCGCGGAGACGTTGCCCAGGATCGGCGCGAGCAGGAAGAAGAACGGCATCAGGACGCCGAGCGCGAGCACCTGGCTGCGCAGCATCGAGGCGACGCCCATCGAGAACAGCGCGATCAGGGTCATGTAGAGGCCGCCGCCGATCACCGCGCGCAGCACGCCCGGGTCGCCGATGTCCGCCCTCAGGTCGCCGAGCATCGCCTGGCCGAGGAAGAAGGCGGCGAAACTCGTGATCATGCCGACGGCCAGGGCGAGGGCCGTGGCGACGGTGATCTTGCTGAAGAGGAAGGTGCCGCGCTGCGGCACCGCCGCGAGCGACATGCGGATCATTCCCGTGCTGTATTCGTTCGACACGACGAGCACACCGAAAACGATCATTGCTAGCTGCCCAAGACTGGTGCCCGCGAAACTCACGAACGTCGGATCGAAGGCGAGCTTGTCCTCCGCGCTCATCTTCTCGAATTCGTTCTTCGAAAGAATACTGATGAGTACGCCGAGGCCGATGGTGACGATTGCGGCAAGGCCGAGTGTCCAAATGGTGGACTGAACGGATTTGATCTTCGTCCATTCCGACTTGATCACCTGTGTGGCAGCCATGGCTCAAGCCCCCCTCTCGTTCATCTGCTCCTGCATGCCGGCGCCCCAGCCGGCCCCGGGAGGCACGGGCCGGTCGCCGTCGGAGTGCGCGTGGTACTCGACGGACTCGGCGGTCAGCCGCATGAACGCCTCCTCCAGCGAGGCCTGCTGGGGGCTCAGCTCGTGCAGCACGAGCTGATGCCGTGCGGCGAGTTCACCGAGCTGCTCGGAGGTCACCCCGTCCACCTCCAGCGACCCGTTGGCGGCCGTGACCGCAGTGATCCCGGCCTCGTGCACGACGTCGCGCAGTCGTTCCGGTTGCGGGGTGCGCAGGCGTACGTAACTGCGCGAGTTCTCCCGGATGAAGTCGGCCATCGAGGTGTCGGCGAGCAGCCGACCCTGGCCGATGACGACCAAGTGGTCCGCGGTGAGCGCCATTTCGCTCATCAGGTGGGAGGAGACGAAGACCGTACGGCCCTGGGCGGCCAGGGCCTTCATCAGATTCCGGATCCAGTGGATGCCCTCGGGGTCGAGGCCGTTCACCGGCTCGTCGAACATCAGGATCTCCGGGTCGCCCAGCAGTGCGCCCGCGATGCCGAGGCGCTGCCCCATGCCGAGCGAGAAGCCCTTCGCCCGCTTCTTGGCGACCGTCGTCAGACCCACCGTCTCCAGCACCTCGGAGACCCGGCTCCGCGGGATGCCGTTGCTCTGGGCCAGACACAGCAGGTGGTTGTACGCGCTGCGGCCGCCGTGCATCGCCTTGGCGTCGAGGAGCGCGCCGATGTACTTCAGGGGATCCTTGAGGTCGGCGTAGTGCTTGCCGTCGATGCGGACGTCGCCGGCCGTCGGGTTGTCCAGGCCCAGCATCATCCGCATGGTCGTCGACTTGCCCGCCCCGTTCGGCCCCAGGAAGCCGGTCACGATGCCCGGCCGCACGGTGAACGTCAGCCGGTCGACGGCCACCTTCTCGCCGTAACGCTTCGTCAGCCCCGTCAGTTCGATCACTCAGACTCACCTCGCGGAGGCACCTCGGGCAGGCGGCCGGCCTGTCTGTCCGGCTGGGGGGCCGGCGGGCGCCCCTCGGGAAAGCACCGCATGCCGGCCACGCTAAGGGCGCGAGAAGCCCCCCGCCACCGGAATGACGGGGGGCTTTACGGCCTGACTGCTTCCGCTTCGGGCCGGACGGACCGGGGGACCGCGGGCCCGGCGACTAGCGGGTCTGCTGGGCCGGGACGCCGCGGGTGATCGGCTCGTCGTCGGCCGGGGCGCCGGCGGCGGCGACGGCCGCACCGGTCAGCGTGGCCAGCATCTCGCGGACGTTGGTGAGCTGCGCGTTGATCGAGTCGCGGCGGTTGGTGAGTGCCGCCAGCTCGCGCTCGGATTCGCTGCGGATCCGGTCGGCCTTGGCGTTGGCGTCGGCGACGATGTCCTCGGCCTGGCGCTGAGCGGTCTCCACCGTCTGACGGGCACGGCGCTCCGCGTCCGTACGCAGCTTCTCGGCCTCCAGGCGCAGCTGCTCGGCGCGGTGCTCGATCTCGGCCAGACGCTTCTCGGCCTTGGCCTGACGCGATGCCAGGTCGCGCTCCGACTGCTCGCGGCGCTTGGCCAGGTTCGTCTCGAAGTCCGCGGCGGCCTGGGCGGCCTTGGCGCGGGTCTCCTCGAAGAGGGCGTCCGCTTCCTCACGCTTCTGCTGCGCGTCCTTCTGCGCCTCGCTGCGCAGCGTGGAGGCGTCACCCTTGGCCTTCTCGACGATGCGAACGCCCTCGTCCTCGGCCTTCGCCTTGCGCTCCGCGGCGAACGACTCCGCGTCGTTGCGCACCTGCTGGGCCGCCGACTCGGCGAGCTCGCGGTGCTGCTCGGCGGCGCGGCGGGCCTCCTCACGCAGGTCCTTCGCCTCCTCCTCGGCGAGGCGGAGGATCTTCTCGACGCGCGCACCGAGCCCGGCGTACGACGGCTCCGCGTCGCTCACCTGGGCCTGGGCGTTCTGCGTCTCGAGGTGGAGTTCCTCGATGCGCTTTTCCAGAGCAGTGATTCGGGCCAGAGCACTGTCACGGTCGGCGACGAGTTTGGTAATGCGGTCGTCCACCTGACCGCGGTCGTAACCACGCCGCACGAGCTCGAAGCCGAAGGGGGAGGAAGTGTCGCTCATGGGGTTCCTGGGTTCCTGTCGAATGTGACCGGTGAGGTGTTAGGGGGAATCCTAGGGGCCGAAGCGGCGTGTCATCGAGTCAATGCCCGTTTGATCTGGAGAATGACACCCCTTTTGAGTGGCTAACCGTCGGATGACTTGCCACTCGAACGAGTGGCGCCCGCCGCCGCGCCGGCTTTCACGCCCCCCGCCCCGGAGCCGCTGTTCGATGCCGTCTTGCCGCCCCCGGAAGGCGCCTCAAAGGACTCCAACGCCTCGAGTACGTCTTGGACACGGGAGATTTCCGCCTGGATGTCCTCCCTGCGCCGTACCAGCACGTCGAGCTCGCGCCGGCCCTCCTCGACCATGCGCTCCGCCTCGGCCTGGGCCTGGGTACGCAGCTTCTCGGCCTCGCGCACCAGCTCGGCCTTCTTCTGCTCGGCCTCCTTGAGGAGCGCCTCGGCCTTCTTCACCGCGGCGATACGGACCTTGCCCGCCTCCGAACTCGCCTCGGAGATCATCGCCTTCGCCTTGGCCTCGGCCTCGGCCTGCTGCTCCGTCGCGGCCTTCACCAGCTTGTCGACGCGCTCGCCGGCCGTCCGCATCTGCTCGGACGTCTCCCGGCGGGCCCGCTCGTGCAGCTCCTCGATCTCGGCCTCGGTACGGGCGCGCAGCTCCTCCGCCCGCTCCCTTATGGCGGTCGCGTCCCTGCGGGCCCCGACCAGCAGCTCGTCGGCGTCCGTACGGGCCTTCTCCACCAGGGAGTTGCCCTCGACCGTCGACTCCGCGACCAGACGCTCGGCCTCCTTGCGGGCCGCGCCGACCATCGTGTCGGCCTGCTCCTCCGCCTTGGTCGCGGCGAGCAGCGCCTCCTCCTGGGCCTTCGCCATCAGCTGGTCGGCCTGCTCGGCCGCGTCCGAACGGCGCTTGGACGCCGCCTGACGCGCCTCGTCGAGCAGCCGGTCCGCCTCGGCGCGGGCGTCGCCGCGCATCCGCTCGGCGGCCTCCTCGGCGTCCGCCCTGACCTTCCGCGCCTCGGACCTGATGCGCTCCGCCGCCTGCTGGGCGGAGGCGACCATCTCGGCGGCCTCCGCGCGCAGCCGCTCGGCCTCGCCGCTCGCCTCGGCGACGAGCCGGTCGGCCTGCGCCGCCGCGTCGGCGCGCCGCTTGTCGGCGGCCTTGCGCGCCTCGTCGACGACCCGCTCGCCCTCGGCGCGCAGCCGCTCGGCCTCGCCGTTCGCGTCGGCGAGGAGCTTGTCCGCCTCGCCGCTCGCCTCCGAGACGAGCTTGTCGGCCTGGGCCGCCGCGTCGGCGCGGCGCTTGTCGGCGGCCTTGCGCGCCTCGTCGAGGACCCGCTCGCCCTCCTCGCGCGCCTCGGCACGCAGCCGCTCGGCGCCGGCCTCGCCGTCCGCCTTGATCTGCTCGGCCTCGGCCCGCATCCGGGCCGCGTCCTGGCCGGCCGCCGTCAGCGACTGCACCGCCTCGGCCGCCATGCGCTCGGCCTCACCCGTCGCCTCGCCGATCAGCCGGTCGGCCTGGGCCGCCGCCTCGTTGCGGATGCGGTTGGCGTCCTCCCGGGCCTCGGCGCGCGAGCGGGCCGCGTCCTGCTCGGCCGACGCGAGGGCGTCCGACGCCTCCGTACGCAGCCGCTGCGCGTACTCGGAGGAGTCGGTGCGCAGCCGCTCCGCCTCCGCGATCGCGTCCCCGACCGTGCGCTCCGCGAGCGACTTGGCCGCGTCCGTCTCCTCCTGCGCCTGCCGGCGCAGCCGGTTCGCGTCCTCGGTGGCCCGCTCCCGCTCCTCGTAGGCGTCGGCGCGGAGCCGGTCCGCCTCCTCCTGTGCCTCCGTCTTCGTACGGTCCGCCACGTGCTCGGCGGCCGAACGCAGCCCGGCGATCTCCTCCTCGGCCTGCTCGTGCAGCCCGGCGACCGCGTCCCGCACCTGCTGCGCCGTCTGCTCGGCCGCGGCGACCAGCTCCGTGGCCCGGTAGTCCGCCTCCTGCACCAGGCGCTGCGCCTCGGTCTGCGCCTCCTCGACCCGCTTGCGGGCGGACGCCAGCAGCTCCTCGCTCTGCTCGCGCGCCTGCGTACGCTCCCGCTCTGCCTCCTCGCGGGCGGTCGCCAGCGTCTCCTCGGCCTCCCGGCGGCGCCGTGCGGCCTCCTCCTGGGCGGCGGACAGCGCCTCGGCGGCCTCGGCCCCGACGCGCTCGGCCGCGGCGGCGGCCTCCGTGCGGATCCGGTCCGCGCTCTCCTGCGCCTCCGTCTTGAGCCGCTCGGCCTCGTTCGACGCCTCACTGCGCAGCCGTACGGCGACGGCCTCGCCCTCGGCGCGCGACTGGGCGGCGTCGGCGGCCGCCTCGGTCCGCAGCCGCTCCGCCTCGGTCTCGGCCTGCGCCTGGAGGGTCCGTACCCGCTCGGCCGCGTCGGCGCGCAGCCGCTCGATCTCCTCGCCGGCCTCCCGGCGCAGCCGCTCGGCCTCGGCCCGCGCCTCGCCCAGCGCCTGCTCGGCGGCGGTGACGCGCTGCTCGGCCTCGGTCTGCAGCCGGGCCAGTTCCGCGGCGGCCTCGGCCTGGCGGGCGGCGATGGAGCGCTCGGCCTCCTCGCGCAGGGCGCGGGCGGCCTCCTCGGCGCCGGCGGTGGTGCCCGCCGCCTGCTCCTCGGCCTCGGTGCGCAGCTGCTCGGCCTCGCCGCGGGCGCGCTCCAGCGCCTCCTCGGCCTGCTTGCGCAGCGTCGTGGCGCGCTCGATGGCCTCGCCGCGCACCCGCTCGCTCTCGGCGGAGGCGGACGTACGCAGCTCGTCGGCGTCGCCCCGTGCCTTGGTCAGCAGCTCCTCGGCGGTCCTGGCCGCCTCCTCGATCTGCTGGACGGCCTCGCGGCGGGCCTCGCCACGGATCCGCTCGCCCTCGGCGACCGCCTCGGCCCGCAGCTGCTCGGCCTCGCCGCGCAGCCTGCGTGCCTCTTCCTGCAGCTCGACCGTCTTGGCCCGGTACTCCTTGGTGTCGTCCTTCGCCGCGCCCTTGAGCTGGTCGGCCTGGGCCGCCGCCTCGCTGCGCAGCCGCTCGATCTCCGCCTCGGCCTCGCGGCGGATCCGCTCGGCCTCCTCGGACGCCTTGCGGGTGGTCTCCTTGGCGTCGTCGGACGCCTTGGTGAGGACCTCCTCGGCGGTACGGGCCGCCTTGGCGAGCTGGGCCGCCGAGTCCTCCGCAGCGGCCGTACGGGCCTTCTCGGCGGCCTCGGCCACCAGCCGCTCGGCCTCCGCGCGGGCGTCGGCGCGGGCCTGCTCGGCCTCCGCCTTGAGCGCCTCGGCGTCCTTCGTCGCCTCGGCCACGAGCCGGGCGATCTCGGACTTGGCCGTACGGGTGCGCTGTTCGTTGACGGACTCGGCCGTGGTCAGCTGCTTGGCCGCCGCGTCCTTCGCCTCGGTCAGGACCTTCTCGGCCTCGGCGCGCGCCTCGCGCAGCGCCGTCTCCGCCTCCTGCATCCGCTGCTCGGCGGTGCGGCTCAGCTCGGCGGCCTGCCGGCGGGCCTGGTCGGACTCGGCGGTCGTCGTCGTCCGCAGCTGCTCGGCGTGGGTGGTCGCCTCCTGCGCCTGGTTGGAGGCGGCGTTCAGCAGGCGCTCGGCGTCCTTGCGGGCGCGCAGCAGGATCGCCTCGGCCTCGGCGCGGGCGTTCTCGGCCTCGGAGCCGAGGCGCTGGCGGGCCTCCTGGGCGACGCGCTCGGCCTCGGCGCGGGCGGCGGCCAGGGACTGCTCGGCCTCGGCGCGGGACTCCTCCAGGAGACGGCGGGCCTGCGCCTCGGTGCGGGCGCGCAGCTGCTCGGCCCAGGCCACGTTCTCGTTGACGTGGGCCTCGACGGTCTGCCGGCGTTCGGCGAGCTCCTGGTCGAGCCGCTGGCGGCGGGTGACCGCCTCCGTGTGCAACTCGGCTTGGAGCCTTGCCTGGTGCTCGGCGTGCTCCTGGAGGATCCGCTGCGTCTGCGCCCGGGCGTCGCGCAGTTCGCGCTCGGCGTCGGTGCGCAGCTGGTCCGCCTGGATCTGGGCGTTACGGAGCAACTGCTCGGCCTGGTAACCGATGTCCGCCGCGTCGTAGGCGGGACGGGACGCCAGGTTGCGGCGCGCCTCATGGAGCTTGGCGCGCAACACCTCGACCTGGTAGCCGAGGTCCTCGGCGTGCTGAACCGCCTTCTCCCGCTCGGTCTTCAGCCGCTCCATCTCGGCTTCGAACCGCGAGAGATGGTCGTCAGGCTCGTGCCGTTCGTAGCCCCGCACTGCGCGGTCCCATCCGTCCCCTGGTCGCAACTCTTCCGAACTCTCCGAAACAAGCACCGCCCCGACTTCGGGCGGCCCCCGGGGGGAATGGTCTCAGATCAACAGTGAGGCATGAGTCACAGGCCCCGGTCCGGCCCCGGACCGGAACCGCCCACTCTACCGGCGTGGGATCAGGGGGACAGTGCTCCGGTCAGTGCTCCGTGGCGGAGGCGGGGGCCGAAGTGACCAGTTCCGTCAGCACTCCGTGGCAGTCCTTGGGGTGCAGGAAGGTGATGCGCGACCCCATGGAACCGATGCGCGGCTCGTCGTACAGGACGCGTACGCCCTTGTCGCGGATGTCCGATGCGTCGTCGTCCACGTCGGCGGTGCCGAACGCGATGTGGTGGACCCCCTCACCGTTCTTGGCCAGCCACTTTCCCACCGCGGAGTCCTCGCGGGTGGGCTCCAGGAGCTGGAGATAGGAGGCGCCGCCGTCCGACGTCTCGTTGATCTTGAGCATGGCTTCACGGACGCCCTGCTCCTCGTTGACCTCCGAGTGGTACACCTGGAAGCCATAGGTCGAGCGGTAGAACTCGATGGTCTTGTCGAGGTCGAAACAGGCGATTCCGATGTGGTCGATTCGCGTCAGCATGGGGACAGTGCAGCGCGGTTGGGGGTGGTTACGCAACGTGCGCGCGATCACACTTGCTGCCCGGTGACCGCACAGGTACCGCTCAGTACATTGAGGTAAACCCTCGTTCACTCCTCATCCCTAGGGGCCGTGCCTCATGTCTGGAACGAACAGCACCACGTCCGTCATCGTCGCTGGCGCCCGCACGCCCATGGGCCGGCTCCTCGGCTCCCTGAAGTCCTTCTCGGGCGCGGACCTGGGCGGATTCGCCATCAAGGCCGCCCTGGAGCGGGCCGGCATCGGCGGCGACCAGGTCCAGTACGTGATCATGGGCCAGGTTCTCCAGGCCGGTGCGGGGCAGATTCCCGCCCGCCAGGCGGCCGTGAAGGCCGGCATCCCCATGAACGTGCCCGCCCTGACCATCAACAAGGTCTGTCTCTCCGGGCTCGACGCGATCGCGCTCGCGGACCAGCTGATCCGCGCCGGCGAGTTCGACATCGTGGTGGCCGGCGGCCAGGAGTCCATGACCAACGCGCCGCACGTGCTGCCGAAGTCCCGTGAGGGCTTCAAGTACGGCGCGATCGAGATGCTCGACTCGATGGCCCACGACGGTCTGACGGACTCCTTCGAGGGCATCGCGATGGGCGAGTCGACCGAGAAGCACAACACCCGGCTCGGGATCGCCCGCGGACCGCAGGACGAGTTCGCCGCCCAGTCGCACCAGCGGGCCGCCGCCGCGCAGAAGAACGGCCTCTTCGAGGCGGAGATCACGCCCGTCGAGATCCCGCAGCGCAAGGGCGACCCGGTGCTCTTCGCCAAGGACGAGGGCATCCGGCCCGAGACGACCGCCGAGTCCCTGGGCAAGCTCCGTCCGGCGTTCGCCAAGGACGGCACGATCACGGCCGGCACCGCCTCGCAGATCTCCGACGGCGCGGCGGCCGTGGTGGTCATGAGCAAGGCGAAGGCCGAGGCCCTCGGACTGGAGTGGATCGCCGAGATCGGGGCCCACGGGAACGTGGCCGGTCCGGACAACTCGCTCCAGTCGCAGCCGTCCAACGCGATCACGCACGCGCTGGGCAAGGAGGGCATCGGCGTCGAGGACCTCGACCTCATCGAGATCAACGAAGCCTTCGCGGCCGTCGCCGTGCAGTCAATGAAGGACCTCGGCGTTTCCCCGGAAAAGGTGAACGTCAACGGTGGCGCGATCGCCCTGGGGCACCCCATCGGGATGTCCGGCGCGCGGGTGGTGCTCCACCTGGCGCTGGAGCTGAAGCGGCGGGGCGGCGGCGTCGGCGCCGCCGCGCTGTGCGGCGGCGGCGGTCAGGGCGATGCGCTGATCATCAAGGTCGCGGGCAAGTAATCACGGGCGCGTGCCCGCGGGCAAACGAACGCGGGCACGCGACCCTTCCGTAGTGCTTGATCGAGGAGCGGAGTTGTGATGCAGGACGTCCCCGGGCTGGTGGCTCAGGCACGAGAGGGCCGGCCGCGCGCCGTCGCACGGCTGATCTCGCTGGTCGAAGGGGCGTCCCCGCAGCTCCGCGAGGTGATGGCGGCGCTGGCTCCGCTGGCGGGGAATGCGTACGTGGTCGGCCTCACCGGTTCGCCCGGCGTGGGCAAGTCCACCTCCACCTCGGCGCTGGTGTCGGCCTACCGCCGGGCCGGGAAGCGGGTCGGCGTACTGGCGGTGGACCCGTCCTCGCCGTTCAGCGGCGGCGCGCTGCTCGGCGACCGGGTGCGGATGTCGGAGCACGCCTCGGACCCCGGCGTCTACATCCGGTCCATGGCGACGCGCGGCCACCTGGGCGGTCTCGCCTGGGCGGCGCCGCAGGCCATCCGGGTGCTCGACGCGGCGGGCTGCGACGTGGTGCTCGTCGAGACGGTGGGCGTGGGTCAGTCCGAGGTCGAGATCGCCTCCCAGGCCGACACGTCGGTCGTGCTGCTGGCGCCCGGCATGGGGGACGGCATCCAGGCCGCCAAGGCGGGGATCCTGGAGATCGGTGACGTGTACGTCGTCAACAAGGCCGACCGGGACGGCGCCGACGCCACCGCGCGCGAGCTCAACCACATGCTGGGCCTCGGGGAGTCCCGGGGGCCGGGTGACTGGCGGCCGCCGATCGTCAAGACCGTGGCGGCGCGGGGCGAGGGCGTCGACGAGGTCGTCGAGGCGCTGGAGAAGCACCGGGCGTGGATGGAGGAGCGCGGGGTGCTGGGCGAGCGGCGGGCGAAGCGGGCGGCGCACGAGGTGGAGACGATCGCGGTCACCGCGCTGCGGGAGCGGATCGGGGACCTGCGGGGCGACCGGCGCCTCGGCGCGCTGGCGGAGCGCATCGTCGCGGGGCAGCTCGACCCCTACGCGGCGGCGGACGAGCTGGTGGCCGGGCTCACCTCGGCCTAGCGCCGTCCGCGGGCGGGCGGTGCGGGTCCGGGCGCGTGACGCGGGCGGGGAGGCACAGTCCCCCGTGGACGCGCGACGGCGGCCCGCCTGTACGTCACGCTCCGGCCCGTACGTCACGCCGTCACGCCGCCGAACAGCACGCCCGCGCACCCGCCCCCGCCTCACGCGGGGGGAGCGGGTGCGGGCGGGACGGGCCGTCAGCCGGCGTCGTTGTGGTCGTCCCGGTCGTCCCGGTCGTCCAGGTCGTCCAGGTCGTCGTTCTTGTCGTTCTTGTCGTCGGCGTCGTCCCGGTCGTCCCGGTCCGCCGTCACCTCAGCGGTCCTGGCGTCCACGGCCAGCTCGTGGTGCTTGCCGTCCTTCGAGCGGACTTCGGCCTCCCAGACCTGCGCGCCCTCCTCGTCGTCCAGCTCGATGGACGTCAGCGTGCCCGGCTGCGCCTTCAGCGCCGCTGCCGCCGCCTCCTTCACGGTGACCTCGGCGGTCCGGGGGGCGCGGTCGTCCTCGTCGTCCTCCGTGCGGTCGCTCTGCACCTTCGCGGTCCTGGCGTCCACGTCCACGTCGTGCCACTTGGCGTCCTTGCCGAACACGTCGATCTCCCACGTGGGGGCGTCGTCGTCGAGCTCCGCTCCGGTGACCGTGCCCGGGTGGGCCTTGACGGCCGCCGCCGCCGCGTCGTCGAGCGTGACGGTGCTCGCGACCCGCTTCGGGTCGTCGTCCGACGTGGCGAACGCGGTCGCGGTGCCGCCGCCGACGAGCAGAGCAGTGACGGCGGTGGCGATGACGAGCTTGCGCTTCATGAGGTTCCTCCCGAGCGGTTGGTTGCTACGGGAAACAATCTGGCCGAGCGATGCTGAACGGGACCTGAAGCCTGCTGAAGGCTTCTTCAGCTTCCGTTTGCGAACCTTGGCGCATGCGCTTGTTGATCGTGGAGGACGAGAGGCGGCTCGCGACGGCCCTGGCCAAGGGGCTCACCGCCGAGGGCTTCGCCGTGGACGTGGTGCACGACGGGCTCGAAGGGCTGCACCGTGCCGGTGAGGGCTCGTACGACCTCGTCCTGCTCGACATCATGCTGCCCGGCATGAACGGCTACCGGGTGTGCGCGGCGCTGCGGGCGGCGGGCAACGACGTGCCGATCCTGATGCTGACCGCGAAGGACGGCGAGTACGACGAGGCGGAGGGGCTCGACACGGGCGCTGACGACTACCTGACCAAGCCGTTCTCGTACGTCGTGCTGGTCGCCCGGGTCAAGGCCCTGCTGCGGCGCCGGGCCGGCGCCGGGGCCTCGCCGGTCGTCGCGGTGGGGGATCTGCGGGTGGACACGGCCGGGCGGAGGGTGTTCGCCGGTGAGGACGAAGTGGTGCTCACCGCCAAGGAGTTCGCCGTACTGGAGCAGTTCGCCGTGCGGGCCGGCGAGGTGGTCAGCAAGGCGCAGATCCTGGAGCACGTGTGGGACTTCGCGTACGACGGTGATCCCAACATCGTCGAGGTGTACGTGAGCTCCCTGCGGCGCAAGCTCGGTGCGGCGAGGATCCAGACGGTGCGCGGTGCCGGGTACCGGCTGGTGGCGGCATGAGGCGCCTCTTCGGGTCCGTACGGGCCAGGGCGGCGCTCGGGGCCACCGCCGTCGTGGCGGTGGCGCTGGTGGCCGCAGGTCTCGCCGTGCTGCTGGTGCTGCGGGCGAATTTGATCGACCAGGCCGACCTCCAGGCCGAGGTCGACGCCCGCAACGTCGCCTCGCAGGTGGCCCTGGGACGTCCGTACGCGGACGTGGAGTGGCCCGACGACCGTCCGGTGCAGGTGGTGGACGAGGACCGGCACGTGGTGGCCGTGAGCGACGACCTGGAGGCGATCGAGGGGGCGGGGAGCCCCGAGGTCCGGGTGCGGGGCGGGGGTCCGGGCGAGGACGACGACCCCGGGCCCGGGGAGGTGTCCGACGACGAGCCCCGGATGTCGTCGGGGACCGCGACGGTGGACGGCGAGCGGGCCGACTACCGGTTCGCCGCCGTCGAGGTGCGGACGGCTCGCGGGCAGGACGTCACGGTCCACGCCGGTGCGCCGCTGGCCGCCGAGCAGGACGCCGTCGGCACGGTGCGCGAGGCGATGCTGATCGGGCTGCCCGCGCTGCTCGCCGTGGTGGCCGGGGTGACGTGGCTCGTGACGCGGCGGGCGCTGCGGCCCGTCGAGGGGATCCGGCGCGAGATGGCCGCGATCACCGCGTCCGAGGACCTGTCGCGGCGGGTTCCCGAGCCGGACGCGCACGACGAGGTGGCGCGGCTGGCCGTCACCACCAACGAGACGCTCGCGGCGCTGGAGGCGTCGGTGGAGCGCCAGCGGCGGTTCGTCGCCGACGCCTCGCACGAGCTGAGGAGCCCGATCGCCTCGCTGCGGACGCAGCTGGAGGTGGGCGCGGCGCACCCGGAGCTGCTCGACGTGCGGGACGCCGTGCGGGACACCGTACGGCTGCAGGGTCTGGCCGCCGATCTGCTGCTGCTCGCCCGGCTGGACGCCGGGGAGCGGCCCGGCCGGGGGCGGGTCGGTCTGGGCGCGCTGGTACGGGAAGAGGTCTCGCAGCGGGCGGACCGGCTCCCGGTGACGGTCGCGGGCGACGTCGGCACGTGCGAAGTGGCCGGGTCGCGCGGCCAGTTGGCGCGGGTGCTCGGAAACCTCCTCGACAACGCCCAGCGGCACGCGCACGGCCGCGTCGAGGTGTCCATGCGGCGGGAGCGCGGCACGGTGGTCCTCGGCGTGTCCGACGACGGTGCGGGGGTCCCGGACGGGGAGCGGGAGCGGATCTTCGAGCGGTTCGTACGGCTCGACGAGGCGCGCAGTCGTGACGACGGCGGCGCGGGCCTCGGCCTGGCCATCGCCCGCGACGTGGCCCGTCAGCACGGCGGCACGCTGTCGGTGACGCGCGGGCCGCTGGGGGGAGCGCTGTTCGAGCTGCGTCTGCCGGTGGCGGCAGGCCCGGCGGACGCCTGAACGGCTGGGGGCCGGGAGCGGAACCCGGGCAGGAGAGGGCGGCGGTGCTCTCCTCGCCTCGGGCGGCCGGCTAGATCCTTCCCCGTCGGCCGCGCAGCTGCTCCACCACCGGGGTGAGGGCGGCCTGCATGTCGGCGAGCGCCTCGGGGGAGAGCATGCCGATGAAGTGCCGGCGTACCGACTCCACGTGGTGGGGAGCGACCTGCTTCATGGTTTCGCTGCCCTGGTCGGTGAGTACGGCGTACAGGCCGCGGCGGTCGGACTCGCAGTTCTCCCTGCGGACCAGTCCCGCGTTCTCCATGCGGGTGATCTGGTGGGAGAGGCGGCTCTTGGACTGCAGGGTCGCCGCGGCGAGGTCGCTCATCCGCAGTCGGCGCTCCTGCGACTCGGAGAGGTTGACCAGGATCTCGTAGTCGTTGATGGTCAGCCCGTACGGCTGAAGATCCTTCTCGAGCTGATAGGTCAGCAGCCTGTTGGCGTCCAGGTAGGTCCGCCAGGCGCACTGTTCGGCATCGGTCAGCCAGGGGGTGGCCGTCTCGGTCTCCATATATGGATTCTACCTAAGAAGTTGAAAACTGGACGAAGTTGAGGAGTGTGACGCCCGGCACGCGACAAGGGCGCAGACGTTCGACGTCACACTCCGCAGACTACCGCTCACAGCCCGAAGCGACGCTGGAGGTCCCCCAGCTGACCGGGAAGGCGCGGTGCGCCGCCGTGCTGACCGGGGCCCGCGCCGTGGCCGCCGGGCACTCCCGCCTGCGTCGGGACGGCGCCCGTGGCCTGCTCCGCCATGAGGAGTTCGGTGGACTGGAGCAGCACCGTGCCGGCCCCGACGAACTCGAACTGGTGCTCCTCGCCCGAGGCGCCGCCGATGCCGGTGAGTGACCTGATCCCGCCCATGACGCCTGTCATGTATCCGTGGTCGTAGTGGTGGCACGGCGACGGGCAGTCCGCCCAGCCGACCAGCGCCTGCGGGTCCACGCGGATCGGCGGCTCCATGAAGACCACGGGGCCGTTGGAGGCCGCCACGAACTTGCCCGTGCCGATGAGGGTCAGGAAGCCCGGCACGATCGACTGCTTGAGCGCGAGGCTCGGCTCGTACGCGAGGAGGTTGCCGGAGCGGATGGTGAGGTTGCCGTTGTCGAGGTCGAAGGAGTTGACGTCGAACGCGCGGTCCGCGAGCAGCATCTTGCCCTGGCCCTCCGCGACCACCCAGTCGCTCGCGTGCAGCGGCGAGTGGAAGCTGGTGCGCAGGAGCCGCTCGAAGCGGCCGTGGCCGATGCCGTTGAAGTCGATGCGCCCGTAGTAGGCGATCATCTTCCCCTTCTGCAGGAACCACTGGCTCCCCTTGAGCTCCACGCAGAAGGTGTACGGAGTGACGTTGTCGTCGGAGGGGAGCGTGTGCGGGTCGAAGACGACGGGGCCCGCGGACATGGGGGTGGTCACAGCTTTTCCTCCGAGGCCTGTACGTACACCGTGCCGCTGCCGGACAGCTCCAGCTGGAACGCCTCGCCCGATCCGCGGCCCACCATGTCGCGCCAGCCGAGTGCGGTGGAGAGCTTGTTGCGCACGTCGCCGTGGTGCGCGACGTACGCCTGCGGGTCCACGTGCACCGGGCGCTGCGGGGTGATCGGCACCTCGATCACGCCGCCGTGCGCCATCACGGCGACCGCGCCGTGACCCTTGAGCGTGGTGGTGAACAGGCCCTGGCCGGTCACCTGGCCGCGCACCATGCCCATGACGCCGCCCTGCGAGCCCATGAACATCGTGCCCTGGGCGAGCGTGCCGTCGAAGGCGAGGAGGCGGTCGGCCTCGACGTACAGCGTCTCGCCGGTGAGCTGGACGACCTGGATGTGGTGACCGCCGTGACCGAACAGGACGGTGCCGGAGCCCTCGACCGTCATGAGGGGCGTGGCCTCGTTGGCGACCCTGCGGCCGATCATCGACATCACGCCGCCCTGGCCGCCCTGGATGTTCGGCGTGAACGACACGTCACCCTGGTACGCGAGCATCGCGCCGCGCTGGCTGAACATCTTCTGGCCGGGCGCGATCCGGGCCTCGACCATCTTCGAGTTGATCTCGCGGAACGGCATCAGACGTCGCCCCCGACGGTGTTGCGCTCGCTCGGCTGCACGTAGACCAGCCCCTCGCCCTCGAAGCGGATCTGGAACGCCTCGCCCGAGCCCTCGCCGATGAGCGTGCGGAAGTTGACGCCCGACTGGAAGTGCTGCTGGAGGTTGCCCTGGTGGGCGATGTACGCGCCGGGGTCGACCTGGAGCGGGTACTGCGCCGACACGCGCAGCACGACCGCCGGGCCGTCCGACATGATCGCCGCCTGGCCGGTGCCCTCCACGGTCGTGGTGAACAGGCCGTTGCCCGTCGCCCCGCCGCGCAGCCCCGTGAAGGAGGTGCCGGTGCGCAGCCCCGCGTCCGTGCACAGGAGGTTGCTGGACTCGACGTACAGCTTGTCGCCGTGCAGCGAGACGAGGTTGATCTCGCTCGCGCGGTCGGCGAACCAGCAGGTGCCGTGCCCCTTCACCTCCATCATCGTCATCTGTTCGCCGGTCAGGCGGCGGGTCACCATGCCGCGCACGCCCTCACCGCCGCCGGACATCTTCTTGAAGGCCATCTGGCCGTCGTACGCGACCATCGAGCCGTTCTTCGCTTTGACGGCGTCGCCGGTCATGTCGACGGCGAGCACCTTGCTGCCTTGCAGTCGGAACTGAGCCACGTGGGTGACGGTATCCCGTGACCCCGACCCTGATAAAGGGCGGCGGGGAGCGGCTGCCACAATGGTGGGCGAGCTTGTGCGTCCGTTCACAAGATCGACCGTTCCCTGCGACGACGAAGGTTGCCCCTCCGTGGACATCAAGACCGCTTCCGCACTCCGCCGCCTCCGCCTGGTGTCCGTACCCGAGGCGGTCTCCTTCCTGCTGCTGCTCGTGTGCTCGGTGCTCAAGCGCACCACGGAGTTCAACGCCGTCCCGGTCATGGGCGCGGTCCACGGTCTGCTCTTCGTCCTGTACGTCCTCTTCTGGGCCGACGCCTGGAACCGGGCCAAGTGGTCGCTGGGGACCGCCGCCTTCTACCTCGCCATGTCGGTCCTGCCGGCCGGCGGTTTCTTCGCCGACAAGCGCCTCAAGCGCGAGGCAGAGAACGCGGTCATCGCCACCCGCGCCCGCAAGGAAGGCGTGGTCGGAGCGTGATCGTCGCCTTCTCCGTCACTCCGCTGGGCGTGGGCGAGGACGTGGGGGAGTACGTCGCCGACGCGGTCCGCGTGGTCCGCGAGTCGGGACTGCCCAACCGCACCGACGCGATGTTCACCTCCGTGGAAGGCGAGTGGGACGAGGTGATGGACGTCGTGAAGCGCGCCGTCGCCGCCGTCGAGGCCCGCGCCCCGCGGGTGTCGCTGGTGCTGAAGGCGGACATCCGGCCCGGCGTCACCGACGGCCTGACCTCCAAGGTCGAGACGGTGGAGCGCCATCTGGGCGCCTGAGCCCGCCGAAGGAACCGAGCCCCCGGCCGCCGAAGCGGTCGGGGGCTCGGTGCGTCCGGCGGCCGTCCGCACCGTTCAAACGGCCGGACACCGAAAACCGCCCGCTCGGACGACCCAGTTCGACACGCCCGCAGATGTCCACTTATGTGGGGGTATCGAACGCCCTCGACTGCGGGAGGCACAGTGCGGCCGGACGGCTACGACTACGACACGCACAGCCGGCTCGCCGGGCCGTTGACGGAGCCCGGCGCCACCCGTTACCGGGTGCAGTACCGAAGTCTGATGGCGGGGGAGCCGCACCGAATACGCGCTGTACTGCTGATGACGCTCGCTCCGCTGCTCTCGGCGCTCCTGCTGGTCTACCTGGTCTGGCCGACGCACTGGACCCAACGCGAGGGCGGTGACCGCTGGCTGGTCCGCCTCGACGCGGTGATGCTGGCCTCGATCGGTCTGATCATGTTCTTCATGCTCGTCAACGTGGTGTCGATCGCACACGCCACGATGGTCGCCAGGGACCCGATACCCGTGACGCCCGAACCCGGAACCCGGGTCGCGTTCCTCACGACGTACGTACCGGGCAAGGAAGCCCTGTCCATGGTGCGCGCCACCCTCGAAGGCGCGGTCCGGGTACGGCACGACGGGCCGCTGGACGTCTGGCTCCTGGACGAGGGCGACGACGCGCTGGCCCGGGCGCTCTGCGCGGAGCTGGGCGTACGGCACTTCAGCCGCAGCGGCGTACCGGAGTGGAACACCCGCAAGGGCCCGCACCGGGCGAAGACCAAGCACGGCAACTACAACGCCTGGCTCGCCATGCACGGCGACGCGTACGACTTCTTCGCCTCCGTCGACACCGACCACGTGCCGCTGGCCGACTTCCTCGAGCGGATGCTCGGTTACTTCCGCGACCCCGACGTCGCCTTCGTCGTCGGACCGCAGGTGTACGGCAACTACGACACGTGCGTCACCAAGGCCGCCGAGTCCCAGCAGTTCCTGTTCCACGCGCTGATCCAGCGGGCGGGCAACCGCTACGGCGCTCCGATGTTCGTCGGCACCAACAACGTCGTACGCGTGCGGGCCCTCAAGCAGGTCGGCGGCCTGTACGACTCGATCACCGAGGACATGGCCACCGGCTTCGAGCTGCACCGCAGGAGGAACCCGGAGACCGGGCGCTTCTGGCGGTCCGTCTACACCCCGGACGTGCTGGCCGTCGGCGAGGGTCCGGCCTCCTGGACCGACTTCTTCACCCAGCAGCTGCGATGGTCGCGCGGCACGTACGAGACGCTGTTCAAGCAGTTCTGGAAGGCGCCCTTCCGGGTGCCGCCGGGGCGGCTGCTCACGTACACGCTGATGCTCGTCTACTACCCGATGACCGCCGTCAACTGGCTGCTCGGCATCCTCAGTTGCGTCCTGTTCCTGTGGTTCGGGGCGTCCGGCACCCAGGTCTCCTCGTCGGTCTGGCTGATGCTCTACAGCGACGCGGCGGCCCTCCAGATCGGGCTGTACCTGTGGAACCGGCGGCACAACGTCTCGCCGCACGAGCCCGAGGGCTCCGGCGGCCTGGCCGGCATGGCGATGTCCGCGCTGTGCGCGCCGATCTACGCCAAGTCCCTCGGCTCGGCGGTGCTGCGCACCCGGGGCAGGTTCGTCGTCACCCCCAAGGGCGGCGAGGCCAGCCCCGACCGGCTGGCGACCTTCCGCATCCACCTGTTCTGGGCGGCCGTGCTCGTCGCCTCGCTCGTCGCGTCCGTCCACTTCGGCCACACCCACGCGGCGATGCGCACCTGGGCCGTCCTGGCGCTCGCCATCGCCCTCTCGCCCGTCGCGGTGTGGTGCTGGACCTCCGCACGCGAGCGCGCCGCCGTCAAGGCGCTCAGGCCGGCCAAGGGCCACGCGAGCGGCGCGGTACCGGGCGAGGAGCCGGAGCCCGCGCTCGCCACGACGACCGGAGGGAACTGACCCATGGCCTACCGGCCGACGCAGAAGTTCAAGAAGACCCTGCTGGGCGGCGGAGCGGTCGTGGTGCTCGCGGGACTCAACGCCCCGGCGGCGCTGACCTTCGTGGAGGAGAAGTACCACGCGTACAAGATCGCCCAGCCGGGCTACAAGGCGCAGTACGGCTCCTGGTCGACCGTCGACATCCCCGAGAAGTACCGCACCAACGCGATCCACGCGGCCCTGCTCCACACCGGCAAGGTGCTGATCATCGCGGGCTCCGGCAACGAGCAGAAGAAGTTCGACGAGGGCACCTTCGAGACCGTGCTGTGGGACCCGGAGGACAACTCCTTCAAGCTCGTCCCGACGCCCGAGGACTTCTTCTGCGCCGGCCACGCGCAACTGCCCGACGGGCGGCTGCTGGTGGCGGGCGGCACCGCGCGCTACGAGGTGCTGGGCGACGAGGTCATGCGCGCGGGCGGCGGCATGCGGGTCAAGAACGAGAACCCGGACAAGCCCGTCACCTTCAAGAAGGGCACCCGCTTCCGCTCGCCCTCCGGCGTCACGTACGTGTCGAAGTTCGACGTGACCGTGCCGAAGGCGAAGCGCGAGTTCAAGATCTCGTACGCCAAGAGCGGGCGCATGCTGCCCTGGAAGACGACGGTCAAGGCGGCCGAGGCCCGGGTCTTCGTGGAGGCCGCCGAGGAGGGGCCGCGGGCCGTCACGAAGGAGGCGGCGCAGTACGAGATCGTCGGGCTCCAGGGCGAGGACGCCGACAACGCCTACGGCCTGGCCGAGGCGATCACCATGGACAAGCAGGACTTCCAGGGGATCAGGGCGGCCTACGAGTTCGACCCGAAGGCGGAACGGTACATACCCGTCGACCCCATGAAGGAGGCCCGCTGGTACCCGACGCTGGTCACCCTGCAGGACGGCAGGGTGCTCGCCGTCTCGGGGCTCGACGACGTCGGGGCGATCCTCTCCGGGGACAACGAGTACTACGACCCGAAGAAGAAGAAGTGGTCGAAGGCGCCCTTCCGGTACTTCCCGACGTACCCGGCGCTCTTCCTCACCAAGGGCGGCAAGGTCTTCTACTCGGGGGCGAACGCCGGCTACGGGCCGGCCGACAAGGGCCGCGAGCCGGGCATCTGGGACCTGGAGAGCAACACCTTCAAGAAGGTCGGCGGGCTGACCGACCTCGACCAGACCGAGACGGCCGCCTCCCTGGTGCTGCCGCCCGCGCAGGACCAGCGGGTGATGATCCTCGGCGGCGGCGGGGTCGGGGAGTCCGAGAAGGCGACCGGCCGCACGGCGATCATCGACCTGGACGAGGAGAGCCCGGTCTTCAAGACCGGCCCCCAGCTGCCGCAGGGCACGCGGTACCTGAACAGCGTGATCATGCCGGACGACACCGTCTTCACCAGCGGGGGCTCCTCGGACTACCGGGGA
Source organism: Streptomyces sp. NPDC046122 (assembly GCF_056429965.1). Taxonomy (NCBI): domain Bacteria; kingdom Bacillati; phylum Actinomycetota; class Actinomycetes; order Kitasatosporales; family Streptomycetaceae; genus Streptomyces; species Streptomyces sp. NPDC046122. Next base: position 349,524 of record NZ_JBWKLQ010000001.1, on the reverse strand, counting down.
CGCGGCGCGAGCAACATCCTCAAGGCGCAGTTCTACGACCCGAAGGCGAACGCCTTCAAGGAGGCGGCCGAGCCGACGGTGGGCCGCAACTACCACTCCGAGGCGCTCCTGCTGCCCGACGGCCGGGTGGTCACCTTCGGCTCGGACTCGCTCTTCGGCGACAAGGCCAACACGAAGCTGGGCAAGTTCGAGCAGCGCATGGAGGTCTACACGCCCCCGTACCTCTTCCGGGACAAGGCGCGGCGCCCGGTGCTCGGCGCCGGGCCGCGCGAGCTGCCCGCGTCGGGGGAGGCGACGTACAAGACCGCGCACCCGGAGCGGATCGCGCGGGCCCGGCTGATGCGGCCGAGCGCGGTCACGCACACGACGGACGTCGAGCAGCGCTCGATCGAACTGCCCCTGCGCAAGGGGCGGGGCGCGGTGACCGTGGAGGTGCCGGACGACAAGTCGCTGGTGCCGCCCGGCTGGTACATGCTCTTCGTCACGGACGGCGAGGGGACGCCGTCCCGGGCCAAGTGGATCCACGTGCCGTGAGGCGCGGTGCCGCCATGTCCCGGTGAGGGCTCACGCCTTGGCGCGGCGGGCCAGCCCCAGGGCGTAGTCCGGCCACCAGGTGCCCGCCGCCGGGCCGCCGCGGCACTGGCCGTCCGAGTCGCCCGGCCGCTTGATCCACAGGTACGCGTCGAGCAGCGGATCGCCGGTGCGGTCGCTGGGCGGCGTGCCGAGGGCGCGTCCGGTCGGGTTGCACCAGGCGTCGCTGCGGCCGCCGGACAGGGGGCCGTTGCCGTTGCGGCTGCTGTCGACGACGTAGTGGGCGCCGCCGAGCAGGGCGGAGAGCCGGGAGCCGAAGGACTTGACGGCGTCGTCGGTCTGGAAGTTCGAGACGTTGAGCGAGACGCCGTCGGCCTGGTCGACGCCGGAGCGCCGGAGCGGCTCCACGAGTTTGCCGGGGTCGTCGATCCAGGCCGGATTGCCGGCGTCCAGATACACCTTGGTCTTCGGCTGCCGCTTCAGCCGGTCGACGGCCTCGGCGAGCAGGGCGGTGCGCTCGTCGTGCTCCGCGGGCGGCGTACAGCCGTCCACGATGTGCGCCACGGCGTCCGGCTCCAGGATCACGATGGCCGGGGCGGACCCGATGCTGTCGGCGAACGTGCCGATCCAGCGCCGGTAGGCGTCGGCGTCGGCGGCGCCGCCGGCGGAGTGCTGCCCGCAGTCGCGGTGCGGGATGTTGTACGCCACGAGTACGACGGTCCGGGAGCCCTTGGCCGCGCCGCGCACGGCGTTGGCGATGTCGGGCGCCGGATCGTCGCCGGCGGGCCAGTCCGCGACCGGCCGCTCCGAGATCCGGCGCAGGACGTCCGCGTCGGCGCGGCGGCCCTGCGCGTCCCACGCCCTGACCTGGCGGGCGGCGTCGCTCTCCGGGTCCACCCAGTACGGCGACGCGTCCCGGCCCCCCTCCCGGACCTGCCGGCCGGACGCGGCGGCGGACTCGCCGGCCTGCCCGGGCCCGGAACCGCCGGCGTCGGAGCACCCGGCGAGGCCGAGCGCGAGGAGGGCGAGTGCCGCGGCGGTGAGCGCACGGGTCGGTCTGCGGCCGGACATCCAGCCCCCTTGAACGGATCGACTGGGCGAGGACAGGGACCGGGCAATAGTTACATGACACCCGTATCGCCCCTGGTTGCGACACCGACGCCGCCGGTGAAGGTCCATACCGCGCGGGCGCGTCCCGCGGATGTGCGGGGAGGGGCCGAATTCGACCGAAGCGCGAGACGGGGATGTTCACGATATGACCGGCCGGTAAGGTCGACGCCGTGCCGAAGCCGCTCAGCCTCCCCTTCGATCCCATCTCCAGAGCCGACGAACTCTGGCAGCAGCGCTGGGGACCCGTGCCCTCGATGGCCGCGATCACCTCCATCATGCGCGCGCACCAGATCCTGCTCGCCGAGGTCGACGCCGTCGTCAAGCCGTACGGGCTGACCTTCGCGCGGTACGAGGCGCTGGTGCTGCTCACCTTCTCCAAGCAGGGCGAACTGCCGATGTCCAAGATCGGCGAGCGCCTGATGGTGCACCCCACGTCCGTCACGAACACCGTCGACCGGCTCGTGAAGTCCGGCCTCGTCGACAAGCGGCCGAACCCGAACGACGGCCGCGGCACCCTCGCCTCCATCACCGGCAAGGGCCGGGACGTCGTCGAGGCGGCGACCCGCGACCTGATGGCGATGGACTTCGGGCTCGGGGCGTACGACGCGGAGGAGTGCGCGGAGATCTTCGCGATGCTGCGGCCGCTGCGGGTGGCGGCGCACGACTTCGAGGAGAAGTAGGGCCCCACGCCCGCGCGGCGCCGGCGCCGACACGGGTGGGCGGCCCGCCCGCCCCGCCCGAAGATCGCCCCTTGCGTCCGGTTACGCTCAATGCCATGAAGTCGAATGTGCTGTCCCGCTACCGGGTGATGGCGTACATCACCGCCGTCTGGCTGCTGGTGTTCACCGCGGCGATCATCGCGAAGTACGGGTTCCAGACCGGCGACACCATGCTGATCTCGCAGATCCACGGTGTGCTGTTCATCGTCTACGTGGTGTTCGCCTTCGACCTCGGCACCAAGGCGAAGTGGCCGTTCGGCAAGCTGCTGTGGGTGCTGGCGGCCGGCTGCATCCCGTTCGCCTCGTTCTTCGTCGAGCCGAAGATCACGCGCGAGGCCCGTGCGCTGGTGACGGACGCGAGCCCGGCCCCCGCCAAGGCGTAGTCCCGGCCCGGTCGAGACGAACCGACCGCCACGAGCGAGGCTCGTGGCGGTTTGCCATCGACATTTACTAGGACGTCCTAGTAAATTCGAGGGTATGGACGCTGAAGAGATCGAGGAAGGCCGCCGCCGCTGGCAGGCCCGTTACGACAAGGCCCGCAAGCGCGACGCGGACTTCACCACGCTCTCCGGAGATCCGGTCGACCCGGCGTACGGGCCGCGCCCCGGTGACACGTACGAGGGCTTCGAGCGGATCGGGTGGCCGGGGGAGTACCCCTTCACCCGCGGCCTGCACCCGACCGGCTACCGGGGCCGGACCTGGACCATCCGCCAGTTCGCCGGCTTCGGCAACGCCGAGCAGACGAACGAGCGCTACAAGATGATCCTGGCGAACGGCGGCGGCGGCCTGTCCGTCGCCTTCGACATGCCGACGCTGATGGGACGGGACTCCGACGAGCCCAAGTCGCTCGGCGAGGTCGGCCACTGCGGTGTGGCGATCGACTCCGCCGCCGACATGGAGGTCCTGTTCAAGGACATCCCCCTGGGCGACGTCACGACGTCCATGACGATCAGCGGCCCGGCGGTCCCGGTCTTCTGCATGTACCTCGTCGCGGCGGAGCGGCAGGGCGTGGACCCGGCGGTCCTCAACGGCACCCTGCAGACCGACATCTTCAAGGAGTACATCGCCCAGAAGGAGTGGCTCTTCCAGCCCGAGCCGCACCTGCGCCTGATCGGCGACCTGATGGAGCACTGCGCCCGCACCATCCCCGCGTACAAGCCGCTCTCCGTCTCCGGCTACCACATCCGCGAGGCGGGCGCGACGGCCGCGCAGGAGCTGGCGTACACGCTGGCGGACGGTTTCGGCTACGTCGAGCTGGGGCTCAGCCGGGGCATGGACGTGGACCACTTCGCGCCGGGCCTGTCGTTCTTCTTCGACGCGCACGTGGACTTCTTCGAGGAGATCGCGAAGTTCCGCGCGGCGCGTCGGATCTGGGCCCGGTGGATGAAGGAGGTGTACGGCGCGCAGACGGAAAAGGCGCAGTGGCTGCGGTTCCACACCCAGACGGCGGGCGTCTCGCTGACCGCGCAGCAGCCGTACAACAACGTCGTGCGTACGGCGGTCGAGGCGCTCGCGGCCGTGCTGGGCGGCACCAACTCCCTGCACACGAACGCGCTGGACGAGACGCTGGCGCTGCCGAGCGAGCAGGCCGCGGAGATCGCGCTGCGGACGCAGCAGGTGCTGATGGAGGAGACGGGCGTCGCGAACGTGGCGGACCCGCTGGGCGGCTCCTGGTACATCGAGCAGCTGACGGACCGCATCGAGGCGGACGCGGAGAAGATCTTCGACCAGATCAAGGAGCGGGGTCTGCGGGCGCACCCGGACGGCCGCCACCCGATCGGCCCGATGACGTCGGGGATCCTGCGCGGCATCGAGGACGGCTGGTTCACCGGCGAGATCGCGGAGTCGGCGTTCCAGTACCAGCGGTCGGTGGAGAAGGGCGACAAGCGGGTGGTCGGCGTCAACTGCCACCACGGGTCGGTGACGGGCGACCTGGAGATCCTGCGGGTGAGCCACGAGGTGGAGCGCGTACAGGTACGGACGCTGGCGGAGCGCAAGGCGGCCCGCGACGACGCGAAGGTGCGGGCCTCGCTGGACGCGCTGCTCGCGGCGGCGCGCGACGGCTCGAACATGATCGAGCCGATGCTGACGGCGGTACGGGCGGAAGCGACGCTGGGCGAGATCTGCGGCGTGCTGCGTGACGAGTGGGGGATCTACACGGAGCCGCCGGGGTTCTGACGGCCCCGGGGCGGCCGCCGGCCGCCCCGGCGCACCCGCCTCCTGACGACGACCGGCCCGGGGCCGGGCCCCTACCGCTGACGGGGCCCGGCCCCGGGCCGGCCCCCTTCGCCCGGCAGGCCCGCCGTGAGGCCGCCGACCAGCAGCAGCGTGAAGCTGCGCGCCCACTCCTCGTCGACCGGTTCGGCGCTCACCAGGGCCCGGTGGACGACGGCGCCGGCGATGACGTCGAAGATCAGGTCCGCGTGGCGGGCCGCCTGCACGGGATCGTCGTCGTACGGCAGCTCGCCGCGGGCCTGCGCGCGTTCCCGCCCGAGCAGCACCAGGCGCTTCTGGCGGTCGACGACCGCCGAGCGGATGCGCTCGCGCAGGGCCTCGTCGCGGGTGGACTCCGCGACCACCGCCATCAGGGCGGTCTTGGCCTCCGGCCGGTCGAGCAGCGCGGCGAACTGGAGCACCACTCCCTCGATGTCGGCCATCAGGCTGCCCCGGTCGGGCAGCCGCAGCTCGTCGAAGAGGACGGCCACGGCGTCGACGACCAGCTCGCTCCGGTTCGCCCACCGGCGGTACAGCGTCGTCTTGGCGACGCCCGCCCGGCTCGCCACGTCGCCCATCGTCAGCTTGGACCAGCCGAGTTCGACCAGCGCCGCCCGGGTCGCCCGCAGGATCGCGGCATGGGCCTCGACGCTGCGTGGGCGCCCGGTGCGGGCTGCGGGGGTGGACGGGGGGTCGCTGGGCGGCATGCCCGCGACCATACCGGCCGGTAGGTGACTCGGCCTCGTGAGCCAGATCACCGCACAGGGCTGTCGGCCCGGCGGGCTTTCGAGTTACGCTACGACCTGTAGCGAAAGAGTGAGACCAGAGCGACAACCAGAGCGGCAGACCACTGGCGCGAGGGTGGGGACCCCGCGCCGACCCAGGTCCTCCTCGGGACCCCGGACCGTGTTCGTTCGTACGCCCCGCAACCGGCGGGGGGCTGCGGGCGGGCGCGGTTCGTGTATCAGGTGGCGGTTCGGTGCACGTGCGGTGGCCGTATCGGCACGCACCGGGCACCGGACAGGCACAAGTTTTTCTTTACCGCGCGCGAAAGGGGGAGGATGTACGCATGCAGCCTAGGAACATGTCCATGAGCGGCGTCGTCGACCTCGCCGCGGTGAAGGCGGCCGGCGAAGCCCGGCAGAAGGCGGAGCAGGCGCGCGCCGAGGCCCTCCGGAACGGCGGCGGTGGCGGAGTCGCCCCGTCGAGCCTGGTGATCGATGTCGACGAGGCCGGTTTTGAGCGCGATGTACTCCAGCGCTCCGCCGAAGTCCCGGTCGTCATCGACTTCTGGGCCGAGTGGTGCGAACCGTGCAAGCAGCTCGGCCCGCTTCTCGAACGCCTCGCCCTCCAGTACAACGGTCGCTTCCTCCTGGCCAAGGTGGATGTCGACGCCAACCAGATGCTGATGCAGCAGTTCGGGATCCAGGGCATCCCGGCGGTCTTCGCGGTGGTCGCCGGACAGGCGCTGCCGCTTTTCCAGGGCGCGGCCCCCGAGGCGCAGATCCGCGAGACGCTGGACCAGTTGATCCAGGTCGCCGAGGAGCGCTTCGGTCTGACCGGTATCGCCGTCGACGCCGAGGCGGGCGAGGCGCCGGCCGCGGCGGCCGAGGTTCCCGCCGGTCCGTACGACGCGCTGCTCGAAGCGGCGGCGCGGGCGCTGGACGCGAACGACTTCGGCGGCGCGGTCCAGGCGTACAAGAACGTGCTCGTCGACGACCCGGGCAACACCGAGGCCAAGCTGGGCCTCGCCCAGGCCGAACTCCTGGCGCGGGTCCAGAACCTGGACCCGCAGCAGGTCCGCAAGGACGCCGCCGAGAACCCGGCCGACGTGACCGCGCAGATCGCCGCAGCCGACCTGGACCTGGTCGGCGGTCATGTCGAGGACGCCTTCGGGCGGTTGGTCGAGACGGTGCGGCGAACGGCGGGCGACGACCGCGACGCCGCGCGGGTGCGGCTGCTGGAGCTGTTCGAGGTGATCGGCGCCGACGACCCGCGGGTCGCGCCGGCGCGTGCGGCGCTGGCCCGCGTGCTGTTCTGACCGGACGGGACGCTCCGACCGGCGTTTTCACCGGTGGCGCCCCTGAGGCAGCCGCCGTTGATTTGGCGACACAGTGACATCGAGCGGCCGCGCTTTACCGAAACTTGGTAAACGCGGCCGCTGTTACTTGCAGTAAGATGATCAAGATGTTCTGCCCGTTTCTGGGCGACAATCACTGCGTTTTTCCCGTCACTTGACGGAACTGTCCACGGCTCGTCGATGCCGGGCGGTCGCACTTCGGTTATCCGGCCGTTACTAGCGAGTAACGAACCCCCTTGTGCCCCGGCCGCGAATGGACCACGATCGGCCACGCTCGGTCCAATACCGCACCAGCCCGACAGCCAATCGGTGCTCGCGGTCCCGTGGGTCCCCACCGAGCCGGCCGACGGCAGTGACGCCGGCCGTGGACAGGGGGGTCTCTGCCGAACGGCGGGGCCTGTCCAGCAGGTTGCGCGAACGCGTGGCCAGTGGTTGTCGCTCGGGGGTGATCGCCGGTGATTCGGAAGTCGTTCGCGCCTCCGATACGGGCGCTCTCCTTCCCGAGGACGTAGCACTTCTCCCATCCCCCTGCGGGCCCTGCCCGTACCGGAGATGTACGTCCGAGAAGGAGGAAAGTCATGGAGTCTGCAGTTCGTGGCGGTACCAGATGGAAGCGGTTCGCCGTCGTCATGGTGCCGAGTGTGGCCGCGACGGCCGCGATAGGCGTCGCCCTGGCACAGGGTGCGCTCGCGGCGTCGTTCAGCGTTTCTGGCCAGAGCTTCAAGGTCAGCGCGGAGAGGCTCGAGGGTAAGGGCTTCTTCCAGTACGGAGGACTGGCCGAAGGCACCGACCTCGAGGGCAACAAGGCTGCCCACCCGGTCGCGGTGTCGGCGTTCAAGACCGCCGAGATCACCAAGATGTGTCAGTCGGTCGTGACGCCCAACGTCCCGGTCTTCGGCAACATCTCTCTCCAGCTCACGGCTGGAGGAAACGGTACGCCGGTCAAGGCGGAGAACCTCTACCTGGACGTCGAGGAGCTCGGCGCCAACGCCACGTTCAAGAACATCGACATCGGCGTGGCGGCGGGCAAGGCCACCAAGGGACCGGGTATCCAGCCGGGCACCCGGGCCAACCCGTACGGCTTCTCGCAGCAGGCCGACTCGGCCGTGCTGACCGACGTGAAGCAGAAGGCCTGGGCCACCACGGCCGGCACCTTCAAGCTCAGTGGTCTGAGCATGAAGCTGCACAAGGGCGTCAAGGAGTGCTACTAAGCACTCCCTCTGCGGGCGGGACGCGTGACACGTCGTCCCGCCCGCTCCCCCTCCCTCATCTCTGCACAGCAACACCGGTTCCAGGGAGCTGTTTTCCATGAGCGCCGAGTCCTCGGGTCCGAGCCGCGATTTCACCTACTGGCGGCTGCGCTTCCGTGCCTGGCGGGGCGGCCGGCCGTTTTGGGCGGGCCTGCTCACCGTCCTCGGCGGTGTGCCGATCGCCTGGCTTCCGTACGCCGAAATCAAGATCGGCCACCTCACGATGGCCATGGCCACCACGGCGGGAGCGGGCTCGCTGATCATCGGCGTACTGCTCGTCACTCTCGGCCTGACCATGTGGTACCACCACATCGTCCGAGTCTTCGCGGGCGTCGCCTCGATTCTGCTGGCGCTCGTCTCGATTCCCGTGTCCAACCTGGGCGGCTTCGGAGTCGGCTTCCTGCTGGCGCTGACCGGCGGAGCGCTGTCCATCTCCTGGGCCCCGGCCAAGCCGGACGCGCCTGCCGAGTACGCGCCCCCGGCCGGCGAGGTCCCGCCCGCGGGCGGCGAGCCGGCCGGATTCGCGGACGGCACGGGCCACACGTACGCAACCGACACATCTGTTGACGCCAATGGCGGGAGGAACAGTGCGGGGTGACGAGGCGGAGCTGACCGCGGCCGGAGGCGACCGGACCCGTGAAAGAAGCGGGCCGCGTCACGCGGCCCCCAGGAAGTCGCTCCTGACGAAACTGCAGATGCCCGCGGGCAAGGCGATGGCCCTGGCCGCGATGCCGACGGCGGTGTTCGTCGGCATGGGGCTCACCCCCAAGCTGGCGCTCGCCGACGACCAGGTGACGAACCCCTTCGCCCCCGGACCGTGCGTCACCCGCTCGGACACCCCGGAACCGGACGCCTCCGAGTCCACGTCCCCCTCGGCCACGCCCACACCCACGGCCACCCCGAGCGCGGACGACACACGGGACAAGCCGGCCGAGACGCCGGGCACCGGTGAGACGCCGGAGCCGGGTGAGACCCCGGGCCCGGGAGCGAGCAGCAGCGCGCCGGCCACCGAGCCCGTCGAGGAGCCGGAGGCGGGCGAGGCAGCGACGAAGGATCCCGCGCCGGAGCCGACGGAGAGCGAGACCACGAACCCGCTCGACCCGCTGGGCGTGGGCGACGCGATCAAGGACGTACTCGACGGGCCGGACGAGGAGACCGCCGCCCCGGAGCCCTCCGAGACGGAGGACGCCGACGGCGGCGCGACCACCGAGCCGGACGCCGGCAAGCCCGACGCCGACCCGCCGGCCGCCGAGAAGCCCGCCGAGGCCGAGAAGCCCGCGGGCGACACGGCCGGTGGGACCGACGGGGCGGACGCGGCCGACAGGACCGCGGACGCGATCAGGGAAGCCGCCGACAAGGCGGGCGCCAAGGTCGAGGAACTCGGCGACGAGGCCAAGGACGCCGCGGACGACGCCGGCAAGGCGGACGGCAAGGCCGACGACCCGGCCGCCGGCGCCGACGGCAAGGAGCCCTTCCCCTGCCCGACGGCGGACCCCGAGGCGCTCGCGAACGCCGAGCTCGAACAGGGCATCCCGGACCTGCCCGACGAGCCGTGGATCCTGGAGAGCTCGATGCTGACCCTGCGCGGACTCGACTACAAGGGCATCGTCGAGGTCAGGACCGGCAGCGGCAAGATCAAGAAGGTCCTGAAGTTCACCGCCGAGGAGACCGACATCAACGACCTCCACCAGAAGGTCGTCGGACCCAACGGCACCACGGCGCACGTGCAGGCCGCGCGGGGTTCCACGTCGACCCTCCGCGACGGCACCGTGACCATGTACACGGAAGAGCTGAAGGGCAACCTCTTCGGCCTCATCCCGATCACCTTCAGCCCGGAGACCCCGCCTCCGCTGAACGTCCCGATCGCCATGTTCACGAAGGTCAAGGTGACCCAGGCCGGCCAGTTCGGCGGCACGCTCAAGGTCCCCGGCCTGCACAACTACTACACCGGCTGACCCGCGCGGCGGTACAGCGACGGCGGCGGCCCGCCCCCGACCGAGGGGGGCGGGCCGCCGCCGTTCGCGTGTCGCGCGGCGGATGTCAGGCCGCGTCGTGCCCGCCGCCGCCCAGGTGGTGCACCCGGACCATGTTGGTCGTGCCGGGCACGCCGGGAGGCGAACCGGCGGTGATGACCATGGTGTCGCCGTTGTTGTAGCGCTGGAGCTTGAGCAGCTCGGCGTCGACGAGGTCGACCATCGCGTCGGTGTTGTCGACGTGCGGGACGACGAAGGACTCGACGCCCCAGCTCAGCGCGAGCTGGTTGCGGGTGCCGACGTCCGTGGTGAAGGCCAGGATCGGCTGCGCCGCCCGGTAGCGGGACAGCCGGCGGGCCGTGTCGCCGGACTTGGTGAAGGCGACCAGCGCCTTGCCGTTGAGGAAGTCCGCGATCTCGGCGGCCGCGCGGGCGACCGAACCGCCCTGCGTACGGGGCTTCTTGCCCGGTACGAGCGGCTGGAGGCCCTTGGCCAGCAGCTCCTCCTCCGCCGCGACGACGATCTTCGACATCGTCTTGACGGTCTCGATCGGGTACGCGCCGACCGAGGACTCGGCGGACAGCATGACCGCGTCCGCGCCGTCCAGGATCGCGTTGGCGACGTCGGACGCCTCGGCGCGCGTCGGGCGCGAGTTGGTGATCATCGACTCCATCATCTGGGTCGCGACGATCACCGGCTTGGCGTTGCGGCGGCACAGCTCGATGAGCCGCTTCTGCACCATCGGGACCTTCTCGAGCGGATACTCGACGGCCAGGTCGCCACGCGCGACCATCACACCGTCGAACGCCATGACGACGCCCTCCATGTGCTCGACGGCCTGCGGCTTCTCCACCTTGGCGATGACGGGGACCCGGCGGCCCTCCTCGTCCATCACCTTGTGGACGTCCTTGACGTCGTCGGCGTCGCGCACGAAGGAGAGCGCGACCATGTCGCAGCCCATCCGCAGGGCGAAACGCAGGTCCTCGACGTCCTTCTCGGACAGGGCGGGGACGTTGACCGCCGCGCCCGGCAGGTTGATGCCCTTGTGGTCGGAGACCACACCCCCCTCGATCACGATGGTGTGGACCTGCGAGCCCTCGACCGACACGACCTTGAGCTCGACGTTGCCGTCGTTGATCAGGATCGGGTCGCCCTTGGACACGTCGCCGGGCAGACCCTTGTAGGTCGTACCGCAGATCGACTTGTCGCCGGGGACGTCCTCGGCGGTGATGACGAACTCGTCCCCGCGGACCAGCTCGACCGGCCCCTCGGCGAACTTCGCCAGCCGGATCTTCGGGCCCTGGAGGTCGGCGAGCACGCCCACCGCGCGGCCCGTCTCCTCGGCGGCCTTGCGGACACGGTCGTACCGGCCCTGGTGCTCGGCGTGGGTGCCGTGGCTGAAGTTGAATCGGGCCACGCTCATGCCGGCTTCGATCAGAGCCACGAGCTGGTCATGGGAGTCGACGGCGGGACCCAGTGTGCAGACGATTTTGGAACGGCGCATGAGGCGGATCCTATCGGTTTGTTTCGCTGCGGAATATTCCGTCTGGTGGAATGTACAAATGGGCGGGACGCCGCTCAGGCGTTGACCAACGCGTACGTCTGACGGGCGATCTCCAGCTCCTCGTCGGTCGGTACCACGGCGACCGCGACCCGGGCGTACCCGGGCGAGATCAGCCGCGCCGCGTCCGACCGTACGGCGTTCAGATCCGCGTCCACCACCAGTCCGAGCTCCTCCAGGCCCTCGACCGCGGCCGCGCGCACGGGCGCCGCGTTCTCGCCGACCCCCGCGGTGAACACCACCGCGTCGACCCGGCCGAGAACGGCGTAGTAAGCGCCGATGTATTTCTTCAGCCGGTGGATGTAGATCTCGAAAGCCAGCAATGCGCGCTGATCACCTTCGTCGATACGACGGCGTATTTCCCGCATGTCGTTGTCACCGCAAAGGCCGACAAGCCCGCTTTTCTTGTTCAGCAGTACGTCGATCTCGTCCGTGCTCATCCCGCCGACCCGCTCCAGGTGGAACGTCACCGCGGGATCGATGTCACCGGAGCGCGTACCCATGACCAGCCCCTCCAAGGGGGTCAGTCCCATGGAGGTGTCCACGCACCTCCCACCGCGCACGGCGGACGCCGAGGCGCCGTTGCCCAGGTGCAGCACGATGACGTTGACCTCGGACGGGTCCTTGCCCAGCAGCTTCGCCGTCTCGCGCGAGACGAACGCGTGCGAGGTGCCGTGGAAGCCGTACCGGCGGATGCGGTGGGCGTCCGCGGTCTCGACGTCGATCGCGTAGCGGGCCGCGGACTCCGGCATCGTCGTGTGGAAGGCGGTGTCGAAGACGGCGACCTGGGGCAGGTCGGGGCGCAGGGCCTGGGCCGTGCGGATGCCGGTGATGTTCGCCGGGTTGTGCAGCGGGGCCACCGGGACGAGCCGCTCGATCTCCGCCATCACCTCGTCCGTGATCACGGTCGGCGCGCTGAACCTCAGGCCGCCGTGCACCACCCGGTGGCCGATGGCGGCCAGCTCGGGGGAGTCCAGGCCGAGCCCGTCGTGCGCCAGTTCCTCCGCGACGGCCTTCAGCGCGGCCTCGTGGTCGGCGATCGGTCCGGTGCGCTCGCGCTTGGCGCCCGCCGGATCGCCCTCGCCGGTGAGCGGGCTGTGCACCAGGCGCGAGGTCTGCTCGCCGATCCGCTCGACCAGGCCGACGGCGAGGCGCGAGCTGTCGCGCATGTCGAGCAGCTGGTACTTCACCGACGAGGAACCGGAGTTGAGGACGAGAATGCGCTGGGCTGCGGTCACGGGTGCGGTGCCTTCTCGGGTCGGGGTGGAGGTCATGCGCTCGTGTCCTGCGCCTGGATCGCCGTGATGGCGACCGTCTGGACGATGTCCTGGACCAGGGCGCCGCGCGACAGGTCGTTGACCGGCTTGTTCAGACCCTGGAGGACCGGGCCGACGGCGACGGCGCCGGCCGAGCGCTGGACGGCCTTGTAGGTGTTGTTGCCGGTGTTCAGGTCCGGGAAGACCAGCACCGTGGCCTGGCCGGCGACCTCCGAGCCGGGCAGCTTGGTGGCGGCCACCGACGGCTCGACCGCCGCGTCGTACTGGATCGGCCCCTCGACCAGCAGATCCGGACGGCTGACGCGCACCAGTTCGGTGGCCTCGCGCACCTTGTCGACGTCCGCGCCGCTGCCGGAGCTGCCGGTCGAGTACGACAGCATCGCGATCCGGGCGTCGACGCCGAACTTCTCGGCCGTGACCGCCGACTGGACGGCGATGTCCGCGAGCTGGACGGCGTCCGGGTCCGGATTGACCGCGCAGTCGCCGTACACGAGCACCCGGTCGGCGAGCAGCATGAAGAAGACGGACGAGACGATCTTGGCGTCCCGCTTGGTCTTGATGATCTCGAAGGCCGGGCGGATGGTCGCCGCCGTGGAGTGCACCGAACCCGACACCATGCCGTCGGCCAGGCCCTCGTGCACCATCAGCGTGCCGAAGTAGTTGACGTCGGCCACCACGTCGTACGCCAGCTCCACGCTGACGCCCCGGTGGGCGCGCAGCTTCGCGTACGTCTCCGCGAAACGGCTCCGCAGCTCGGAGGTCTGCGGGTCGATGAGCTGGGTGCTGCTGAGGTCGATGCCCAGGTCGGCGGCCTTCTTGCGCAGGACGTCGACGTCGCCGAGCAGCGTCAGGTCGCACACGTCGCGGCGCAGCAGCACGTCGGCGGCGCGCAGGACGCGCTCCTCGGTGCCCTCGGGCAGCACGACGCGGCGGCGGTTCGAGCGGGCCCGCTCCAGCAGCTCGTGCTCGAACATCATCGGCGTCACGCGGCCGCTGCGGGCCACCGACATCCGGGTCAGCAGGTCGGCGGTGTCGACGTACCGCTCGAAGAGGCCGAGCGCGGTCTCCGCCTTGCGGGGGGTCGCGGCGTTGAGCTTGCCCTCGAGGGCGAACAGCTCACCGGCGGTGGGGAAGGAGCCGCCCGCCACCGAGACCACGGGGGTGCCGGGCGCGAGGCGCGACGCCAGGGTGAGCACCTCGTCGCCGGGGCGCTCGTCGAGGGTCAGGAGTACGCCCGCTATCGGCGGGGTCCCGGCGCTGTGCGCGGCGAGCGCGCCCACCACCAGGTCGGCGCGGTCGCCCGGGGTCACGACCAGGCAGCCGGGGGTCAGGGCGTTCAGGAAGTTCGGCAGCATCGCGCCGCCGAACACGAAGTCCAGGGCGTCGCGCGCGAGCCCCGCGTCGTCGCCGAGCACCACCTTGCCCCCCAGGGCGTGGGTGATCTGGGCGACCGTGGGGGCGGCCAGCGCGGGCTCGTCGGGCAGCACGTAGCAGGGCACCGGGAGGCGGGCCTCCAGGCGCTCGGCGACCTCCGCGCGGTCGGCGGGGGCGACCCGGTTGGCGACCATGGCGAGGACCTGGCAGCCGAGGGCCTCGTACGCGCGGTACGCGTTGCGGATCTCGGCGCGGACGGCGTCGGCGGGCTGGTTCTTGCCGCCGACCACCGGGATCACCGAGGCGCCGAACTCGTTGGCCAGGCGGGCGTTGAGAGCCAGTTCCTCCGGCAGCTGGGTGTCGGCGAAGTCGGTGCCGAGCACGAGGACGACCTCGTACTCCCGCGCCACCCGGTGGAAGCGGTCGACGACACGGGAGACCAGTTCGTCGGTGCCCTTCTCGGCCTGGAGCGCCGCCGCCTCCTGGTAGTACATGCCGTACCCGGTGGCCGGATCCTGCGACAGCCGGTAACGGGCGCGCAGGAGGTCGAAGAGCCGGTCCGGCCCGTCGTGGACCAGGGGACGGAACACGCCCACCCGGTCCACCTGGCGCGTCAGGAGCTCCATGACTCCCAGCTCGATGACCTGCCGGCCGTCTCCCCGGTCGATCCCGGTCACGTACACGCTGCGCGTCACGCGTGCTCTCCGTCCAGATAGGGTGGTCTTGCCCTCTTGACAATACCTGTGTGGGTGGATAGGGCGCCCGCCGGGCAGGGGGCCTGAGGGACCGGGACCGAAGGTCTCGCACGGGCTGATCCCCAGGTCTCCGCCACCCCTCCGTACGGCCCGTTCTTGGCACTGATGGAGGAGTAGCCGGAAGCGCCGGGCCCATGCGAGCCGTGGAACAATCGGATTCTGGCTCACATGTACCACTAGCGAGCAGGAGACACAGCACGATGCGTATCGGAGTCCTCACCGCAGGCGGAGACTGCCCCGGGCTGAACGCAGTGATCCGGTCGGTCGTGCACCGAGCCGTCGCGGGGCACGGCGACGAAGTCATCGGCTTCGAGGACGGGTTCAAGGGCCTGCTCGACGGCCATTTCCGCCCTCTCGACCTGGACGCCGTCAGCGGTATCCTGGCCCGCGGCGGCACGATCCTCGGTTCCGCGCGCCTGGAGCGCGACCGGCTGCGCGAAGCGGCCGAGAACTGGCAGGAGTTGGCGGCCCGGTCCGGCATCGACGCGCTCATCCCGATCGGCGGCGAGGGCACGCTCACCGCGTCCCGGATGCTGTCGGACGCGGGGATGCCGGTCGTCGGCGTACCGAAGACCATCGACAACGACATCAACGGCACCGACCGCACGTTCGGCTTCGACACGGCCGTGGGCGTCGCGACCGAGGCCATAGACCGTCTGAAGACCACTGCCGAATCGCACCAGCGCGTGATGGTCGTCGAGGTCATGGGCCGGCACGCCGGATGGATCGCGCTGGAGTCCGGCATGGCGGGCGGCGCGCACGGCATCTGCCTGCCCGAGCGGCCCTTCGAGGTCGACGACCTGGTGAAGATGGTCGAGGAACGCTTCTCGCGCGGCAAGAAGTTCGCGGTCGTCTGCATCGCGGAGGGCGCGCGTCCGGCCGAGGGGTCCATGCCGTACGAGAAGGGCGCCATCGACCAGTTCGGCCACGAGCGCTTCACCGGCATCGGCAACCGGCTCGCCAGCGAGCTGGAGAAGCGCCTCGGCAAGGAGGCCCGGCCGGTCATCCTCGGCCACGTCCAGCGCGGCGGCACCCCGACGGCGTACGACCGCGTCCTGGCCACCCGCTTCGGCTGGCACGCGGTGGAGGCGGTGCACCGCGGCGACTTCGGCAACATGACGGCGCTGACCGGCACCGAGATCACCATGGTGCCCCTGGCGGCGGGCGTCGAGGAGCTGAAGACGGTTCCCCACGAGCGGATGTACGAGGCCGAGTCCGTCTTCTGAGCCGGGTCGGCCGGGCGGCCCCCTCGTCCCCGGTGGACGACGGGGCGGCCCGCCGCCTCCGCCGGCCTGCGGCCGGCCGGTCAGTGCGGCGCCAGCCGCCAGAAGTGGCCGACGATCTCATCCAGGAACTCCCGGCCCTTCGCGCCGTCCTCCGCCCCGCTGCCGCTCCAGCTCAGCGTCGACACCATCCGTGACTGGTAGTCGGTGTGCAGTTGCTGGAGGACGTCCTCCAGCCGGCGCTTGGGCACCGGGACCAGCTTGGCCACCGGCCGTACGTACGCCTGCCAGCGGGTCGTCACCGCGCTGCACAGCACCTCGGCCAGGTCCTGGTCGCGGCCCGTGGCCGTGACGAACTCGCGCGGCGACAGACCGAGCGCCTCGGCGAGCGCCGCGGACTGCCGTTCGTTGCCGCGCCACCGCCCGGCGTCCTCCATCCGCTGGTACGAGGCCGCGTCCAGACCGACCTGCCGGGCCAGGTCCGGCGCTCCCAGGCCCCGTGCCATCCGGTGCTCGCGCAGCGTGCCCGGGGCGGCGATCAGGTCGCCGACCGCGCACCACAGGACACCGGCGAGCGCCGTGACCTCCTGCATGTCCGGCGCGCGCTGGCCGCGCTCCCAGGCGACGACGAGGTCGGGGCCGATGTTCAGTCCGTACTGCGCACGCAGCCCGTAGGCGACGTGGCCGGGGGCCATGCCCAGGGCCTCGCGCAGCCGGCGCGCGGCGAGGGCGTTGAAAGGCGGAGAGGGGTGCACGGGCACACCGTACGGAGAGCGGGGGCCCGATGACTACGGTGCGTTCCCCCAAGGCTACAAATCGTAGAAACGTCCTACGTTCCCACGCTCGCTCGTGCACTCCTCAGGTTACCCTCCGGTCACTCTGGGCTCACCGCAGGGCGATCCACCGGTAGTGCAGCTCGGGGCGGCCGACCTGGCCGTACTGCGGGGCGCGCTCGGCCCGCCCGGCGGTGACCAGGTGTTCCAGATACCGGCGGGCGGTGATCCGCGAGATCCCCAGCTCGGCGGCGGCCGCGGCGGCGGTGGTCCCGGCCGGCGAGCCGCGCAGGGTCCGTGTCACGGCCTCCAGCGTCGGGGCGCTGAGCCCCTTGGGCAGGGCGGCGGGCTGCGGAGTGCGCAGCGCGGCGAGGGCGCGGTCCACCTCGTCCTGGCCGCTGGCCTCGCCGGCGGCCGCGCGGAACTCGGCGTACCGGGTGAGGCGGTCGCGCAGGGTGGCGAAGGTGAAGGGCTTCAGCACGTACTGCACGACGCCGAGGGACACCCCTTCGCGTACGACGGCGAGATCGCGGGCCGAGGTGACCGCGATGACGTCGGCGGTGTGGCCGGCGCCCCGGATCGAACGGACGAGCTGGAGGCCGTGGCCGTCGGGCAGGTACAGGTCCAGGAGCAGCAGGTCGACGGGCCCGCGGTCGAGGGCCCGCACGGCCTCCGCCCGCGAGTGCGTCACCCCCGCGACGGCAAAACCGGGGACGCGGCCGACGTACAGCGCGTGGGCGTCGGCGGCGACGTGGTCGTCCTCGACGACCAGGACCCGGATGGGGCGTGCCGGGGCGCCGCTCATGCGGTCACCTCCGGGCGCCCGTGGGCCACGCGCCCGGCGGAGCGGGCGGGGGGAGCCGTACGCGGGGTCATGACCGCGCCCTCTCCACCGCCACCCGCAACGGCAGGCACACCGTGAACTCCGCGCCGCCGCCCGGGGCGCGGGTGAGCGCGACCGTGCCGCCGCCCCGGCGCACCGTCTGCCGGACCAGCGCGAGCCCCAGCCCGCGCCCCGCGCTCTTCGTCGACCAGCCCCGGGCGAACACGGCGTCCGCGGCCGCGGGGTCGACGCCCGGTCCCGTGTCCGCGACGCGCAGCAGCAGTTCGCCGCCCCGGTCGGTGCGGGCCGTCACGGTGACGCGCGCGCCGTCGCTGCCCTGCGCCGCGTCCACCGCGTTGTCGATCAGGTTGCCCAGGATCGTCACCAGGTCACGGGCGGGGAGCGTGCCCGGCAGGAGGCCGTCGTCGATCCGGCTGTCCTCGTCCAGGACGAGCGCCACGCCCCGCTCGTTGGCCTGCGCCGCCTTCCCCAGCAGCAGCGCCGCCAGGACCGGCTCGTTCACCGCGCCGACGACCTGGTCGGTCAGGGCCTGGGCCAGCTCCAGTTCGGCCGTGGCGAACTCCACCGCCTCGTCCGGGCGGCCGAGTTCGATGAGGGAGACGACGGTGTGCAGGCGGTTCGCCGCCTCGTGGGCCTGCGAGCGCAGCGCCTGGGTGAAGCCGCGCTCCGAGTCCAGTTCGCCGGAGAGCGCCTGGAGTTCGGTGTGGTCGCGCAGGGTCACGACCGTGCCGCGCTTCTCCCCGCCGGTCACCGGGCGGCTGTTGACGACGACCACCCGGTCCGCCGTCAGGTGCACCTCGTCGACGCGCGGCTCGGGGTCGAGCAGCGCCGCCGTCAGCGGGCCCGGCAGATCCATTTCTGCCACCGGGCGGCCGATCGCGTCCGGCCCGAGCCCCAGCAGCGCGCGCCCGCCGTCGTTGATCAGCGCGATGCGCTGGCGGCCGTCCAGCATCAGCAGTCCCTCGCGCACCGCGTGCAGCGCCGCCTCGTGGTAGTCGTGCATGCGGCTCAGCTCGCGGGCGTTCATGCCGTGCGTGTGCCGCCTCAGCCGGGCGTTGATGACGTACGTTCCGACGCCGCCGAGGGCGAGCGCGCCCGACGCCACGCCGAGCAGGGCGGCCACCTGCTGCCGGACCTGCGCGCTGATGGCCTCGATGGTGATGCCCGCGCTGACGAGCCCGAGTATCCGCCCGCCGCGCGCCTCGGTGTCCCGTACCGGCGCCACCACGCGCACCGAGCGCCCCAGCACTCCCACGTACGTCTCGGCGAAGGTGCGGCCCGCCAGGGCCGGCCCGGTGTGGCCCAGGTACGTCCTGCCGATCTGCTGCGCCTCCGGGTGGGTCCAGCGGGTGCCGTCCGGCGCCATGATCGTGACGAAGGTGACGCCGGCCTCCTTGCGCAGCGCCTCGGTGTACGGCTGGAGCAGTCCCGTCGGGTGGTCGGACCGGGCGGCCTCGATCACCGCCGGGGACTTCGCCACGGCGGTGGCGGTCGCGTACGCCTGCCGGCGGGCGGTCTCCTCGGCCTGGGACTTGTCCGAGAAGTACGCGAAGGCGGAGCAGCCCGCGACGATGACCGCGACGAGTACGACCTGCATCGCGAAGAGCTGGCCGGCCAGGCTGCGGGGGCGGGGAACGCGCATGCGGCAAGTGTGCGGCACGTGCGCCGGGCCGAAAACCCGTGAACGAAATGCACGTAACGGTGACCGCCGTCACAGCGTGATGGATAGTCGCCGGGACCCAACGGGACGTGGGTATCGCAGGACGAACCGAGGAGGCCCCCGTGGCAGGCACAGCAGGAAAAGCCGCAAGGCGGGACCGTACGCACTACTTGTACATCGCCGTGATCGTCGCCGTCGTACTCGGCGTGGCGGTGGGTTTCGCCGCCCCCGGTGTGGCCGTCGAGCTCAAGCCGCTCGGCACCGGATTCGTGAATCTGATCAAGATGATGATCTCGCCGATCATCTTCTGCACGATCGTGCTGGGCATCGGCTCGGTCCGCAAGGCCGCCAAGGTCGGCGCGGTCGGCGGCATCGCGCTCGGCTACTTCACCGTGATGTCGCTGGTCGCCCTCACGATCGGCCTGGTCGTCGGCAACGTGCTGCACCCCGGTGACAGCCTGGCGGTGACCGACGCCGTCAAGGAGGCGGGGCAGGGCCAGGTCGCCGCCGAGGCCAAGGACACGGTCGAGTTCCTGCTCGGGATCATCCCGACGACGTTCGTCTCCGCCTTCACGACGGGAGAGGTCCTGCAGACCCTCCTGGTGGCCCTGCTCGCCGGTTTCGCCCTGCAGGCCATGGGCTCCGCGGGCCAGCCCGTACTGCGCGGGGTCGAGCACATCCAGCGGCTGGTGTTCCGCATCCTGGCCATGGTGATGTGGGCCGCGCCGATCGGCGCCTTCGGCGCGATCGCGGCCGTCACGGGCTCGGCCGGTCTGGACGCGCTCAAGAGCCTCGCCGTGCTGATGCTGGGCTTCTACGTCACGTGCTTCCTCTTCGTCTTCATCGTGCTCGCCGCACTGCTGCGCCTCGTCGCCGGCCTCAACATCCTCACGTTCTTCAAGTACCTGGGCCGTGAGTTCCTGCTGATCCTGTCCACGTCGTCGTCCGAGTCCGCCCTGCCGCGCCTCATCGCGAAGATGGAGCACCTGGGCATCAGCAAGCCGGTGGTCGGCATCACGGTTCCGACCGGCTACTCCTTCAACCTCGACGGCACCATGATCTACATGACCATGGCCTCGCTGTTCATCTCCGACGCCATGGGCGACCCGATGTCCATCGGCGAGCAGATTCCGCTTCTCCTCTTCCTCCTGGTGGCGTCGAAGGGCGCGGCGGGCGTCAGCGGGGCCGGTCTGGCCACGCTGGCCGGCGGCCTCCAGTCGCACCGCCCGGAGCTGGTCGACGGCGTCGGCCTGATCGTCGGCATCGACCGCTTCATGAGCGAGGCGCGCGCCCTGACGAACTTCGCGGGCAACGCGGTGGCGACGGTGCTCGTCGGCACCTGGACGAAGGAGATCGACAAGGAGCGGGTCGACCAGGTGCTGGCGGGTCACGTCCCGTTCGACGAGAAGACCCTGCTCGACGACGCTTCCGGCGAACCGGACGGCGCGCGGGTGGAGAGCGGTCCGGAGGTACGGTCGGGCGACAAGGCCGCGGCGGGCGTGTAGCGCGGCGGGTGCGGAAGACCGCTCAGGGGGAGGGGCGCCGGCCGGTGACGGCCGCGCCCCTCCCCCTGAGCGGCGCCGGCCGCTACGTGATCGACGCCAGCAGCTCCGTCACCCGCTCCGGCGGCACACCCGAGGTGAGCAGGGCGGTGGAGGCGGCCGCCCGGCCGCCGTCCGCGGCGTCCAGCGCGCCGTCGTTGACCGCTTCCATCAGCCCGAAGAGCGTCTGCTCGTGTACGTAGGCGAGCGCGGCGGGCGGCAGCGAGGACCTGAACACCCCGGCGTCCGCGCCCCGTCGCAGCAGGTCGACGCACTCCTTGCGGACCGGGGCGAGGCGCTGCTTGATGCCCTCCATCGTGACGCTGCGCTGGGCGAGGGCCACCAGAAGGCGGTAGCGGTCGGCGATCCGCCAGACCGCGAGCGTCGCGCGGGCCAGGGCCTCCGCCGGGTCGGCGACCCCCTCGCGGCCCGCCGCGTGCGCCTCGGAGACAGCGGCCACCGCGCTGTCCACGAGGGCCACGACGAGCGCCTCGCGGCTGGGGAAGTGCCCGTACACCGTCCTGCGGACCACGCCGGCCGCCCGCGCGATCTGGTCCATGGAGGCATCCGGGTCGCGCAGCAGTTCGGCGAGCGCGACGTCCAGGATGCGGCGGCGGTTGGCGTCGGCCCTGATACCGGAGGTCATGCCCCCATTTTGCACATCGCTGTGCAGGCGACTAAATTGCACAACGTTGTGCAGTTGCACAGTTGTGTGCAAAATCGTGGGAAGGGTGTGGAGCCGTGCGCCTGGTCGTGAACCAGCCGGTGGAGGACATGGAGCAGCCGTACCGGCGGCGCTGGTGGGCGCTGCTCGTCCTGTGCCTCAGTCTGCTGATCATCGTGATGGCCAACACCGCGCTGACCGTTGCCGCTCCCGACATGACCCGGGACCTGGGGCTCAGCAGCGCGGACCTGCAGTGGGTCATCGACGGCTACACCGTCCCGTACGCCGCGCTGATGCTGCTGCTCGGCGCGATCGGCGACAAGTACAGCCGGCGCGGGGCCCTCGTGCTCGGGCTCGTCGTCTTCGGCGGGGGAGCGGTCGCCGGTTCGCTGGTGGACAGCTCCGAGGGGGTGATCGCCGCTCGCGCCGTGATGGGCGCCGGCGCGGCGATGATCATGCCCGCGACGCTCTCGCTCCTCGCCGCCACCTTCCCGCGCGCCGAGCGCGCCAAGGCGATCGTGCTGTGGACGGCCACCGCCGGCCTCGCCATCGCGGCGGGCCCGCTGGTCGCCGGCGCGCTGCTGGAGAACCACGGCTGGGCGTCGACGTTCCTGATCAACGTGCCGGTGGCGGCCCTGGCGATCGTCGGCGCGTTCGTCCTGGTCCCGCCGTCGAAGGCGGCCCACCACGGGCGCATCGACTACGTCGGGGGACTGCTGTCCGTCGCATGGATCGCCGCCCTCGTCTACATGATCATCCAGGGCCCGCACTTCGGCTGGGACGCGAAGGCGGTCACCGCCGCCGCAGTCGCCGGAGCCGCTCTCGTGCTCTTCGTCCTGTGGGAGCTGCGCCACCCCCGGCCGGTCCTGGACGTACGCCGCTTCCTCGACCGGGGCTTCGCCGGCTCCAACCTGGCCGTCGCCCTGTTCTTCCTCGCGGTCTTCGGCGCGTTCTATTTCCTCACCCAGCACCTCCAGTTCGTGCTCGGCTACGACGCCTTCGAGACGGGCGTGCGGATGCTTCCGCTGGCCGGCGCCGTCTTCGCCGGCTCCGCGCTCACCGGCTTCCTCACCCCGCGCCTCGGCATGAGGACCACGGTCACGGCCGGCATGGCCGGCGGCACGGCCGCCCTCGCCCTCCTCACCCGGATCGACGCGGACTCGGCGTACGGCGACTTCGTGCTGCCGCTGGTGATCCTGGGTCTGGCCATCGGGCTGTCCCTCTCGCCGTGCACCGACGCGATCATGGGCGCCTTCCCCGAGGCGGAGCTGGGCGTCGGCGGCGCGGTCAACGACACCTCGCTGGAGCTCGGCGGCTCGCTGGGCATAGCCGTCCTCGGCTCGGTGCTGGCAGGTTCGTACTCCTCCCACCTCGCCGACGCCACCGCCGGCACGAAGCTGCCCGGGGACGCCCTGAGCACCGCGCAGGACTCGGTCGGCGCCGGATACGCCGTCGCGCGGGGCATCGGCGACCAGGCGGAGCAGCTCGCCGACCGGGCCGCGCGGGCCGGCACCCCGGAGCAGGCCGCCCAGCTCAAGGGCCAGGCGGAGCAGCTCGCCGACGGAGCGCGGCAGATGGCCGACGCGGTGGGCGGCGCGTTCTCCGACGCGGTCGCGCACACCAGCCTGATCGGCGCCGCGGTCCTCGGCGTGGGCACGGTGATCGTCGCCGTACTCCTGCCGCGCCGGACCCGGGGGAGCGAGGACGCCGCGAAGCCCGCCGCCGAACCGGTGCGCAGCGGCGTGTGAACCCGGCGCCGCGAGCGCGTCCGGGCCGCGTCAACCACCGCGGCCGGTACGGGTACTGACAAAAAAGTGGGTACTTGCCGGACCGGCGGACGCGCCGAAGCATGGTGGTCATGACTCCCGCACCCCTTGCTCCTGTCACCGTTCTCGGCCTCGGCGCCATGGGCCGCGCCCTCGCCGGCGCCTTCCTGGACGCCGGGCACCCCACTACCGTCTGGAACCGTTCCGAAGGAAAGGGCGAGGACCTCGTCGCGCGCGGCGCGGTCCTCGCCCGGACAGCCGAAGAGGCCGTCCGGGCCGCCGAGTTGACCGTCGTGTGCGTGGTGGACTACGACGCCTCGCAGAGCCTCCTCGAACCGCTGGCCGACGCCCTCGCCGGCCGTGTCCTGGTCAACCTCACGTCCGACTCGCCGGAGCGGGCCCGCGCGGCGGCGGCCTGGGCGGACGCGCACGGCATCGCGTATCTGGACGGCGCGGTGATGGTGCCGACGCCGCTCGTCGGCGGTGCCGAGGCGCTCATCCTGTTCGCCGGCGCGCGACCGGCGTTCGAGAAGTACGAGACCACCCTCAAGGCCCTGGCCGGGCAGGCGGCGTACCTCGGCGAGGACCACGCCCTCGCCGCCGTCCACGACCTGTCGATGCTCGACCTCTTCTACGCGAGCATGGCGGGCCTGGTGCACGCCTTCGCCCTGGCGCGGGAGGACGGCGTCACCGCCACCGCTCTCGCCCCGTACCTCGCCTCCATCGCCGCGATCCTGCCGGACATCGCGTCCGGCATGGCGACCGCGATCGACGCGGGCGACTACGACGGCGGTCAGGCCAACCTGGGCATGATGACCGCGAGCGTCGACCACCTGCTGCACATGTCCCGGGACCGGGGCCTCGACACGGGCCAGTTGGAGGCGATCAAGGCCGTCGCGGACCGTGCGATCGCCCGGGGCCACGGCGCCGACGACTGGGCGAGCACGATCGAGGTGCTCAAGCCGAAGGGCTGAGCACCGCACGCTGGGGCTCGGCCCTTGCCTTGACGCCGACGTCAAGGAATACCGTCGGGGCATGCGAATCGGCGAGCTGGCGGAGCGGGCGGGGACGACCACCCGTGCGCTGCGTTACTACGAGTCCCGCGGGCTCCTCCCCGCCCGGCGCGCGGTCAACGGCTACCGCACGTACGACGAGGACGACCTGAGGCTTCTCCGGCAGATCCGGACCCTGCGGGACTTCGGGTTCGACCTGGAGGAGACCCGGCCCTTCGTGGACTGCCTGCGGGCCGGCCACCCGGCGGGAGACTCCTGCCCGGCCTCGCTGGAGGTGTACCGCCGCAAGTTGGCCGAACTCGACGCGCTGATCGGTGAGTTGGGCGCCGTACGCACCCAGGTCGGCGCCCAGCTCGCCCGCGCCGAGCTCGAAGCCGACGCGGCGCTGCCGGGCGGCCCCGCGCCGCGCTGCGAGCTGACGCGCGACGGATTCACGGACTGACGGACCGACGGACTCAAGGAGACGGTGATGGTACGAGCAGCAGGTGTGGACGCCGTGACGGACGCGACCTTTACCACCGATGTACTGAGGTCGGGCGGGCCCGTTCTGGTGGAGTTCACCGCCGACTGGTGCGGCCCGTGCCGCCAGCTCGCGCCTGTGCTGAGCGAGGTGGCCCGTGAGGAGGCCGGCCGGCTCAAGGTCGTGCAGCTGGACGTGGACGCCAATCCCGAGACGACGATCCGATACGGCGTGCTGTCGATGCCGACGCTGATCGTCTTCCGCGACGGCGAACCCGTGAAGCAGCTGGTCGGCGCGCGCCCGAAGCGCAGGCTCCTGGCGGAGCTCGCCGACGCGTAGCCGGACCGGTCGGGCACGCCGAACGCGGGCAAAAGAAATACCCCGGGGAATTGACACCCGGGGTATTTCTCTGCGTATATTGAGCGTTTCTGCGACCTGGTTTAAATTGGGTTACAGAGGTGCCGTATGAACGCAGCGTAGCTTGTTGGGAGCTGAATTGTCAACCGAGGAATTTCAGAAAGAGCAGGAATTCATCACCGGTCTCTACGCGCGCCTCGACGACCTGCGTGAGGAGGCCGAGTCCACCGTGCGGTCGGCATTGACGCAGGTGGGGTCGGGTCAACAGGCGAAGCTGGAACGCGATGTGCTGGTGGCCGAACAATCCGGGCTGCTCGCCGCATTCGACGCGGGGGAGAGCGGCCTGTGCTTCGGCCGGCTCGACTTCCAGGACGGACGCCAGTACCACATGGGGCGCATCGGTATCCGGCAGAACGACGCCGACCGCACCCCACTCGTCGTCGACTGGCGGGCCGACATCGCCCGCCCCTTCTATCTCGCGACCGGATACTCCCCGATGGGTCTGCGCCGCCGCCGGCACATCACCACCGAGGGCCGCACGGTCACCGCGCTGCACGACGAGATCCTGGATCTCACCGACACCACACGCACCGGCCACGAGGGATCCGCCGCCGACACCGTGCTGCTCGCCGCCCTCGACGCGGCCCGCTCCGGACGCATGCACGACATCGTGCAGACCATCCAGGCCGAGCAGGACCGCATCATCCGGGCCCCGCACCAGGGCGTCCTCGTCGTCGAGGGCGGACCCGGCACCGGCAAGACCGTCGTCGCGCTGCACCGGGCGGCGTACCTGCTGTACGCGTACCGCGAGCTGCTCGCGCGCCGCGGTGTGCTGGTCGTCGGACCCAACCCGGCCTTTCTCTCCTACATCGGTGAAGTGCTGCCCTCGCTCGGCGAGACGGGGGTGCTGCTGGCGACCGTGGGCGAGCTCTTCCCGGGCGTCGCCGCCACCGGCGCCGACACCCCGGCCGCCGCCGAGGTCAAGGGCCGCGCCTCCATGGCGGACGCGCTCGCCCGTTTCGTACGGGACCACCAGACCGTGCCCGACCCGGGCATCGAGATCGAGCACGACGACGGCACGCTCGTGCTGGACCGGGCGATGGCGGAGGACGCCCGGGCCGCAGCACGGCAGACCGGACTGCCGCACAACCTCGCCCGTCCCCACTTCGCCTTCCGGATCATCGACGCGCTCACCGAGCAGCTCGCCGACCGGATCGGCGCCGACCCGTACGGCGGCCCGAACTTCCTCGGCCCCGACGACATCGCCCAGCTCGGCAAGGCCATCGCGCTCAGCGGCGCGGTGCACGCCGCGATCGACGGGCTCTGGCCGGTGCTCACCCCGCGGCAGCTGGTCGCGCGGTTCCTCGCCGAACCGGCCCACCTGCCCGCCGCCGACGCCGAGTCGATCCGGCGCACCGCCGGCGAGTGGACCCCCGCCGACGTGCCGCTGCTCGACGAGGCCGCCGAACTGCTCGGTGAGGACGACTCGGCCGCACGGGCCGCCGAGGAGGCCGAGCGCCAGCAGCGGATCGCCTACGCGCAGGGCGTGCTGGACGTCGCGTACGCGTCCCGGACCTACGAGTTCGAGGACAAGGAGGAGCTCGACGCGGACGCGTCCGAGGTCCTCGGTGCGCACGACATCGTCGACGCCGAGCGGATGGCCGAGCGCCACGAGGAGGCCGACCACCGGAGCACCGCCGAGCGGGCCGCCGCCGACCGCACCTGGGCCTTCGGCCACATCATCGTCGACGAGGCGCAGGAGCTGTCCGCCATGACCTGGCGGCTGCTGATGCGCCGCTGCCCCACCCGCTCCATGACGCTGGTGGGGGACCCGGCGCAGACCGGCGACCCGGCGGGCTGCGACTCCTGGCAGCAGATCCTCGGCCCGTACGTCGGGACGCGCTGGGAGCACACCCGCCTCGGCGTCAACTACCGCACCCCCGCCGAGATCATGCGGGTCGCGGCCGGCGTGCGCCGCGCCGAGGACCCCGCGTTCGAACCGCCCGGGTCGGTGCGCTCCACGGGCGTCCGCCCCCGGGCGTACGCCGCCCGGCCGGACGGCCTCGCGACCGTCGTCGCCACGGCGGTCGCGGACCTGTCCGGCGAGGAGGGCCGGCTGGCCGTCGTCGCGCCCCGCGCCCTGCACCCGCGGCTCGCGGACGCGCTGCCCGGGGCGTCGTACGGCGCCGCGCCCGACCTCACGCGGCCCGTGGTGCTCCTCGACCCGCGGCAGGCCAAGGGGCTGGAGTTCGACGCCGTGGTCGTCGTCGAGCCCGGACGGATCCTCGCCGGCTCGCCGCGCGGCGCCAACGACCTCTACGTCGCCCTGACCCGGGCCACGCAGCAGCTCGCCGTCGTCCACACGGGAGCCCTTCCCGAATGCCTCCGGGAAGGGCTCACGCGGGAGACGCGGGTTCGGGTCAGGCCGGCTTGAGCCACACCGTCGCCAGCGGCGGCAGCGTCAGCTCCAGATACGGCCTGCCGCCGTTCGCCCCGGCCGGCTCCGGCTTGAGCGGCTCCGTGTTGCGCACGTCGCTGCCGCCGTATCGGGCCGCGTCCGTGTTCAGGACCTCGGTCCAGGCCGGGATCACGTCCGGCACGCACAGCCGGTAACCCTGCCGCACCACCGGCGAGAAGTTCGACACGGCCAGCAGCGGGCCGCTCTTCGCGTCGAAGCGCAGGAACGCGAAGACGTTGTCCTCGGCGGCGTCGCCCAGCACCCAGGCGAAACCGTCGGGGACGGTGTCCAGCTCCCACAGCGCGGGTGTGTCGGCGTACACCCGGTTGAGGTCGCGGACCAGGTCCCGAACGCCCCGGTGGTCCGGCTCCGCCGAGTACGACGGGTCGAGCAGCCACCAGTCGGGCCCGTGCCCCTCCGACCACTCCGCACCCTGGGCGAACTCCTGCCCCATGAACAGGAGTTGCTTGCCGGGGTGCGCCCACATGTAGCCGAGGTACGCGCGGTGATTGGCGCGCTGCTGCCACCAGTCGCCCGGCATCTTGCTCACCAGCGCCTGCTTGCCGTGCACCACCTCGTCGTGCGAGATCGGCAGGACGTAGTTCTCGCTGTACGCGTACACCATCGAGAAGGTCATCTCGTTGTGGTGGTACTTGCGGTGCACCGGCTCCTTGCTGACGTACACCAGCGAGTCGTGCATCCAGCCCATGTTCCACTTGAGACCGAAGCCCAGGCCCCCGCTGTCGGTGGGGCGGGTGACGCCGTCCCAGGCGGTGGACTCCTCGGCGATCGTCACGACGCCCGGGTTGCGGCGGTAGACGGTCGCGTTCATCTCCTGGAGGAAGGCGACGGCGTCCGGGTTGTCACGCCCGCCGAACTCGTTCGGCGCCCACTGGCCCTCCTCGCGCGAGTAGTCGAGGTAGAGCATCGAGGCGACCGCGTCGACGCGCAGGCCGTCGATGTGGAACTCCTCGCACCAGTACGTGGCGTTGGCGACCAGGAAGTTGCGCACCTCAGGACGGCCGTAGTCGAATTCGAGCGTGCCCCAGTCGGGGTGCTCCGAGCGCCGCCAGTCCTCGTGCTCGTACAGGTTGGGCCCGTCGAACCGGGCCAGCGCCCAGTCGTCCTTCGGGAAGTGCGCGGGCACCCAGTCCATGATGACGCCGATGCCCGCCCGGTGCAGCGACTCCACCAGGTACCGGAAGTCGTCGGGCGTGCCCATGCGGGCCGTCGGA
Organism: Streptomyces sp. NPDC046122; assembly: GCF_056429965.1. Taxonomy (NCBI): domain Bacteria; kingdom Bacillati; phylum Actinomycetota; class Actinomycetes; order Kitasatosporales; family Streptomycetaceae; genus Streptomyces; species Streptomyces sp. NPDC046122. Next base: position 320,686 of record NZ_JBWKLQ010000001.1, on the reverse strand, counting down.
GCGTACAGGCCGGTGACCTGGTAGCCCCACGAGCCGCCGAAGGGGTGCTCGGCGACCGGCATCAGCTCGACGTGCGTGAAGCCGAGGTCGGCGACGTACGCGGGAAGCTGCTCCGCCAGCTCGCGGTACGACAGCCCCGGCCGCCAGGACGCGAGGTGCACCTCGTAGACCGAGAACGGCGCCTGGTGCACGGGCCGGTCGGCCCGGTGCTCCATCCACTCCTGGTCGCGCCACTCGTGGTGCGAGGCAGTCACGATCGACGCGTTGGCGGGCGGGCACTCGGTGCGGCGGGCCATCGGGTCGGCGCGCATCGTGTGGCTGCCGTCCGGTCGCATGATCTCGAACTTGTAGAGCGTCCCCTCCTCGACGCCGGGCACGAACAGCTCCCAGACGCCGGACGAGCCGAGGGAACGCATCGGGAACCCGGTGCCGTTCCAGTAGTTGAAGTCGCCCGCGACGCGGACGCCGCGCGCGTTCGGCGCCCACACGGTGAAGCGGGTGCCGCTCACGCCTTGGTGGACCATGGGCTGAGCGCCGAGCGCCCGCCACAGCTCCTCGTGGCGGCCCTCGCCGATGAGGTACAGGTCGAGTTCGCCGAGGGCGGGCAGGAAGCGGTACGGGTCCTGCACCTCCAGCTCGTTGTCCTCGTACGTGACGACCAGGCTGTACTCCGGCGGCACGGCGTCCAGCGGCAGTACGCCGGAGAACAGCCCGTCGCCGTCGTCGTGCAGCGGGGTGCGGGTGCCGCCGGCCAGCACGGTGACGCCCCGTGCGAAGGGCCGCAGGGCGCGCAGGACGACCCCGGCCCCGTCCTCGACGGGATGGGCGCCGAGGAGCCCGTGCGGGTCGTGGTGGCCGCCGGCCAGCAGCCGGTCCCGGTCGGCGCCCCGGAGCGCCGGGCCGTGCGGCTGAGGCTCCGGGATCCCGTCGCCGGCCGCGGGGGCGACCGCGGGCCCGGCGCCCGGCGCGGGGAGCGGGGACTGCCGCGCCGCGGCGGTCCGCCGCGGCTTCGTCGCCCTGGTCGCTTTCGCGGGCTTGGCGGCCGGCGGTGGGCCGGACTCCGCGTCCTGCGCGGCCTCGACCGCGGAGTCGGGGAGACCGGCGGCAGCGGCGGCGGGCTGCGCGGCCTTGGCGGCCCTGGCCGGCTTCGCCTGCTTCACGGCCCGCGCGGGCTTGCGCGGCGGCGGGGTCTCGGCGGCCTGCACGGGCCGCGGAGCGTCCTGTGCTGCCTGCGCCGGCTCGACGGCCTCGGCCTGCTTCGGCGCCCTCGCGGCCTTGGCTCGCTTGCGTGGCGGTGCGGCCGGCGCGGTCTCCGGCGGCGTGGGCGCGGTCGGGGATTCGGCGGACTTGCGGGACGGTGGACGGGGGGTCACGGGTGCGGCCTCCTCGGGAGGATCCGGTCAGGTGCGGTGGACGGGGGAAGGGTGGCTGGTTCGCGCCGCCCGCGGGCGGCGGCGTACGGCCCTCGGGGAGGGACGGGACGTCCGTCGCCCCGCGTGCGCGGGCGGGAGGCGGTGCCGGCCGGCGCCGGTTCACGGCGTCGGTTCACGGCGTCGGTCCCGGGGTGCGCCCGGAGTCCGGCGGCGGGTCGGGCGCGCGGTGGCCGGTGGTGTCCGGGGACTGCGCGGGGTGGCTGTGCGGCGGGGTGCCCGGGGGCCGGGTGCTGCCGTGCCGCGCGGCCTGGGAGTGCGGGCCGGCGGTGCGCAGCGGTGTGGTGTCCGGACGGTGGCCGGGCGCGCCGGCCCCGGACGACGCCGACGCGAGGCGGTGGATGGCCGCCAGCGGCACCGGGAGCCAGTCCGGGCGGTGGCGGGCCTCGTAGAGGACCTCGTACACCGCCTTGTCCGTCTCGTACGCCCGCAGCAGCTCCGGCTCGTCCCGGGGATCCGTCCCGGACGCCTTCGCGTAGCCGTCGCAGAACGCCGCCCGGCACCGCGTCGCCCACTCCGCGTCCCACGGCTGGTGGCTGCGGGCCGCGTAGTCGAAGGACCGCAGCATGCCCGCCACATCGCGTACGACGGGCTGCGGACGCCGACGTTCCGTGAGCGGGCGCGACGGCTCGCCCTCGAAGTCGATGACCGACCACTCGCCGTCGTCGGCCCGGAGCGTCTGGCCCAGGTGCAGGTCGCCGTGGACCCGCTGGGCAGGCCACGCCCGTCCCGCCCGCCCCCGCGCCGCGAAGGCGTCGAACGCCGTGCGCAGCGCCGGGACGTACGGAACGAGCGCGGGCACGGCCTGCGCCGCCGCGTCGAGGCGCTCGGTCATCGCCGCGGCCAGCGCCTCCGTCTGCTGCCTGCGCAGCGTCGTCGTCGGCAGGGCGAGGGCGAGCGCGGTGTGCACCTCGGCGGTGGCCCGCCCCAGCGCCCGCGCGTCGGCGGTGAAGTCGTCACCGGCGGCCAGGGCCCGCAGGGCGCGCTGCCAGCCGTCCTCGGAGCCGTGCAGGAAGGGCTGGAGCACCCCCAGGGTGTACGGCTCGTGCGGATCGCCGGCGTTGTCGGCCTCGAACCAGGCGACCGGAGCCGGCACCCGCCCGCACCCCTCGCGGGCCAGGGCGAGCGGCAGCTCCAGATCGGGGTTGGAGCCGGGACTGACCCGGCGGAAGACCTTGAGAATGAACGAATCTCCATAGACGAGGGACGAGTTGGACTGTTCGGCGCCGAGCGGCCTGGGGGTGAGTCCGGGCGGGATGACGGCCGACGGGTCGCGCTCGAAGCGCAGCGCCCCCGGCGCGCCGGTGTTGCGCAGCCGCTCCAACAGCAGACCCGCCAGCCGCGGGTCGAGCAGCGCGTCGTACACGGTGAGACCGGCCAGCGGCCCCTCCTGCACGTGTCCGACGAGCGCCGGGGCCAGCCGCGGCGGCAGCGCCGGCCGTACGCCGAGCAGCAGTTGGTAGCAGTCGGCGACCGGCGGCGCCGACGGGCCGTGGGCGGGCCCGGCGGGCTGCTGGACGCCGACCAGCAGGTGTAGCAGGCCGGGAGCTCCCGTACCGCCGCCGGAGCCGCTTCTGGCCGGCAGCAACTCCGTGGCGGCGACGAGCGAGAACCCGGTGACCGGGCGTCCCTTGCCGGCGAACCACCGCTGCCTGGGCAGCCATTCGCGCAGCAGCGGAGCCAGTGAGGGGAGCAGGGCCGGGGGTGGAGCCGGCCCAGTGGCGCGGCGGGCGGCCGTACTCCGGGTGGATGCAGCCTCCGACATGGCATCGCGTCCTTTCCCCGGGCACACCACAGGATGCGCAGAGTGTCCCGGATTGCGACCGTAGCTGTCCGGGCGGTGCGTGGGGTTCTCCCCGCAGTCGAAACGCGGGAAGTGTCGGGTCGGGGATCGTCCGTACGGACCCGATATGACGGGATGAGTGCCCACGGCGGGGCGGGGGAAACCGCCCTGCCGCAGAAGGCACTTCAGGCGCGCTTGACCGGAAGCGGTGACGCGTCCTTGCGCAGCCGGAACCAGTAGAAGCCGTGACCTGCGAGGGTCAGCAGATACGGCCATTCGCCGATGGCCGGAAAGCGCACCCCGCCGATCAGCTCGACCGGGTGCCGGCCGTTGAAGGTCTGCAGGTCGAGTTCCGTCGGCTGCGGGAAGCGCGAGAAGTTGTGGACGCACAGCACCAGGTCGTCCTTGTACTCGCGCAGGAACGCGATCACCGCGGGGTTGGTCGACGGCAGCTCGGTGTACGAGCCCAGGCCGAAGGCCGGGTTCTGCTTGCGGATCTCGATCATCCGCCGGGTCCAGTGCAGCAGCGAGGAGGGCGAGGTCATCGCCGCCTCGACGTTGGTGACCTGGTACCCGTAGACCGGGTCCATGATCGTGGGGAGGTAGAGGCGCCCCGGGTCACAGGACGAGAAACCCGCGTTGCGGTCGGGCGTCCACTGCATGGGGGTGCGCACGGCGTCCCGGTCGCCCAGCCAGATGTTGTCGCCCATCCCGATCTCGTCGCCGTAGTACAGGATCGGCGACCCGGGCAGGGACAGGAGCAGAGCCGTGAACAGCTCGATCTGGTTGCGGTCGTTGTCGAGGAGCGGGGCGAGCCGCCGCCGGATGCCGATGTTGGCGCGCATCCGCGGGTCCTTGGCGTACTCCGCGTACATGTAGTCGCGCTCTTCGTCCGTCACCATCTCGAGGGTCAGCTCGTCGTGGTTGCGCAGGAAGATGCCCCACTGGCAGTTGGACGGGATGGCCGGGGTCTTGGCCAGGACTTCCGACACCGGGTAGCGCGACTCACGGCGTACGGCCATGAAGATGCGCGGCATGACCGGGAAGTGGAAGGCCATGTGGCACTCGTCACCGCCCTTCTTGAAGTCGCCGAAGTAGTCGACGACGTCTTCCGGCCACTGGTTGGCCTCGGCGAGGATCACGGTGTCCGGGTAGGACGCGTCGATCTCCTTGCGGACCCGCTTGAGGAACTCGTGGGTGCGCGGGAGATTCTCGCAGTTCGTCCCCTCCTCCTGGTAGAGGTACGGGACGGCGTCGAGGCGGAAGCCGTCGATGCCCAGGTCCAGCCAGAAGCGCAGGGCGGAGATCATCTCCTCCTGCACGGCCGGGTTCTCGTAGTTGAGGTCCGGCTGGTGGGAGAAGAAGCGGTGCCAGAAGTACTGCTTGCGGACCGGGTCGAAGGTCCAGTTGGACGTCTCGGTGTCCACGAAGATGATCCGGGCGTCCTGGTACTGCTTGTCGTCGTCGGCCCAGACGTAGTAGTCGCCGTACGGCCCCTCGGGATCGGAGCGCGACTCCTGGAACCACGGATGCTGGTCGCTCGTGTGGTTCATGACGAAGTCGATGATCACGCGCATGCCACGCTGGTGGGCGGCATCCACGAACTCCACGAAGTCGGCCAGGTCGCCGAACTCGGGGAGGACGGACGTGTAGTCCGAGACGTCGTAACCGCCGTCGCGGAGCGGTGACTTGAAGAACGGCGGCAGCCAGAGGCAGTCGACGCCGAGCCACTGGAGGTAGTCCAGCTTGGCGGTGATGCCCTTGAGGTCGCCTACACCGTCTCCGTTGCTGTCCTGGAAGGAGCGGACGAGCACTTCGTAGAACACCGCCCGCTTGAACCACTCGGGGTCGCGGTCCTTGGCGGGAGTGTCCTCGAACGTGTCGTGGACGGGCTCATTGACGATCATGATGTGGGTGACCCTCCGATCGGCGGGGACGGTCGCAGGACGACGACGTGCGCGGGCGTACGGCCCGGCTCGAGGCGCACATAGTTGGCCCTGCCCCAGTGGTAGGTCTCACCGGTGAGCTCGTCGCGCACCGGGACGGAGTCGGACCAGTCGAGGCCGAGTTCCGGCATGTCCAACGAGACCGTGGCCTCCTGGGTGTGGTGCGGGTCGAGGTTGACGACCACCACAACGATGTTCGAACCGGAGCGCTTCGAGTACGCGATGACCGCGTCGTTGTCGGCGTGGTGGAAGTGCAGATCGCGCAGCTGCTGAAGCGCCGGGTTGCGGCGGCGCACGCGGTTGAGGGTGGTGATCAGCGGGGCGATGGTGCGGCCCTCGCGTTCCGCCGACTCCCAGTCGCGCGGCCGCAGTTGGTACTTCTCCGAGTCGAGGTACTCCTCGCTGCCCGGCTTGGCCGGCGTGTTCTCGCACAGCTCGTAGCCCGCGTACACGCCCCACGAGGGCGCCAGCGTGGCGGCCAGCACGGCCCGTGCCTCGAAGGCGGGACGGCCGCCGTGCTGGAGGTAGGCGTGCAGGATGTCCGGGGTGTTCACGAAGAAATTGGGACGCATGTACGAGGCGGCGTCGCCGGTGAGCTCCGTGAGGTACTCGGTCAGCTCCTGCTTGGTGTTGCGCCAGGTGAAGTACGTGTACGACTGCTGGAAGCCGATCGCGCCGAGGGTGTGCATCATCGCGGGACGGGTGAACGCCTCGGCGAGGAAGATCACGTCCGGGTCGGTGCGGTTGATGTCGGCCATGACCTTCTCCCAGAAGACCACCGGCTTGGTGTGCGGATTGTCGACGCGGAAGATCCGCACACCGTGGCTCATCCACAGCCGCAGCACCCTGAGCGTCTCCTTGACCAGGCCCGGCATGTCGGCGTCGAACGCGATCGGGTAGATGTCCTGGTACTTCTTCGGCGGGTTCTCGGCGTACGCGATCGAGCCGTCGGCACGGTGGTGGAACCACTCGGGGTGCTCCTTGACCCAGGGGTGGTCCGGCGAGCACTGGAGCGCGAAGTCCAGTGCGATCTCCATGCGCAGGTCCCGGGCGCGCGCGACGAAGTCGTCGAAGTCCGCGAAGGTGCCGAGGTCGGGGTGGATCGCGTCGTGGCCGCCGGCCGCCGAACCGATCGCCCAGGGCACGCCGACGTCCTTGGGCGACGCGGACAGCGTGTTGTTGGGGCCCTTGCGGTGCGTGGTGCCGATCGGGTGGATCGGCGGCAGGTACACCACGTCGAAGCCCATCGCGGCGACGGCGGGCAGCCGCTCGGCGGCCGTCTTGAACGTTCCGCTCTTCTGCTTCCCCCGCTTGTCGGTACGGACGCCCTCGGAGCGCGGGAAGAACTCGTACCAGGAGCCGAAGAGCGCGCGCTCGCGCTCGACGAGCAGCGGCATCTCGGGCGAGGACGTCACCAGCTCGCGCAGCGGATGGCGGCCCAGGGCGGCGTCCGCCTCCGCGTCGAGCGCGGCGGCGAGCCGGACGGCGGGCGGCTTCGTCGTGTCGCGCAGCGCGTCGACGGCGGCCAGGACGGCTTCGCGCCCGTCCTTCTTCGGCACGCCGGACGCGGCCCGCTCGTACAGCTCCGCGCCCTCCGCGAGCACGAGCTCGGTGTCCTGGTCCGCCGCGATCTTGATGCGGGCGGCGTGGCGCCAGGTCGCCACGGGGTCGGACCAGGCCTCGACGGCGTACGTCCACTGCCCCTCGGCGGTGGGCGTCACGCGCGCACCCCACCGGTCGGTGCCCGGCGCCAGCTCGCGCATCGGGGTCCAGGGGCCCTCCCGGCCCGCCGGGTCACGCAGGACGACATTGGCGGCGACGGCGTCGTGGCCCTCGCGGAAGACGGTGGCGGTGACTTCGAACGTCTCACCGGCCACCGCCTTCGCCGGCCTTCTGCCGCAGTCGACGGCAGGACGTACGTCCAGGACAGGGATGCGACCGATCATTGGCTCACCTGGGGGCTGTGCGGCCGCGGACGAGTGCGGCTCGCGTTCGGGGGCTTTCTTGGGGTCTGTCCTTTTTATCTGCTCCGCTGGCGACTGGCGGGGTGCGGGCATCACCGCTCCTGTCCACGTTCACTCGGGTGGACCGACTTGGACCGACTTGGGGCCCACTGGCATGCGTACCGGTGGAGCCTTCCCTCGTACGCCGGGTGCGCAATCCGGCGCCTTGTTAACTACCGCCGCGTAAAACGGTCCGAAAAAAACGGCCCCGCCTTTCGGGCGGGGCCGTTCGTTCTCCGGTGTCCGGTGGTGAGCTCCGGTCAGTTGTTGACCTGGAGCAGGCGGTTGGGCGAGCCGATGCCGCCGCGCGTCACCTTGCCCTTGACCGCCTTGGCGGTCAGGGCGCCGCTCACCTGCGCCGGGGTGGCCGTCATGTGCTCGGCCAGGTAGAGCGCCGCCGCGCCGGCCGCGTGCGGGGCCGCCATCGACGTGCCGGAAATCGTCTGCGTCGCCGTGTCACCCGTGTTCCAGGTGGACGTGATCGACGCACCGGGTGCGAAGAGGTCGAGCCGCGGGCCCCAGTTGGAGAAGCTCGCGCGCGCGTCCGTGGACTCGGTCGCGCCGACCGTCACCGCCTCCGCGACACGGGCCGGCGAGAACAGGTGCGCCGGCAGTCCCTCATTGCCCGCCGCCACCGTGTAGGTGACGCCGGACGCGATGGAGTTGCGCACGGCGGCGTCCATCTGGGCGTTGCCCCAGCCGCCGAGGCTCATGTTCGCCACGGCCGGCTTCTTCGCGTTCTTGGTCACCCAGTCGATGCCCGCGATCACCTGGGCCGTCGTACCGCCGCCCTCGCTGTCCAGGACCCGTACGCCGACGACCCTGGCCTTCTTCGCGACGCCGTACTTCGTGCCCACGACGGTGCCGGCGACGTGCGTGCCGTGGCCGTTGCCGTCCTGGGCGGTGGCGTCGTTCTGGACGAAGTCCCAGCCGCTGCTCGCCCGGCCGCCGAAGTCCTGGTGGGACGTACGGATGCCGGTGTCGATGACGTACACCCGCACGCCGGTGCCGGCGCTGTCGGGCGTCGTGTACGACTTGCTCAGGGGCAGGGCCGGCTGGTCGATCCGGTCCAGGCCCCAGACCGGGTTGGTCTGGGTCTGGTTCAGCCACACCTTGGTGTCCTGGACCACCGACGCGACGTTCGGGTCGGCCGCGAGGCGCTTGGCCTCCGCCTCGTCCGCCTTCACCGCGTAACCGTTGAGCGCGCTGCTGTACGTGTGCTTGATCGTCGCCCCGTACTGCCGTGCGAGCTTGCTGCCGGCGGCCGACGGAGCCTTGATCCCCCCCGATCCCGTCTTGAGCGTGACGATGTAGCTGCCGCCGACCGAGCCGGGTGAACCGGCTCCCAGTATTCGCCCCTCGGCGGGGGCGGCCTGCGCGGGAAGCGTGACGGCCGAAAGCACCGCTGCCGTGGTGACAGCGGTGACGGCTCCCGCGAGGCGCAGGCTGGAAATGCGTGTTCTTGCCATGTGCTGGGTCCCCTCCTCAACTTGGCGCACCTTATGCGGAGCGGGTCCGGCCCTCGCGACCGGTCCCCCGTTGCGCTGCCGCGGACGCCTCCGGGCAGCCTCTCGTGCGCTGTGACGCACTACAAGACCGCACATGGGACGGGTTTGGGCCGCCGGCCCGGTGAGGGCATCGAGGAGGTGAACACCCAGGTCGTTCGCAGGTCCTCCAGGTCTAGGAGGCGGCAGCCGTGTCGTCCGACCAGATCTGCCACGGCTGCCTGGCCACCCACTCGTCCACCGGCGCCGGACGCACGGACAGCGCCTCGGCGGAGCTGCCGTCGTCGGCCGCCATCAGGTCGGGGCCCGCGCCGCTCGCCATGTAGTGGTAGATGCCCGCGACGCCGGCCGCCCCCTGCGGGCCGATCACCTGGGCCAGCCCCTCCTCGAAGACGTGCGGGGGCAGCGGCACGTACCGCACGTCCCGGCCGAGGCCCTGCGCGAACGAGACCGCGAGCTCGTCGCCGGTCAGGCTCCGCCCGCCGCCGATGTCCAGGGTCCGGCCGGCGACGCCGTCCACCGTCAGCGCCGCGTACACGGCCTCCGCGAGGTCCCGGTGCGAGAGCCAGGCGGTCCGCGTGTCGGCGGGCAGCGGGTAGGCGAGCACGCCCTCCTTCGCCAGCGCCGGGCCGTTCCACGGGCTGAAGAGGTTGTCGAGGTAGACGGGCGGGCGCAGCACCACCAGCTCCACGCCGCTCCCGCGCAGGCTCTCCCACAGCACCGTCTCGGCCAGCCGCCGGGTCTCGAACGCCGCCACATTCGTGTAAGCCTCGGGGACGCGGGTGTTGGAGTTGTACACGACTCTGCGCACGCCGGTCTCCCGGGCCGCCTGCGCGATGTTGCGCGCGTACGTGCCGATCGTCTCGGCGTCGTACACCAGCGGCATCACGACCGACGCGTGCGTGGCCCGCTCGAAGAGGTGGCGTACGTCGTCCGGGTTCGCGAGGTCGCCGGAGGCGAACGCGGTCCCCGCCAGTTGCGGGCGCTCGCTGTCGGGCTTACGGGTCAGGGTGCGGATGCGGTGGTTCCGCTCGGCCAGCAGGCGGGCGACCGCGCCCCCCTGGAAACCGGTCGCCCCCACGACCGCCACGCGCATCGGAATCTGATCGGACATGAGTGTGTAGAGCCCTTCGATAGGGTGAGGCTGTCGCCGGGAACGGCCTTTCCAGGCTGGCGGCGGGGGCTTCGGCCGATCAATTAACAAACCGGGGCGAGGGTTGAGGGATCGTCCAATGGACGCGAGCGAACGAGAAGCCGACGAGGGCGACGACCTGCTCAGCGAGCTGCTGAAGCCCTTGCGTCTCACCGGCGTTTTCGACAGCCGCTGGCACGTGAACGCCCCCTGGGCCATTGAGGGCGACGCCGAGCAGAGCTGCGCCGTGCTGCACTACATCGTCGAGGGCGGGTGCTGGATCAGCGGGGAGGGCCAGACCCCGCTCGAACTGAACGCGGGCGACCTCGCCGTCTTCCCGACCGGGATCGCGCACCGGCTCTCCGACCGGCCGGACCGGCAGGGGGTGCCGCTGCGGGCCGTGCTGCCCGAGCGGCAGCCGGGCACCTCCGGCGAGATCAGGATCGAGGGGACGGGCCCGGCGAGCCGGCTGCTGTGCGCCGGGCTCCACTACGACGCCAGCGCCGCCACCGGGCTCTACAAGGCGCTGCCGTGGGCCCTGGTGCTCGACGGGCCGCAGGTCGCCGCCGAGCCGCTGCTGCGGGACACCCTGCGGCTGCTCGCCGCGCCGGACCGGCCCGTCGGGCCGGGGGACCGGCTCATCACGCTGCGCGCGTTCGAGATGGCGCTGGTCCTCGCCCTGCGGCCGCTGCTGCGGCAACTGGCCGACAACCCGGCGGCCCTGCCGGTGCTGCGCCACCCCGGCATCAGCCGCGCCATGGTGATCATCGCGACGCGGTTCGCGGAGCCGTGGACCATCGAGTCGCTGGCCCGGGAGGTCGGCATGTCCCGGTCCGCCTTCACCGCGGCCTTCCGCAGCCTCGTCGGGGACGCGCCGGCGCGCCATCTGACGGGGCGGCGGATGCAGGAGGCGGCGCGGCTGCTGAGGGAGACGACGGTGGCGCAGTCGGCGGTGCCGCAGCGCGTCGGCTACCAGAGCTCGGTCGGCTTCCACCTCGCGTTCCGCAAGTGGTTCGGCACGACGCCGGGGGAGTACCGGACGGCGGACGGCCTGGCGTAGGGGGCGCTTTCGCGCCCGACTGGCCGGTTCATAAGGACCGGTGGACGGGTGTTCATTGCCGGGACAGGCGCGGCCAGACAGGCTCGGCAGCGGCAGTGCCGTTCCGTATGAGGAGAAATGGTGACGAGGTCCGGTCAGGATTATCTGGAATCGCTGCGAGACGGCCGAGAGGTGTGGCTGGACGGCGAGCGCGTCAAGGACGTCACCCGGCACCCCGCCTTCCGCAACACCGCGGGCTCCATCGCCCGCCTCTACGACCTCGCGCACGACTCCGCGCACACGCCCGTGCTCACCTCGGACGGCGTGCACCGCGCGTACACGGTCCCGCGGTCGTACGAGGACCTGGTCGCGCGCCGCCGCGCCTACAAGGTGTGGGCGGAGGCCAGCTTCGGCTTCCTCGGCCGTACGCCCGACTACATGGCCGGCGGCGCGGCCGGGTTCGCCGCGCTCCCGCAGGTCTTCACCACGGAGTCGTTCGACGGCGCACCGAACGCGCTCGCCTACCACCGGCGGCTCTCCGAGGGCGACCTGTACCCGACGTTCACCATCACCAACCCGCAGATCGACCGGACCAGGTCCGCCTCCGAGCAGGAGGAGGACGACCTGGTCGTCCGCGTCGTCGCCGAGCGGGACGGCGGGATCGTCGTCCGCGGCGCCAAGATGATCGGCACCGGCGCCGTCTTCGGCAACGAGGTCGTCGTCGGGACGATCGAACCGCTCGCCCCGCAGGACGTGGAGCACGCGGTGTGCTTCTCCGTGCCGATCGACACCGCGGGCCTGAAGTTCCTCTCCCGCACCTCGTACGAGGCGCAGGCACGCAGCGTCTTCGACAACCCGCTCTCCTCCCGGTTCGACGAGAACGACGCCCTCCTGGTCTGCGAGGACGTCTTCGTGCCGTGGGAGAACGTCCTCACCTACCGCAACGTCGACGCGAGCTTCGGGATGTGGTGGCAGACCCCGGCGTACGTGAACTTCGTGCACCAGGCCGCCACGCGCTTCTGGACCAAGCTGGAGTTCCTCACCGGCCTGGCCATCCTCATCACGAAGGCCAACAACACCTACCAGCTTCCCCCCGTCACCCAGGCCATCGGCCGGCTGATGGGCAAGGTGGCCCAGGCGAAGGCGTTCGTCCTGGCCGCCGAGGCGTCGTACGAGGACGTCGAGGGAGGGCACGGGGTCAAATGCGGCAAGGAGATCTCCTTCGCGCAGCGCATCATGGCCGGCGAGCTCTACCCGCAGGCCGTGCAGGAGATCAAGATGCTCGCGGGCGGCGGCGTCATCCAGCTTCCCGCGTCCGCCGAGGACCTGCTGCACCCGGAGATCGGGCCGCTGGTGAAGAAGTACATCCGCTCGCCGGGACACCCCGCCGAGGACCGGATCAAACTGCTCAAGCTGGCCTGGGACGCCCTCGGTTCGGAGTTCGCCGGCCGCCACGAGCAGTACGAGCGCTTCTACCACGGCGCTCCGCACATCTATCTCATGCAGCAGGCGTGGGAGGGCGACACCGGCGCGTGCGAGTCGCTCGCGCGGGCCTGCCTGGACGGCTATGCGCTGGGAGCCGGCGGCGGGGAGCAAGCGGCGTCGTGAAGGGCTCCCCGAAGGCGGCCCTCGCGCTGCTCGCCTCCACCCAGCTGCTGCTCATCATGGACACCGCGATCATCAATGTCGCGCTGCCCTCGATCGGTGAGGATCTCGGCTCGGGCTCGGCGGGGCTGTCGTGGGTGGCCAACGCCTACCTCATCACCTTCGGCGGACTGCTGCTGCTCGGCGGGCGCGCCGCCGACCTCCTGGGTCACCGCCGGCTGTTCGTCGCCGGACTCGGGCTGCTGGCGGCGGCCTCCGCCGTCGGCGGGCTGGCCCAGACCTCCGGCGCGCTGGTGGCCGCCCGCGCCGTACAGGGCGTGGGGGCCGCGTTCGCCGCGGCGGCCGCGTTCGCCCTGCTGCTGATCCTGTTCCCCGACGGGCCGGCCCGGCACCGGGCGCTCGGCGCGTTCGCCGCGATGGGAGGACTCGGCGGCGTCCTGGGAACCGTCCTCGGCGGAGTCCTCACCGACCTGCTCGGCTGGCGCTCCACCTTCTGGCTCAACGTCGTCGTCGGACTGCTGCTCGCCGTGCTGGCGCCGCGCCTCCTCGACGGCGGTACGCGTTCCGCCGAGCGCGGCTTCGACCTCGGCGGCGCGCTCACCGCCACCGGTGGGCTCGGCCTGGTCGCGTACGCCCTCGTCGGCGCGGGCGAGGCGGGCTGGACCGGCGGACGGACGCTCGCCGCGGGCGGCGGCGGACTGCTGCTGCTCGCCGCGTTCGCCGTGCTGGAGAAGAGGATCGCGCGACCGCTGGTGCCGCCGGCCGTGCTGCGGCGGCCCGCCCTGCGGCTCGCCAACACACTGAGCGCGCTCGCGCAGACGGCGCTCTTCCCGATGTTCTTCCTCGTCAGCCTCTACCTCCAGAGCGTGCTCGGCCACTCACCGCTCATCGGCGGCCTCGGGCTCCTCCCGCTGTCGGTCGTCGTCGTGCTCACCGCGCCGCAGAGCGGGCGCCTCATCGCCCGGCTCGGACTGCGCTCCACCATGACGCTCGGCTTCGGGCTGCTCTTCGCCGGTACGGTCTGGCTGGCCCTCGCGCTCACCGCGGAGGGCACTTTCTTCTCCACCGTCCTCGTACCGAGCCTGGTGCTCGGCGTCGCGCTGCCGCTGGTCATGGTCACCACCAACGTGGCCGCCACGGCCGAGGCGTCGCCCGAGGAGACGGGGCTCGCCTCCGGACTCGTCAACACCAGCCAGCAGTTCGGCTCGGTGCTCGGTCTCGCGATCCTCGTCGCCGTCGCCACCAGCGTCACGAACGCCTCCGCCGGTGCCGCCGCGACGGCCGAGACGGCGGGCTTCCGGGCCGCGCTGCTCGTCGGCGCCGCCTTCGCCGGCGTGGCCGCCCTGCTCTCCACCCGGTTGCGCCTCCCCGCACCGTCCGGCCTCCCGGCACCCGGGGAGCGGGTGGAGGACGCCGTGAAGTAGAGGACGCGGCGGGCGGCGTTGAGGGGCGCCGCCCGCCCGTGCGCGGGACTCGCCGCGCTCCGGTGCACGTCAGGGCCGCCGTACGGCACGAGCCGTACCGCCCGCGCACGCACCGTCCCGGCCACGCCGGGCACCACGCGAACGGCCGGCCACGAGCCGCCGCCGCGACCGATACGGGGCCGCCACCACGGACCGCACCACCGCACCGCGCACACCTCCGTCGCGCCCACACCGCGCCGGACCACGCCGTCGGCCGCACCGCATGGCATCCACGCATCTCACCGCCCAAGGGGGCAATCCATGATCACGCACGTCACGTACCCGAGGGACGCCGTCGACCTCGCCCTGCCCGGTCTCGACGCACGCAACGAACCGCGTTACCGGATATCCGAGATACGCGCCGCCGACCCCCTGGCCGCCGACCCGCTGCTCGCCGTACTGCCCGCGATGAACCGCGACGCGGACGTGCCGGCCCTCACCGTCGCCCTGCGCACCCTGCTGCCGCTCCCCGACACCGCGGCCCGGTGGAGCGTCGTCGAGGCACTCGCCGCGATGCGCGACCTCGGCATGATCCTCGGCTCGCTCAAACGGCACGGCGCCGAGCCGCTGACCGCCGTCCCCGAGGCCCTGCCGGTTCTGGAGGCGCTGGGGCGGCGCACCGACATGGTGCCGCGCGACACCGTGCACCACTACACGACCTGGAACCCCATCGGCGCACGCCAGCGCATGTACACGGGCGAGGAGATGGAGGGCAACCTCCAGGACGCCGTCCGCATGGTCTTCCCCAGCCTCGCCGCCTCGCTCGACACCTGCGCCGCGCTGGCCCGTCTGGAACCGCACGATCCGGGCTTCGCCGTGTCCCTCGACCGCACGGCGCAGCACGTCCAGTCGATGGTCGACTCCATCGACTTCACCGTCGCGAACGTCTCGCCGGTCTTCTTCGCGCAGACCCTGCGGCCGTACTTCGAGGAAGTGGACGTGGCGGGCCGCGACTACCTCGGCCCGGCCGCCGCCCAGGTGCCGCTGTGGCTGGTCGACCTGACGCTGTGGCAGTGCGACCACAGCAGCCCGGAGTACGACCGGTTCCTCGCCGAGTCGGTGGAGTACTCGCTGCCTGCCTGGCGGGACTTCTACGCCGCGCACAGCGGCGGCGTCTCCGCCGTCTCCAAGCTGGCCGCCGCCACCGACTGGGCGCAGGCCGACCGGCTGTCCCCGCAGCTCGCGGCGTCCGCCGTGTCCCTCGCCCGCGTCCTGCGCATCCTCAAGACCTTCCGGGCCCGGCACATCGGCATCGCCCGCAAGGCGTACAGCGAGGAGGTGCGGCTGTACGAGGTGGGCTCCGGCGGCGCGCCGATCGAGCTGCTGCGTTCCGTGCTCGACCTGACCCGGGACAACGAAACCCTCGTGCGCCGCGCCACCGCGCGTCCGCGCACCCCGGTCGCCTCCCACGCCTGAAGGGCACCCCACCCATGACGCACATCCTGATCGCCGGCGGCGGCATCGCCGGACTCACCGCCGCGCTCAGCCTGCACGCGGCCGGCTTCCGCCGGATCACCGTCGCCGAGGCGGCGCGCGAGATCCAGCCGGTCGGCGCGGGTCTGAACATCATGCCCAACGCCGTGCGCGAACTCGACGCCCTCGGGCTCCTCGGCGCACTCGACCGGCAGGCCGTGCGCACCCGCGAGCTGCGGTACTACCACTGCTCGGGCGGCCTGATCTCGCGCGAGCCGCGCGGTCTCGGCGCCGGCTACCGCTGGCCGCAGCTGTCCGTACACCGGGGCCACCTGCAACTGACGCTGGCCGCCGCGGTGCGCGAACGCCTGGGCCCCGAGGCGCTCGTCGGCGGCGTCCGGGTCAGCGCCGTGACCACGCGGCCGGACGGCAGGCCGCGGGTGAAGCTGGAGCACCGCGACGACACGACCCGCGGGTACGCCGCCCTGGAGCCCGACGTGCTGATCGGCGCGGACGGCATCCGCTCCACCGTCCGCACCGCGCTCGACCCGCGCGGCGGCGAGCCGCCGTGGAACGGGATGCTCGTGTGGCGCGGCACCTCGCGGATGCCCGCGGAGCGGGCCGGCGCGTTCATGTTCGTCGCGGGTTCCGACGTGCAGAAGGCCGTCGTCTACCCGATGACCGAGCCCGACCCCCGGACCGGTGAGGTCCTGGTGAACTGGGCCCTCGCCATGCCGGCCGGGTCCGTCGACGACGCCGCGCGCGGCGACTGGAACCGGCCGGTCCCGGTCGGCAAGTTCCTGCGGCACTACGAGGGCTGGGAGTTCGACGGCGTCAGCGTCCCGGACGTACTGCGGGCTGCCGACCGCGCGTTCGAGTACCCCATGGTGGACATCGACCCCCTGGAGCGCTGGAGCCACGGCCGTACGACGCTGATCGGCGACGCGGCGCACGCCATGTACCCGATCGGGTCGAACGGCGCGACCCAGTCGATCGTCGACGCCCGCGCCCTCGCCCACGCCATGGCGCTCCACGCCGACCCGGCCGACGCGCTCGCGGCGTACGAGGCCGAGCGCCGGCCCGCGATGACCGAACTCCAGCGGGCCAACCGGCGGCTGGGTCCGGAGGTCGTCATCAACATGGCGCACGAGCGGGCGCCCGGCGGATTCACCGACATCGAGGACGTGATCCCGGCCGGGGAACTGGCGGCCGTCTCGGCCCGTTACGCGGCCGCCGGGGCGTTCGACCCGGCCACTGTCAACCTGGGATCGCCGTACGACGTGGGGTCGCACGCCCTGCGATGATCCCCGGCGCTCCCGTGCGCCGTGGCAGCGGGAGGCGGGGCGCCACTACCTTCGTGGAGGAAAGGCCGGACACACACCGCCGTGCGTCCGACCCGGTTCGTATGTCCCCTGCGAAGGTGGAACACGTGAAGGCCATTCGTCGATTCACCGTGCGCCCCGTTCTTCCCGATCCCCTACGACCGCTCAGTGACCTCGCCCGCAATCTGCGGTGGTCCTGGCACACCGAGACCCGCGAGCTGTTCCAGGCCGTGGACCCCGAAGGCTGGGCAGCCTCCGGGGGCGATCCCGTACGGCTGCTCGGGTCCGTACCCGCCTCGCGGCTCGCCGAGCTCGCCCAGGACCGGCGGTTCCTGCGCCGGCTGACCGCCGCGGCGGACGACCTGGACGACTACCTGCGCGGCAGGCGGTGGTACCAGTCGCAGTCGCCGACCCCGGAACTACCCGCGGCCGTCGCCTACTTCTCACCCGAATTCGGAGTCACAGCGGCCCTCCCGCAGTACTCGGGCGGCCTCGGCATCCTCGCCGGGGACCACCTGAAGGCCGCCAGCGACCTCGGCGTACCCCTCATCGGGGTCGGACTCCTCTACCGTCACGGATACTTCCGGCAAAGCCTGTCCAGGGAAGGCTGGCAACAGGAGCACTACCCCCTGCTCGACCCGAACGAACTGCCCGTCTCGCTGCTCCGGGAGGCCGACGGCACGCCCAGCCGGGTCGCGCTGACCCTGCCCGGCGGGCGGTCGCTGCGCGCCCACATCTGGCAGGCGCAGGTCGGACGCGTACCGCTGCTGATGCTCGACTCGGACGTCGAGGAGAACGCGGCGGGGGAGCGCGACGTCACCGACCGGCTGTACGGCGGCGGCAGCGAGCACCGGCTGCTCCAGGAGATGCTGCTCGGCATCGGCGGGGTGCGGGCCGTGCGCGCGTACTGCCGGCTCACCGGCCACCCCGAGCCGGAGGTGTTCCACACCAACGAGGGCCACGCCGGCTTCCTCGGCCTGGAGCGGATCCGGGAAATGGCCGGCGAGGGGGTGGAATTCGACCCCGCGCTCGAAGCGGTGCGCGCCGGCACCGTCTTCACGACGCACACGCCCGTGCCGGCCGGGATCGACCGCTTCGACCGCGAGCTCGTCGCGCGGCACTTCGGCGAGTCCGGCGAGCTGCCGGGAGTCGACGTCGGGCGGATCCTCCAGCTCGGCATGGAGACGTACCCGGGCGGCGAGCCCAACCTGTTCAACATGGCCGTGATGGGCCTGCGTCTGGCCCAGCGGGCCAACGGCGTGTCCACGCTCCACGGCGCGGTCAGCCGCCAGATGTTCTCCGGCCTGTGGCCCGGATTCGACCCCGAGGAGGTGCCGATCACCTCCGTCACCAACGGCGTGCACGCGCCCACCTGGGTCGCTCCCGAGGTCATGCGCCTGGGAGTGCGGCAGATCGGCGCGGGCCGCGCCGAGGACGCCCTGTCGGCCGGCTCCGGCGGCTTTGCCGAGGGAGGGGAGCGCTGGGACGCCGTCACCGACATCCCCGACACCGACATCTGGGACCTGCGGCGCACCCTGCGCGAGCAGCTGGTCCAGGAGGTACGGGACCGCCTGCGCGCGTCGTGGCGCCAGCGCGGGGCCGCCGAGGCGGAGCTCGGCTGGATCGACGAGGCGCTGGACCCGGACGTCCTGACGATCGGGTTCGCGCGGCGCGTCCCGTCGTACAAGCGCCTCACGCTGATGCTGCGCGACCGCGACCGGCTGATGGAGATGCTGCTCCACCCGACGAGGCCGGTGCAGATCGTGGTGGCGGGCAAGGCCCACCCGGCGGACGACGGCGGGAAGCGGCTGGTGCAGGAGCTGGTGCGCTTCGCGGACGACCCGCGGGTGCGCCACCGGATCGTCTTCCTGCCCGACTACGGCATGGGCATGGCGAAGAAGCTCTACCCCGGCTGCGACGTCTGGCTCAACAACCCGCTGCGCCCGCTGGAGGCGTGCGGAACCAGCGGGATGAAGGCCGCGCTCAACGGCTGCCTCAACCTGTCGGTGCTCGACGGCTGGTGGGACGAGTGGTTCGAGCCGGACTTCGGCTGGGCCATCCCGACCGCCGACGGCGCGGCGACCACCGAGGAGCGGCGCGACGAGCTGGAGGCCAACGCGCTGTACGAGCTCATCGAGCAGCGCGTGGCGCCGCGCTTCTACGACCGGGGCCCCGGCGGGCTGCCCGACCGCTGGATCGAGATGGTCCGCCAGACCCTGGTCCGGCTCGGCCCGAAGGTCCTGGCGGGGCGCATGGTGCGGGAGTACGTCGAGAGGCTGTACGCCCCGGCCGCCGAGGCGCACCGCGCGATGGTCCCGGACGCGGCCCGGGAACTGGCGGAGTGGAAGAAGCGGGTGCGCGCCGCCTGGCCCAAGGTCGCCGTGGACCACGTGGAGGCCCTGGCGGCCACCCCGGTCAACGGCACGGCGGAACTGGGCTCGACGCTGAGCCTGCGGGTCCGCGTGGCGCTCGGCCCCCTGCGTCCCGAGGACGTGGAGGTGCAGGCCGTCGCGGGCCGGGTCGACGCGGCCGACGCGATCGGAGAGGCGCAGACCTTCCCGCTGAAGCCGGCGGGCGGCCCGGACCTGGAGGGCCGCTGGATGTACGAGGGCCCGCTGTCGCTCGACCGCACCGGCCCCTTCGGCTACACCGTCCGGATACTGCCGTCCCACCGCCTGCTGCCGCACGGCGCGGACCTGGGCCTGGTGGCCCTGCCCACGGAGGCGACGGGTGAGGGCGCCGGCGTGCTGATGCGCTGACGTCCCGGGCGCCGGCACATGGAACAGCCCTGCGGGAACGGTCTTCCGCTCCCGCAGGGCTGGTCTGCGCTTCGGGCTCCTTACGGGAAGGTCACCTTGAAGCTGTTGATGTAGCCGGTGTCCTGCGCGGCCACGTCCTGGACCTTGAGCTTCCAGACGCCGTTGGCCGTCTCGGAGGACGCGTTGACCGTGTAGGTCGCGACGACGTTGTCGGCCGAGTCGGAGCCGCTGGAGTTCTTCAGCCGGTATGCCGTGCCGTCCGGCGCCAGCAGGTCGACGACCAGGTCACCGCGCCAGGTGTGGACGATGTTGACGTCGACCTTGAGGTTGCTGGGCGCCGCACCCGTCTTGGTCGAGGTGACCGACGAGGTGACCGCGGCGCCGTTGTCCGGGATGGCCACGTCGGCGGTGTTCTCGAACGACGTGCCGGTGCCCGGGTCGCCGCCGCCGGGACGCGTCCCGACGTTGACGCCGGCCCACGCGTCGGCGACGGCCTTGTACTCGGCGCTGGTCGTCCCGTACAGCTCACCGGCTACCGCGAGGGTGCCGGTGCGGGCGCCCGCGTAGTTGGTCGAGGAGCCGAACTTGGTGGTGAGCGCCTTGAACCAGATCTGCGCGGCCTTCTCCCGGCCGATGCCGGTCACCGGCAGGCCGTCGGAGGTCGGCGAGTCGTAGCTGACGCCGTTGACGGTCTTGGCGCCGCTGCCCTCGGAGAGCAGGTAGAACCAGTGGTTCGCCGGGCCGGACGAGTAGTGGACGTCGATGGAGCCGATGCCCGAGTACCAGGCGTCCTTGGACGAGCCGTCCCTGCTCGGCTTGTCCATGTAGCGCAGCGGCGTGCCGTTGCCCCGGATGTCGATCTTCTCGCCGACCAGGTAGTCGCCGACATCCTTGGGGTTGTTGGCGTTGAACTCGACGGCGGCGGCGAAGATGTCGGAGGTGGCCTCGTTGAGGCCGCCCGACTCGCCGCTGTAGACGAGGCCCGCGGTGTTGGAGGTGACGCCGTGCGTCATCTCGTGCGCGGCCACGTCGATGGAGGTCAGCGGCTTGGCGTTGGCGGCCCCGTCGCCGTACGTCATGCAGAAGCAGGAGTCCGACCAGAAGGCGTTGACGTACGCGTTGCCGTAGTGGACGCGCGAGTACGCGCCGACGCCGTCACCGCGGATGCCGCTGCGGCCGTGCACGTTCTTGAAGTAGTCCCAGGTCAGGCCCGCGCCGTACGCCGCGTCCGCGCCCGCCGTCTCCAGGTTCTGCGGAGTGCCGTCGCCCCAGACGTCGTCCGGGCCGGAGAAGAGGGTGCCGGTGCCCGACGTACCCCGGTTGAGGTTGTACGTCTTGTGGTTGCCGCGCCCGGTGTCGGTCAGGGTGTACGACGGGGCTGAGCCCACCGTCACCTGGCCGCTGTACTGGGTGTTGCCGGTGCCGTTGTGGATGGCCTGCCACTCGAAGATCTTCTTGCCGGTGGAGGCGTCGGTGACGACGTGCAGCTCGTTCGGGGTGCCGTCGTGCTGCAGGCCGCCGACGACCGTCTCGTACGCCAGCGTGGGCTTGCCCTGCCCCATCCACACCACCTTGCGCGGGGCGCGGTCGGCCTCGGTCTTCTTCGACCCCTCGGCCCTGGCGGCGGACACCGCCTGCTTCTCCGCGGTGGCCGGGGCGACCTCGGCGCTCAGGTCGACGGACGTGAGCCGCGCCTTGGACGCCTTGGTCACGCCCTCGGTCTTCCCCGCCCCGGTCTCCGCGACGATCAGGTCGCCGCCGAGGACCGGGAGTCCGTCGTACGTGCGCTCGTACCGCGTGTGCGTGGTTCCGTCGCGGTCCTGGACGACGTCGCGTACGGCGAGCCTCTCCTTGGCGCCGAGGCCGAGTTCCCTGGCGGTGGCCGCCTTGGTGGCGTTGGCCTCGCGTATGAGCTCGGCGCGCTCCGCGGGGGAGAGCTTCGCGGGCAGGGCGCCCGGGTCGGGCTTCCCCGCCGCGGCGGTCTTCGGGGCTGCGGTCCGGGGGTCGTCGGCCGATGCGGCGCCGGCCTGTACGCCGACTGTCAGCAGCGCCGCGGCGGTCAGCAGCGCGCCGGTCGCGGTGGCACGTCGTCTGGGCGTGGATCTCACGCGAACTCCTTCTGCAAGGGGGGTGGCGGGCGGCTTGGGTGGGCTGCCCGGGCAGAGCCGTGCGGAGCAAGGTGGAGCGCGGAACGGGGGAAGAGTGACAGGAGCGAGCACTCCCTGTCAGGGGCGCGTCAAGAAGTTGGCCGGAATTCGTCCGTTGCCCGAAGAGCCGTGTTCGTTCAGCGGACGTTTCGCCGGCCGTCACCGCGGCCCTGTAAGAAGTCGGCCGACTCCCGTCCGGGCGTGGGCCGACCGTGTCGTCCGCCGACCGCTCAACTGCGTTTCCCGACCGGTCCGCCGGGGCGCGGGGAGCGGCCCGCGACCTCCTGCCCGCCGGCGTACGGGCGCGCGGAGGGCGGCGGTCGCCGGACAGCCCGCTCCGGTGACGTCCGGCCCGCGGGCCGGACCGTCAGGCCAGGCTGTCCCGCCAGGCCCGGTGCAGTCCGGCGAAGCGCCCCGTACCGCCGATGAGCGCGGCGGGGGAGCCGTCCTCGACGACGCGGCCGTGCTCCATGACCAGCACCCGGTCGGCGATCTCCACCGTCGACAGCCGGTGTGCGATCACCACCGCCGTACGCCCCCGCAGCACGGTGTCCATCGCGCGCTGCACCGCCCGCTCGCCGGGGACGTCAAGGGAGGACGTCGCCTCGTCCAGGATCAGCACCGCGGGGTCGGCGAGCAGCGCGCGGGCGAAGGCGACCAGTTGCCGCTGCCCCGCCGAGATCCGGCCGCCCCGCTTGCGGACTTCCGTGTCGTACCCCTCCGGCAGGCCCGCGACGAAGTCGTGGGCGCCGATCGCCTTCGCCGCCCGCTCGATGTCCTCCCGGGTGGCGTCCGGGCGGCCGACGGCGATGTTCTCGGCGACCGTTCCGGAGAACAGGAACGCCTCCTGGGTCACCATGACGACCCCCCGCCGCAGTTCGGGCACGGCCAGGTCGCGCAGGTCGGTGCCGTCGAGCAGGACGCGGCCCTCGGTCGGGTCGTAGAAGCGCGCGAGGAGCTTGGCGAGCGTCGACTTGCCCGCGCCCGTCGAGCCGACGACGGCCACGGTCTGCCCGGCCGGCAGCGTCAGACTGAAGCGCGGCAGGACCTCGCCGCCCGTGCGGTAGGCGAAGCTGACGCCGTCGAAGACCACCTCGCGGCCGGGGCCGCCGCCCGCCGGGGCGGGCAGCGCGCGCGGCACCGCGGGCTCCGGGACCGTGGGGGCCTGGGCCAGCAGACCCGCGATCTTCTCCAGGGAGGCGGCCGCCGACTGGTAGGAGTTCAGGAACATCCCGAGCCGGTCGATCGGGTCGTAGAGCCGCCGCAGATAGAGCACGGACGCGGCGAGGACGCCGAGCGCCATGCCGCCCTCGGCGACCCGGTACGCGCCCCACAGCACGATCCCCGCGACCGTCGTGTTGGCGACCAGCCGTGACCCGACGACGTACTGGGCCATCTCCAGCAGGCCGTCGCCGTTCGTCCGCTCGTGGCGGCGGTTGAGCGCGCGGAACTCCGCGTCGTTCGCCCGCTCGCGCCGGAACGCCCGTACTGGCCGGATCCCGTTCATCGTCTCCGCGAACTTCACGATGACGGCCGCGATCGCCGTCGACCGCTTGGCGAAGACGACGGAGACCCGGGCCCGGTAGCGCCGCACGAGCAGGTACAGCGGCGCGAACGACAGCACCGCGAGCCCGCCGATGCCCGTGTCGAGCCAGAGGAGCAGGGCGCAGATGCAGACGCAGGAGAGGATGACGCCGATCAGCTCCTGGAGGCCCTCCCCGAGCAGCTGCCGCAGCGACTCCACGTCGGTCGTCGACCGCGAGATCAGCCGCCCGGACGTGTACCGCTCGTGGAAGTCGACGCTCAGCGCCTGCGCGTGCCGGAAGATCCTGCCGCGCAGATCGAGGAGTACGTCCTGGTTGACGCCGGCGGAGAGCCGGATGAAGACGTAGTGGAACAGCCCCGCGCCGAGCGAGCACAGCAGGTAGCCGGCCGCGACGACGACCAGTGGCCCGAAGTCGTCCCGCCGCAGGGCCGGCACGCCCCGGTCGATGGCGTACGCGACGAGCAGCGGACCGGCCTGCACCGCGGCCTGCTGGAGGAGCAGGAGCAGCGCCGCGACGCCCACCCTGGCCCGCCGGGGCCTCAGCAGCGAGCGCAGCAGCGCCCCCGTCGCCCCGGCGGGCGCGGGCAGCGCGTCCCGGTCGAAGGGATCGCCGTCCGTCACCGGCTCGTTCCCGGGCCGGGGCCGCGTCTTCGTGAGCGGCCCGGCGTCCGCCGGTTTCCGTTCGTCCGGGCGGTCGTCCGCGGTGGTCGTCATGGTGTGTCCCCCTTCTCGCCGGCTGCCCCGCCGTCACCCGCCCCGGACATCAGCCAGGCGTACTCGTCACTGGAGCGCAGCAGTTCCCGGTGGGTGCCGACGGCCGCGATCCGGCCGCCGGAGAGCAGCGCCACCCGGTCCGCGAGCAGCACGGTGGAAGGGCGGTGCGCGACCACCAGCGCGGTCGTGTCCGCGAGGACGCGCCGCAGCGCCGCCTCCACCAGTGCCTCCGTGTGCACGTCGAGCGCCGACAGCGGGTCGTCGAGTACGAGGAAGCGCGGCCTGCCCACCACCGCCCTGGCCAGCGCGAGCCGCTGCCGCTGCCCGCCGGACAGGCTCAGCCCCTGCTCCCCGACCTGGGTGGCCGTGCCCTGCGGCAGCCGGTGCGCGAAACCGGCCTGCGCGGTGTCGAGCGCCCGCTCCAGGTCGGCCTCGCCCGCGCCCGGCCCCGCGCCCATCAGGACGTTCTCCGCGACGCTCGCCGAGAAGAGCGTGGGTTCCTCGAAGGCGACGGAGACCAGCTCCCGCAGCCGCTCGCGCGGCAGGGCCGTGATGTCCTGCCCGTCGAGCGTGATCCGCCCGCCCGTCACCTCGTGCAGCCGGGGTACGAGCGCGGTGAGCGTCGTCTTGCCGCTGCCGGTGGCTCCGACGAGGGCCATCGTCTCGCCCGGCCGCACGCGCAGGTCGACGCGGGCCAGTACGGGCGGCGTCCCGTCGGGGGCGTCGGGATAGCGGAACTCGACCGCGTCGAACACGATCCCGTCCCGGCCCGCAATCGCCGCCGGCGCGTCGCCTTCGGTCCGCGACTCCTCGGGCTCGTCCATCACCTCGAAGTACCGCTCGGTCGCCGTCGCCGCGTCCTGGCTGATCGCGAGCAGGAAGCCGATCGACTCCACCGGCCACCGCAGGGCCAGCGCCGTCGACAGGAACGCCACCAGCGTGCCCGCCGACAGGGCGCCGTCGGCGACCTGGACCGTGCCGAGGACCAGCGCCGCCCCGATCGCGAGTTCCGGCAGCACGGTGATGGTGGCCCAGATGCCTGCGAGCAGCCGGGCCTTCACCAGCTCGGTGCCCCGCAAGGTCAGCGACAGCTCGCGGAACGCCTGGGCCTGACTGCGGTGGCGGCCGAATCCCTTGATCACGCGGATGCCGAGCACGCTCTCCTCGACGACGGTCGTCAGGTCACCGACCTGGTCCTGGGATCGCCGGGTGACCCGCGCGTACTTCGACTCGAAGACGAAGCACAGCACCACCAGCGGCGCCACGGGCGCCAGCAGCACCAGCCCCAGCGGCCACTGCTGTTGGAGCAGGATGACGAACCCCACCAGGATCGTCACGCCGTTGACCAGCAGGAACGTCAGCGGGAACGCCAAGAACATCCGCAGCAGCATCAGATCCGTCGTCCCGCGCGAGAGCAACTGCCCCGACGGCCACCGGTCGTGGAACGCCACCGGGAGCCGCTGGAGACGCCGGTACAGATCGTCCCGCATCGCCGCCTCGACCCCGGCCAGCGGCCGGGCCACCAGCCACCGCCGGAGCCCGAAGAGCGCGGCCTCCGCGAGTCCGAGCAGCAGCAGGTACAGCGCCCCCAGCCACACCCCGCCCGGGTCCCGGTCCGCGACCGGACCGTCCACGATCCACTTGAGGACGAGCGGGATGACCAGGCTCAGGCACGACGCCACGACCGCCACGAGCGCCGCCCAGGCCAGCCGGCCGCGCACCGGCCGTACGTAGGGCCACAGGCGCAGCAGTGAACGTACGGCCGATCGGTTCCTGGTGGGTGCATCCGCTCCGGTCATCAGGATCGAGCGTACGGTTCACCACTGACGGCGCTCACTCCTTTTTGGCCGTGCCCGCCCGCAGCAGAAGCACCGACCGGGCCGGCGCGGTGATCGCCGTGCCCGCCGCGTGCACCGTCCCCGGCGCCTCCTCCTGGTCTTCCAGCGACGTGTCGACGACCAGCTCGTACGTCCGCGCCCACGGCGGCCCGGGCAGCGTGAAATCGGCCGGAAGGTCCCCCGCATGGAGTACGGCGAGGAAGCTGTCGTCCGTGATCTTCGCGCCGCGCGCGTCGCGCCCAGGGATGTCGCGGCCGGACAGGTACAGCCCCACGGTCGAGGCCGGCGCGTACCAGTCCTGCTGCGTCATCTCCTCGCCGCGCGGGGTGAACCACGCCAGGTCGCGCAGCCCGTCCGCCGCCTGCGGCCGCCCCGAGAAGAAGGCGCGCCGGCGCAGCACCGGATGCGCGTGGCGCAGCGCCAGCAGCCGGGACGTCAGCCGGAACAGCTCCCGCCAGCCGGGCTCCTCGAGCAGCGACCAGTCGATCCAGCTGACCTCGTTGTCCTGGCAGTACGCGTTGTTGTTGCCGTCCTGCGTACGCCCCATCTCGTCGCCCGCGACCAGCATCGGCACGCCCGTCGACAGCAGCAGGGTCGTCACCAGGTTGCGCAGCTGCCGCCGGCGCAGCGCGTTCACCCCGGCGTCCCCGGTCTCGCCCTCGGCGCCGCAGTTCCACGAGCGGTTGTCGTTCGTGCCGTCCCGGTTGCCCTCGCCGTTCGCCGCGTTCTGCTTCTGGTGGTACGACACCAGGTCCCGCAGCGTGAAGCCGTCGTGCGCGGTGACGAAGTTGACCGAGGCGTACGGGCGGCGGCCGCCCCAGGCGTACAGGTCGCTCGACCCCGACAGTCGGTAGCCCAGGTCCCGCACGTCCGGCAGGGCGCCGCGCCAGAAGTCCCGTACGGCGTCCCGGTAGCGGTCGTTCCACTCCGTCCACAGCGGCGGGAAGGCGCCCACCTGGTAGCCGCCGCTGCCCACGTCCCACGGCTCGGCGATCAGCTTCACGCGCCGCAGCACCGGGTCCTGCGCGATGACCGCGAGGAACGGGGACAGCATGTCGACGTCGTGCATCGAACGCGCCAGCGCCGCCGCCAGGTCGAAGCGGAAGCCGTCCACGCCCATCTCGGTGACCCAGTACCTGAGCGAGTCCGTGATCAGCCGCAGGACGTTCGGCTGGACGACGTGCAGGGTGTTCCCGCAGCCCGTGTAGTCGGCGTACCGTCTGGCGTCGTTCTGGAGGCGGTAGTAGCCGCGGTTGTCGATGCCGCGCAGGGACAGCGTGGGCCCCAGCTCGCCGGCCTCGGCCGTGTGGTTGTAGACGACGTCGAGGATGACCTCGATGCCGGCCGCGTGCAGGGCCCGCACCATCTCCTTGAACTCGCCCACCTGCTGGCCGGCCGTCCCCGACGCCGCGTACCCCGCGTGCGGCGCGAAGTAGCCGATCGAGTTGTAGCCCCAGTAATTGCGCAGCCCCCGCCGCAGCAGGTGGTCCTCGTGGGCGAACTGGTGGACCGGCAGCAGCTCCACGGCGGTCACCCCCAGCCGCTGGAGATGCCCGATCGCCGCCGGGTGCCCGAGGCCGGCGTACGTGCCGCGCAGCTCCGGGGGGATGTCCGGGTGCAGCTTGGTGAAGCCTCGTACGTGCAGCTCGTAGATGACGGTGTCGGCCCACGGCGTCTTGGGCCGCCGGTCGTCCACCCAGTCGTCGCCGGGCGCGTCGTCGTGCACCACCACGCCCTTGGGGACGAACGGCGCCGAGTCGCGGTCGTCGCGCACGGTGTCGGCGACGTTCTGCTGGGGCCAGTCCCTGACGTGCCCGTACACCTCCCCGGGCAGCGTGAAGTCCCCGTCGACGGCCCGTGCGTAAGGGTCGAGGAGGAGCTTCGCGTGGTTCCAGCGCGCGCCGGTCCACGGGTCCCACCGGCCGTGCACCCGGAAGCCGTAGCGCTGTCCCGCGCGCACGCCCGGTACGAAGCCGTGCCAGATCTCGTGCGTCAGCTCGGTCAGCGGGCAGCGCCGCTCGGCGCCGTCCTCGTCGAAGAGGCACACCTCGACGGCCTCGGCCCCGCCCGCCCACAGCGCGAAGTTGGTGCCCGCCACACCGTCGGGCCCCACGCGAAAGCGCGCCCCGAGCGGGGTCGGCGCACCGGGCCACACGGGCGGTCCGGCCCGGTCGTGGCCCGGGCGACGCCCGTTGACCGCCGCCGGGACGGGTGCGGGCGCGGACGCGGGGCTGTCGTCGCCCACCGCCTCGGGCACCGCTGCCCGCACCGCCTCCTGTACTGCCTCCTGCTCGGGTGCGCTGGACACCTGTAAGCCTCCCGCGGCTCGTGGGACCGGCGGATCCTGAGACCGTACGGCGTCCCGGCCGTGGCCCCCTCGCGCGTTCCTCCCACCTGTTCTTCCCGGAACAGCGGTCGTACTCACGTTTCCCCTGGAGGGGCGCGGTCGTTGGGCCCGGCGTGAGAGACGCAGTGAGACGCGCACGGGCGGTCCTGGCCGCCGTACTGGCAGGGGCTGCCCTGATCACGGGGCTCGCGGGCTGCACGGCCGACGGCGAACCGCTGCTCGGCGGGAAGCCCCGCTCGCCCAGGGACGCCATCCGGATCCTCCCCGCCGACGGGGCCAAGGGCGTCGGGGCCGGCGGCCGCATCGAGGTCGAGGTCCCCGACGGGCGGCTGGAACGGGTCCGGGTCGTCCGGGTCGAGGACGCCGACCAGCACGAGGTCACCGGCCGGATCGCGGACGACGGGCTGAGCTGGCGCCCGGACGCGGGCCCGCTGCGGCTGGCCGCCACGTACCGGATCCACGCGGTCGCCGTCGACGGCCACGGCCGCCGCTCGGCCCGGCACACCTCGTTCACGACCGTCGTCCCCGAACACCGCTTCATCGGCTACTTCAAGCCGGAGAACCGCTCTACCGTCGGCACCGGCATGATCCTCTCCTTCTCCTTCAACCGGGCCGTCGTCAACCGCGCCGCCGTCGAACGCGCCATCGAGGTCACCTCCCAGCCGCCGGTGGAGGTGTCCGGCCACTGGTTCGGCTCCCAGCGCCTCGACTTCCGGCCGCGCGCGTACTGGAAGCCGGGCACCCGCGTCACCGTCGACCTGAGACTGCGCGACGTCGAGGCCGCGCCCGGTGTGTTCGGCATCCAGCACAAGGCCGTCGGCTTCACGGTCGGCCGCTCCCAGGTCTCCACGGTGGACGCGGAGGCGCACACCATGCTGGTACGCCGCGACGGTGCGAAGCCGGTGCGCCTGCCGGTCAGCGCCGGCGCCCCGAAGACCACGACGTACAACGGGAAGATGGTGGTCACCGAGTTGTACGACGTCACGCGGATGGACGGCAGGACGGTCGGTTTCGGTGGCGAGTACGACATTCCGGACGTCCCGCACGCGATGCGGCTGACGGCCTCGGGGACCTTCCTGCACGGCAATTACTGGGCCCCGGCGGACACGTTCGGATCGGTCAACACGAGCCACGGCTGCATCGGACTGCGGGACGTGAAAGGCGGCAGCCCGGACACCCCGGCCGGCTGGTTCTTCGACCGCACGCTCGTGGGGGACGTGGTGGAAGTGGTGAACTCGCGCGACCGGAAGGTGGCTCCCGACAACGGCCTCGGAGGATGGAACATGGACTGGGACCGCTGGAAGGCCGGGTCCGCGCTCCGATGACCCCTCCCTGACCTGCACGGCCCCGCACCCGTTCCCCTCGCACTTGGGACCGAACGGTGACATACACGCAGAGTCGGCGACACGTCCGGTGTGATTACCATTCACCAGACGCGCGGTAGCTGCGCGTGGGGGTGCGGGCCATGGCTGGGGCCAGGCCGTGCGAGGGGAGAACAACACGTGAAGAGGCAGCCGATATCGGGGACGTCGGCCGGGGCGCGCAGGGGGCGCGGATCCCGGCGCGGCGGCCCGGGACTGCTGGCCCTGCTGCTGGGAGCGATGCTCCTTTTCGTCACGGCGTGCGCGGGAAGCGATTCCGGTGACGGCGACGGCAAGGGCGGGAAGGGCGGGGCGGGGAAGGCCGGCGACAACCAGGCGTCGCAGGCGGTGGTGACCATCGCCCCCGGGGACGAGGCGAAGAACGTCGCCACCAGCGGCGCCCTGAAGATCGGTGCCGACAAGGGCAGGCTCACGTCCGTCAAGGTCGAGGACACCAAGGGCAACGAGGTCGAGGGCAGGATCAGCAAGGACGGCTCCTCCTGGGAGCCGGCCCACCACCTCGGCGCCGCCACCCAGTACAAGGTCCACGCGATCGCGAAGGACTCCGAGGGCCGCGAGTCCGCGAAGGACACCACCTTCACGACGCTCGTGCCGAAGAACACCTTCGTCAGCTATTTCACGCCCGAGGACGGCTCCACGGTCGGTGTCGGCATGCCGGTCTCGCTGCGCTTCAGCCGCGGCATCACCGCGCCCGAGGCCGTCGAGAAGGCCGTCAAGGTGACGGCCGAGCCGTCGGTGCCGATCGAGGGCCACTGGTTCGGCAACGACCGCCTCGACTTCCGTCCCGAGAAGTACTGGGCGGCGGGCACCGAGGTGACGCTGAAGCTGAACCTCGACGGCGTCGAGGGCCGGCCGGGCGTGTACGGCAAGCAGGCGAAGACGGTGAAGTTCACGATCGGCCGCAGCCAGGTCAGCACCGTGGACGCCAAGGCCAAGACGATGACCGTCAAGCGTGACGGCAAGGTCTTCAAGACGATCCCGATCACCGCGGGCGCGCCGTCGACGACGACGTACAACGGCCAGATGGTCATCAGCGAGAAGTACAAGGTGACGCGCATGAACGGCGCCACCGTCGGCTTCGGCGGCGAGTACGACATCAAGGACGTGCCGCACGCGATGCGGCTGTCCACCTCGGGCACCTTCATCCACGGCAACTACTGGGCCGGCGCGGGCACCTTCGGGTCGGCCAACGTCAGCCACGGATGCGTCGGGCTGCAGGACGTGCGGGGCGGATGGGACAAGAAGGCTCCGGCCGCCTGGTTCTTCGACAACTCGATCCTCGGTGACGTGGTCGTCGTGAAGAACTCCGAGGACAAGCAGATCCAGCCCGACAACGGCCTCAACGGCTGGAACATGTCCTGGGCGGAGTGGAAGAAGTAGCACGCCGCCAGGCGCGTACGGACCCGGTGCACTGTGATCGAGCGCACCGGGTCCGTTGGCGTTAACGGGGGCTAACCTCGCTCGTATGACTGTGAATCTCGAAGTCTCCGAGGGCGTCGGCACCATCCGGCTGGCCCGCCCCCCGATGAACGCGCTCGACATCGCCACGCAGGACCGGCTGCGCGAACTCGCCGAGGAGGCGACCCGGCGCGAGGACGTGCGCGCCGTGGTCCTCTACGGCGGGGAGAAGGTGTTCGCGGCGGGCGCGGACATCAAGGAGATGCAGGCGATGGACCACGCGGCGATGGTCGTGCGCTCCAAGGCCCTCCAGGACTCCTTCACCGCCGTCGCCCGCATTCCCAAGCCCGTCGTCGCCGCGGTGACCGGCTACGCGCTGGGCGGCGGCTGCGAGCTCGCCCTGTGTGCCGACTTCCGTATCGCCGGTGACAACGCCAAGCTCGGCCAGCCCGAGATCCTCCTCGGCCTGATCCCCGGCGCGGGCGGCACACAGCGGCTCGCCCGGCTGGTCGGCCCGTCCAAGGCCAAGGACCTGATCTTCACCGGCCGGCACGTGCGGGCCGACGAGGCCCTGGCGATCGGCCTGGTCGACCGGGTCGTGCCGGCCGCCGAGGTGTACGAGCAGGCGCACGCCTGGGCCGCGAAGCTCGCCCAGGGCCCCGCGATGGCGCTGCGTGCGGCGAAGGAGTGCGTCGACGCCGGTCTGGAGACGGACGTGGACACGGGGCTCACCATCGAACGCAACTGGTTCGCGGGGCTGTTCGCCACCGAGGACCGCGAGCGCGGCATGCGCAGTTTCGTCGACGAGGGGCCCGGGAAGGCCAAGTTCCTCTGACCGGCGGCAAGTTGGCGTGAAGGCGGCGGGTAATCCTCTCGGGCGGATTGATCCGCCCTTGAGCAGGGACGAACGCACCCGTGTTCCGAGCTGCGGGTGATCAGTCGTACGCACCACGTCACCGCAGCTCGGAGGGGGTGCGGAGGGGCATTTGCTGCCACTGGCATATGTCAACCCGCACCCCTGAGGGGGGTGGTCGCCGGGGACCGAATCCACCGGAACGGCCCCGGGCGGCCTTCCGGGCGGCCATGATGGGGGGCATGGCGGGGCTGGAGGGTATGGAGCAACCGCGGCCGCGCGGCAGCGCGACTGCCGCGCGCTGGACGCCGGCGGTGGAAGACGAACAGGCGTTCAAAGCGGTGGAGTTGTACGGGAATCCGGCGGAGGACGAAGTGCGGCTGCCCTCCCGTCCGGAGTCGGCGGCCACGGCGCGGCGGCTCACGCACTGCGTGGTGTTCCGCCAGTGGCAGCTCTCGCCGCAGACCGCGGAGTACGCGGTGCTGCTGGTCTCGGAGCTCGTGGGCAACGCCGTGCGGCACACCGGGGCCCGCGTCTTCGGGCTGCGCATGCTGCGCCGCCGGGGCTGGATGAGGATCGAGGTGCGCGATCCGTCGCGCGGCCTGCCCTGTCTGATGCCCGTGCACGAACTGGACACCAGCGGCCGAGGACTCTTCCTGGTCGACAAGCTCTCCGACCGGTGGGGCGTGGATCTGCTGCCGCGCGGGAAGACCACCTGGTTCGAGATGCGCGTGGGCGACCGCACCGCCGAGCGCTGAACCGGCCGGCAGCCGGCAGCACAGAAGCCCCCTGCGGCCGGGTGTGGCGCTTCGGGGGCTTCTGTGGAGCGCCGTGGAACGGGGGGGTGTGATCCACGGCCGCGTGATGACGACCTGGCCCGGGTCAATGGGGGTCGTGACACCGACTATGGCAGACAGGTGAGCACGGCGCCAAACGGCCACGCCAGGTGAAAACGGCGCAAGCTCGGGCATTCAGATATTGAATTGCAGGTGAACTGGGCCACTCACCTGGCAATGCGTGCATAAATATGGGGCCGTGCGCGTGATTCATTAGTTGGCGTGCAGGGATGGCCGGGCGAGGTGCGCGACCCACTGCGCCGCGAATTGGCCAATCATTACCTTTTGCTCGCATTACCCCTTAAATGGGGCGCGTGACAGTGACATGCCGCCGCAGCGTGCTGCGCGCCGGAGCCGGAGCGGCCGGGGCGGCCGTCGCCGGAGCGTTCGCCCCCGGCTGCGCGGCGGGCCCGGGATCACCCGCTCCCGTACCCTCCGCGTCCCGCGCCACCCCCGCACCGCCGCGCCCGGCCCCCGCCCCGCACCGCCTCGCCGGTCTGCCCGTGCAGATCACCCACGGCCCGCGCGACCGCCCCCGGGTCGCCCTCACCTTCCACGGCGAGGGCGACCCGGCCACCGCGCGGGCCGTGCTCGCCGAGGCCGAGCGGGGCGGCGCCCGCCTCACCGTGCTCGCCGTCGGCGGCTGGCTCGACGCCCACCCCGCGCTCGCCCGCCGGATCCTCGACGGCGGTCACGACCTCGGCAACCACACCCAGCGCCACCTCGCCGTCTGCGCCATGGGCGAGCGCGAGGCGTACGCCGAGATCAGCGACTGCGCGGACCGGCTGCGCAGGCTCACCGGATCCATCGGCACCTGGTTCCGGCCCTCGCGCAGCCAGTACGCCACGCCGCTCGTCCAGCGGCTGGCGCGGCGGGCCGGATACCCGCACGTGCTCGCGTACGACGTCGACTCCCTCGACCACACCTCGCCCGGCGCCGCGGCCGTCACCCGCCGGATCGCCGGGGAGATCCGCAACGGATCGGTGGTGAGCCTGCACTTCGGCTACCCGGACACGGTCGCCGCCCTGCCCGCCCTCCTCGACGAACTCGACCGCCGCGGCCTGCGCGCGGTGACGACCACGGAGCTGCTGACCCGATGACGACGACCACCCGACGTACGACCGCGCTCCTCGCCGGCGCCCTCCTGGCCGCCCTCGCGGGCTGCTCCGGCCACGACGAGAAGGGCCCGGCGGCCGCGCCCGGCAGCGCCGCGCCCGGCGAGGTGAGGAAGACCGCGCCGGCCGGGCTGCCGGGGATGCCGCCGCTGCTCGATCCCAAGGACGTGTACGCCGCCGACCGGCCCGGCAAGCTGTCACCGGTCGTCAAGGACTTCCCGTCCCGCGTCTACGTCCCCAACACCAACTCCAACACGGTGTCGGTGATCGACCCCAGGACGTTCAAGGTCGTCAAGACGATCCCGGTCGGCATCCAGCCGCAGCACGTCGTCCCGTCCTGGGACCTGAAGACCCTGTGGGTCAACAACAACCGCGGCCACACGCTCACGCCGATCAACCCCGCCACGGGCGCGGTGGGCAAGCCGGTGGAGGTGCACGACCCGTACAACCTCTACTTCACGCCCAACGGCAGGTACGCCGTCGTGATGGCGTCGATGGACCGCGAACTCGTCTTCCGCGACCCGCACACCATGGACCGCGTCAAGACCGTGCCGGTGAGCTGCGCCGGCGTCAACCACGCGGACTTCTCCGCCGACGGCCGGTACTTCGTCGTCTCCTGCGAGTTCTCCGGCGAACTGCTCAAGGTCGACACCGAGAAGATGGAGGTCGTCGGCCAGCAGAAGCTGCCGCTCGAGGGAGCGATGCCGCAGGACGTGAAGATCTCCCCCGACGGCAGGACGATCTACATCGCCGACATGATGGCGCACGGCATGTGGGTCCTGGACGGCGAGAAGTTCACCACGCCCGAGCTGCTGCCGACGGGCAAGGGCTGCCACGGCCTGTACGTCTCCCGCGACTCCAAGGAGATGTACGTGTCCAACCGGGGTGAGGGCTCGGTCTCCGTCTTCGACTTCACGAAGAACAAACTGACGAAGAAGTGGCACCTGCCCGACGGCGGCAGCCCGGACATGGGCGGCGTCTCGGCCGACGGCAAGGTGCTGTGGCTGTCCGGGCGTTACGACTCGGAGGTGTACGCCATCGACACCGCCACCGGCAAGCAGCTCGCCCGCATCCCGGTCGGTGGCGGACCGCACGGTCTCGCGGTCTACCCGCAGCCGGGCCGCTACTCCCTGGGCCACACCGGCGTCTTCCGCTGACGGGCGGCCCCTGCGGCCGTGCCGGGCCCCAGCCCGGAGCCCCGGTCCGTCCGCCCCGGCCTCCTACCACAGCACCGGCAGCCGCTCGGGCAGCCGCCCGGTGAAGCCCGTACGCCACACCAGTCGCTCCGCCGGCACCGCGAGCCCCAGCCGCGGCATCCGCTCGACCAGCGCCGCCAGCGCCGTCTCCGCGTGGGCGCGGCCCAGCGCGGACGCCGGAGACAGGTGCCGGCCGCTGCCGAAGGAGAGGTGCGGGTTGTGTGCGCCGTTCAGGGTCAGGGCCCGGGGATCCGTGAAGACCTCGGGGTCGAAGTCGGCCCCCTCGACGAGGACCAGGACGAGATCCCCGGCGCGTACGAGGACGTCACCCAGCTGTACGTCGGCGAGCGCGAGGCGCGGCACACCGTCGCCGATCGACAGGTTCCGGCGCAGCAGTTCGTCGACGGCACGGCCCATCCGCTCCGGATGGTCCCGCAGATGGCCGATCAGCTCGGGCCGCTGGAGCAGCGCGAGCACCGCGAGCGACAGGAACGCCGACGTGGACACGGCGCCCGCGCCGAACAGTGAGGCGGCGACGGTGGCGAGCGTCTCGTCGGTCAGGTACGAGGACGCCGGGTCCTCGCGCAGCGCCGCCAGCTCGCCCAGCAGCCCCGAGCGCTCGGACGCCGGGGCGTTCAGCCGGTCCGCCATGTAGCCGACGTCCTTGTACCAGTCGAGCGAGGAGCCCTCGAGGGGCTGCGCGCTGGTCATGAACGCGACGTCGAGACTGGCCATGAGCCGCGGCCAGTCCTCGAACGGCACCCCGAGCACCTTGCAGTGCAGCGCCGCCGAGAAGGGGTCGGCGAACCCGGCCCGGAGGTCCACCGGCGGCCCCCAGGCCATCAGGTCGTCGATGAGGCGGTCGGCCGTGATGCGCAGCCAGCCGTGCAGCCCTTCTCCCACGGGCGGGTTGAGCGCCTTCATCACCGCCCCGCGCAGCGCGGCGCCGCCGATGCCGCCCGGGGCGGCGGTGGCTTCGGGCGGGACGGTCGGCGCGTCCCGCCCCTGGGCGCCCGTCCCCACGCGGCCGAAACGTTCGTCCTCCAGCACCTGTTTGGCCGGCCCGTAGCTGCTGACCAGCCAGGCGGTGTCACCGGTGAGGGTGCGCACGGGGGCCACCGGGCGCTGCCCGCGAAGCCACGAGCAGTCCTCGGAGAGGGTCTCGCCCCGCCGCGAAAGGGGGAATTCGAGCAGCTTGTCGGTCATCGTCCGCAGTCCTTCCGTAGGCGGCGCAGGGTTCCACGACGGCCTGGGCCGGGCCACGCGTACGTGCCTCTGACGCCGGGGCGCGCGCCGCACACGGCGCGGACGCCGTCGTGGCGGACGGTGCGGGTTCGGGGAACGCGGGGCTGAATTCCGAATGCGTCAGTCGTGAGGTCCACTGGAGAACGCCCTTGGAGCCGCTAGTCCCGGGGAGCCCTGTGCTCCTGGTGTGGCGGCGACGCCAAGAAGTTACCGTCCGGCGGCGGAGAGTGACGAAAGGGCCCTTGGTATTGGCCGGAAGTGGGCATTCCAAGGCGGAAAATGCGCTGGTTCTGCGGAGGAGGTTTCGCGGCGAAGCACTTCAGCCGACTCGCCGCCGAGGCGTCCGCACAGGACGCGGCCGCGCGGGTCGCGCGAGCGGCGCCGTCGGCCGCCCGGCGCACACCGGGTGCCTGCCGGGGCCCGCGGCCGGACCGATAATCTGTGCGGGTTCTGATCAGCACCAGAAGGGGTGGGTCCAGTGGCGGACATCGAGTCGGCGCGCAAGGCTTTCGAGCGGTACGACCTCAACGGGGACGGGACGATCTCGGCGGCCGAGTACAAGAGCGTCATGGCGCAGCTCGGTGACCCCTACGTCACCGAGACGGTGGCCCAGGCCGTGATCAACGCCCACGACGGCAACGGTGACGGCAAGCTCACCTTCGACGAGTTCTGGGCCTCCCAGAACAAGGGCTGAAGCCGCGCGGTACGGGCCAGGACTCCGCAGCTCAGGCTGTGGGCTCCGGGCCCGTACGCGTACCCGCGCCGCCCATGTCCGCGAGCTCCGCCCGGGCCGCTTCCAGCCAGCCGATCCAGAAGTTCTCCAGGTCGATCCCGGCGCGCAGGACGAGGTGCCGCAGCCGGTCGGCCTCGCTCAGGCCGCCGCCGGCGAAGTCCCGCTGCTCGATCGCCCGGTACTCCGCCAACTGCGCCCGGTGGAGCGTCAGATGGCGCCGCACCTCCGCCTCCAGGCCCTGCGTGCCCACCACCCCCGCCGCGCGCAGGCGCAGCAGGAGGGCGTCACGGATGGGCTTGGGGTCCTCGATCCTGGCCACCCAGGCGGCCAGTTCGTCGCGCCCGGCGGCCAGGACCTCGTACTCCTTCTTCTGCCCGCGCGTCGGCCGGCGCGGGCCGGGCAGCGCCCGGATCGCGCCGGACTCCTCCAGCTTCCCCAGCTCGCGGTAGATCTGCTGGTGCGTCGCGGACCAGAAGTAACCGATGGACTTGTCGAACCTGCGGGTCAGCTCCAGCCCGGACGACGGCTTTTCGAGCAGTGCGGTGAGGATGGCGTACGGGAGGGACATGAGCGCATCCTAAGGAGAGCCGGGTCTCACAGGGTGGCCGCGAGTTCCGTTCCCTGCCGGATCGCGCGCTTGGCGTCCAGTTCGGCCGCGACGTCCGCGCCGCCGATCAGGTGCACGGGCAGTCCGGCGGCGAGCAGGGTGTCGTACAGGTCGCGGCGCGGCTCCTGACCGGTGCACAGGACGACCGTGTCCACGGGGATCAGCCGCTGCTCGCCCTCGACCGTCACGTGCAGGCCCTCGTCGTCGATCCGGTCGTACGCCGCCCCCGCCACCATCGTGACGCCGCGGTGCTTGAGTTCGGTGCGGTGGATCCACCCGGTGGTCTTGCCGAGCCCGGCGCCGACCTTGGTGGCCTTGCGCTGGATCAGGTGGACGGTGCGGGTCTGCGGCGGGCGGGCCGGCGCCTGGAGGCCGCCGCGCGCGCCGTACTCCATGTCGACGCCCCACTGGGCGAAGAAGACCTCGGGGCTCAGGCTCGCCGCGTCGTCCGCGCCCGTGGACGTGTCCGTGAGGAACTCGGCCACGTCGAAGCCGATGCCGCCCGCGCCGATGACCGCCACGCGGTCGCCCGCCTTCGCCTCGTCGCGCAGCAGGTCGAGGTAGCTGATGACGCTGGGGTGGTCGATGCCGTGGATCTCCGGGACGCGCGGGGTGACGCCGGTGGCCAGGACGATCTCGTCGTAGCCGGCCGCGGTGAGGGCCTCGGCGGTGGCGTGGGTGCCGAGCCGCAGCTCGACGCCGTGCTCGTCGAGCTGGTTGCGGAAGTACCGCAGGGTCTCGTTGAACTCCTCCTTGCCCGGCACCTTGCGCGCGATGTTGAGCTGGCCGCCGATCACGTCGGAGGCGTCGTACAGCGTCACCGTGTGGCCGCGCTCGGCCGCCGTCACAGCGCAGGCGAGCCCGGCCGGCCCGGCCCCGACGACGGCGACGCGCTTGCTCCGGCGGGTGGGGGACAGGACCAGCTCGGTCTCGTGGCAGGCGCGGGGGTTGACCAGACAGGAGGTGATGAGCCCGCTGAAGGTGTGGTCGAGGCACGCCTGGTTGCAGCCGATGCAGGTGTTGATGGCGTCGGCGCGGCCGGCCGCGGCCTTGGCGACGAAGTCGGGGTCGGCGAGGAACGGGCGGGCGAGCGACACCATGTCGGCGCAGCCGTCGGCGAGCAGTTCCTCGGCCTTCTCGGGGGTGTTGATGCGGTTGGTCGTCACCAGCGGGATGCTCACGGAGCCCATGACCCGCTTGGTCACCCAGGCGTACGCGCCGCGCGGCACGGAGGTGGCGATGGTGGGGATGCGGGCCTCGTGCCAGCCGATGCCGGTGTTGATGATGGTCGCGCCGGCCGCCTCGATCGCGCGGGCGAGGGTGACGACCTCCTCCAGCGACGAGCCGCCGGGGACCAGGTCGAGCATCGACAGGCGGTAGACGAGGATGAAGTCCGCGCCGACGTGCTCCCGCACGCGGCGCACGATCTCGACGGGGAAGCGCATGCGGTTCTCGTACGAGCCGCCCCACCGGTCGTCGCGGTGGTTGGTGTGCGCGGCGATGAACTCGTTGATCAGGTAGCCCTCGGACCCCATGATCTCCACGCCGTCGTACCCCGCCGACTTGGCGAGGCCCGCCGCGCGGACGAAGTCCTCGACGGTCTCCTCGACCTCGGCGTCGGTCAGGGCGTTCGGCGTGTACGGGCTGATCGGGGCCTGGATCGCGCTGGGGGCGACGAGGTCGGGGTGGTACGCGTACCGCCCGAAGTGCAGGATCTGCATCGCGATCCTGCCGCCCTCGCGGTGCACCGCGTCGGTCACCTGCCGGTGCTGGGCCGCTTCCTCGGGGGTGGTGAGCTTGGCGCCGCCGGGGTAGGGGCGGCCCGCGTCGTTGGGGGCGATGCCGCCGGTGACCATCAGGCCGACGCCGCCGCGGGCGCGGGTCGCGTAGAACTCGGCCATCCGCTCGAAGCCGCGCTCGGCCTCTTCGAGTCCGACGTGCATGGAACCCATCAGCACGCGGTTGGGCAGGGTCGTGAAGCCCAGGTCGAGGGGGCTCAGCAGATGCGGGTACGCAGTCGTCGGACTCATGCCGCAATGTGTAGTCCACGCGGGCCGCCTTGTGCAACAAGTTGCATAAAGAACGCCGTGTTAGTTGGACGACACCCCGGCCTCGTACAGTGGGCGGGCCGGCCGCAGGCGCCGGACCCTCCCGTTCGCGTACGACAGGCTCATTCTCTTGCCCTCCCTCGCAGTGCCCCGCTCGTTCCGGCTCTCGCCCAAGGTCCTGCGCACCGAGTTCCTGGCCGGCCTCGTGGTCGCGCTGGCGCTGATCCCCGAGGCGATCTCGTTCTCGATCATCGCGGGCGTCGATCCGAGCGTCGGCCTCTTCGCCTCCTTCACGATGGCCGTCACCATCGCCTTCGTCGGCGGGCGGCCCGCCATGATCTCGGCGGCGACGGGAGCGGTGGCGCTGGTCATCGCCCCGCTGAACCGCGAGCACGGCCTCGGGTACCTGATCGCCTGCGTCATCCTCGCGGGCGTCTTCCAGATCGTCCTCGGTGCGCTCGGGGTCGCGAAACTGCTGCGTTTCGTGCCGCGCTCGGTGATGGTCGGCTTCGTCAACTCGCTCGCGATCCTGGTCTTCATGGCCCAGGTGCCCGAGCTCACCGACGTGCCGTGGGCGGTGTATCCCCTGGTCGTCGCCGGACTGGTGCTCATGGTCCTCTTCCCGAGGATCACCCGGGCGGTACCCGCTCCGCTGGTCTCCATCGTCATCCTGACGACCGTGACGCTGGCCGCCGGGATCGCCGTACCGGACGTGGGGGACAAGGGCGACCTGCCCTCGTCCCTCCCGGTGCCGGGACTGCCGGACGTGCCCTTCACCGTGGAGACACTGAAGATCGTCGCTCCGTACGCGCTGGGGATGGCGCTGGTCGGGCTGATGGAGTCACTGATGACCGCCAAGCTGGTCGACGACATCACCGACACGCGCTCCAGCAAGACCCGCGAGTCCATCGGCCAGGGCGTCGCCAACATCGTCACCGGCTTCTTCGGCGGCATGGGCGGCTGCGCGATGATCGGCCAGACGATGATCAACGTCAAGACCTCGGGCGCCCGCACCCGGCTGTCGACGTTCCTCGCAGGCGTCTTCCTCATGATCCTGTGCATCGTCTTCGGGCCGGTCGTCTCGGAGATCCCGATGGCGGCCCTGGTCGCGGTGATGATCCTGGTCTCGGTGGCGACGTTCGACTGGCACTCCGTCGCGCCCAGGACGCTGCGGCGGATGCCACCGGGCGAGACCGTCGTCATGGCCGTCACCGTGCTGTGCGTGGTGGCGTCGCACAACCTCGCCGTCGGAGTGGTCGTCGGCTCCGTCACCGCGATGGTCATCTTCGCCCGGCGCGTCGCCCACCTGGTCGACGTCACGGCGGTCACCGACGAGGACGGCGGACGCATCGTCTACACGGTCACCGGCGAGCTGTTCTTCGCGTCGTCCAACGAACTGGTCGAGCAGTTCGACTACGCGCGGGACGGCCCGGGGCACGTCGTCATCGACCTGACCGCCGCGCACATCTGGGACGCGTCGTCGGTCGCCGCACTGGACGCCGTCACGACGAAGTACGAGCAGCGGGGCCGGACCGTGGAGATCGTCGGCCTGAATCGGTACAGCGCCGAGATGCACGGCGCGCTCAGCGGCGAACTCGGCGGCGGCCACTGACGGCGGCCACTGACGGCGGCCGGGGCGCGCCCTGCGGCGGGGGCGCGACGGGTGGCGGGCGCGCGACGGGTGGCGGGCGCGCGACGGGCGGCTGGGGCGCGACAGATGGGCGGCGCGCGACGGGTGGCCGGTGCGTGACAGGTGGGCGGCGCGCCCCCTGCGGCCGGTGCGCTACGGAGGGCCGGTGCCTGGGGGACCCGGCGGCGCGGACGGGCGCGCGCGGCGCTCACCGCGCGTTGTGGACGGCCTCCACCAGCGCCATCTTGCGCGGGTCGTCGGCGATGTTCGGGCCCATGCGGTTCATCACGTACCCCATGCTGAGGCCGGCCTCGGGGTCCGCCAGGCCGCAGGAGCCGCCGAAGCCGTCGTGGCCGAAGGCCCGCGGGTTCGGCCCGTACGAACCGCGCGGACCGCTCAGCCACAGGCCGAGCCCGATCTCCGTGTCGTGGCCGAGCCCCGCGCCGAGCACCAGGTCCCTGCCGCTGCCCTGCCCCTCGCGGGCCCGCTCGACGGTCTCGCGGGAGAGCACCCGGTGCTCGCCCAGGCGCCCGCCGCCGGCGTAGATCCCGTAGAGGGCGGCCACCGCGCGTGCCGTGCCGTGGCCGTTGGCGGCGGGCACCTCGGCGGCCCGCCACTCGGGGGTGTTGGCCTGCGCCGCGCCGGGGCCGGGGTTGAGCAGGGCGGCGAGCGCGACCGGCTCCAGGGCGGCGAAGAGCGCCGCCTGTTCGCCGGTGGGCTCGGTCCGGGAGTGGACGAGTTCGGCTGCGCGCCCGGCTTCCCGCTCCGGCAGCCCCATCGTGAAGTCGATGCCGAGCGGCCCGGTGATCTCCCGGCGCAGGAACGCGCCGGGGAGCAGTCCCGTGACGCGCCGGACGACCTCGCCGACCAGGAATCCGTACGTGATCGCGTGGTAGCCGGACCGCGTGCCCGGTTCCCACCAGGGCTCAGTGGCGGCAAGGCGCGCGCAGGTCAGCTCCCAGTCGTACAGCTCGGCGAAGGTGTGCGGCTCGCGCAACCCGGCGAGTCCGGCCCGGTGCGACAGGAGGTGGCGTACGGGAATGGCTTCCTTGCCGGCGGCCGCGAACTCCGGCCAGTACGCGGCGACCGGGGCATCGAGATCGAGCAGCCCGCGGTCGGCCAGCAGATGGGCGCAGAGCGCCGTCGGCCCCTTGGTCGTCGACCAGACGTTGACCAGGGTGTCCCGCTCCCACGGCCGGCTGCGCGCGGCGTCGGCCCAGCCGCCCCAGAGGTCGACCACCGTCTCGTCGCCCTGCCGCACGGTGACGGCCGCACCCAGCTCGCCGCGGTCCCGGAAGTTCTCCTCGAACGCGGCGCGCACGGCGGCGAACCGGTCGTCGCAGTGACCGTGGATCTCCGGCAGGGGCGCGGGCGTGGGCTGGCTCATCGGGGCCCTCCAGATGGCAGGCGGCTGGGTTGCCCAGCAACATACCGACTGGTCGGACTGGCGGGAAGGCGGCGTGCCCGTCCGACTTCCGCGACGGAGGGGGCGGCGATCCGCGCCCCGAGCCGAGTCGCCCACTGCCTCCGGCTGCCCCCAGTGCGCACTCGCGCACGGCGAACCGGGCTGTCCCGGCCGGACGCGCCGGCCCGGACAGCCCCGGACGGCAGGTCAGATGTTGACGCCGAAGTCCGTCGCGATGCCGCGCAGGCCCGAGGCGTAACCCTGGCCCACGGCGCGGAACTTCCACTCGGCGCCGTTGCGGTACAGCTCGCCGAAGACCATGGCGGTCTCGGTCGAGGCGTCCTCGGAGAGGTCGTACCGCGCGAGCTCGTTGTTGTCCGCCTGGTTGACGACCCGGATGAAGGCGTTGCGCACCTGGCCGAAGCTCTGGCCGCGGCTCTCGCCCTCGTGGATCGAGACCGGGAAGACGATCTTGTCGACCTCGGCGGGCACCGTCGAGAGGCTCACCTTGATCTGCTCGTCGTCGCCCTCGCCCTCACCGGTGAGGTTGTCACCGGTGTGCTCGACCGAGCCGTCCGGGCTCTTGAGGTTGTTGAAGAAGACGAAGTGCTGGTCCGACACGACCTTGCTGTTGACATCGAGCAGCAGGGCGCTGGCATCGAGGTCGAAGTCGGTCCCGGTCGTGCTGCGTACGTCCCAGCCCAGGCCCACCATGACGGCGGTCAGGCCGGGGGCCTCCTTGGAGAGCGAGACGTTGCCGCCCTTGGAGAGACTGACACCCATGAAGATCCCTGCTCAATCCGGCGCGGGCCGCGCCCTTTGACGATCTCTTTGCCCAACCCGCCAACGCTTGCGCGGCCCGCTCAGTTCCCGCCCGCCCCGCTCAGTCCTCCGAATGGCCGACCGGGATGACGAGTTCGGGGCGGTCCCACATCACCGCGGGCGGATTGGCGCGCTCGGTTCCGGTCCGCCGCCCGCCCACGCCGAGGTAGAAATCCTCGGCGGGCGGGTGCGAGACCACGCGCACGCCGGTGATCCCCGCGGCACGCGCCTCGCCCCGCAGGTGCGCGACGAGCCGGCGGCCTATGCCGAGTCCCTGGGCCGCGTCGGCGACGAACATCAGGTCGAGCTCGGGGGGTTCCAGCACCAGGGAGTAGAAGCCGAGCACCCGGTCGTCCCCGGCGTCGACCGCCACGAAGACCCGGTGCGTCTCGATGTAGTCCGGCCCCACCCGGTACCCGGCGACCATGGGCGCGTACGGGCCCTCGTACGCGCCGGAACTC
Source organism: Streptomyces sp. NPDC046122 (assembly GCF_056429965.1). Lineage (NCBI taxonomy): Bacteria > Bacillati > Actinomycetota > Actinomycetes > Kitasatosporales > Streptomycetaceae > Streptomyces > Streptomyces sp. NPDC046122. The sequence continues at coordinate 276,963 of NZ_JBWKLQ010000001.1, read as the reverse complement.
CGCACGAGCCGGGTGAGACGCTTCGCGTCCCGCGCGGTGGCCCGCCGGATGCTGGTAATGCGTGAAGCCATATCGAGAGTATTACTCATCCTCGGCTCCTCGGCTCCTCGGCCCGCCCTCGCCGTCACCGCCGCCGCACGGACTGACGGCCGCGGGGCCGCGAGCCGGGCGGCCCAGCCGCCCGGCCAGGAGACGTCGGCGCGTCGGCCTGAGCCGTCAGCACTCGATGATGTTGACGGCCAGGCCGCCGCGCGCGGTCTCCTTGTACTTCACCGACATGTCCGCGCCGGTCTCCTTCATGGTCTTGATGACCTTGTCCAGGGAGACCTTGTGGCTGCCGTCGCCGCGCATCGCCATCCGCGCCGCCGTGACGGCCTTCACCGCCGCCATGCCGTTGCGCTCGATGCACGGGATCTGGACCAGGCCGCCGACCGGGTCGCAGGTCAGGCCCAGGTTGTGCTCCATGCCGATCTCGGCGGCGTTCTCGACCTGCTCGGGCGAGCCGCCCAGCACCTCGGCCAGCGCGCCCGCAGCCATCGAGCAGGCCGAGCCGACCTCGCCCTGGCAGCCGACCTCGGCGCCGGAGATCGAGGCGTTCTCCTTGAAGAGCATGCCGATCGCGCCCGCGGCGAGGAGGAAGCGGACCACGCCCTCCTCGTCCGCGCCGGGCACGAAGTTCATGTAGTAGTGCAGGACGGCGGGGATGATGCCGGCGGCGCCGTTGGTCGGCGCGGTGACGACGCGGCCGCCCGCCGCGTTCTCCTCGTTGACCGCCATGGCGTAGAGGGTGATCCACTCCATCGACAGGGCCAGCGGGTCGCCCTCGGAGCGGAGCTTGCGCGCGGTGTTCGCGGCGCGCCTGCGCACCTTCAGACCGCCGGGCAGGATGCCCTCCTGGGACATGCCGCGCGCGACGCAGTCCTGCATGGCCCGCCAGATCTCCAGCAGGCCCTCGCGGATCTCGCGCTCGCTGCGCCAGGCCTTCTCGTTCTCCAGCATCAGCGCGGAGATCGAAAGGCCGGTCTCCTTCGCCAGGCGCAGCAGCTCGTCACCGGTGCGGAAGGGGTACTTCAGTACGGTGTCGTCGAGCTTGATCCGGTCCTCGCCGACGGCGTCCTCGTCCACGACGAAACCGCCGCCCACCGAGTAGTACGTCTTCTCCAGCAGCGCCGTGCCCTCGGCGTCGTACGCCCACAGCGTCATGCCGTTGGCGTGGTACGGCAGGGCCTTGCGGCGGTGCAGGATCAGGTCCTCGTCGAAGTCGAAGCCGATCTCGTGCGCGCCGAGCAGGCTGATGCGCCGGTCCGCCTTGATCTTCTCGAACTGCTCGTCGGCGGTCTCCACGTCGACCGTGCGCGGGGAGTTCCCCGCGAGGCCCAGGAGGACGGCCTTGGGAGTGCCGTGGCCGTGCCCGGTCGCGCCGAGCGAGCCGAACAGCTCGGCGCGTATGGACGCGGTGTGGGCCAGCAGTCCGTCGTTCTTCAGCCGGCCCGCGAACAGGCGGGCCGCGCGCATCGGGCCCACCGTGTGGGAGCTGGACGGGCCGATGCCGATCGAGAACAGGTCGAAGACCGAGATGGCCACGGGGAACTCCTAAGGGTTGGTAGACGCCGCTGTCTGCCGGGGTGGTGCAGATGATCAAGGGCGGGTACAAGAGCCGGGGCACCGCACTCACTGTCCAGTGTGCGCGGTGCCCCGTTGTTCAGTCTGTGTCGTAGGTAACTACTTCAGACCAGGGTAAAGCGGGTGCCTGCCGGCCAGCGCCGTGACGCGGGCCGAAAGGGCGTCGGCGTCGTACGACGGCTTCAGCGCCTCGGCGATGACGTCCGCCACCTCGGCGAAGTCCTCGGCCTGGAAGCCGCGCGTGGCCAGGGCCGGCGTACCGATGCGCAGACCCGAGGTGACCATCGGCGGCCGGGGGTCGTTCGGGATGGCGTTGCGGTTGACCGTGATGCCGATCCCGTGCAGGCGGTCCTCGGCCTGCTGGCCGTCGAGCTCGGAGTTCCGCAGGTCGACCAGGACCAGGTGGACGTCCGTGCCGCCGGTGAGGACGGACACGCCGTGCTCGGTGACGTCCGGCTGCACCAGGCGCTCCGCCAGGATGCGGGCGCCGTCCAGGGTGCGCTGCTGGCGCTCCTTGAACTCCTCGCTCGCGGCGACCTTGAAGGAGACGGCCTTCGCGGCGATGACGTGCTCCAGCGGGCCGCCCTGCTGGCCGGGGAAGACCGCCGAGTTGATCTTCTTGGCGAGCTCGGCGGTGGAGAGGATGACTCCGCCGCGCGGGCCGCCGAGCGTCTTGTGCGTGGTCGTGGTGACGACGTGGGCGTGCGGCACCGGGTTGGGGTGCAGGCCCGCGGCGACCAGACCGGCGAAGTGCGCCATGTCGACCATGAGGTACGCGCCGACCTCGTCCGCGACGCGGCGGAAGGCGGCGAAGTCCAGCTGACGCGGGTACGCGGACCAGCCGGCCACGATCAGCTTCGGCTTGGACTCCTTGGCGAGGCGCTCGACCTCGGCCATGTCGACCTCGCCGGTGGCGTCGTCCACGTGGTACGCGACCACGTTGTAGAGCTTGCCGGAGAAGTTGATCTTCATGCCGTGGGTCAGGTGACCGCCGTGGGCCAGGTTCAGGCCCATGATCGTGTCGCCGGGCTTCAGCAGCGCGAACATCGCGGCGGCGTTGGCCTGCGCGCCCGAGTGGGGCTGCACGTTCGCGTGCTCGGCGCCGAAGAGCGCCTTGATGCGGTCGATCGCGATCTGCTCGACCACGTCGACGTGCTCGCAGCCGCCGTAGTAGCGGCGGCCGGGGTAGCCCTCCGCGTACTTGTTGGTGAGCACGGAGCCCTGGGCCTCCATGACCGCGACCGGAGCGAAGTTCTCCGAGGCGATCATCTCGAGGGTGGACTGCTGGCGGAGCAGCTCGGCGTCGACGGCGGCGGCGACGTCCGGGTCGAGCTCATGCAGGGGAGTGTTGAGAAGCGTCATCACGGTCCCGATCGAGGTCTTAGTTGCCGGAGGAGAAGGCGTCGTACTCGTCGGCGGAGAGCAGGTCGCCCGGCTCGTCCGTGACGCGCACCTTGAAGAGCCAGCCGCCCTCGAAGGGGGCGGAATTCACCAGCGACGGGTCGTCGACGACGTCCTGGTTCGCCTCGACGACCTCGCCGGTCACCGGGGAGTACAGGTCGCTGACCGACTTGGTCGACTCCAGCTCGCCGCAGGACTCGCCCGCGCTCACGGTGTCGCCGACCTCAGGGAGCTGGGCGTACACGACGTCACCGAGCGCGTTGGCCGCGAACTCCGTGATGCCGACCGTCGCCACGCCGTCCTCGGCGGTCGACAGCCACTCGTGCTCCTTGCTGTAACGCAGCTGCTGGGGGTTGCTCATGACCTGAATTCTCCTGTACGCGGGGGAGTGGTGGTGAACGGGGAGGTTGTGCGGGGGGTCACTTCTGGCGCTTGTAGAAGGGCAGGGCGACGACCTCGTACGGCTCATGCGTACCGCGGATGTCGACGCCGACACCGGAGGTGCCCGGCGCCGCGTGCGCGGCGTCGACGTACGCCATGGCGATCGGCCTGCCCAGCGTCGGGGACGGGGCGCCGGAGGTGACCTCGCCGATCACCTTGCCGTCGGCGACCACGGGGAAACCGGCGCGCGGGACGCGGCGGCCCTCGGCGACCAGGCCGACCAGCTTGCGCGGCGGGGCGGTCTCGGCGCGCTCGGCGGCGGCCTCCAGCGCGGCGCGGCCGACGAAGTCGCCCTCCTTCTCGAACTTCACGACCCGGCCGAGGCCCGCGTCGAACGGAGTCAGGGCAGTGGTCAGCTCGTGCCCGTACAGCGGCATGCCCGCCTCCAGGCGCAGCGTGTCGCGGCAGGAGAGACCGGCCGGGACGAGGCCGGCGTCCTTGCCCGCCTCGGTCAGCGCCTGCCACAGCGTCTCGGCGTGCCGCGGCTCCACGAACAGCTCGAAGCCGTCCTCGCCGGTGTAGCCGGTACGGGCGATGAGCGCCGGGACGCCCGCGACGGTGCCGGGCAGGCCGGCGTAGTACTTCAGCCCGTCGAGGTCGGCGTCGGTGACCGACTTCAGGATGCCGGGGGACTCGGGGCCCTGGACGGCGATCAGGGCGTAGGCGTCGCGGTCGTCCCGTACGACGGCGTCGAAGCCGGCGGCGCGCTCGGTGATCGCGTCGAGGACGACCTGGGCGTTGCCGGCGTTGGCGACGACCATGTACTCGGTCTCACCCAGCCGGTAGACGATCAGGTCGTCGACGATCCCGCCGTCCTCCTGGCAGATCATCGTGTAGCGGGCGCGGCCGAGGCCGACGGTGCCGATGTTGCCGACGAGGGCGTAGTCGAGCGCGTTCACGGCCTGCGGGCCGGAGACGGTGATCTCGCCCATGTGGGAGAGGTCGAAGAGGCCGGCCCGGGTGCGGACGGCGTTGTGCTCGTCGCGCTCGCTGGCGTACCGCAGCGGCATGTCCCAGCCCGCGAAGTCGGTCATGGTCGCACCCAGCGAACGATGAGTGGCGTCGAGGGCGGTGTGACGGGGGACATTGCTCATGTGCGGGGCTCCCAGGGCATGACAGGCGAGGACGATCCTCCCCATCTGTCATCGGAACCTGAGAGGTTCACCGGGAGTCCCGGCTTGCACCTTGGGTGGAGCCGCGACGAGGCGGCTCGCTTTTCAGATCTGCCTCGCCCGCGCGGTACGGGGCCTGAGAGATTCAAGGGAGGAACTTGCTCCTTCGGCGTCCCGGGCACACAGTGCCCCGGACTCTCCCGCGCGGATTCAAGCGGCCGGTATGCAGTTGGCGGGCACATCATTGCACGCGGGCGGCGGCCCGACAGCACCTGGGCGGATCTCGAAATGGACTTGTGGCGCATTACCTTTTCTTTACACTTTGTGGGCAAGGGTGGGAGAGGGTGGGGGACACCCGACAGGGGGAAGACGATGACGTTGCAGCAGCCCGGTGTGTACGCGACGACCGCGGGGACCGCGCACCGCGCGATGCCCGCCCAGCAGGGTGTGCCGGTGCGGGCCGCCCGCCGGCCCGCGCCCTTCGTGCGCGACCTGCGCGCGCGGGGGGGATGCGGCCCGCGGGCACTGTCCTTCGCGGCCGGTGACACGGTGGTGGTGTCGGGCCTGCCGGGCAGCGGCAAGAGCACCCTGATCCGGCGTACGGCGAGTACGGCGGCGCACCGGATCGACTCGCAGGACGCGCGCGAGCGCTGGGAGGCGCTGATGCCCCGCCTGCTGCCGTACGCGCTCTACCGGCCGTTGGTGCGCGCGGCGCACTACGCCGGCCTGTGGCGCGCGCTGCGCTCGGGCGAGGGCGTCGTGGTGCACGACTGCGGTACGCAGACGTGGGTGCGGCGCTGGCTGGCCGGCGACGCCCGCCGCCGGGGCGTCGCGCTGCACCTGGTGCTGCTCGACGTGACGGCGGACGTGGCGCGGGCCGGCCAGCAGGAGCGCGGCCGCGGGGTCTCCGGTTACGCCTTCGCCCGGCACCGGCGTGCGGTGGGCCGGCTGGTGCGGGACGCGGAGGCCGGCCGGCTGCCGGCGGGCTGCGCGTCGGCGGTCCTGCTGGACCGGGACGCGGCGGGCGCGCTGAAGGTGATCGATTTCCTCGCTCCGGCCGCCGGGGGCCCTTCCGGCGGCTGAGGCCCGGCCGCGGGGGAGCCCGGGGGAGGGTGTGCGCGTCGCGTTAAAGTTCGTGCCGTGGATTTCCCTGACTTCCCGGTAGCGGCCCACCCGCACGGCGGCAGCGGCTGGCCCGGCAACGAGCTCGAAGAGGTGCTGGGCGCCTCGCTCGGCAACCCCGCCGCGGGCGGCCGCATAGTCGAGGTGCTCGGTCGCAGCCAGGTGTGGGTGCCGCTGCCCTCCGGCGGCGGCCCCGACTCCCCGCATCTCGACCTGCCGACCGTGCTGATCCACGGCGAGGCGTACGTCCCCGTGTACAGCTCGGAGGAGCAGCTCCGCCACTGCGCCGGGCCGCACATGTCCTTCACCGTGGCGCCGGCCCGGGAATTCGCCCGCGGCCTGCCCCCGCAGCTCGGCATCGCGGTGAACCCGGACGGCGCGGTCGGCGTCCCGCTGCCGCCGGCCGCCGTCGCCGAGCTCTGCCGGGCCGGCCGTACGCCGCTGGACGGGCCGGCCAGTGGCGGCCGGGTCCGGCTCTTCGAGCCGGACTGGCAGGAGGAGCCGGTCGACTTCCTCTCCGCCGCCGCCGGGGAGTTCGAGGAGAGCGGTGTGGTGCTGAGCGCCCGCCGCGCCCTCGCCAGCGTCGAGGGCGGCCCCCCGGCGCTCTTCGTCGGCGTACAGCTGTCCGCCTGGGAGGGCGCCGACCGCAACGCCCCGATGGACGCGCTGGGCCGGGCGCTCGGCCGCGTCCAGGTGCCGTGGGAGGTCAACCTGGTCCTGCTGGACGTGGCCCAGGACCCGGTCGCCGGGTGGATGCTGGAGAAGGTCCGGCCCTTCTACACGCGCGCCTGACGCCCGCCTGCCGCCCCCGGCCGTCGCGCCCCGGCCTCCGTAGGGGCGCCCCGCTCGCGGCCGTCGCGCACCGCGCGCCGGGCCGCCGTCCGCGCACCGCCGCCCGACTCGTGCCCCGCGCCGGTGCTGCCGCTTAAGCTTGGCCGACAACCGACACGGTGGATCGAAGAGGGGCGGGACCCAGGGTGAGCGCGTCAGGCACTGCGGCGGCCGGGCAGGTCGAGCACATGCTGCGCCAGGTGACACCCGGGCGTTACGACGCGTACGAGGCGCTCCTGCGCGCCCTCGCCGATCCGGCGGGCGGTGAGCTCTGGATGCTGCTCTGGCACGGTCAGGCCGGGTCGCCCGACGCCCAGTACGGGAACATGGACGTCGAGGGCCTCGGCTACGCGCCGTGCGTCACCTCCGCCCAGGAGCTCGCCGCGAGCGGCTGGAGCCGGGCGTACGAGGTGGTGCCCGCCCGCGACGTCGCCCGGGCGTTGTTCCCCGACCGCTGGGGCATCTGGCTCAACCCGCACGCCCCCGGCGGTGGCGTCGGGATCCCCTGGCTCGACCTGCGGCGTATCGCGACCGGGCTCGACCGGATGCCCGCGGGCCCGCTGCGGCTGTCCGAACCGGCCGTCGAGATCCCGCAGTTCTACGCCCTGCTCACCCAGAACGCCCACCGGACGCCCGCCGTCCGCGCGCTGCGCCGCGCCTGGGTGCAGCCGGCGCTCGGGGCGCCGTACCTGGCCATCGGACTCGACCTGTACGACACGGGCCAGCAGTCCGTCGACGCCGTGCGCGCGATGATGCAGCAGTCGATCGGCGTGGTCCCCGAAGGGCTGCCGGTGTCCACCGTCGCGATGTCCGACGAGTACGACCCCGTGTCCATGTGGCTGCGCGCCAACGCCCGCCCGTTCTACGACCGCGAGGCCCACGCGCCCGCCGCGCCGCCCGCCTCCGCCCCGCAGGGCGGCTACGGCTACCCGGCGCCGCGCGCCTACTGAGGCACGTCCCACAGCGGCTGACACGGCCCAAATTAGCGGCGCATGACGGCCGTTGGGCGGCATGTCCGGTCTGGTGCAATCGACCGCTTCTGGTCCGCTCAGTCGATCGCGGCGTCCGCATAACGGAAGCCCACAGGCCACATCACGGTTGCGCATCCATTGCCCGCCAGGTCTGGCGGGTGATCGCGCGCTCATTGAAGACTCCCGCAACAAGGAACGTCGGTCCTGTGTGCGACCCGCTTTCCCCGATGTCAACTGCGTTTGCCCGAGCACCTTCTGCACGTTTCCGCACCACTTGCACCTGCGATGCGAACAAGCCGCTACAGCGGCAGGCGCGGGCCGACCACCCGTCGGCCGAGCCGAGAGGGGTCCCCACCACGATGACGGCACCACTGCACGACACGAGCGCGGCAGAGACCGCGGCCGTTGACGTCGCGGCCGATGTTCCGGCGAAAGCCATCGAAGGCCGCTCGCCCTGGAAAATCGCATGGGTGCGTCTGAAGCGCGACAAGGTCGCGCTGGCCGGCGGCGTCGTCGTGTTGTTCCTGATCCTGGTCGCGGTGTTCGCGCCCTTGATCGTCAGCGCGTTCGGCCACCCGCCGAACGACTTCCACGAGGACAAGATCGACCCGCTGTTCGGCACGCCGATCGGCAGCTGGGGCGGCATGAGCTCCGACTTCCTGCTGGGAGTCGAACCGGTCAACGGCCGCGACGTGTTCAGCCGCCTCGTCTACGGCGCCCGGATCTCGCTGCTGGTCGCCTTCCTCGCGGCCGTCTTCGCCGTAGCCCTCGGCACGGTCTTCGGGATCATCGCCGGTTACTTCGGCGGCTGGGTCGACGCGGCGATCAGCCGGGTGATGGACGTACTGCTGGCCTTCCCGCAGCTTCTCTTCATCATCGCGCTGGTCTCGGTACTGCCCAACTCCCTCTGGGGGTTCAGCGGTTCCGGTGTGCGCATCGGCGCGCTCATCGTCGTCATCGGCTTCTTCGGGTGGCCGTACGTGGGCCGGATCGTCCGCGGCCAGACGCTCTCCCTCAGGGAGCGCGAGTACGTCGAGGCGGCGCGCAGCCTCGGCGCGGGCCGCACGTACATCCTCTTCAAGGAACTGCTGCCGAACCTGGTCGCCCCGATCACCGTCTACACGACGCTGATGATCCCGACCAACGTCCTGAGCGAGGCCGCCCTCAGCTTCCTGGGCGCGGGAGTCAAGCCGCCCACCGCCTCCTGGGGCCAGATGCTCTCCAAGGCCAAGGAGTACTACGAGGCGGACCCGATGTTCATGATCGCGCCCGGCGTGGCCATCTTCGTCACGGTCCTGGCCTTCAACCTCTTCGGGGACGGCGTGCGTGACGCGCTGGACCCGAAGGGCTCCCGCTGACCGTTCGTCCCGCACCACCCCACGTTCCCCCCGCGCCGCCCCTGCCGATGTGTCAGGAGGCCACCCAAACCGTCGGTCCCGCGAGGGACCGGCACTCTTACGGAGGTTGCTGATCGTGACAGCCAACAGTTCTTCCAGGCGACGGCTCGCCGCAGGCGCGGCGCTCGTTGTCGCCGCGCTCGTCGGAACCACGGCCTGCGGTGGCGGCGGCAAGGACGACGGCGCCGACGGCAAGGGCAAGGCCCCTGGCTTCAACGCCGCCGTCGGCAAGATCGCGAACCCTTCGGACAAGAAGGGCGGCACGATCAAGTTCATCGGTACGCAGGACTCCGACTCGTGGGACCCGCAGCGCGGTTACTACGGCTTCATGTGGGACTTCGCCCGCTACTACACGCGCCAGCTGATCACCTTCAAGCCGGTCGCGGGCACCGAGTCCACCGAGCTCGTCGCCGACATGGCGACCGACACCGGTCAGGTCTCGGCGGACAAGAAGACCTACACCTTCACGCTGAAGGACGGCCTGGCCTGGGAGGACGGCAAGCCCGTCACCTCCAAGGACATCAAGTACGGCATCGAGCGCATCTGGGCCCAGGACAAGATCTCCGGCGGCCCGATCTACCTCCAGCAGGTCCTGGACCCGAAGAAGGAGTACAAGGGCCCGTACAAGGACAAGTCGGCCGACAAGCTGGGCCTGAAGGCCATCGAGACGCCGGACGACAAGACCATCGTCTTCAAGCTGCCGAAGCCCAACGGCGACTTCCTCCAGATGCTGGCCATGCCGGCCGCCACGCCGGTCCGCCAGGACAAGGACACGGTCGAGAAGTACGGCCTGAAGCCCTTCTCCAACGGCCCGTACAAGATCGACTCCTACACGCCCAACAAGGGCATGGAGCTGAGCCGCAACCCCCACTGGAAGAAGGAGACCGACGCCGTCCGCAAGGCGCTGCCGGACAAGGTCTCGCTCAAGCTCATCACCAACGCCGACGACATGGACAACCGCCTGATCGAGGGCGACTACGACCTCGACGTGAACGCCACCGGCATCAGCCCGGCCGGCCGCACGAAGGCGCTGCGCGACCACAAGGCGAACGTCGACAACCCGCAGACCGGCTTCATCCGGTACGCGGTGTTCCCGCAGACGGTCAAGCCGATGGACAACATCCACTGCCGCAAGGCGGTCATCTACGCATCCGACCACAAGTCGCTGCAGACCGCGCGCGGCGGCCCCATGGCGGGCGGCGACATCGCCACCAACATGCTGCCGCCGAGCATCAAGGGCTCGGACGCGAAGTACGACCCGTACAACGTCCTCAAGGACACCACGGGCAACGTCGCCAAGGCCAAGGAAGAGCTCAAGGCCTGCGGCAAGGCGAAGGGCTTCGAGACCACCATCGCGGTCCGCAACAACAAGCCCCAGGAGATCGCCACCGCCGAGTCGATGCAGGCGTCGCTCGCGAAGGTCGGCATCAAGGTGCAGATCGACCAGTACGACGGTGCGCAGACCTCCGGCATCATCGGCGCTCCCAAGAACGTCGAGAAGAAGAACTACGGCATCATCATCATGGGCTGGGGCGCCGACTTCCCGAGCGGTCAGGGCTTCTCGCAGCCGCTCGTCGACAGCCGCTTCATCCTCGACAGCGGCAACAACAACTTCTCGATGCTGAAGGACAAGTCGATCGACGGCCTGTTCGACAAGGCGATGCTCGAGACGGACCCCGACAAGGCCGCCGAGTTCTACAAGCAGATCAACGAGAAGGTCTCCGAGCACGCGGTCTACCTGCCCTTCACCTTCGAGAAGAACGTGATCTGGCGCAGCTCGCGGCTGACCAACGTCTACACGGCCGACTCCTACAACGGCCGCTACGACTACGCCTCCCTCGGCGTCAAGTGACCGTCCGTTCGCTCCGCCGGCACACCCGCCGCTAAGCCCGAAGGGCAGGTGATGGCCGCGTGGGGGGGGGGGGGGGGGGGGCCCCCCCCCCCCCCCCCCCCCCCACCCCTCCCCCCCCCCCCCCCCCCCCCCCCCCCCCCCCCCCCCCCCCCCCCCCCCCCCCCCCCCCCGCCGGGCCGACCGTAGTGCTCGCATACCTCATCAGGCGGCTGACCGCCGTCGTCGTGATGCTGCTCGTGGTCACTCTCGTGACCTTCGGCATCTTCTACGTGATCCCGAAACTGACCGGCAGCGACCCCGCCGCGATGTTCATCGGCAAGCAGGCGGACCCAGGCGCCATCGAAGGCATCCGGGAGAAGCTCGGCCTCGGCGATCCGATCCTGGTGCAGTTCTGGAACTTCATCAGCGGACTGTTCGTCGGCCGCGACTACACCGGCGGCGGCTCGTCGTTCCACTGCGACGCGCCCTGCTTCGGCTACTCCTTCCGTACGGAGCAGGAGATCTGGCCCGTCCTCACCGAGCGGCTCCCCGTGACGCTGTCCCTGGCGGCCGGCGCGTGCGTGCTGTGGGTCGTCGTCGGTGTCACGACCGGCATCATCTCCGCCCTCAAGCGGGGTACCGCGATCGACCGCACGGCGATGACCATCGCCCTCGCCGGCGTCTCGCTGCCGATCTACTTCACCGCGCTGCTGTCCCTGGCGATCTTCCGCACCCAGCTCGGATGGTTCGACGCCGAGTACGTGGACATCGCGCAGGACCCGCTCGGCTGGTTCAGCGGCCTGGTGCTCCCGTGGGTGACCCTCGCCTTCCTGTACGCCGCGATGTACGCCCGCCTCACCCGCGCCACCATGCTGGAAGTCCTGGGCGAGGACTACATCCGTACCGCCCGCGCCAAGGGCCTGAGCGAACCGGTCGTCGTGGGCAAGCACGCCCTGCGTTCCACGATGACGCCTATCCTCACCATCCTCGGCATGGACCTCGGCGCCCTGGTCGGCGGCGCGATCCTGACCGAGACCGCCTTCAGCCTCCCCGGCCTCGGCCAGGCGGCGGTCAAGGCGATCGGCGACTTCGACCTTCCGCTCATCCTGGGTGTCACACTCGTCGCCGCCGCGGCCGTCGTGCTCGCGAACCTCGTCGTGGACATCCTGTACTCCGTGATCGACCCCCGAGTGAGGCTCTCGTGACCACTGTGCCTGTCCCGGGGGAGGCCCCCGGAGCCGCCTTGACGAAGACCGGTGCGGTCGGCGAGCCCGTACGCTCCGGCTCCCCGCAGACGGGCGCCTTCCTCGACGTGCGCGACCTCAAGGTGCACTTCCCCACCGACGACGGCCTCGTCAAGTCGGTGGACGGCCTGTCCTTCACGCTGGAGAAGGGCAAGACCCTCGGCATCGTGGGCGAGTCCGGCTCCGGCAAGTCGGTGACCTCGCTCGGCATCATGGGCCTGCACACCGTCGGCCAGTACGGCCGGCGCAAGGCCCAGATCTCGGGCGAGATCTGGCTGGACGGCAAGGAACTGCTGTCCGCCGACCCCGACGAGGTGCGCAAGCTGCGCGGCCGCGAGATCTCGATGATCTTCCAGGACCCGCTGTCCGCGCTGCACCCGTACTACACGATCGGCCACCAGATCGTGGAGGCGTACCGCATCCACAACAAGGTCGACAAGAAGGCCGCCAAGAAGCGCGCGATCGAACTGCTCGACCGCGTCGGCATCCCGCAGCCCGACAAGCGGTTCGACGGCTACCCGCACGAGTTCTCCGGCGGCATGCGCCAGCGCGCGATGATCGCGATGGCGCTCGTCAACAACCCCGAGCTGCTCATCGCGGACGAGCCGACCACCGCGCTGGACGTGACCGTCCAGGCGCAGATCCTGGACCTGATCCGGGACCTGCAGAAGGAGTTCGGCTCGGCCGTCATCGTCATCACGCACGACCTGGGCGTCGTGGCCGAACTGGCCGACGACATCCTCGTGATGTACGGCGGCCGGTGCGTCGAGCGCGGCCCCGCGGAGAAGGTCTTCTACGAGCCCCAGCACCCGTACACCTGGGGCCTGCTTGGCTCGATGCCGCGCATCGACCGCGACCAGACCGACCGGCTCATCCCGGTCAAGGGCTCGCCGCCCAGCCTGATCAACATCCCGAGCGGCTGCGCCTTCCACCCGCGCTGCCCGTACGCGGACGTGCCCAAGGGCGGGATCACCCGTACCGAGCGGCCGGAACTCAAGGTGCTGCCCGGGCAGGAAGCCGACCGGCACTTCTCGGCCTGCCACATGGCGGCCGAGGACCGGACGCGGATCTGGACCGAAGAGATTGCGCCGAAGCTGTGAGCGAGACGAAGGATCCCGAAGTGACGATCCCGGAGCAGGCGTCGTCCTCGCCGCTGTCACCGTCGACCGAGCCGCTGCTCAAGGTCAGCGGCCTGGTGAAGCACTTCCCCATCAGGAAGGGCGTGCTGCAGCGCCAGGTCGGCGCGGTCCAGGCCGTCGACGGTCTCGACTTCGACGTACGCCCGGGGGAGACCCTCGGTGTGGTGGGCGAGTCGGGCTGCGGCAAGTCGACCATGGGCCGGCTGATCACGCGGCTGCTGGAGCCCACCAGCGGGAAGATCGAGTTCGAGGGGCGGGACATCACCCACCTCGGCACCGGGCAGATGCGGCCGCTGCGCCGCGACGTGCAGATGATCTTCCAGGACCCGTACTCCTCGCTCAACCCGCGCCACACGGTCGGCACGATCATCAGCGCGCCCTTCAAGCTGCAGAACATCACGCCCGAGGGCGGTGTGAAGCGGGAGGTCCAGCGGCTGCTGGAGCTGGTGGGCCTCAACCCGGAGCACTACAACCGCTACCCGCACGAGTTCTCCGGCGGCCAGCGCCAGCGCATCGGCATCGCGCGGGCGCTCGCGCTCAAGCCCAAGCTGGTCGTCGCCGACGAGCCGGTGTCGGCGCTGGACGTGTCGATCCAGGCGCAGGTGGTGAACCTGCTGGACGACCTCCAGGACGAGCTCGGTCTCACGTACGTGATCATCGCGCACGACCTCTCGGTCATCCGGCACGTCTCGGACCGCATCGCCGTGATGTACCTCGGCAAGATCGTCGAGCTGGCGGACCGCAAGGCGCTGTACGAGTCGCCCATGCACCCGTACTCCAAGGCGCTGCTCTCGGCAGTCCCGGTGCCCGACCCGCGCAGCAAGCACAAGCGCGAGCGGATCCTGCTCAAGGGCGACGTGCCGTCGCCGATCTCGCCGCCCCCGGGCTGCCGCTTCCACACGCGGTGCTGGAAGGCCACGGAGATCTGCAAGACCAAGGAGCCGGTGCTCACCACCCTCAAGACGGGCCACCAGGTGGCCTGCCACCATCCGGAGAACGCGCCCGACCAGGCGCCGTAGCGGGGGCCCGCGTCCCGGTCCGCGGGCGCGGGGGACGCCGGCAGGGATGAATACCGGCACAATTGCCCGGTGTTCCAGGAACTCTTCACGCCCTCCGTCCAGCATGCGCTCGACCTCGTCGGGATCTTCGTCTTCGCGATCTCCGGCGCCCTGCTCGCCGTCCGCAAGAATTTCGACGTCTTCGGCATAGCGGTGCTCGCAGAGGTCACCGCGCTGGGCGGGGGGCTGTTGCGCGACCTGATCATCGGCGCGGTGCCGCCGGCCGCCTTCACCGATCTCGGGTACTTCACCATGCCGCTGGTGGCGGCCGCCCTGGTCTTCTTCCTGCACCCCGAGGTGGAGCGGATCCAGGGCGCGGTCAACGCCTTCGACGCGGCGGGGCTCGGGCTCTTCTGCGTCACGGGCACGACCAAGGCGTACGACTACGGGCTCGGCCTGACCGCTTCGGCCGCCCTCGGTCTGGCAACGGCGGTCGGCGGCGGCGTACTGCGCGACGTCCTCGCCAACGAGGTGCCCTCACTGCTGCGCTGGGACCGCGATCTGTACGCCGTCCCCGCGATCGTCGGCGCCGCCATGGTGGCGCTGTGCATCCGCTTCGACGTGCTGAACGCGCTGACCAGCGGCATCGCCGTCCTGACCGCCTTCCTGCTGCGGCTGCTGGCGATGCACTTCCACTGGCGGGCGCCGCGCGCCTGGCACCGCAGCTCCGCCAAGGCGGAGGAGAAAAGCGAGGCCACCACTTAGCTACCGCTTAGTAACGTGCCGGTGTACCGTGCATGCCATGGCACAGGCATCCATCGGGGACAGCGAGTTCGACCGCGACACCGCGATCTCCCCGCGCGAACCGGGCGTCTACGACGCGGAGCTCTCCGCGGGCTGGACGATCATCCACGCCGTCAACGGCGGCTACCTCCTCGCCCTGCTCGGCCGGGCGCTCGGCGACGCCCTGCCGCACTCCGACCCGTTCACGGTCTCGGCGCACTACCTGACGCCGTCCGTGCCCGGCAAGGCGGTCGTGCGGACGCAGACCGTGCGCACCGGACGCACCCTCTCCACCGGCCAGGCGTCCCTCTTCCAGTACGCCGACGACGGCACCGAGGTCGAGCGGATCCGCGTCATCGCCTCCTACGGCGACCTCGACGCCCTGCCCGACGACGTCCGTACGACGGCGAAGCCGCCCGTCATGCCGGCGTACGAGCAGTGCCTGGGCGCCGAGGCCGGGCCCGCCGCCATCCCCGGCAGCTCGGCCATCACCGAGCGGCTCGCCATCCGGCTGGACCCCGCGACCGTCGGCTGGGCCGTGGGCGCGCCCTCCGGCAAGGGCGAGATGCGCGGCTGGTTCGGCCTCGCCGACGGCCGTGACCCCGACCCGCTGTCGCTGCTGCTCACGGTCGACGCCCTGCCGCCGACCTCCTTCGAGCTGGGACTCAAGGGGTGGACCCCGACCGTCGAGCTCACCACCCACGTACGCTGCCGGCCGGCCCCCGGCCCGCTGCGCGTCTCCATCACCACCCGCAACCTCGCGGGAGGCTTCCTGGAGGAGGACGCGGAGGTCTGGGACAGCGCGGACCGGCTCGTCGCCCAGTCCCGGCAGCTGGCGCGAGCACCGCGCGGCTGACCTGCGGGGCACGACCGCCGGCCGAGCACTGTTCGGCGGTCGGGCCCGCTCGGTTCCGCCGGGTCCGGCTCAGTCCAGCCAGTGCCGGCGGCCCAGGCCGATCAGCCGCAACTGGCGGCGGGCGAGGGAGGCGGCGGCCGCGACGCGCTGCTCGCCGTACGGCTCCGCCTCAAGGAACGCGGACGCGGTCATCACCATGTGGTCCACGTGGACGTGCGCGAGCATCCGCCGGTCGTCCTCGCTCCAGGCCGCGCAGTCCGGCTGTGTGGCGAGCCAGGCCGCCACCTCGTCGGCGAACCGGCCGAGTTGCCCGCCGATCGCGTCGCGCACCCGCTCCACACCGCCGTGCCGCTCACGGGTGACGAAGCGGACGTGGGCGGGATACGCCTGGACGTGGCGGGCGATGAGGTCCACCGCGGCGTCGATGCGCACCGCGCTGTCGCCGGTCGCCGCGAGCGTCGCACGGATGACCGCGTGCAGACCGCCGAGCGCCTCCTCGACGAGCGCCACGCCCAGATCGGCCGTGTCGCGGAAGTGGCGGTAGAAGGCGGTCGGGGCGACGCCGACGGCCCGCGTGACTTCCCGCAGGCCGAGACTGCTCAGACTCTGCTCCTCCAGCAGGCCGAGCGCCGCCGCCAGCAGGGCCTGACGGGTCTTCTCCTTCTGTGCCCGGCGGACGCCCGCGGTGTGACTCATGACATTCAGTAAACAACTGTTCTCCGGTTACGGGAAGCATCCGGGGGAACCCTAGACTGGGTAGTCAGTGAACAGTCGTACTCCCAGGAGGGGTTCACATGTTCGTTCTCGTAGCGGCTCTGCTGTTGCTGGGGGTGCTGATGGGCTCGGTGGCACATGTGCCGGCCCCGGTGTCCCTCGTCGCCGCCGCGTTCATCGGTGCCTGGCTTCTCGTCTTCGCCGCCCGTGAGCGCCACTCGCGACGCACGACCCGAAGGAGCTGAACGCGCCATGGAGTTCACCGCATCCGCCCGCCGGGCGACCGGGACGCGGGACCCCGACGGCATGGCCGTCGCCTCGTTCGTCCTCGGCCTCGCCGGACTGCTCGTCCTCAACATCTTCCTCGGCCCCGTCGCGATCGTCCTCGCGTCCCTGGCCCTGTGGCGGGGCACCGAACGCCGGGGCAGGGCGCTGCTCGGCCTCGGTCTCGGGGTGGCCGACCTGGTCGTCCTCGCCGTACTCGCCTCCGCCGACGGCACCGTGTCCTGGACCTTCGGGGGCTGACCCGGCCCCGCGGCGGGCCACCGCGGGCGAGGGGCGCGGCGGGGGAGCGGGCCGCGGGCTCGTAGAATCGAGTGCACCATGGCTTACCTCGACCACGCCGCGACCACCCCGATGCTTCCGGAAGCGGTCGGGGCGATGACCGCCCAGCTCGCCGTCACCGGCAACGCGTCGTCCCTGCATGCCGCCGGCCGACGGGCGCGGCGCACCGTCGAGGAGGCCCGCGAGACGCTCGCCGAGTCCCTCGGCGCCCGGCCGAGCGAGGTGGTCTTCACCGCCGGCGGCACCGAGGCGGACAATCTCGCCGTCAAGGGCCTGTACTGGGCGCGGCGCGGCGCCGACCCGCGCAGAACCCGCGTCCTGGCCAGCCCCGTCGAACACCACGCGGTGCTGGACGCCGTCCACTGGCTGGGCGAGCACGAGGGCGCGACCGTCGAGTACCTGCCGGTCGACGCGTACGGCAGGGTCCACCCGGCGGCGCTGCGCGAGGCGATCGCGCGCGACCCCTCGGACGTCGCCCTGGCCACCGTCATGTGGGCCAACAACGAGATCGGCACCGTCATGCCGGTCCGCGAACTCGCCGACGTGGCGGCCGGGTTCGGCGTACCGCTGCATGCCGACGCGGTGCAGGCGTACGGGCAGCTCGACGTGGACTTCGCCGCCTCCGGGCTCGCCGCGATGACCGTCTCCGGGCACAAGGTAGGCGGCCCGTACGGCATCGGCGCGCTGCTCCTCGGCCGTGAGTACAGCCCCGTCCCCGTCCTGCACGGCGGCGGCCAGGAGCGGCACGTGCGCTCCGGCACGCTGGACGTCCCGGCCGTCGCCGCCTTCGCGGTGGCGGGCCGGATCGCGGCGGAGCGGCGCGAGTGGTTCGCGCGCGAGATCGGCGGGCTGCGCGACGACCTGGTGGACGCCGTACGGGCGGCCGTGCCCACGGCGATCCTCGGCGGCGACCCGTCCCCGGCCGGCCGGCTGCCGGCCAACGCCCACTTCACCTTCCCCGGCTGCGAGGGCGACTCCCTGCTCCTGCTGCTCGACGCCCAGGGCATCGAATGCTCCACCGGCTCCGCCTGCACGGCCGGAGTCGCCCAGCCGAGCCACGTCCTGCTCGCCACCGGGACCGACCCGGACCTGGCGCGCGGCACCCTGCGGTTCTCGCTGGGGCACACCTCGACCGCCGACGACGTGGCGGCGGTGGCGCGGGCGATCGGCCCCGCGGTCGAGCGGGCGCGCACGGCGGGGCTCGTCTGAACCGCAGGCCCGCCCCGCCGCGTGGGGGGCGAACCGCCGGGCTGCGTCACGGCGCGCGTCTGAACCCCAGGCCCGCGCGGCGGCGTGCGGGCGAACCGCCGGGCTACGTCGCGGCCGGCGGGCGCTCCAGCTCCGCGCGCACCAGGCGGATGTAGCGCCCCCAGTCCCAGTGCGGGCCGGGGTCCGTGTGGTCGGTGCCCGGGACCTCGACGTGGCCGATGATGTGCTCCCGGTCGGCGGGTATCCCGTACCGCCGGCAGATTCCGGCGGCCAGCCGCGCCGACGAGCGGTACATGACGTCCGTGAAGTTCTCCGGCCGGTCGACGAAGCCCTCGTGCTCGATGCCGACGCTGCGTTCGTTGTACGAGCGGTTTCCCGCGTGGTACGCCACGTCCAGCTCCCGCGCCATCTGCGTGATGTGGCCGTCCTTCGCCCGCACGATGTAGTGCGCGGCGGCCGCGTGCAGCGGGTCCTTGAAGACGCGTACGGCCGTCGCGAAGTCGCCCTGCGTCACATGGATCACGATCCGGTCGATGCCGTAGTCGGCCGGCCGGTCCGCGGTCCGCAGGTTCCCGGCCGACGCGGCGACCCACCGGGCCCCCTTGTGATCCACCTCTCCCTCCGTGCGCTGCTTGTCGACACCCGGCACGAGCCACCACAACCGGGCCAGCTCTTCCCCGAACAGGGCGGCCGTACCGCCCACGACGGCCGCGCCGCCCCCGATGAACAGGGCACGTCTGCTCACCCCTGCCGCCTTCTTCTGCTCCATGAGCCCTTTAACGCTTTCGGCCCTGTCGCTGGTTCCGTCTACCCTGGTGGAGCTATGACTGAGACCCCGCGCCGCCTCCGTGTCCTCGCCGCCATGTCCGGCGGGGTCGACTCCGCCGTTGCCGCCGCCCGCGCCGCCGAGGCCGGGCACGACGTGACCGGCGTGCACCTCGCCCTGTCCGCCAACCCGCAGTCCTTCCGTACGGGCGCGCGCGGCTGCTGCACGATCGAGGACTCGCGCGACGCGCGCCGGGCCGCCGACGTCATCGGCATCCCCTTCTACGTCTGGGACCTCGCCGAGCGCTTCCGCGAGGACGTCGTCGAGGACTTCGTCGCCGAGTACGAGGCCGGTCGCACCCCGAACCCCTGCCTGCGCTGCAACGAGAAGATCAAGTTCGCGGCGCTGCTCGACAAGGCG
Source organism: Streptomyces sp. NPDC046122 (assembly GCF_056429965.1). Taxonomy (NCBI): domain Bacteria; kingdom Bacillati; phylum Actinomycetota; class Actinomycetes; order Kitasatosporales; family Streptomycetaceae; genus Streptomyces; species Streptomyces sp. NPDC046122. The sequence continues at coordinate 257,541 of NZ_JBWKLQ010000001.1, read as the reverse complement.
CTGGCCCTCGGCTTCGACGCGGTGGCCACCGGCCACTACGCGACGGTCGTCGTGAACGAGGACGGCAGCCGGGAGCTGCACCGCGCCTCCGACATGGCCAAGGACCAGTCGTACGTCCTCGGCGTCCTCGACGAGCGCCAGCTCGCGCACGCGATGTTCCCGCTCGGCGACACGCTGACCACCAAGGAGGAGATCCGCGCCGAGGCCGAGCGCAGGGGCCTCGCGGTCGCGAAGAAGCCCGACAGCCACGACATCTGCTTCATCGCCGACGGCGACACGCAGGGCTTCCTCGCGGACCGTCTCGGCGGCAAGGCGGAGGGCGACATCCTCGACGAGTCGGGTACGAAGGTCGGCACGCACGAGGGCGCCTTCGGCTTCACCATCGGCCAGCGCAAGGGACTGCGCATCGGCCACCCCGCCCCCGACGGCAAGCCGCGCTACGTCCTGGACATCTCGCCGGTGAACAACACGGTGACGGTGGGCCCGGTGGAGGCCCTGGACGTCACCTCCCTCACCGCCGTCAGGCCGCGCTGGTGCGGCACGGCCCCGGCGGGCGGCGGCGCGTACACCGCCCAGCTGCGCGCGCACGGCGACGAGACGCCGGTGACCGCGGAGCTGGTCGACGGCGAGCTGCGCGTCACCTTCGCGGAGCCGGTGCGGGGGGTCGCCCCCGGTCAGGCGATCGTCCTGTACGACGGCACCCGCGTGGTCGGCTCGGCGACGATCGCCACGACAGCGCGCGCGGCCGCCGCCCTGACCTGATCCGCCCGCGCCGCGACCCCGGCCCGCTGCCGGGAGCGCCGGGCGCGGGCCCGTAGCCCCCGCCTCCTCCGACGGGACGGGTCGGGCACCGGCTGCCCGGAGATCTTCACTCCGCGGCGAGGACCTCCGTCTCGTAGAAGCAGAAGTGCCCCTTCACGGCGGCCACTTCCGGCTTCGGATCCAGGTAGGCCCACACCAGGTCCGGCGCGCCCGGCAGCGACCAGTACGAGGCGTACCCCTTGAAGGGGCAGTGCGTGCGCTTGGCGGAGGGCGTCAGCAGGTCGGCCCTGACGTCGTCGGGCGGCAGGTAGTACCGCACCGGCAGGCCCGTCTCGCGCAGCAGCAGCGGGCGGCGGCTCTCCGCCACCACCTGTCCCCCGTACACGACGCGCACGTGCGCGTCGCCCTGCTCGACGGTGATGCGGTGTCCTGCGGTCACGGGCGACCCTCTTCTCGGTCCGGGGTACGACGGGCGTGTGTTCTCTCCAGCGTCCGGGGGTCGTAGCTTCTTCCCCATGGCACTGAACATCTGCGTCTTCCTCTCGGCAGCCGACCTCGACGAGCGCTACACCCGCCCCGCCCGCGAATTCGGCGAACTCATCGGCAAGGGCGGCCACACGCTGGTCTGGGGCGGCTCGGAGGCCGGCCTGATGAAGGTCGTCGCGGACGGCGCGCAGGACGCGGGCGGGCGGCTCGTCGGAGTGTCGGTGGAGTTCCTGCACACCGTGGCGCGGGAGAACGCCGACGAGATGGTGATCGCCAAGGACCTCGCCGAGCGCAAGGCGCTGCTGCTCGCCAAGTCCGACGCGGTCGTCGTCATGGTCGGCGGCACCGGGACGCTGGACGAGGCCACCGAGATACTGGAGCTGAAGAAGCACGGCCTGCACACCAAGCCGGTGGTGCTGCTCAACACGGCGGGTTTCTACGACGGCCTCAAGCTGCAGTTCGAGCGGATGGAGGCGGAGGGCTTCCTGCCGGTACCCCTCGCCGACCTGGTCTTCTTCGCGGAGGACGGCGTGGCGGCTCTGGCCTACCTTGAGGAGTGCGCGGGAGTCCAGTGATGCGAGCATGGGCCCCATGGCTACACATGTGATCACCGGAGCGGGCTCGGGCATCGGCGCGGCCGTCGCCCGCCGCCTGCACGAGCGCGGCGACGACATCGTCCTGATGGCCCGCGACGCGGGCCGTGCCAAGCAGCTCGCGGAAGTCTTCCCCGGCGCCCGTACGCTCGTCGGCGACCTCGCCAACCCCGACCGGCTCTCCTGGGCGTTCTCGCACCAGCCGATGCCGGAGCGGGTCGACTCGCTGCTGCATGTGGCGGGCGTCGTCGATCTCGGCCGCATCGGCGAGCTCGGCACCAAGACCTGGCACAGCCAGCTCAACGTCAACCTGATCGCACCGGCCGAGCTGACCCGGCTGTTCCTGCCCCAACTGCGCCACGACAAGGGCCATGTGGTCTTCGTCAACTCGGGCGCCGGCCTCACCGCGCACGCCGAATGGGGCCCGTACGCCGCCAGCAAGCACGGCCTGAAGGCCCTCGCCGACGCGCTGCGCCAGGAGGAGCACGGAAGCGGCGTGCGCGTCACCTCCGTCTATCCGGGGCGCACCGCCAGCCCCATGCAGGAGAAGGTCCACTCCCAGGAGGGTAAGGAGTACGACCCGTCGCACTGGATCGACCCCGAGTCGGTCGCGACGACGATCCTGATGGCCCTCGACCTCCCGCGCGACGCCGAGGTCAACGACCTGACCGTGCGGCCGGGCCGATGAGCGCGGGCGAGGCGGCATACGCGTGGGGCCCGGCGACCGGCGTCGGGTCGATGCCCGGCGGTGACGCGCGGGAGGCGGCCAGGACCGTCACCGGCAGCTTCGAGGACTTCCCGTACCTGGCGGAGCTGCCCGCCCGGGGCCCCGGTGCCGACATGATCGGCCGGACCGCCGGGATGCTCGTCGAGATGTACGTCCACCTCGAACCCAGCGGCTGGCGCTTCAGCGACCGCCCGGGGCGCGACACCCGGCGGGCCCGGTCCTGGCTGGGGGAGGACCTCGACGCGCTGGAGGAGTTCACCCAGGGCTACACGGGGCCGCTGAAGGTGCAGGCCGTCGGGCCGTGGACGCTGGCGGCCTCGCTGGAGCTGCGCGGCGGCGAGGCGGCTCTCGGCGACCCGGGCGCGGCCCGGGACCTCGCGGGCTCGCTGACCGAAGGGCTGCGGGCACACCTGGCGGAGGTGCGGCGGCGCGTACCCGGCGCCCAGGTCGGGCTCCAGCTCGACGAGCCGTCGCTGACGGCCGTACTGCGCGGACACGTCAGGACCGCGAGCGGGTACCGGACGTACCGGGCGGTGGACCGCCAGGTCGTCGAGGGGACGCTGCGGGACGTGATGGGGGCGGCCGGCGGGCCGGCGGTCGTCCACTCCTGCGCACCGGACGTGCCGTTCGCCCTGTTGCGCCGGGCCGGCGCCGCGGGGGTGTCGTTCGACTTCTCCCTGCTCACGGAGCGTGACGAGGAGGCGATCGGTGAGGCGGTGGAGGGCGGTACGCAGCTGTTCGCCGGAATCGTGCCGGGCACCGACACGGCATTGTCGGACCCGGCCGGTAGCGTCATGGGTGTCAGGACGCTGTGGCGCAGGCTGGGGCTGAATCCGGGGACTCTGGCGGAGTCCCTGGTGATCACTCCGTCGTGCGGGCTCGCGGGGGCTTCTCCCGCGTACGCGCGCGCCGCGCTCGCGCACTGCGCCAGGGCCGCGAGATCGCTCGCGGACAACCCTGAGTAACGGGAATCGGAAACGGGAGGCAGGACGGTGGCTGGCGAACAGCAGGCGGCGGTGCCGGCGGAGGCACGGGAGCGGCACGCACAGCTCGCTGAGCAGATCGAGGAGCACCGCTTCCGGTACTACGTGAAGGACCAGCCCGTCATCAGCGACGCGGAGTTCGACCGGCTGCTGCGGACGCTGGAGGGGCTGGAGGACGAGTACCCCGAGCTGCGTACGCCCGATTCGCCCACCCAGAAGGTGGCGGGGGCGTACGAGACGGACTTCACCGCGGTCCAGCACCGCGAGCGCATGCTCTCCCTCGACAACGCCTTCGACGACGAGGAGCTGTCCGCCTGGGGCGAGCGCGTGGCGGGCGAGCTGGGCACCGTGCCGTACCACCTGCTGTGCGAGCTGAAGGTGGACGGCCTCGCGGTCAATCTGACGTACGAGAAGGGCCGGCTCACCCGGGCCGCGACACGGGGCGACGGGCGGACGGGCGAGGACATCACGCCCAACGTCCGTACCATCGCGGGCATCCCGGACCGCCTGAAGGGCGACCGGATCCCCGACCTGGTCGAGATCCGCGGCGAGGTCTACTTCCCGATGGAGAAGTTCCTCGAGCTGAACGCGCGTCTGGTGGCGGCGGAGGACAAGCCCTTCGCCAACCCCCGCAACGCGGCGGCCGGTTCGCTGCGGCAGAAGGACCCCAAGGTCACCGCGAGCCGCCCGCTGCACATGGTGGTGCACGGCATCGGAGCCCGCGAGGGCTTCGAGATCGACCGCCTGTCGCACGCGTACGAGCTGCTGCGCGAATGGGGCCTGCCGGTCGCCCGGCACAACCGGGTCGTCGACGGCCTCGCGGGCGTACGGGAGTTCATCGCCCACTTCGGCGAGAACCGGCACTCCGTGGAGCACGAGATCGACGGCGTCGTCGTCAAGGTCGACGAGATCCGGCTCCAGGGCCGGCTCGGCTCGACCTCGCGGGCGCCGCGCTGGGCCATCGCCTGGAAGTACGCGCCGGAGGAGGTCAACACCAAGCTGGTCAACATCCGGGTGGGCGTGGGGCGTACGGGGCGTGTGACGCCCTACGCCCAGGTGGAGCCGGTCACGGTCGCCGGTTCGGAGGTCGAGTTCGCCACCCTGCACAATCAGGAGGTGGTCAAGGCCAAGGGCGTGCGCATCGGGGACACGGTGGTGCTGCGCAAGGCGGGCGACGTCATCCCCGAGATCCTGGGCCCGGTCGTGGACCTGCGGGACGGCAGCGAGCGGGAGTTCGTGATGCCGTCCGAGTGCCCCGAGTGCGGTACGCCGCTGCGGCCGATGAAGGAGGCCGACATCGACCTCCGCTGCCCCAACGCCCGGTCCTGCCCGGCCCAGTTGCGCGAGCGGCTCTTCTACCTGGCGAGCCGCAAGTCCCTGGACATCGAGAACTTCGGGTATGTCGCGGCGGCCGCGCTCACCAGGCCGCTGGAGCCGGCGCAGCCGCCCCTGCGCGACGAGGGCGACCTCTTCGACCTCCGGGTCGAGCAGCTGCTGCCCATCAAGTCGTACGTCCTGGACCAGGATTCGGGTCTTCCCAAGCGCGACCCGAAGACGGGCGAGGAGAAGATCGTCACCTTCTTCGCCAACCAGGAGGGCGAGCCGAAGAAGAACACGCTCGCCATGCTGGAGAACATCGCGGCTGCGAAGCAGCGTCCGCTGGCCCGGGTCATCACCGGTCTGTCCATCCGGCACGTGGGCCCGGTCGCGGCGGAGGCGCTGGCCCGCGAGTTCCGGTCGCTGGACCGGATCGAGCAGGCGACCGAGGCGGAACTGGCCGCCGTGGAGGGCGTCGGCCCCACCATCGCCGCCTCGCTCAAACAATGGTTCGAGGAGGAATGGCACCGGGAGATCCTGCGCAAGTGGCGGGCGGCCGGGGTCCGCACGGAGGAGGGCGCCGGTGAGGACCGGGGACCGCGCCCGCTGGAGGGCCTGACGGTCGTGGTGACCGGGACCCTGCAGAACTACACCCGGGATGGCGCGAAAGAGGCGCTCCAGAGCCTCGGCGCAAAAGTGACCGGATCTGTTTCAAAGAAGACCGGATTTGTGGTGGTGGGCGACAGTCCCGGTTCGAAGTACGACAAGGCCATGCAGTTGAAGGTGCCTGTCCTGAACGAAGAAGGATTTGCCGTCCTTTTGGCGGAGGGTCCGGACGCGGCGCGTGAAGCGGCTGTGCCGAGCGAGGAGTAGGGGCGCCGCAGGGCGGGGAAAGGGGCGGTGAGAGGGGGTGAACTCCGTGGCCGGGATCACCCGTTCGGCGCATAGCAGACGGACGCCGGTTGCCGGGTCGCATTCGGGCAACAGCGGTGGACCGCTGCCCCGAAGAGCCTTCTGCGGCCTACTGTTGAGATGTGCGCCTGCCGTACACGGCTGCAACGGGGTGTCCCCTGCACGTCCGAGCCGGGGAAGGGATTTCAGTCGTGTACGGCATGACTACGGGGCCAGCGCTTGGCACGGGCACCGCCGGCAGTGAGAGGGACGGAATGAAACCGACCGAGAGTGCCGACCCGGCCTCACGGCTGCGGCGGTGGGCGGGCACCCCCAGGGCGCTGCCCGCCGCCGTCGTGACAGTGGCCGCCCTCGTCCTGGCCACCGGGATCTTCCGCGCCCTGACCGGGGACCGCGCGCTGTTCCCCGCCGGCACGGTCGGCTGGTCCCTCACCCTGCTCACGGCGGTCATCGTCGCCCACCTGGTCGCGCTGGGCCGCGACCGCTGGTGGGGCGGCACCGGCTCCGGCGCCGCCCTCACCCTGGCCGTCCTTCTCCTGTACGGCTGGGTGCCCGCGGGCCTGGTCAGCCTGGCCGTCGTCGTGCTCGTCGGCGTGGCCCGCCGGCACCGCTGGAAGCAGGGCCTGCTGCACGGCGCGGTGGACATCCTCGGCATCGGCGCCGCCGCTCTGGTGCTGGCCGTGTTCGGCGACGTCCCCACCGTCGAGCAGCCCTGGAACCCACTGGAGTGGGGGATAGAAACGGTCCCGGAGGTCGTGCTCGCCGCCGTCGCGTACCTCGTCCTCACCCGGCTGCTGCTCTGGTACGCGCTGGCCCCGCGCGGTGGCCGCCTGCCGTCGGTCGCCCGGACGGCCCTGTACCGGCAGGGGCTCGTCGCGGTGGCCCTGCTCGGGATCGCACCCCTGATCTGCGTCATAGCGGTGGCGCTGCCCGTCCTGCTGCCGCTGTTCGCCGTACCGCTCATCGCGCTCGACTCCACGCTCTGGATCGCCCGGGCCAGGGCGGAGGAGCAGCTGAAGGACCCGCTGACCGGACTGCCGAACCGGCACTGGCTGCTGCAGCGGGCCCGTCCGGTGCTCGAAGAGGCGGAGAGCGTCGGGACCAGGTCCGCGCTCGTGCTGATAGACCTCGACCGCTTCAGGGCGGTCAACGACACGCTCGGCCACCTGGCGGGCGACCGGCTGCTGCTCCAGATAGCGGACAGGCTGCGGCTGGCGCTGCCGCGCGGGGCGGAGGCCGCGCGGCTCGGCGGCGACGAGTTCGCGGTGCTGCTGCCGGCCGCGGACTCGACGACCAGCGCGCAGCGCGTCGCCCGGCACCTGGTGGCCGCACTGTCCTCGCCGCTCGACCTGGACGGCCTGACGCTCGTCCTGGAGGCCAGCGCGGGCGTCGCCGTCTTCCCCGACCACGCGCTGGACGCCGAGGGGCTCCTGCGCCGCGCGGACGTGGCGATGTATCAGGCCAAGCGGGACCGCACGGGCGTGGAGGTGTACGAGTCCAAGCGGGACAGCAACACCCCCGACCGCCTCGGCCTGCTGGGCGACCTGCGGCGGGCGCTGGACGCGGGCGAGGTCGAGCTGCACTACCAGCCGAAGGTCCGTTTCGACGGACAGGTCGCCGGCCTGGAGGCGCTGGTCCGGTGGGTGCACCCGGAGCGCGGGCGGGTCCCTCCCGACGAGTTCATCGCCATCGCGGAGTCCTCGGGGCTGATGCCGCACCTGACCGAGTACGTCCTGGAGACCGCGCTCGCGCAGGTCGCACGCTGGCGGGCGCAGGGGCTGAACACCCCCGTGGCGGTCAACGTCTCGCCGCGCGACGTGCACACGCCCGGCTTCGCGGGCGCGGTGGCGGCCCGCCTCGCCCGGCACGGCGTCCCCGCCGGCTCCCTCCAGCTGGAGATAACCGAGCACGTCCTCCTCGAGGACCCGCAGCGGGCGGCGGACACGCTGGCCGGGCTGACCGGGCACGGCGTGAAGATGTCCCTGGACGACTTCGGCACGGGCTACTCCTCCCTCGTCCACCTGCGCCGGCTGCCGGTCAGCGAGCTCAAGATCGACCGGTCGTTCGTGGCGCGGCTCGCGGTCGACAACGAGGACGCCGAGATCGTCCGCTGCACGGTCGACCTCGCGCACTCGCTGGGCCTGCTGGTGGTCGCCGAGGGCGTCGAGGACGACGAGACGTGGGAGCGCCTGCGGGACCTGGGCTGCGACGCCGTGCAGGGGTGGCTGGTCGCGGCGGCCATGCCGCCGGACGAGGCGACGGCGTGGCTCCTGGCGCGGGGCGAGCGGGGCTGGCACCGGCAGGTGGACCTGGACCGGGTCGCCGCCGCGGCCGCCCTGGAGGAGGCGCAGCGCCAGTCCCCCTCGCCGTCCGGCCAGCCGGTGAAGTAGCGCACAGGGAGCGTACGAGGCCGTCCGCAGGGAATCCGTTTCGTGGGCAGGGGCCCGAGCCCCATAGGATTGGGCCAAAATCCACACACTCACCCCTGAGGATCGCTGCATGCCTGGCATCACGCGCGAGGAGGTCGCCCACCTCGCACGGCTGGCGCGTCTGGAGCTGAAGGGCGAAGAGCTCGATCACTTCGCCGGTCAGCTCGACGACATCATCGGCGCGGTCGCCCGCGTCTCCGAGGTCGCCGACCAAGACGTACCGCCGACCTCCCACCCGCTGCCGCTGACGAACGTCATGCGCGCGGACGAGGTCCGTCCGTCGCTCACCCCGGAGCAGGCCCTCTCCGGCGCCCCCGCCCAGGAGCAGCAGCGTTTCAAGGTGCCGCAGATCCTGGGGGAGGACTAGTCATGACGGACACCCACATCATCAAGCTGACCGCCGCCGAGACCGCCGCGAAGATCGCTTCCGGCGAGCTCACGGCCGTCGAGGTGACCGAGGCCCACCTGGCCCGCATCGAGGCCGTCGACGAGAAGGTGCACGCCTTCCTGTACGTCGACCGCGAGGGCGCGCTGGCCCAGGCCCGCGCCGTCGACGCGAAGAGGGCGAACGGCGGGAAGCTCGGCCCGCTGGCCGGCGTCCCGCTCGCGCTCAAGGACATCTTCACCACCGAGGGCGTCCCGACCACCGTCGGTTCGAAGATCCTCGAAGGCTGGATCCCGCCGTACGACGCCACGCTGACGAAGAAGCTGAAGGCGGCCGACGTCGTCATCCTCGGCAAGACCAACATGGACGAGTTCGCCATGGGGTCCTCCACCGAGAACAGCGCGTACGGCCCGACCGGCAACCCGTGGGACCTGACCAAGATCCCCGGCGGCTCCGGAGGCGGCTCCTCCGCCGCCCTCGCCTCGTTCGAGGCGCCGCTCGCCATCGGCACGGACACCGGCGGCTCCATCCGCCAGCCCGCCGCCGTCACCGGCACGGTCGGCGTCAAGCCGACGTACGGCGGCGTGTCCCGCTACGGCATGGTCGCCTTCTCGTCCTCCCTCGACCAGGGCGGCCCCTGTGCCCGCACGGTCCTGGACGCGGCGCTCCTCCACGAGGTCATCGCCGGGCACGACCCGCTCGACTCGACCTCCATCGACGCCCCGGTCCCGCCGGTCGTCGAGGCCGCCCGCAACGGCTCCGTCGCCGGCATGCGCGTCGGTGTGGTCAAGCAGTTCCGCGGCGAGGGCTACCAGGCCGGCGTCCTCCAGCGCTTCGACGAGTCCGTCGAGCTGATGCGCGGACTGGGCGCCGAGATCGTCGAGCTGGACTGCCCGTCCTTCGACCTGGGGCTGTCCGCGTACTACCTCATCGCCCCGTCCGAGGCGTCCTCCAACCTGGCCCGCTTCGACGCCATGCGCTACGGCCTGCGGGTCGGCGACGACGGCACGAAGTCCGCCGAGGAGGTCACCGCCCTCACCCGCGAGGCCGGCTTCGGCGACGAGGTCAAGCGCCGCATCATCCTCGGCACGTACGCGCTGAGCTCCGGCTACTACGACGCGTACTACGGATCCGCCCAGAAGGTCCGTACGCTCATCACGCAGGACTTCGAGAAGGCGTTCGAGAAGGTCGACGTGATCGTCTCGCCGACCACGCCCACCACCGCCTTCCCGATCGGCGAGCGCGCCGACGACCCGATGGCGATGTACCTCGCCGACCTGTGCACGATCCCGACCAACCTGGCCGGCAACGCCGCCATGTCGCTGCCCTGCGGCCTGGCTCCCGAGGACGGCATGCCGGTCGGTCTCCAGATCATCGCCCCCGCCATGAAGGACGACCGTCTTTACAAGGTCGGCGCCGCAGTAGAGGCAGCCTTCGTGGAAAAGTGGGGCCACCCGCTGCTTGAGGAGGCACCGTCGCTGTGAGCCCCATGCCCATCAAGGCCAAGGGATTCAAGAATTCCAAGGCCGGCACGTACCTGTCGATCGGCTCCACCGCCTTCGGCGCGATCAGCGTCGTCAAGCAGGCCCGTATGGCCCGCAAGGACAATGACACGCTGCGTCTCGTCGACGCCGCTGTCTCCGCCGCCGCCATCGTCACGGGCCTCGCTCTGCTGTACCGCGAGCTGAAGAAGCTCGGCGACGACGACGTCCTGCTGGGCTGAGAGGGAAAGTTTCACCGTGACCGTCACTGAACTGGTGTCGTACGAGGACGCACTCGCGTCCTACGACCCCGTCATGGGCCTCGAGGTCCATGTCGAGCTCGGCACAAAGACGAAGATGTTCTGCGGCTGCTCCACGGAGCTCAAGCAGGACGCCAACAGCCAGACCTGCCCCACCTGCCTGGGTCTGCCCGGCTCGCTCCCGGTCGTCAACGCGATCGGCGTCGAGTCGGCGGTCAAGATCGGCCTCGCGCTCAACTGCGAGATCGCCGAGTGGTGCCGCTTCGCCCGGAAGAACTACTTCTATCCGGACATGCCGAAGAACTTCCAGACCTCGCAGTACGACGAGCCGATCGCCTTCAACGGCTATCTGGACGTCCAGCTGGAGGACGGGGAGATCTTCCGCGTGCAGATCGAGCGCGCCCACATGGAGGAGGACACCGGCAAGTCGCTGCACGTCGGCGGCGCCACCGGCCGTATCCACGGCGCGTCCCACTCCCTGCTGGACTACAACCGCGCCGGCATCCCGCTCATCGAGATCGTCACCAAGCCGATCGAGGGCGCGGGCGAGCGGGCCCCCGAGGTCGCGAAGGCGTACGTCGCCGAGTTGCGCGAGCTCATCAAGGCGCTCGGCGTCTCCGAGGCGCGCATGGAGCAGGGCCAGATGCGCTGCGACGTGAACCTCTCGCTGCGGCCGCACGGCCGTGAGGAGTTCGGCACGCGCTCCGAGACGAAGAACGTCAACTCGTTGCGCTCGGTCGAGCGCGCCGCCCGCTTCGAGATCCAGCGGCACGCCGCGGTGCTCTCGTCCGGCGGCACGATCGTGCAGGAGACCCGGCACTTCCACGAGGAGGACGGCTCCACCACGGCCGGCCGCATCAAGGACAACGCCGAGGACTACCGGTACTTCCCGGAGCCCGACCTGGTGCCCGTGGCCCCCGCGCGCGAGTGGGTCGAGGAGCTCCGCAAGGGGCTGCCCGAGCTGCCGCGGGTACGCCGCAACCGCCTCCGCGAGGAATGGGGCGTCAGCGAGCACGACATGCAGTCGATCCTGAACGCCGGCGCGATCGACCCGATCGTCGCCACGATCGAGGCCGGCGCGGACGCGGCCTCGGCCCGCAAGTGGTGGATGGGCGAGCTGGCGCGCAACGCCAACGAGTCCGGCCGCGACCTCGCGTCGCTGCCGATCACGCCCGAGCAGGTCGCGCGCGTCACCGCCTTGGTGAAGGAGGGCTCGCTCAACGACAAGCTGGCCCGCCAGGTCATCGAGGGCGTCCTCGCGGGCGAGGGCGGCCCGGACGACGTCGTCGAGAAGCGCGGCCTGAAGGTCGTCTCCGACGAGGGCGCGCTGGGCACGGCCGTGGACGAGGCGATCGCCGCCAACGCGGGGATCGCGGACAAGATCCGCAGCGGCAAGGTCGCCGCGGCCGGCGCGCTGGTCGGCGCGGTCATGAAGGCCACGCGCGGTCAGGCCGACGCGGCGCGGGTGCGCGAGCTGATCCTGGAGAAGCTGGGCGTGACCGAGGGCTGACGCCCCTACGCCCGTCTGCGTACGAGGGGCGGCGCACCGGAGACCTCCGGAGCGCCGCCCTTCGGCGTGTGCGCGGGCCGGGTCCCGGTGTGGCCGGAAACCGCTTGGACTCCCGGTGCCTTGTCTTGGACGTTCACGCCGGAGTCGTCGCCGGGTCTTCTCGTCGCCACCCGGTCTCACTACCGTCCCAGGCGTACCACTCAATGGATCACAGGCGAACCATTGGCTGTCGACTGGGAGGTCGAGCGTGTCACCGGACATTTCGCGCAGAAGGATGCTCGCGCTGGGTGGGGGCGCCCTCGGGGCCGCCGGGGCCGGATCGCTGCTGCCGCCCTCGCTCCGGGCGGCGACGGCCGCCGAACCGCCCTCCGGCGGGCTCAGGGCGGTCAGGCACGTCGTCGTCCTCATGCAGGAGAACCGTTCCTTCGACCACTACTTCGGCACGCTGCGCGGCGTGCGCGGATTCGGTGACCGCAACGCCGTGGAGCTGCCGTCCGGCAGGCCGGTCTTCGAGCAGCCCGGCCCCCTGGGCGACGTCGTGCCGTTCCCGGTCCGGGACGCGGCCGAGGCGCAGAAGAAGGACCTGCAGTACATCGGCGACCTCGACCACTCGTGGGACGGCGGCGCCAAGGCGTGGAACCAGGGCTGGATGGACGGCTGGGTGCCGGCCAAGACCGCCGCCACCATGGCCTACTACGACCGCCGCGACCTCCCGCTGCACTACGAGCTCGCCGACACCTTCACCATCTGCGACGCCTACCACTCGTCGATCCACACGTCGACCAGCCCGAACCGCAACCACCTGTGGAGCGGCTGGACCGGCCACGAGGCCGACGGAAGCCGCGCCGTCACCAACGCGGCATACGCCGAGGGCACGCATCCCGGCTACCCGTGGCCCACGTACGCCGAGCGGCTGGAGAGGGCGGGCCGCTCCTGGAAGACGTACCAGGAGTGGGAGAACTTCACCGACAACAACATCGAGTTCTTCACGGTCTTCAAGCAGATCGCCCGCAAGGCGCTCGCGAAGGTCCCCGGCGGGTTCACCTATCTGGAGGCTTTTTACGCCAAGGTCCGGGAGACGGCCGGCACCGCCGAGCGCGAGCGGCTGCTCGCCGCGCTGGAGGACGGCGTGGCCACGCTGACGAAGAACGAGCGCTCCCTCTTCGAGCGGGGCCTGCGGCGGGAGGAGACCGGCAGCCTCGCCGACCGGTTCCGGGCGGACGTCGCGGCGGGCACGCTGCCCGAGGTGTCGTACCTGGTGCCCTCGGCGGTCGACTCGGAGCACCCCGGGGCCTCGTCGCCGGTCGCCAGCGCCTCGCTCGTCTACCGGGTGCTCGACGCGCTCGGCTCCCACCCCGAGGTCTGGCGGCACACCGTCGTACTGATCAACTACGACGAGAACGACGGCTTCTTCGACCACGTGCCGCCGCCGGTTCCGCCCGAGGGCAACACCGACGAGCGGTACCAGGGACGGCCGACCGGCCTCGGCGTCCGGGTCCCGATGCTGGTGGTCTCCCCGTGGACGGTCGGCGGGTACGTCTGCTCCGAGGTCTTCGACCACACCTCGGTGATCCGTTTCCTCGAGCGGTGGACGGGCGTCCAGGAACCCAACATCACCCTCTGGCGGCGCACGGTCACCGGCGATCTGACCTCCGCGTTCGACTTCCGGCGCGGCCGCCGGCAGCCGCCGGTGGAGCGGCCGGGCGCGATCCCGCCGTTCACGGGGCGCTGGCGGCCGGTCCCGCCGCTGGAGCAGCACATGCCCGTGCAGGAGGAGGGGACGCGTCCCGCGCGCCCGCTCCCGTACCAGCCGGACGCCCACGGCGCGGTCGACGGCGGCGTCTTCCGGGTGGAGCTCAGCAACAGGGGGCGCGCGAGCGCGCACTTCGCGCTCTACCCCTACGCCGGTGAGTTCGCCATTCCGCAGCACCGGGATGTAAGGGGCTCGGCGCAATGGGCCGTACCCCTTACGCGTGACGCCTACCGCTTCACGATCACCGGGCCGAACGGCTTCCGCCGGGAGTTCGCGGGTACGCGGACGGGCGCCGCCGAGGTCTCCTCGTACCTCGACGTGCGCGACCGCGACCTGCACCTCACCCTCGTCAACCGGGGCGGCGAGCCGCTGACCTTCACCGTGCGGACGCTCGCGTACGCCGACGAGGCCGATCTCCACGACGGGCGGCACCGCCGGGTGACGGTGAAGCCGGGCCGCAGCCGCACCGTGGTGCACTCCGCCGCGGACGCCCACGGGTGGTACGACCTGGCGATCACCGTTACGGGTGACGACGCCTTCCACAGGCGCCTCATGGGGCACATAGAGAACGGGCGCGCGAGCGTCTCAGGCTGACACACCGGGTGGTACGCGGGAGCCCGGGAGCTGTGCCCCCGGCTCCCGCGACTCCTGTGACGATGCGCACGAAAGGGACAAAGGATCACGTTTAGCTGCCAAAGTGGCTGAGCGTAGGTCCTGAGTTCTTTGCGGGTTTGTTCCCGGTAAAGATCCACGAACCACCCAGGGAGCAAGTCCGTTGGCAGCAATCGCCCGGTGGTGCGTCAAGCACCGTTTCGCCTCAGTCCTGCTCTGGCTTCTCGCGCTCGGCGTGGTGGCCGGAGCCGCCGGAGTCGCCGGTTCCGCGTACTCCAACGACTACGAGGTGCCCGGCACGGAGTCGGGGCGCGCCACCGCCCTCCTCGACGCCGCGTTCGACGGACGGGGAGGCGACGGCGACACCGTCGTCTGGCACACCGCGGGCCGCACCACCGTCCAGGCCGCCGGGGTCGAGCAGTCGATGACGCGGACCCTGGACGCCGTCCGGGACCTCCCGGGCGTCGACTCCGTCGTCAGCCCGTACGAGCGCGAGGGCGCCGGGCAGATCAGCAGGGACGGGCACACCGCCTACGCCACCGTCACCTTCGGCGCGCAGTCCGACGACGTCCTCCAGAAGCAGGCCGAGGCGCTCGTCACGACCGCCAAGAGCGCCGAGACCGCCCAGCTCCAGGTGGAGCTCGGCGGCAGCGCCGTCGCCCTCACCGAAGCCCCCACCTCGCACCTCAGCGAACTCGTCGGAGTCGTGGTCGCGGCCGTCGTCCTCTTCGTCGCCTTCGGCTCGCTGGCGGCCAGCCTGCTGCCGATCGCGACCGCCCTGGTCAGCGTCGGCACGGCGTACGCGGGCACCGTACTGCTCGGCCACGTCATGACCGTCGCCGACTTCGCGCCGATGCTCGGCATGCTGGTCGGGCTCGGCGTCGGCATCGACTACGCCCTGTTCATCGTCACCCGGCACCGCAAGGGCCTGCGCAGCGGCCTGTCCGTCGCCGACTCGGCGGCCAACGCCGTCGCCACCACCGGCCGCGCGGTCGTCTTCGCCGGCGCGACGGTGTGCATCGCCCTGCTGGGCATGCTGATACTGCGCCTGTCCTTCCTCAATGGCGTGGCGATCGCCGCGTCGCTGACCGTCGTCCTCACCGTCGCGGCGTCCGTGACCCTGCTGCCCGCCCTGCTCTCCCTCATCGGCATGCGGGCGCTCAGCCGCCGCGAACGCAGGCAGCTCGCCGTGCACGGCCCGAAGCCGGGACTGCCGACCGGGTTCGCCGCCCGCTGGTCGGCCTTCGTCGAGCGCCACCCCAAGCTGCTCGGCGCTGTCGCCGCCGTCGTCATGCTGGTCCTCGCGCTGCCCATGCTCGGCCTGCACCTGGGCACGTCCGACCAGGGCAACAACCCGGCGTCCACGACGACCCGCGCGGCGTACGACCTGATCGCCGACGGCTTCGGCCCCGGCAGCAACGGCCCGCTGACCCTGGTCGCCGAGGTTCACGGCGCCGACGACCGCGCCGCCATGGACGCCCTCGCCGGCAC
This sequence comes from Streptomyces sp. NPDC046122, assembly GCF_056429965.1. Classification (NCBI taxonomy): domain Bacteria; kingdom Bacillati; phylum Actinomycetota; class Actinomycetes; order Kitasatosporales; family Streptomycetaceae; genus Streptomyces; species Streptomyces sp. NPDC046122. Next base: position 241,840 of record NZ_JBWKLQ010000001.1, on the reverse strand, counting down.
GGTGCGCGGTGCCGACGGAGTGGCCTCCGTCAGTCCGGTGGCGTACAGCGAGGACGGCGGCACGGCCGCGCTCACCGTCGTACCCGAGTCGTCGCCGCAGTCGCAGGAGACCAGTGACCTGGTCGACCTGCTGCGCGAGAGCGTCCTGCCGCAGGCCGAGCAGGGGACGTCGCTGGACGTGTACGTCGGCGGGATCACCGCGGGCTACGACGACTTCGCCGAGGTCATCGTCGACAAGCTGCCGCTCTTCGTCGGCGTCGTGATCGCACTCGGCTGCGTCCTGCTGCTGCTCGCGTTCCGCAGCGTCGGCATCCCGCTCAAGGCCGCGCTGATGAACGTGCTCGCCGTCGCCTCCTCCTTCGGCGTCGTCGTGGCCGTCTTCCAGTGGGGCTGGGGCAGTGAGCTGCTGGGGCTCGGGAGTGCGGGACCGATCGAGCCGTTCCTTCCGGTGATCATGGTCTCGGTGCTCTTCGGACTCTCGATGGACTACCAGGTCTTCCTGGTCAGCCGGATGTACGAGGAGTGGCTGGACACCGGGGACAACCGGCGGGCGGTGCGGGTCGGGCTGGCCGAGACCAGCCGGGTGATCAACTCCGCCGCGGTGATCATGATCTCGGTCTTCCTGGCGTTCGTCCTCAGCGGCGACCGGGTGATCGCGATGTTCGGCATCGGGCTCGCGGCCGCCGTCGCCCTGGACGCGTTCGTGCTCCGTACCCTCCTGGTCCCCGCGCTGATGCACATGCTCGGCGGCGCGAACTGGTGGCTGCCCCGCCGGCTCGACCGGTGGCTGCCGCGGATCAGCATCGAACCCGCCGAATGCCTGCCCGTGCATGACAAGATCGAAGCCCAGCGCACGGGCGAGTCGGAGGAGTCCCAACAGCTCGTGCCCTAACCGGCAAGGAGCGGGATGTTCGCGATACAGCTGGGCGGCGCCGACGAGAACGCGGAGCTGCGCCCCCTGGAGCCCTGGCAGGCCGAGGAGTATCTCGCCCACATCGACCGCGGGCGCGAGCACATCGACCGGTTCATCGGGCTCGCGGCGGCTGCCGAGGACCTCGACGCGGCGCGGGCGTTCCTGCAGTCGTACGCCGACAAGCAGGCGGCGGACGCCGGCCGGATCTACGGCATCTGGCTCGACGGCACACTGGTCGGCGGCGTCCTCTTCCGGCTCTTCGACACCGCGGCGGGCACCTGCGAGGTCGGCTGCTGGCTGGAGCAGTCCGCGGTGGGGCGCGGCCTGGTCACGCGCGCGGCGCGGGTGCTGATCGACTGGGCGGTGGACGTGCGGGGTGTGCACCGGGTGGAGTGGCTGGTCGCCGCCGGGAACACCGCCAGCATCAACGTGGCGAGGCGGCTGGGGATGACGCGCGAGGGCGTACGGCGCGAGGCCCACGTGTCCCACGGCGTACGGCACGACCAGGAGACCTGGTCGGTGCTGGCACGGGAGTGGCGCGAGAGGCGTTAAGGAAGCTCTCAGAAACCGCACCTAGCGTGCGGCGTATGACTGCAACAGCCCGTACGAAGTCCGACCCGAACGAGGGCGACGAGATCGCCGCGGAGAAGAACACGAGCACCGCCGACCGGGAGGCCGTCGCCGGCGGGCCCGGGGCCGCGGACGGTGTGGCCAGGGACGACGCCGTGGTGAAGCAGGGCGCGGGGAAGGACGACGCCGCGCTGGAGGACGGCGCCGAGGACGACGGGGACGACTCCGATGATCTCCTGGACGAGACCCCGCCCGCCCCGTCGTCCGGCGTCGGCGCGGGCGCGGCCGCCGTCGTCTCCACCGTGCTCGGCTTCGCCGCCCTGTCCGGGACCTGGACCAGCCGGGTCGCCGCCGAGCGCCAGACGCTCATCGGCCAGCTCGGGACCAAGCAGACCGACAGCCCCGCCGACCAGGTCGCCGCGCTGTACGGCAACGGCTGGCACATGACGGCCCTCGTCAACGGCGGCTTCGCGCTGCTCGCCCTTGCCGTCGCCGCCGTGGTGCTCGTCCGCCCGTCCTTCGGCACGCCCGGCGCGAGCACCCGTCCGGCCTGGGTCCGCTCCTTCGCCTGGGCCGGCTTCGCCCTCGGCGTCCTCGGCCTGCTCGTCTCCGCCGGGATGTACTTCGACCTCTTCGCGGCGATGCCCACGCCGCCCGGTGCGGGCACGGGGGCCGGAGCGGGCGGGTAAGGCAGCCGGACCAAGGGGCCTTAGGGACGTACGCAACCCTGCGCGTACGTCCCTAAGGCCCCTCGTGCCGTCAATATGCGGCACTCTCCCGATGCGCCGGGGGCCCCTGGGAAACGAGAGTGGGGACATCGCGGAAAGCGAGATCGACACCCTCTCACCCAGCCGGGAGAACACCATGTTCGAGCACGAGATCCAGCAGCAGTACGCGGCCGAGCTCAGGCGCGTCGCCGCCGCGGAACGCCTCGCACGCCAGGCCGCCAAGGCGCGCCGGGCCGGCCGCCGGGCCGCCCGCTCCTCCGGGCGCAACGCATCCGAGGGGCCGGTGAGTTCGCTGCGCAACCGCTTCGCGCGGGCCGCGTGACAGCGGCCCGACGGCGGAGCGAGGACCTGCGATGACGGTCGTGCCCCTGAGAGGTTCGCAGGTCGCCCCCGCGATGTCGGACCTCTGTGCGATGCTCGGCGATGTGGAAACCAGGTCTGTCAGCCCCGTGTTCGTCGGTCGCGCCGGCGAACTCGCCCAGCTCACCGATGCGCTCGCCCGCGCCACCGCGGGCGAGCCGCAGGCGTTGCTCGTGGGCGGTGAGGCGGGCGTGGGCAAAACCCGCCTCGTCGAGGAGTTCTTCACGGCGGCGTGCGAGGCGGGGGCCGTCGTCGTGGTGGGCGGCTGCGTCGAGATCGGCGCCGACGGACTGCCGTTCGCGCCGTTCTCCACCGCGCTGCGCGCCCTGCGGCGCAGGATGCCCGACGAGGTCGCCGCCGCAGCCGACGGGCAGGAGGGCGAACTGGCGCGTCTGCTGCCGGAGTTGGGCGAGACCACCCGCGATCAGCACCACGAGGACGGCATGACGCGTCTGTTCGAGCTGACCGTCCGCCTCCTGGAGCGCATCACCGCCGACCGTACCGTGGTGCTCGCCCTGGAGGACCTGCACTGGGCCGACACCTCCACCCGCCACCTGCTCGCGTACCTCTTCCGCACCCTGCGGCGCGGGCGTCTCGTCGTGATCGGCACCTACCGCGCGGACGACATCCACCGCCGCCACCCGCTGCGCCCCCTCCTCGCCGAACTCGACCGGCTGCGCACGGTCCGGCGCATCGAGCTGCCCCGCTTCAACCGCGCCGAAGTACACCGTCAGTTGGCCGGAATCCTCGCCGCCGAGCCGGACGCGGCGCTCGCCGAAGAGGTCTTCACCCGCTCCGACGGCAACGCCTTCTTCGTCGAGGAACTGGCGTCGTGCCTCGCGAGCGGCTGCGCCACGGGCCTGAGCGACTCCCTGCGCGACCTGCTGCTCGTCCGCGTCGAAACGCTGCCCGACGACGCCCAGAAGGTGGCCCGGATCGTCGCCGAGGGCGGCTCGACCGTCGAACACCGGCTGCTGCTCGCCGTCGCGCGGCTCCCCGAGGACGACCTGATCGAGGCCCTGCGCGCGGCCGTGGGCGCCAACCTGCTGCTCGCGACGCCTGACGGCGACGGATACCGCTTCCGGCACTCCCTCGTGCGCGAGGCGCTCAGCGACGACCTGCTCCCCGGCGAGCGCTCCCGGCTCAACCGGCGCTACGCGGAAGCGTTGGAGGCCGATCCCTCCCTGGTGCGGGCCGACGAGTACGCCACCCGCCTCGCCAGCCACTGGTACGCGGCGCACGACGCCGCCAAGGCGCTTCCCGCCGTGCTGAAGGCCTCCGTCGAGGCCCGCGGCCGCCATGCGTACGCCGACCAGCTGAGCCTTCTCGAACGCGCCATGGAACTGTGGGACGACGCCCCCGACGACGTCCGCGCGGTGCTGCGCCCCCTGGACTACGCCGAGGTCTACCCGCCCTGCGGCTGCGACCCGGCGACGACGCCGCTGCGCTACCTCGACCTGATGGCGGAGGCCACCGTCGCCGGCCGGTTCGGCGGCGAACGCGAACGGGCTCTGAAGATCGCCAAGAAGGCGCTGCGACTGCTGGACGGCGAGGGCGACGCCCTGCGCGAGGCCTGGTTCTGGGTGCAGCGCTGCAAGCTCATATCGAGCCTCGGCCGGGGTGACGGCTGGAGCGAGCTCGCCCGCGCGCGCGACCTCGTACGGGGCCTTCCGCCGTCCGCCGTCCATGCCGAGGTCCTCGCGTACGTCGCGGGCTGGGGCATGCTGCACGAGCCGGGCGCGGAGAGCCTGGTCTCCGCCGAACAGGCCGTGGAGTACGCCCGCATGGTCGGCGCCCGCGACACCGAACTGTCCGCGCTGACCACCCTGGGCGGCCTGACCGTCGACTCGGGAGACGTCGAGGGCGGCCTCGCCGTGCTGTACGCCGTCAAGGAGCAGGCCGTCGCCCAGCGCATGGCCAGCGTCGCCGGCCGCATCCACGTGAACCTCCCCTCGGCCCTGGAGTCCGTGGGGCGCTCCCGGGAGGCCGTGGAGATAGCCGAGGAGGGCGTCGCCTTCTCCCGGAAGTACGGCCTCGTCGACACCGAGGCCTGGGTGCGGGGGAACCTCGCGGAGTCACTCGTCTCCCTCGGGCGCTGGAGCGAGGCCGTGGAGCACGCCGTCGACATCGAACGGGCCTCGGCGCCCAGTCCCAAGCCGCGCGGGGCCGCCGCGTGGATACAGGCCGACGTGGCGCGCGCCCGAGGCGAACTGGCCGCCGCCGACGAGCGGCTCGCAGCCGCCCGCGCGTACTTCGGCAGCCACGACCCGATGCCCCAGCACGACCTGCCGCTGCACCGCATCGCGCTGACCCTGGCCGCCGCTCGGGGCCGCATCCTCGACGTCCGCGCCGGGTTCGCCCGGGCCGCCGAGGCCGGCTTCCCCCTCGGGACGCACCGCTACGCCTGGGCGCTGCTCGTCGAAGCCGCCGTCGCCGAGGCGGACGCACGGGGCCTCCCGGCCGCCGAGGAGGGCCGCGCCGCGGCCCTGGAGCTGATCCGGGCGGGGGCGAAGCGCCTGCCCACCCCGGTCCCGCTGTGGCATGCGTACGAACGCTGGGTGAGGGCCGAGCTGCGACGGGCCGAGGGCGTGGTGAGCCCGGACGACTGGGCGGGCGTGGTCACGCGGTTCGAGACGCTGGAGCGCCCGTACGACCTGGCCCGCGCCCGCCTGCGCTGGGCGGAGTCACTGCTGGCCGCTTCCGCCCCCGGCGGCGCCGACGCGACCGACGCGCCGGCGGCCGGTTCGGTGAGGCCGCGCGAGCCGAACGCCGACGAGCGCGAACGGGCCGCCGAGCTGCTGCGGCTGGTCCGCGCGGCGGCGGAGCACCTGGGCGCCCGGCCCCTCGGCGAGAGCGTCGTCCTGCTGGCCCAGCGCGCCCGCCTGTCGCTGACCCCGGCGCCCGAGGTCCCGGTGCTCACGGCCGGCCCGGCCGCGTCCCTGGGCCTGACCCCGCGCGAACAGGACGTCCTGCGCCTGGTCGCGGCCGGTCTCAGCAACCGGCAGATCGCCCAGGAGCTCTACATCTCACCCAAGACGGCGAGCGTCCACGTCTCGAACATCCTGGGCAAGCTCGGCGTGTCCGGCCGGGGCGAAGCCGCCGCCGTGGCACACCGCCTGCGTCTGTTCACCGACCTCCAGGACGAGCCCCTGGCCACGGCCTGACACCGCCGGGCGCCCGCGGCGCCCGCCCGGTCCGGGCCCGCCGGTCCTCGCGCCTCCCGGTGCGAGGACGAAGCCGGTGGGGGACCCAAGCCGGTGCGGGGCCGTGGCTCCCCGGGCCGCGACCGGCTACTCCACCTCCACGTTCAGGATGCGGTCGTCGCCCGCCTGCGGCGTGCCGCGTGTGTCCGTCTCGCTGGTGACCAGCCACAGCTTCTCGCCGCCCGCCGCCACGACGGTGCGCAACCGGCCGTACTTCTCCGCCAGGAACGACTCGGGCGCGGCCACCGGCTTCGTGCCGTCCAGCGGAATCCGCCACAGCCGCTCGCCGCGCAGGCCCGCCATCCAGATGGAACCGGCGGCGTACGCGATGCCGCTGGGCGATGCCTCGGACGTCTTCCACTCCGCGACCGGGTCGACGTACCCCTCACGGTCTCCCTTGCCCTCGACCTCGGGCCAGCCGTAGTTCCGGCCGGGGCGGATCAGGTTCAGCTCGTCCCAGGTGTTCTGGCCGAACTCGGCCGCCCACAGCCGCTTCTCGCCGTCCCAGGCCAGCCCCTGCACATTGCGGTGCCCGTACGAGTAGACGACCGAGTCCGCCTCCGGATTGCCGTGCACCGGTTCGCCGTCCGGGGTCATCCGCAGGATCTTGCCGCCCAGCGACTTCTTGTCCTGCGCCAGCCCGGTGTCACCAGTCTCGCCCGTCCCGGCGTAGAGCATCTTGTCCGGGCCGAAGGCGATCCGCCCGCCGTTGTGGACGGTGCCCTTGGGGATGCCGCGCAAGATGGTGTCAGGGGCGCCCAGTTGCTGCCCGGCCGGCTTCTTCTCGTCGTACAGCATGCGGGCGATGCGGTTGTCGGACTCGGTGGTGAAGTACGCGTAGACCATGTGGTCCGAGGCGAAGCCGGGCGAGACGGCCAGGCCCATGAGCCCGCCCTCGCCGGCCGGGGCGACCCCGGCCACCGTACCGACCTCGGTCTTCTCGCCGCTCTCGCCGTCCACCCGGGTGATGGTCCCCTCGTCGCGCGAGGAGACGAGCAGATCGCCGCCGGGCAGCGGGGCGAGCCCCCAGGGCGACTTGAGCTCCTTGGTGAGCGTGCCCGTCACCTCGGCCGACCCCTTGGCCGGCGGGGGCTCGGCTCGGGGTCCGGAGCCCGGCGCGGACGCGTCAGGTGACGGCGGCGCACTCGTGCCGCCCGTGGCCGTCGGGGCCGGCGCGTTCGCGTCCCCGCCGGAGCACCCCGCGCCGAGCAGGAGGACGGCGGCAGCCAACACGGCTGTCACAGCAGGACGTTGCACGGTACGCATCCCTTCGACGGCCGGCGGTGGTCACCGGCAGCGGCTCCCACTCTTCATACACCGCTCGCACCCCGCGGGTTCCCTTCCGGACCAACCGGGTCGCGGGTCGTCGCAGCGGTCCGGCAAGCCGCCGCACCAGTCCCACAGGCCCCAGGCCACTCCCACGTGCCGCCGCGTCAGTCCCACGAGCCGCGCGCCGGCGGCAGCGCCGCTATCTCCGCCGTGTCCTCGGCGGTCAGCCGCAGCGCCGCCGCCCCGGCGTTCTGCACCGCCCACCGCTCGCGCTTGGTCCCCGGCACCGGCACCACCTGGCGCCCGCGCCCCAGCACCCACGCCAGCGCCACCTGCGCCGGAGTCGCGCCGTGGCGCTCGGCGACCCGGCGCAGCCCGGCGACCACCGGCTGGTTCGCCGCCATCATCTCGGCCGTGAAGCGCGGATGCCTCGCCCGTACGTCGTCCGGCTCGAAGCCCTGCCCCGGCTTGAGCGTCCCGGTCAGGAACCCGTTGCCCAGCGGCATGGCCGCCAGGAGGCCGACCCCCCGCGCCTCGCACCACGGCAGCAGCGCCGTCAGCGCCTCGGGAGACCAGACCGAGAGCTCGGCCTCCACCGCGCTGACCGGAAAGACCTGCTGCACCCGCTCCAGTTGGCGAATCGTTCCGTCATGCATGCGCGCCCCGGACCGCCGCGACGCCCTGGCCCCCACCGCGCACACGCCGAGCGCCCGCACCTTCCCGGCCCGCACGAGGTCCGCCATCGCGCCCCAGGTCTCCTCGACCGGCACCTCCGGATCGGGCCGGTGCAACTGGTAGAGGTCGATCACATCGGTCTGCAGCCGCCGCAGCGAAGCGTCACAGGCCCGCCGCACGTACCCCGGTCGTCCATTGGCCACGATGTGCTGATCGCCGACGAGCAGCCCGCACTTGGTCGAGACGAAGGCGTCGGCGCGCCGCTCCTTGAGCACCCGCCCGAGCAGCAGCTCATTGGTGAAGGGCCCGTACATGTCGGCCGTGTCGAGCAGACTGGACCCGGCGTCGAGCGCCGCGTGCACGGTACGCAACGACCGGTCCCCCCGCTGCTGAGAGCCGGTGTACGCCCAGCTCATCGGCATGCATCCGAGTCCGATCGCACCCACTTCGAGCGCTGCCGCACCGATTGTCCTGCGCTCCAACTCCCCGTACCCCTCCCTCTGCCGCTCCCCAAACTAACCTCTGCCTTCGGCCGCCCTTCGCATAGCCTCCTGACCATGACTTCAGACGTGTGGCTCCCCGTTCCCGCCGCCGAGATACCGGGGCTCCCCGACGGCTTCACCTACCGTTTCTGGGACGGTGGCCAGGACTTTCCCGCCGATCCCGCCGACTGCGCCTTCTACGTCGTCCCGTACATGAAGGGCCCCGAGATCGCGGTCCGCCCGCTTGCCGCCATGACCTCCGTACGCGCCGTCCAGACGCTCTCCGCCGGCATCGACCACGTCGAGCCGGGCCTCGCGGACCTGCACACCGGGGTGCGCCTGTGCAACGCCCGGGGCGTCCACGAGGCCAGCACCGCCGAGCTGACGCTCGCGCTCGTCCTGGCCTCGCTGCGGGGCATCCCGGGCTTCGTGCACGGCCAGGACAAGGAGGAGTGGCGGGCCGGTTTCTACCCGGCGCTCGCCGACAAGTCCGTCCTCATCGTCGGGTACGGCTCGATCGGCGCGGCCATCGAGGACCGGCTCACGCCCTTCGAGTGTGCGCGGGTGGCGCGCGTCGCGCGCTCTGCCCGTACAACGGAGCGCGGGCCGGTGCATCCACTGGCCGACCTGCCCGGACTGCTGCCCGCCGCCGACGTCGTGATTCTCTCCACCCCGCTGACCGAGGCGACTCAGGGACTGGTGAACGCGGACTTCCTGGCGCGCATGAAGGACGGAGCGCTGCTGGTCAACGTAGCGCGCGGGCCCGTCGTCGACACCAAGGCGCTGCTCGCCGAGCTCGAGGCGGGCCGCCTGCGGGCCGCCCTCGACGTCACGGATCCGGAGCCGCTGTCCCCCGGTCACCCGCTGTGGCACGCCCCCGGCTGCCTCATCAGCCCCCATGTGGGCGGCAGTACGTCGGCGTTCATGCCGCGCGCGAAGCGCCTGATGGCGGACCAGCTCACCCGCTTCGCCGCCGGAGAACCCCTGCGCAACGTCGTCCTCACCACTCCCTGAGAGTTCGCCCGGATCAAGAACGGACACACTGCGAAGCCACTCGAATGCACGGCGTGCCGATCACGGTCTCTGCTGGTCACGGAGAGTAGAGGGAGTATGTCCCTGAGTGACGGAATTGGTGTATCGTCCGGACCAAGGGGCTGCGCCGCGCATTATCACGGCGCTGGGGAGCGACCGGACTGTGAGGGGGGCGACGGGCGATGCACGGCGAATGGACCAAGGTTCCGACGCGGCGGGGCCACCGGCGGCAACCTCCGCGCGAGCGGCGCGACCGGCGCCGCCCCGGGGGCCCGGGGTGCGGCCCCGGCCCGCGACTGTCTTCCGCCCCTCCGGCGCCCGGAGCGCCGCGCGTCAGGGCGGCCCGGTGAGTGCGCCGGGAGCGCTTCTCGCCCGGCAGCAGCTGCCCGGCGGCGGATGCGGCCTGATCTCGCAGCTCGGCCTGGCGCTGGTCTGCGGGGCCTACGCCGTCGGTTCGGCCCTCGGCTGGGGCTCCGCGCACCTGGCGCTGATCATGGGCGACTTCGGTCTCGCCGCCGCCGCCCTGGTCGCCGCGGTCTCCTGCTTCCTGTACGCACGCGCGCGGGAGAGCCGCTTCCGGCCCGCCTGGCTGCTGTTCTCGGTCTCCTCCGCGATGGCGGCCTGCGGGAACGCGGTGTGGGGCTGGTACGAGGTGGTGCTGGGCCGCGAGGTCCCCTCGCCCTCCTTCGCCGACCTCTTCTTCCTCTGCTTCGGACCGCCCGCCATCGTCGGCCTGCTGGTCCTCGCCAAGCGCCCCGTCACGCGCGCCGGCTGGGTCTGCCTGGCGCTCGACTCCTGGCTCATCGGCGGTTCGCTGCTCACGCTCTCCTGGAGCCTCGCTCTCGCCCACACCGCGCACTTCGAGGCGGAGAGCACGGCCCACGCGGCGCTCTCCCTCGCCTACCCGCTGCTCGACATCGCGCTGGTCAGCATGGTGCTCGCGCTGCACTTCCGGCGCTCCAACGCCAACCGCACGGCGATCAACACGGCGATCGCGGCCCTCGCCACGACCGTCCTGTGCGACGCGCTGTTCACCTCGCCCCTGCTGCGCGAGAGCTACCGCTCGGGCCAGCTCCTCGACGCGGGCTGGTTCGCCGGCTCGCTGCTCCTCGCGTACGCGCCCTGGGGCGCGCGGCGGGCGGAGCAGTGGAGGGAGGGCGCCCCGTACCCCCGGGGCGGCCGTAATCCGGCCGGCCGCGGCCCGGTCACCCGCAGTCCGGCCGGCCGCACTCCGGGCAGCCGCCCCATCGGCGGCTCACTGGCCGCCCTGACGCCGTACCTCGCCGCGGCCGTCTGCACGCTCGGCATCCTCTACAACGTCGTCGACGGCCGCCGCGTGGACCGGGTCGTCGTCTTCACCGGCTGCACGGTCGTACTGGCCCTCGTCGTACGCCAGGGCATCATGCTCGTCGACAACATCTCCCTCACCCAGGAACTGGCGCAGAAGGAGAACCACTTCCGCTCCCTGGTGCAGGGATCGAGCGACGTCATCATGATCGCCGCACCCACCGGCATATTGCGGTACGTCAGCCCGGCCGCGTCCGGCGTCTACGGACGTGAGGCCGAGGAGCTGATCGGATCGGAGCTCGCCTCGCTGATCCACGCGGAGGACCTGGGGCGGGTCGTCCACGAGGTACGCCGGTTCCTGGCCGCCCCTCCGGCCGAAGAGCCGACCACCCGCATCGAGTGCCGCTTCAAGTCCGGGACGGGGGAGTGGCTCAATGTCGAGTCCACCGTCAACCGGCACCAGGGCGGCCTGATCTTCAACAGCCGGGACGTGACCGAGAGGGTCCGCCTCCAGGCCCAGCTCCAGCACAACGCCGAGCACGACCCGCTCACCGACCTGCCCAACCGGGCCCTGTTCACCGCGCGCGTCCGCCAGGCGCTGAGCGGCCGCCGTGTCGGCGACCCCGGCACGGCCGTGCTCTTCATCGACCTCGACGGCTTCAAGGCCGTCAACGACACCATCGGCCACCAGGCCGGCGACGAGCTGCTGATCCAGGCGGCCCGCCGCCTCCAGGACTCCGTACGGGCGGGCGACACCGCGGCCCGGCTCGGCGGCGACGAGTTCGCCGCCCTGATCGTCGGCGAGGGCTCCAAGGACCAGGCCGCACGGGAGTGCCAGGTCCACGAGATCGCCGACCGGCTGCGCCTCACGCTCTCCCAGCCCTACCGGATCGGAGGCAACGACGTACGCGTCGCCGCGTCCATCGGCGTCGCCTTCGCCGAGCCCGGCATCAGCCCCACCGACCTCATGCGCAACGCCGACCTCGCGATGTACCGGGCCAAGGCGGGCGGCAAGGACCGCGTCGAGCTGTACGCGCCCCAGATGCAGGCCGACGTGGTCCGCAGGACCGAACTGGCCACCCGGCTGCGCACCGCGCTCCACGAGGGCGAGTTCGCGCTGCTCCATCAGCCGGTGGTGAGCCTGACCACCGGCCGGGTGGTCTCCGTCGCCGCCCAGGCCCGCTGGCGCTCCACCCAGGGCATCCTCTTCACGCCCGCCGAGTTCCTGCGGGTGGCCGACAAGGGCGACGCGCAGGAGGGCCCCCGCATGGCCGAGCTCGGCCGGTGGCTCCTCGAAGAGGCGGTCGAGCAGGCGGCCGAGCGCAACCGGGCGGGCCACGAGGTGCCCGTGACGGTCCGGCTCGACGCCCGCAGGCTGGTGGACAAGCCCCTGCCGCTCGGGTCCATCGAGGCCCTCCTCACCCGGCACGGGCTGCCCTCCGGTTCGCTGATCATCGAGCTGGCCGACAGCGACCCCCGGATCTCGTTCGACGAACTGGAGCGGCGCCTGGTGGCGCTGCGCCGGCTCGGCGTGCGGATCGCGCTGGACGGGTTCGGCAGCGGGTACGCCGCCATCAACGCGCTGCGCCGGCTCCCCATCGACGTACTGAAACTGGACCGGGAGCTGGTCGAGGGCGTCGTCGAGTCGGCCCGGCTGCACAAGATCACCAGCGGGCTGCTGCGGATCGCCTGCGACCTCGGTATGCAGTCCGTGGCCGACGGCGTCGACCTGCCGGAGCAGGTGAGCGCCCTGCGCGCCATGGGGTGCACCCACGGGCAGGGGATGGCCTTCTCAGGGCCGCTGGACGAGTACCGGTTGCGGCGGGCGCTGGTGCGCGGAGAGTTCCCTCTTCCGGGGGAGGCGGCCCTGCCGGTGCTCGCCGGCGGCCCGGGCGGATCACTTCCCGTACGTCATGTGAGCGCGAACGGAAGCGAAACGATCACACACCCGCCAATGCGCTCAAATAGTGAGACGCCTGTCCCACCTACTTGACAGGCACCGGCCGCCGGAGGGAGGGTCAGTGCCATGCGCACCCGAATTCTCGTACTTGGAAAGCGCGTCGGCTGAAGCAGAGCACGCACATGCAGCTCTGCAACCCGCACCGGCGCGCTCCCCTCGCTTGCCTCACGGCACGGGGGGTTTTTTGTTGCACTGGCACTACGCAAACCACCGCAAAACCATCTCAGCTTCACACCCTCAGCTTCGAGAAGAGAATGCCGATGACCGAGCAGGCCTCCGGGGCCCACCATCCGCAGCCGCGGCCCCGCAACGGCGGAACCCACGCCACCCCTGTCGAGCACGTGACGGGCGCCCAGTCGCTCATCCGCTCCCTCGAGGAAGTGGGGGCCGACACGGTATTCGGCATTCCCGGCGGCGCCATCCTGCCGGCGTACGACCCGCTGATGGACTCCACGAAGGTCCGCCACGTCCTGGTGCGTCACGAGCAGGGCGCCGGCCACGCGGCGACCGGCTACGCGCAGGCCACCGGCAAGGTCGGCGTGTGCATGGCCACTTCGGGGCCCGGCGCCACGAACCTGGTCACGCCGATCGCCGACGCCCACATGGACTCCGTCCCCATGGTCGCGATCACCGGCCAGGTCGCCTCCAAGGCGATCGGCACGGACGCCTTCCAGGAGGCGGACATCGTGGGCATCACGATGCCGATCACCAAGCACAACTTCCTGGTCACCAAGGCCGCGGACATCCCGCGCACCATCGCCGAGGCGTTCCACATCGCCTCGACGGGGCGCCCGGGCCCCGTCCTGGTCGACATCGCCAAGGACGCCCTCCAGGCGAAGACCACGTTCAGCTGGCCGCCCAGCCAGGACCTGCCCGGCTACCGCCCGGTCACCAAGCCGCACGCCAAGCAGATCCGTGAGGCCGCCAAGCTGATCGTCCAGGCCAAGCGTCCGGTCCTGTACGTCGGCGGCGGTGTCATGAAGGCCGGCGCGACCGCCGAACTGAAGGTCCTCGCCGAGCTCACCGGCGCCCCCGTCACCACCACCCTGATGGCGCTGGGCTCCTTCCCCGACAGCCACCCGCTGCACGTGGGAATGCCGGGCATGCACGGTGCGGTCACCGCCGTCACCGCGCTGCAGCGGGCCGACCTGATCGTCGCCCTCGGAGCACGCTTCGACGACCGCGTCACCGGCAAGCTGGACAGCTTCGCGCCGTACGCCAAGATCGTCCACGCCGACATCGACCCGGCCGAGATCGGCAAGAACCGGGCCGCGGACGTGCCGATCGTCGGTGACGCCCGCGAGGTCATCGCCGACCTCGTCCAGGCCGTCCAGGCCGAGCACACCGAGGGCAACACCGGCGACTACGCCGCCTGGTGGAACGACCTCAACCGCTGGCGCGACACCTACCCCCTGGGCTACGACCTGCCGGAGAACGGCCAGCTGTCCCCGCAGCAGGTCATCCAGCGCATCGGCCAGCTGGCGCCCGAGGGCACCATCTACGCCGCGGGCGTCGGCCAGCACCAGATGTGGGCCTCGCACTTCATCCAGTACGAGCAGCCCGCCACCTGGCTGAACTCCGGCGGTGCCGGGACGATGGGGTACGCCGTCCCGGCCGCCATGGGCGCCAAGGCCGGCATGCCGGACCGCACGGTCTGGGCCATCGACGGTGACGGCTGCTTCCAGATGACCAACCAGGAACTCACCACCTGCGCGCTCAACAACATCCCGATCAAGGTCGCCATCATCAACAACGGCGCGCTCGGAATGGTCCGCCAGTGGCAGACGCTCTTCTACAACCAGCGCTACTCCAACACCGTGCTGCACAGCGGCCCGGACGCCGACGGCAGGCAGCCGAGCGCCGGCACCCGTATCCCGGACTTCGTGAAGCTGTCCGAGGCCATGGGCTGCCACGCGATCCGCTGCGAGGACCCGGCCGATCTCGACAAGGTCATCGCCGAGGCCAATGCCATCAACGACCGCCCGGTCGTGGTCGACTTCATCGTGCACGAGGACGCCATGGTCTGGCCGATGGTGGCCGCCGGCACCTCGAACGACGAGGTCATGGCCGCCCGCGGGGTGCGCCCCGACTTCGGCGACAACGAAGACGACTGAGCAGACGAGAGAGAGACTTCAAGCCCATGTCCAAGCACACCCTCTCCGTCCTGGTCGAGAACAAGCCGGGCGTCCTCGCGCGGATCACGGCCCTGTTCTCCCGCCGCGGGTTCAACATCGACTCCCTCGCGGTGGGCACCACCGAGCACCCCGAGATCTCGCGCATCACCATCGTGGTCAACGTGATCGAGGCTCTGCCGCTCGAACAGGTGACGAAGCAGCTGAACAAGCTCGTCAACGTGCTGAAGATCGTCGAACTCGAGCCGGCCGCCGCCATCCAGCGCGAGCTCGTCCTCGTGAAGGTGCGGGCCGACAACGAGACCCGCTCGCAGATCGTCGAGATCGTCCAGCTGTTCCGGGCCAAGACGGTCGACGTCTCCCCGGAGGCCGTGACCATCGAGGCGACCGGCGGCGCCGACAAGCTCGAAGCGATGCTCAAGATGCTGGAGCAGTTCGGTATCAAGGAGCTCGTCCAGTCCGGCACGATCGCCATAGGGCGCGGCTCCCGGTCGATCACCGACCGCAGCCTGCGCGCCCTCGACCGCTCGGCCTGACCACCCCTCGGTCCCGTTGTTCGCATAGCGAGACCCGCAGTCCAACATTTCGCACCCCGCCGTACGGTGGGACGCACAACCAGCACCCAAGGAGAATCCCAGTGGCCGAGCTGTTCTACGACGACGATGCCGACCTGTCCATCATCCAGGGCCGCAAGGTCGCGGTGATCGGTTACGGCAGCCAGGGCCACGCCCACGCGCTGTCGCTCCGTGACTCGGGTGTCGACGTCCGGGTCGGCCTGCACGAGGGCTCCAAGTCCAAGGCGAAGGCCGAGGAGCAGGGCCTGCGCGTGGTCACGCCGACCGAGGCCGCCGCCGAGGCCGACGTCATCATGATCCTGATCCCGGACCCGATCCAGGCCCAGGTCTACGAGGAGTCCATCAAGGACAACCTCAAGGACGGCGACGCGCTGTTCTTCGCCCACGGCTTCAACGTCCGCTTCGGCTTCATCAAGGCCCCGGCCGGTGTCGACGTCGCGCTCGTCGCCCCCAAGGGTCCGGGCCACCTGGTCCGCCGTCAGTACGAGGAAGGCCGCGGCGTTCCGGCGATCGCCGCCGTCGAGCAGGACGCGACGGGCAACGCCTTCGCGCTGGCTCTCTCGTACGCCAAGGCCATCGGCGGCACCCGGGCCGGCGTCATCAAGACGACCTTCACCGAGGAGACCGAGACCGACCTGTTCGGTGAGCAGGCCGTGCTCTGCGGCGGTGCGTCGGCGCTCGTCAAGGCGGGCTTCGAGACCCTGGTCGAGGCCGGCTACCAGCCGGAGATCGCCTACTTCGAGTGCCTCCACGAGCTGAAGCTGATCGTCGACCTCATGTACGAGGGCGGCCTGGAGAAGATGCGCTGGTCGGTCTCCGAGACCGCCGAGTGGGGCGACTACATCACCGGCCCGCGCGTCGTCACGGACCAGACCAAGGCCGAGATGAAGAAGGTCCTCGCCGAGATCCAGGACGGCACGTTCGCCAAGAACTGGATGGACGAGTACCACGGCGGTCTGAAGAAGTACAACGAGTACAAGACGCAGGACTCCGAGCACCTGCTGGAGACCACCGGCAAGGAGCTCCGCAAGCTCATGAGCTGGGTCGACAACGACGAGGCGTAAGCCTTGGGGCGGGGGCCGCGGCGTATCGCCGCGGCCCTTCGCGCACAACTGGACAGAACGTCCAGCCACGGACGGGTGATACTTCCGCCGAGGCGGAAGACCCACTGTTCCGCGCCACTAGACTGCTTCTTACATACACGCGTCAGGCCCACAGCGTCGTGCGTCTTCCACGCGGCTAGCCCCTCCACCGCCTGCGGCCGTCGGGACGGCCGTCCGCAAAGGACCAGTGAGGACTCACGTGAGCTCGAAACCTGTCGTACTCATCGCTGAAGAGCTGTCGCCGGCCACAGTCGACGCCCTGGGCCCGGACTTCGAGATCCGGCAGTGCAACGGCGCCGACCGGGCGGAGCTTCTGCCGGCCATCGCCGACGTGGACGCGATCCTCGTCCGCTCCGCCACCAAGGTCGACGCCGAGGCCATCGCCGCCGCCAAGAAGCTGCGCGTCGTCGCCCGTGCGGGCGTCGGCCTCGACAACGTCGACGTCTCCGCCGCCACCAAGGCCGGCGTCATGGTCGTCAACGCGCCGACCTCCAACATCGTCACCGCCGCCGAGCTCGCCTGCGGCCTGCTCGTCGCCACCGCGCGCAACATCCCGCAGGCCAACACCGCCCTCAAGAACGGCGAGTGGAAGCGCTCGAAGTACACGGGCGTCGAGCTGAGCGAGAAGACCCTCGGCGTCGTCGGCCTCGGCCGCATCGGCGTCCTGGTCGCGCAGCGCATGTCCGCCTTCGGCATGAAGATCGTCGCGTACGACCCCTACGTACAGCCCGCGCGCGCCGCGCAGATGGGCGTCAAGCTGCTCTCGCTCGACGAGCTGCTCGAGGTCGCCGACTTCATCACCGTGCACCTGCCCAAGACGCCCGAGACGCTCGGCCTGATCGGCGACGAGGCGCTGCACAAGGTCAAGCCGACCGTGCGCATCGTCAACGCGGCGCGCGGCGGAATCGTCGACGAGGCGGCGCTGTACTCCGCCCTCAAGGAGGGCCGGGTCGCCGGCGCGGGCCTCGACGTGTACGCGAAGGAGCCCTGCACGGACTCCCCGCTGTTCGAGCTCGACCAGGTCGTCTGCACCCCGCACCTCGGCGCCTCCACCGACGAGGCCCAGGAGAAGGCGGGCATCGCGGTCGCCAAGTCCGTGCGCCTCGCGCTCGCCGGTGAGCTCGTGCCGGACGCGGTCAACGTCCAGGGCGGCGTCATCGCCGAGGACGTACGCCCCGGTCTGCCGCTCGCCGAGAAGCTCGGCCGGATGTTCACCGCGCTCGCGGGCGAGGTCGCGGTGCGGCTCGACGTCGAGGTGTGCGGCGAGATCACGCAGTACGACGTCAAGGTGCTCGAACTGTCCGCCCTCAAGGGTGTGTTCGAGGACGTCGTCGACGAGACGGTCAGCTACGTCAACGCGCCGCTCTTCGCGCAGGAGCGCGGCGTCGAGGTCCGCCTGACGACGAGCTCGGAGTCCCCGGACCACAAGAACGTCGTCACGGTGCGCGGCACGCTCTCCGGCGGCGACGAGGTCTCGGTCTCCGGCACCCTGTCGGGCCCGAAGCACCTCCAGAAGATCGTCGGTATCGGCGAGCACGACATCGACCTGGCGCTGGCCGACCACATGGTCGTCCTGCGCTACCAGGACCGTCCCGGTGTCGTCGGCACGGTCGGCCGCATCCTCGGCGAGGGCGGCCTGAACATCGCGGGCATGCAGGTGTCGCGCGCCGACCAGGGCGGCGAGGCGCTCGCCGTTCTCTCCGTGGACGACACGGTCCCGGCCGCGGTGCTCAGCGAGATCGCCGAGGAGATCGGCGCCTCATCGGCCCGCTTCGTGAACCTGGCCGACTGACGCACCCCCGCCCGACCCCGTGCCCGGGACGCACGGACGGCTCGTACGACTCGTACGAGCGGTCCGCGTCCCGGGCACGGTGCTGTGACCGCCGAGGTGCATGGCGCACGGTCCGCGCGTCCCCGCCAGGGGGGCGAAGGAAGGGGCGGCGCTGGGCCGGTCCGGCTCTCGGCGGGCGGGTGTCAGCAGACCCAGAGGCCGTCCGCCTTGTCGTTGTTGGCGCTGCCGACGTAGGAACTGGACGACGGTGCGGTGGACGTCCACAGCAGGGCCCAGGCGCTGCCCGTCCAGTTGTAGACGCGGGTCTGGGTGCCGCGCGTCTGGTTGTTGTGCCAGGACGTCGTCTTGTCGTTGAAGCCCCAGTTGGCGAGATTCTCGAAGTTGCAGTCCGACCAGGTCAGCCGGCGTCCGTCGAAGTTGGAGTGCTCGTAGAGGCATGTCCAGGCGTAGCTGCAGTTCGGTGTGCCGAGGGCGCCGACGGGCTCGTTGACGGCGCGGGCCCGCTTCTCGCCCGGTAACGGGAAGGTCATGACGGTCTTGCCGCCGCGCCAGGAGATCTGGTTGACGCCGATCTGCTTGCCGCCGGGCGTGCGGGCGAGCTGTTCGTCGATCTGCTTCTGCAGTCCCGCGACCTCGCTCGTGCTGAGTCCGGCCTGCTTCGCCTCGGACGCGATCCGGGCTTCGAGCGGGGCCGACGCGGAGGTCGGGCCGGCCAGGCCCACGACCGCCGTCGCTGCCGCGGTGAAAGTGACGGCGAGCTTGGTTCTGATGCGCATGGGGAGTGCGTTCCCTTCGCTCACGTCGCTCCGGTCTCTCCGGAGCGACGCACACGCTAGTGACACGGCCGGGGGGCCTCCAGAGGCTTTCTGGTCGTACGCCCCCTTGTGCGGCGAAAGGCGTGGCCGCCGGACGGCGGCGGCGAAGGGCCCGCCGGAGGGCCGCAGGTCGGTGGCGGTCCGCGGGGGCGCGCGGCGGGACCGGAGCGGGGGCGTCCCCCTGGAACGGGCCCGCCGGCCGGGGAGCGCGCCGCACGGAATGAGTCAACCCGTGATCGGGATCCGCGTCCCCCGCACGGCGACGGCTAGAGGCGGGCGGCCTTGAGCGACATGTGCAGCAGCAGCCGGTCCTCGCCGTCGTGGAGGTCGAGGCCGGTGAGCTGCTCCACGCGGGACAGGCGGTAGTAGAGCGTCTGGCGGTGGATGTTCAGGACGCTCGCGGTGCGGCCCGCCTGGCCGGCGCAGTCCAGGAACGCCTCCGCCGTGCGGGCCAGTTCGGCGTGCGCGGGGTCGAGCAGCGGGCGCACGGCGGGGTCCACCGGGTGCCCCGGCCCGCTGTCGGGGAGCGCTGCCAGCAGCCGGTACGGACCGATCCCCGACCACTCGGCGACCGGCCCGAGGTGGGGGCGGGCCAGGGCGGCCCGGGCGGCGGCCGACGCCTCGCGCCACGCGCCCGGCAGGTCGTCAAGCGCCGGAACCGGGGTGCCGATGCCGACGACCGGACCCGGCGCGGCGATCAGGCTCTCGGCCGCCCGGTGGGCGGGGGAGAGGCCGGTCTTCGTACGGATCCGGATCAGGGCGGCGAGGCGCGGGCCCGCCGGACCGGGCACCGGCAGCAGGCACAGCGCGGCCGCGCCGGGCACCTTGCGCACACCCGGCACGTCGGCGGCCCACGGAGCGACGCACAGCAGGGCGTACGGGCCCGAGTCACCCAGCGCCGCGCCGAGCGAGGCCAGCGCGGCGGACCGGCTGTCGGCGGAGTCCGTGGTGAGCAGGGTCAGCAGGTGGGGGCCCAGGTCGGCACGGGCCCGGGCCTCGTCGGCCAGGAGTGCGCCGATCCGGGCGCAGACCGCCATCGCCGTGTCCGGCACCGGCCCCGGGTGGCCTTCGGCGCCGGCGAGGAGCCAGACGTAACCGTGGACGACGCCGCGGTGCCGTACGGGGAGGCAGAGCCGGCCGCGCAGCACGCCCGCCGCCGGGTCGGCGGGGATGTGCACCGGGCCCTCGGCCGTGGCGATGCCGAACTTCTCGAACCAGGCGCGGACCTCGGCCGTCGAGCGGCGGGTCAGGATCGAGCGCGTACGGACGGGGTCCAGGGTCGTCTCGTCGAAACCGCTGCCGCTGTCGTGGGCGCCGAACGCGATCAGCCGGAAATCACGGTCCTCCAGCGTCGCCGGCGCGCCGAGCAGCGCCGAGATCTCGTCGACCAGGTCCTGGTAATCGCCTTTCACGCCTCCCATTCTCGCATTCCTTCAGACATCTGTATGAGATACGGGACACGGATGCGTGACAGCTGTCGATGGCCGCGCACCCGGGCGATCCTTAGATTTCACGGTGGTCATCCGTGCCGTGACACTTTCCCCTGGTCGCGGCCCCCTTCAAGCCTTTCCCGTGGAGGTGCCCCGTGCTGGGTCCCGTGATCCTCGCCGCCTCGCGCAGCGACAAGATGCGCCGCTTCGTGTCGGCGGCCCCGGGCACCAAACAGGTCGTCGGCCGCTTCATCGCCGGTGAGACCGTCGAGCAGGTCGTCCCGATCGTCCGGGAAGCCGCCGACAAGGGCCTGGAAGTGACGCTCGACGTCGTCGGCGAGGACATCACCACGCCCGAGCAGGCGTCCGCCGCCCGCGACGCGTACCTGGAGCTGATCGAGCACCTCAAGGGGCTGGAGCTCGGCGAGCGGGCCGAGATGTCGGTGAAGCTCTCGATGTTCGGCCAGGCGCTGGAGGGCGGCCACGAGCTGGCGCTCGCCAACGTCCGCCCGGTCGTCGAGGCCGCCGCCGAGATCGGCACCACGGTCACGCTGGACGCGGAGGACCACACCACGCTCGACTCGATGTTCGCCATCCACGAGGAGCTGCGGAAGGACTTCCCGCAGACCGGCTGCGTGATCCAGGCGTACCTCTTCCGCACCGAGGAGGACGCGCGCCGCCTGGCGGCGGCCGGCAGCCGGGTCCGTATCGTCAAGGGCGCCTACAAGGAGCCCGCCTCCGTCGCGTTCCAGGACAAGGCCGAGATCGACAAGGCGTACGTCCGGATCCTGAAGATCCTCATGGCGGGCGACGGCTACCCGATGATCGGGTCCCACGATCCGCGACTGATCGCCGTCAGCCAGGAGCTCGCCCGGCGTGCGGGGCGCAAACTGGATGAGTACGAATTCCAGATGCTCTACGGGATCCGCAGCGAAGAGCACGTGCGGCTCGCGGCGGAGGGCCACCGGATGCGTGTGTACACCGCGTACGGCACCGACTGGTACGGCTACTTCATGCGACGCCTCGCGGAGAAGCCGGCCAACCTGCTGTTCTTCGTCCGCTCGATGATCACCAAGAACTGACCCAGGCTGACCCTAGGGCCGAGCCCTTCCACCCCTCACAAAGGAGTCAAGGAACTCATGGACGCTGTGACCCAGGTCCCCGCCCCGGTCAACGAGCCGGTGCACACCTACGCCCCCGGTTCGCCGGAGCGTGCGCGTCTCGAGGTCAAGCTCAAGGAGCTTGCCGAGAACCCCGTCGACCTCCCGATGACGATCAACGGTGAGAAGCGGATGGGCGGCGGCGAGCGTTTCGACGTCGTACAGCCGCACAACCACAAGGCCGTCCTCGGCACCGCCGCGCACGCGACGCAGCAGGACGCGCGGGACGCGATCGACGCCGCCCTGGCCGCCGCGCCGGCGTGGCGCGCGATGTCCTTCGACGACCGCGCGGCGATCATCCTGCGCGCCGCCGAGCTGCTGTCGGGCCCGTGGCGCGAGACGATGGCCGCCTCGACCATGCTCGGCCAGTCGAAGACCGTGCAGCAGGCCGAGATCGACACCCCGTGCGAGCTCGTCGACTTCTGGCGCTTCAACGTCAAGTACGCCCGCGACCTGCTCGCCGAGCAGCCGCCGGCGAACTCCCCGGGCGTGTGGAACCGGCTGGACCACCGTCCGCTGGAAGGATTCGTCTACGCGATCACGCCGTTCAACTTCACGGCCATCGCGGGCAACCTGCCGACCGCTCCCGCCCTCATGGGCAACGTGGTGGTCTGGAAGCCGTCCCCGACGCAGACGCACGCCGCCGTGCTGCTGATGCAGCTCCTGGAGGAGGCGGGCCTCCCCAAGGGCGTCATCAACCTGGTCACCGGTGACGGCATCGAGGTCTCCGAGGTCGCCCTCAACCACCGCGACCTGGCCGGCATCCACTTCACCGGCTCGACCAAGACCTTCCAGTACCTGTGGAAGACGGTCGGCAACAACATCGAGAAGTACCGCACGTACCCGCGTCTCGTCGGCGAGACGGGCGGCAAGGACTTCGTCGTCGCGCACCCGAGCGCCGACCGCGCCGTGCTGAAGACCGCGCTGACCCGGGGCTCGTTCGAGTTCCAGGGCCAGAAGTGCTCCGCGTCCTCGCGGGCGTACGTCCCGGCCTCGATCTGGAACGACGGCTTCAAGGAGGAGTTCGCGGCCGAGGTCGACGCCATCACCATGGGCGACGTCACCGACCTGTCGAACTTCATCGGCGCCGTCATCGACGAGCGTTCGTTCGCCAAGAACAAGGCCGCGATCGACCGCGCCGCCGCCGACCCGACCTGCACGATCGTCGCGGGCGGCACGTACGACGACTCGGTCGGCTACTTCGTCCGCCCGACGGTCATCGCGTGCACGGACCCGGCGAACGAGGTCTTCACGACCGAGTACTTCGGCCCGATCCTCGCGGTGCACGTGTACGAGGACGAGAAGTACGACGCCATGCTGGAGCAGATGGAGTCGGCCTCCGACTACGCGCTGACCGGCGCCGTCATCTCCCGCGACCGCGCGGCCGCCGCGTACACGATGGACAAGCTCCGTTACGCGGCGGGCAACTTCTACATCAACGACAAGTCGACCGGCGCCGTCGTCGGCCAGCAGCCCTTCGGCGGCGGCCGCGCGTCCGGCACCAACGACAAGGCCGGCGCACCGCAGAACCTCCAGCGCTGGACCCTGACCCGGGCCATCAAGGAGACCCTGGTCCCGCCGACCGACTACACCTACCCGCACCAGGGCTGACCGCCCCGGCGCACGACCCCTCGCGCGCCCCGCGAAGCTCCGCCCCCGTCCCGGCCCCCACGCCGGACGGGGGCGGTTCCACGAGCGGCGTCAGATCTTGCGCCAGCGGGCCATGGCGAAGGAGAACAGGCCGAACATGGCCAGGCCGACGGCTATGAGCGCCAGCAGCCACGGGCCCGCCGGGGTGTCGGAGAAGGAGCGCAGGGTGTCGTCGATGCCCTTGGCCTTGTCGGGCTCGTAGTCGACGGCCGCCTTGACCGCGAAGCCGCCGAGTACGGCGAAGACCGCGCCGCGCGCGATGCCTCCGGACACGCCGGTGACGTCGACGGCCCGCCGGGTGCGGCCCCGCAGCGCGTCCGCCTTCAGGTGCTTGTGGTACTTGCGCAGGGCGGCCCGGCCCGCGATCCACACGCCCGTGACCGCGATGGCGAGGCCGCCGATTCCCACCAGCCACTGGCCGGCCGGGAGTTCGAGGGCCCTGGCCGTCACGTCCTCCGACTGCTTGTCGCTCGATCCGCTGCCGCTGCCGCCCTCGCCCGCCGCGAACGACAGCACGCTGTACGCCACGAAGCCGTAGAAGAGGGCGCGGGCCAGGGACATCAGGCGCTTGCGGGCCTTGTGGCCGTCGGACCCGGCCGCGCCGAAGCAGGCTTCAGACAGCCGCCACAGCGCCATGCCCACCAGGGCGATGCCGAGCGCCCACAGGAGGAGCGAGCCCAGCGGCTGCGCGGCCACCTCCGCGAGCGCGCCGCCCCGGTCCGCCTCGCGCTCGCCGTCGCCGAGCGCGATCCGCAGGGCCAGTACGCCGATCAGCAGGTACAGCACCCCGCGCGCCACGAATCCCCAGCGCGCGGCCGCCTCCATGGCCGAACTGTCCGATGCCCGGCGCGCGGTGGTCCTGCCGCGGCGGGTGAGTGCCCAAGCTCCCATGTCTCGCCTCCTTCGTCGCTGTCCATGTGCCCCGAAGCGGGCGCGGAAACCGGCGGGGCGGCCCGGGTGGGCCGACGCGGTCTTGCGTGACGGTAATGAACATGTCAAATTTCTCGGCGGCGTCCCCGTTCCCCACGGAGACCTGACCGAGGAGATCCCCCCATGAGACGCATCCTCCGCACCCGCACGGTCCTGACCGCCTTACTGGCCGCCGGGGCACTCGGCATCGGCACGGCCCCGGCCGGCGCCGGGACCGCCACCGGCGGCGCCGCCGGGGCCGCCGCCGCGGGCCCCGCGACGTACGCCCTCGACTCGGAGCTGTCGACGCGCCTCGGCGACGACACCGCCGGCAGCTACCTCGACGCCCGTACCGGCGCCCTCGTCGTCACCGTCACCAGCGACCGCGCCGCCGCGCAGGTCCGGGCGACCGGCGCCGTCGCGAAGAAGGTGGAGCGGGGCGCCGCGCGGCTGGAGGCGGCCATGGCCGCCCTGGAGTCCGACGCGAAGATCACCGGTACCTCGTGGGGCATCGACCCGAGGGTCAATCAGGTCAGCGTCGAGGCCGACCGGTCCGTGTCCGCCCGCGAGCTGGCCCGGCTGAAGAAGGTCGCCGCCGCGCAGGACGGCGCGGTGCGCGTGTCGCGCGTACCGGGGACGTTCAAGCGGGAAGTGGCGGGCGGCGACGCCATCTACGGCGGCGGGTACCGCTGTTCGGCGGCCTTCAACGTCTCGAAGGGGACGGCACGTTACTTCGTGACGGCCGGCCACTGCACCAACAGCGCCGCCAACTGGTCGGCCACGTCCGGCGGTCCGGTCATCGGCGTCCGTGAGGGCACCAGCTTCCCCACCAACGACTACGGCATCGTCCGCTACACCGACGGCTCGGCGCCCGCGGGCAACGTCAACCTCTACAACGGCGGTTTCCAGGACATCGCGTCCGCCGCGAACGCCGTTGTGGGCCAGGCGCTGAAGAAGAGCGGCTCGACCACCAAGGTGACCAGCGGCACCGTCACCGCCGTGAACGTCACCGTCAACTACGGCGACGGCCCCGTCTACGGCATGGTCCGCACCACCGCCTGCTCGGCCGGCGGCGACAGCGGCGGCGCCCACTTCGCCGGAAGCGTCGCGCTCGGCATCCACTCGGGCAGCTCCGGCTGTACGGGCGCCAACGGCTCCGCCATCCACCAGCCGGTGAGGGAAGCCCTGTCGGCGTACGGCGTGAACGTGTACTGACGGATTCCGGCCGCCACCCCGCCCTCCGGGGTGGCGGCCCTGCGAGAGTGCCCCCATGAATGACGTGCGCACCGCCCACACCGCAGATCTCGAACCCGCCGAACTCGACGAGATCCGAGCCCTCCTGGACGCCGCCTTCGACGGCGACTTCGGCGAGGACGACTGGGACCACACCGTCGGCGGCATGCACGCCTTCGTCCGCGACGAGCACGGCCTCGCCGCCCACGGCAGCGTCGTCCAGCGCCGGGTCCTGCACGGCGGCATGTCACTGCGCGTCGGGTACGTCGAAGGGGTGGCCGTACGGGCGGACCGCCGCAGGCAGGGGCTCGGGAACCGGGTGATGGAGGCGCTGGAGCGGGTGATCGACCGTGCGTACGGGCTCGGCGCGCTCTCGGCGTCCGACGACGGGGCGGCGCTCTACGCCGGGCGGGGGTGGGCGGTGTGGCCGGGACGGATCGCGGCGCTGGGTCCGGACGGCGTCGTACCGCTGCCGGACGAGGAGGGCTCGACGTACCTGCGGCCCGTGACCGGGCTCCCGGACGGGTCGGACGCCCTGGTCTTCGACTGGCGGGGCGGCGACCTGCTCTGAGCGGACGCCCGGCGCGGCGGGGAGCGCGGTGGCACAGGGGGCGTTGTCCGGCCATGCCGTGACGCAAAAGAAACGTGCACGTACCTAGCGGTAACAAACGGCGGCGTGCCAGATTTCCGCATGCCACCGGCCGGCGGCTTCCCTCACTGATACGCCCTAGCGGCTTAGCGCAGGAGTTCCGCCGTGTCCGGATTCCGCTCCACGAATACGCTCAGACCCACCCGCGGCCGTACCCGCACGCGGCGCCTCGCCGCGGCCGCGCTCTCCCTCCCGCTGGCGTTCGGCGCCGTACTGACGGCCGGGGCCGCTCCCTCGGCCGCGAGCCCCACCGCCGGCCCGACCGCGATCGTCTCCCTGGGTGACAGCTACATCTCGGGCGAGGCGGGCCGCTGGCGGGGCAACAGCCTCACCAACAGCGGCAGCCGCGACGGCTCCGACCGCGCGTGGACGGGCAGCGGTTACGACCCGGCCGCCGTGTACGGTCCGACGGCCGCGAACGGCTGCCACCGGTCCGACTCGGCCGAGGTGCGCAGCGCCACCGGCACCGCCCAGGCGCTGATCAACATCGCCTGCTCGGGGGCCACCACCCAGAACGTCTTCCGCGCCGCCAACGGCGGTGTCCCGTACAAGGGCGAGGCCCCGCAGGCCGACCAGCTCGCGGGCATCGCCGCGGCGAACAACGTGAAGGTCGTCGCGCTGTCGGTCGGCGGCAACGACCTCGGCTTCGCCGACGTCATCACCGCCTGCGCCACGGACTACATGGTCTGGTACTCGTACTGCCACGACGACCAGCAGGCCGCGGTGGACTCGAAGATCGACCGGGCGATGGCCGGTGTGGGCAAGGCCGTCGACGAGATCCGCGCGGTGATGTCGGCACAGGGATACGCCGCTTCGGCCTACCGGATCGTCCTGCAGTCGTACCCCTCGCCGATTCCCAGGGCCGCCGAGAACCGCTACACGGAGAGCGGCTGGAGCCGGGTCTCCACCGGGGGCTGCCCGTTCTGGAACAAGGACTCCGACTGGGCGCGCGACTCGCTCGTGCCGCAGATCGCGAACCGTCTGAAGGCAGTGGCCGCCGCCAAGGGAGCGCAGTTCCTGGACCTGCGGGACATGCTCCAGGGGCGTGAGGTGTGCGCCAGGCAGAGCAGGCTGGTGAGCGCCACCCAGCCGGCGTCCGCCGCCGCCAGCGAGTGGGCGCGCTGGATCGACAGCGACTCCACGCAGGGGCCGGTGCAGGAGTCCATGCACCCCAACCACTACGGCCAGCTCGCCCAGGGCCGGTGTCTCGCCCTGATGTACGCGGCGCCGACGGGCAGCGCCTACACCTGCCGCAACACGGCGGGCGCGGACGCCTCGAAGATGTATCTCACGGCTTCCTGAGCGCGGTGCGGGCCGCGCCCCTCCGGGGCGCGGCCATGATCGCGTCTCAGATAGTAGGAAGTCCGAGTAATCGTGGAGACAGACAGTCCGGCCTCGCTTAGCTTGGAAGAAGCCGAACGTCTCGCTCCATCAGCGAACGGCGGTCGCGAGCCCGTGCCCGATGCAGGTAACCCCTGCGGCACCTGCTCCCCGCCCCTTCCGGCGCCCTGAAATCATTCTGATCTCAAGGAGTCGATCACCATGGCCGAGACCGCCCGCCGCGTCCGCCACACCCCCCGTTCGAACGACACCGACCGCAAGCAGGCGGCCGCCGCCCTCCAGCGGGCGCTGGACCGCCGCGACAACGGCGGCGCCACCGGCCACTGAGCCGCCGGCAGCGCCCGCCGCCACCGGCCGACGACCGCGCCGGATCCCGCAGGAGTCGACGCGCTCGCCCGATTCGGCGAGCGCGGAGACCGTTTGCCCCGGCGAGGTGCCGGTCCCGGCTCCACGGCGAGGTGCGTAGTGACAAGCAACTCCGGCCGATCTGCGGGCGAACGCAATCCGCCGAGAGTGTGAGTCCGAATGGCGGACGCCCGGTGTCACGGGCTGGGACGCGGGAGTAGGGTGCCGACATGTCTCGCAGCATCAATCTCGCAGTGGTCCCTGGTGACGGCATCGGCCAAGAGGTCGTGGCCCAGGGGCTCAAGGTCCTCAACGCCGTCCTCCCGCAGGATGTGAAGCTGCAGACCAAGGAGTACGACCTCGGCGCGCAGCGCTGGCACCGCACCGGGGAGACCCTCCCGGACGCGGAGCTCGACTCCCTCAAGCAGCACGACGCCATCCTGCTCGGCGCGATCGGCGACCCGTCCGTGCCGTCCGGCGTCCTGGAGCGGGGGCTGCTGCTCAAGCTGCGGTTCGCCTTCGACCACTTCATCAACCTGCGCCCGTCGAAGCTGTTCCCCAACACCGCGACGCCGCTGGCGGGGCGCCCCGACATCGACTTCGTCGTCGTGCGCGAGGGCACCGAGGGCCCGTACACCGGCAACGGCGGCTCGATCCGCACCGGCACGGAGCACGAGGTCGCGACCGAGGTCAGCCTGAACACGGCGTACGGCGTCGAGCGCGTCGTCCGTGACGCGTACGCGCGGGCCGACGCGCGCCCCCGCAAGAAGCTGACGCTGGTCCACAAGAACAACGTCCTCGTCCACGCCGGCCACATGTGGAAGAACATCTTCGACAGGGTCGGCCAGGAGTACCCCGAGGTCACCACCGACTACCTGCACGTCGACGCCGCGACGATCTTCTTCGTCACGCAGCCGGAGCGCTTCGACGTCATCGTCACCGACAACCTCTTCGGCGACATCCTCACCGACCTCGCCGCCGCCGTGACCGGCGGCATCGGCCTGGCGGCCTCGGGCAACATCAACCCGACGGGCGCCTTCCCGTCGATGTTCGAGCCCGTGCACGGCTCCGCGCCCGACATCGCGGGCCAGGGCAAGGCCGACCCGACGGCCACGATCCTCTCCGTCGCCCTCCTCCTGCGCCACCTCGGCTTCGAGACCGAGGCCGGGCGCATCGAGGCGGCCGTCTCCGCCGACCTCGCGGAGCGCGACGGCAGCACGGTCCGTACGACGGACGAGATCGGCGACGCGCTCGCGGTACGTGTAGCGGGCTGACCCGACGGACTCCTCCCACAGCCGCCGGGTCGCAGACACCCGGCGGCTGTGCTTTGCCGCGGCCGGGTGGGACCATCATTCCTGGGCCGCACTACACGCCGTTTCATGCACGCACTCCCACGGGCGATAATCGAACGTGGGGCCGCGGTATGAGGGGAAGCTCGGACGTCCTACTAGGCGTGAGCGCGGTCCACCACACACAAACGGTGAAGGACACGCACTCATGACGACGCCCACGATCGAGCTCAAGCCCTCCTCGCACCCGCTGTCCGACGCGGAGCGCGAGGCGATTCTGGCCAGCCCCGGATTCGGCCGCCACTTCACCGACCACATGGTGACGATCAGGTGGACCGAGGGCCGTGGCTGGCACGACGCGCAGCTCGTGCCGTACGCGCCGCTGTCGATCGACCCGGCGAACATGACCCTGCACTACGCGCAGGAGATCTTCGAGGGTCTCAAGGCGTACCGCCGTCCCGACGGCTCGGTCGCCACGTTCCGCCCGGACGCCAACGCCAAGCGCTTCCAGATCTCCGCGCGCCGCCTCGCGATGCCCGAGCTGCCGGTCGAGACGTTCATCGCGGCGTGCGACGCGCTGGTGCAGCAGGACAAGGCATGGGTTCCGCCGCACGGCGGCGAGGAGTCCCTCTACCTGCGCCCGTTCATGATCGCCAACGAGGTCGGGCTCGGCGTGCGGCCGGCCAACGAGTACCTCTTCATCGTCATCGCCTCGCCCGCCGGCGCCTACTTCCCCGGCGGCGTGCAGCCGGTCTCCGTCTGGCTGTCGGAGAACTACGTGCGCGCCGTTCCCGGCGGCATGGGCTTCGCCAAGACCGGCGGCAACTACGCGGCCTCCCTGCTCGCCTTCGCCGAGGCGGCCGAGAAGGGCTGCGACCAGGTGGTCTGGCTGGACGCGCTGGAGCACAAGTGGGTCGAGGAGATGGGCGGCATGAACCTGTACTTCGTGTACGGCGACAAGATCATCACCCCCGCCCTCACCGGATCGCTTCTCGCCGGGATCACGCGTGACTCGCTGCTCCAGCTCGCCCGCGATCTCGGTTACGAGGCGGAGGAGGGCCGGATCTCCACGGAGGCGTGGAAGCGCGACACGGAGAACGGCACGCTGACCGAGGTCTTCGCCTGCGGCACGGCCGCGGTGATCACGCCCGTCGGCTCGGTGAAGTCCGAGGGCGCGGAGTGGGTGCAGGGCGACGGGCAGCCGGGCAAGGTCACGATGGAGCTGCGCAAGCGGCTCCTCGCCATCCAGACCGGCACCGCCGAGGACGTCCACGGCTGGACGCACGACCTGGCCTGACACCCGCCACGCCGGTACGGGTACGTACATGAGGCCGCGCCCGGCACACCCGCCGGGCGCGGCCTCACGCGTCGCGGCGCCGGACGGGCCGGATCCGGCGAAGGCCGGCGGACGCGGAGGTCACCCCCGGCCCGGTTCGGCCACCGCTGCCTCCACTGCCGGCGCCCACGCCAGCAGCCGCTCGTCCGCGCCCCGCCCGCCGACCAGCTGCAGGCCCAACGGCAGGCGGCCCGCACGGCGGGTCCGGACGCACAGCGACGGCAGCCCCGCGTGGCTCCAGGGCAGGCACATGACGGAGCTGCCGGTGGTGGCCAGGCCGCGCGGCGCCGGGCCGGTCGCGGCCGGGGTGATCCACAGGTCGACGCCGTGGGCGCTCGCCGCCGACGCGAGGCGGTCCTGGAAGACCGCGCGCTCCCGCACCGCCCGCTCGTACGCGTCCGGGGTGACCGCGTGCCCCTCGCGGATCGCCGTCACCGTCTCGGGGCGGTACAGAGAGCCGTACTCCGCGAACCACTCGGCGTGGGTCCGGGCGACCTCGTAGCGGTTCATCGTGAACAGCTGCGCGCGGATCCGCTCGAAGTCGTCCATGACCGGCACCCGGCGTACGTCGAAGCCGGCCGCGCGCAGCAGGCCGACGTGCGAGTCGAACGCGTCCAGCGCCTCGGCCCCGGCGCACCGCAGGTACGGGCCGGCCGGAACGCCGAGGACCGGCAGGCCGTCGCCCGGGGCGACCGGCCGCCAGTCGTCGCACACCGCCGCGGCGGCCAGGGACACCCCGGCGACGTCGGCGGCGTACACGCCGAGGGTGTCGAAGGACGGGGCGTTGGCGATCACACCGTCCATGGGGATGCGCCCGTACGTCGGCTTGAAGCCGGTCACCCCGCAGTACGCGGCCGGGCGGATCATCGAGCCCACCGTCTGAGTGCCTATGGCCAGCGGCACAGCCCCGGCGGCGACGGCCGCCGCCGAACCGCTGCTCGAACCGCCCGGCGTGTGCTCGGGGTCGTGCGGGTTGCGGGTCGGCCCGGGGGCCAGGACGGCGAACTCGGCGGTCACCGTCTTGCCCGCGACCAGCGCCCCGGCGTCCTTCAGCCGGCGTACGACCGTGGCCTCTTCGCCCGCCAGCGCCTCGGGCGGCACCGCGGAACCGGCCCGCGTGTCCAGCCCCGCGGCGTGCACGATGTCCTTGATGCCGACCGGGATCCCGTACAGCGGCGGCCGCGCGGCGGCGTCGGGCCACCGGGCCGCGGCGGCCCACGCCTCCGCCGCCAGCCTCCCCTCCCGGTCCGGCTCGGGGACGAACGCGCCGACGCGTGCGTCCAGTTGCTCGATCCGGCCGGTCAGGGTGGCGGCGTCGCGCCCGTGGCTGTTCATGGGCGCCAGGCTATGCGGCGTGCGGCCGGCGTCTAGGCCGGAGCGGGCGTCTCGCTCTCGGCCGGGGCCTCGGCCGCGGGGTGCGCGGCCTGCCGCCCCTTCGCCGCCAGGGCCGCGTACGCCACGCCGCCGACCAGGCCGGAGAGGACGAAGCTGCAGTCCACGCCGCCGGTGAGGGCCAGCAGCGGACCTTCGTACACCGTCGTGGAGACCGCGGCGAGGCCGACCGCCGCGCCCAGCGCCCAGGACACGGTGGCCTGGACGTTCCAGCCGGACCGGTACCAGTAGACGCCGCCCTTGGCGCGCCGGTTGAAGACCTGGAGGGCGTCCGCGTCGTACTCGCCGCCGCAGCGCACGTACCCGATCAGGGAGATGACGGCCCACGGCGTGCCGACGGCCGTCAGGAGCAGGACGAACGACGTCATCGCGGACTGCACCGACCAGGCGAAGGAGCCCACGAACACGAAGGCGGTCGCGACGGCGGCGGCGATCACGGTCGCCCGGGTGCGGGTCGCCCGCGGCACGATCGCGTCCAGGTCGAGGCCCATCGAGTACAGCATCAGCCCGGCGTTGCCGACGGAGCCGGCCGAGGCCGCCAGGAGCAGCGGCACCAGGTACCAGACGGGCGCCGCCTCGACGAGCGGCCCGGCGTAGTCGAGGCCCGCGCGGGCGGCGAGGGCGGTGTACGTACCGAAGAGCTGCGGCACGAGCAGGCCCAGGAGCAGACCCAGACAGGTCGCCCCGAGCACCTTGCGGGAGGTGTGGCGGCGCGGCGAGATGTAGCGCGTGTAGTCGCCGAGCAGGGTGATGAAGGCGACCGGGCCGCTCAGTCCGGCGGCGACGGCCGCGAGCAGCCAGGTGGGCCAGAACGAGCCGAGCAGGTACGGGGTGTCCGGGGGCGCGGCGGTGGTGAAGTCGCCCGCGTAGGCGTAGACGCCGACGAGCAGCAGGACGACCATGCCGACGGACAGCACCTTGCTGAGCCTGAGCAGCAGCTTGTACCCGTACACCGCCGCCACGACCGTGGCGACCGCGAGCACGCCGTACATCAGGGCGCGCGAGGCCCCGCCGTCCGGCAGGCCGGTGAGCCGGGAGAGGGTCCCGACCATCACGTCGCCGCCGATCCAGAGCGTGAGCGCCGTATAACCGAGCGAGAGCAGCAGGCCGACGACCGACCCGACGAGCCGGCCGCGTACGCCGAACTGGGCGCCGCTGGAGGTGGAGAGGTTGGTGGCGGTGCGCAGGGAAATGAGCGCGAGCGGTGCGGTGACCGCGATTCCAGCCAGGGTACCGACCACGATCGACGTCACGGAGGGCCACAGGCCCAGGCCGAAGGACGGCGGCAGCCATCCGAAGACGATGACGCCGAGGCAGAGGTTGGAGCCGAGCAGGATGGAGACGAGGTCGCGCGGCCCGCTGGTGCGTTCCTCGTCGGGGATGGTGTCGACTCCGCGCTGTTCTATCGGCATGGCTGGGCCTCCCGGTCCGCCGGACAACATACTTTTGAGTGCTGTTCAATGTGACTTGCCTCAAGGTGGCGCGTCAATGTTTCCGGCGCATTAATCTCGTGGTTAGAGTGAAGTTCTAAACTTTGGGAGGTGTGGCGGCGTGCGACTGACCCCGACGGAACGCGACCGGCTGCTGCTGTTCGGAGCCGCCGAGCTGGCGCGTGCGCGCCGGGCGCGCGGGCTGCGGCTCAACGTGCCGGAGGCGACCGCGCTCATCGCGGACACGGCCTGTGAGGCGGCCCGCGACGGGCGGCGGCTCGCGGAGGCGATCGAGGCGGCCCGCTCCGTGCTCGGCCCCGACGACGTGCTGCCGGGCGTGGCCGACGTGGTGACCGAGGTGCATGTGGAGGCCGTCTTCGACGACGGCTCGCGGCTCGCCGTCGTGTCGTCCCCGATCGGCGGGGGCGCCACCCTGGGCGACGGCGCCCCGGGCGCGGTGCTGCCCGGCCCGGCGGACGCGGAACCGGAGCCGGCGGTGCGGCTGACCGTGCGCAACACGGCGAGCGTCCCCGTCAGCGTCACCTCCCACTTCCACTTCTTCGAGGCGAACCCCCGCCTCGACTTCGACCGCTCGGCGGCGTACGGCATGCGGCTGTGCGTACCGGCCGGGTCCTCCGTCCGCTTCGACGCGGGCGGCGAGGCCGAGATCGGCCTGGTCCCGATCGGCGGCGACCGGGTCGCCATCGGCTTCGCGGGCCTGGTCGACGGCCCGCTGGACGCGCCCGGCGCGAAGGAAGAGGCCCTGCGCAGGGCCGTGGCCTGCGGCTACCTGGGAGCGCGGGCCGAAGGAGGAGCTGAGGCATGAGCATCGATCCGCATGAGTACGCCGCCGTGCACGGCCCCCGCGCCGGGGACCGGGTCAGGCTCGGCGACTCCGGGCTGACCGTGCGCGTCGAGTCCGACGCGCAGAAGCCGGGCGAGGAGTTCCTCGCCGGATTCGGCAAGACCGCCCGCGACGGGCTTCACCTCAAGGCCGCCGCCGTGCGCGAGACCTGTGACGTGGTGATCAGCAACGTGCTGGTCATCGACGTGGCGCAGGGCATCCGCAAGGTGTCGATCGGCATCCGGGAAGGCCGCATCCACGCCATCGGGCGGGCCGGCAACCCGGACACCCTCGACGGCGTCGACGTCGTCGTCGGCACCGGTACGTCGATCGTCTCCGGCGAGGGCCTGATCGCGACGGCGGGCTCCGTCGACACCCACGTCCACCTGCTGTCGCCGCGCATCATGGAGGCATCGCTCGCCTCCGGCGTGACGACGATCATCGGCCAGGAGTTCGGCCCGGTCTGGGGCGTCGGCGTCAACTCGCCGTGGGCCCTGCGCCACGCCTTCGGCGCCTTCGACGCCTGGCCCGTCAACATCGGCTTCCTCGCGCGAGGTTCCTCCTCCGACGGCGCGCCCCTCGTCGAGGCCCTCGCCGAGGGCGGCGCGTCCGGCTTCAAGGTGCACGAGGACATGGGCGCGCACACCCGCGCCCTGGACACCGCGCTGCGCGTCGCCGAAGAGCACGATGTACAGGTCGCCCTGCACAGCGACGGCCTGAACGAGTGCCTGTCGGTCGAGGACACACTGTCCGTCCTGGAAGGCCGTACGATCCACGCCTTCCACATCGAGGGCTGCGGCGGCGGGCACGTCCCCAACGTTCTGAAGATGGCGGGCGTGCGCAACGTCATCGGCTCGTCGACCAACCCCACCCTGCCCTTCGGGCGGGACGCGGTCGCCGAGCACTACGGGATGATCGTCTCCGTCCACGACCTGAAGACCGACCTGCCCGGCGACGCCGCCATGGCGCGCGACCGCATCCGCGCCGGGACGATGGGCGCCGAGGACGTGCTCCACGACCTGGGCGCGATCGGCATCACCTCGTCCGACGCGCAGGGCATGGGGCGCGCGGGCGAGACCGTGCGCCGCACCTTCCAGATGGCCGGGAAGATGAAGGCCGAGCTCGGCCCGATGGAGGGCGACGGCCCGGACGACGACAACGCCCGCGTCCTGCGCTACATGGCCAAGCTCACCATCAACCCGGCCATCGCCCACGGCCTCGCCCACGAGATCGGGTCGATCGAGGTCGGCAAGATGGCCGACATCGTGCTGTGGCGGCCGCAGTACTTCGGCGCGAAGCCGCAGATGGTCCTGAAGTCGGGCTTCCCGGCGTACGGCGTCACGGGCGACCCCAACGCGGCGACCGACACGTGCGAGCCGCTCGTCCTCGGCCCGCTCTTCGGGGCGTACGGAGCGACGCCCGCCGACATCTCGGTGGCCTTCGTCGCCCAGGCCGCGCTCGACCAGGGCAACGACCTCATGCCGACGCGCCGGCGCCGCGTCGCCGTGCGCGGCACGCGCGGCATCGGCCCCGCCGACCTGCGCCTGAACTCCCGTATCGGACAGGTGGGGGTGGACGGACACAGCGGACTCGTCACGCTCGACGGCGACCCGCTCCGCTCCGAACCCGCCGACTCCGTCTCCCTCAACCGTCTCTACTTCCTGTAAGGACCCCCCATGACGTACCGCATGCCCGCCGAATGGGCCCCGCACGAGCGCACCTGGATGGCCTGGCCCGGCCCCAACGTCACCTTCTCCGACGAGTTGGAGCTCGCCGCCTCCCGCGCCGCGTGGGCGGGCGTCGCCCGCGCGGTACGCGCCTACGAGCCGGTCACCGTGGTCTGCGGCCCCGGCCAGTCGGCGGGCGCCCGCGAACTGCTCGGCCCCGACATCGACCTCGTCGAGCGGGAGCTCGACGACGCCTGGATGCGCGACATCGGCCCGACCTTCGTCAAGGACGACGAGACGGGCGAACTGGCCGCCGTGGACTGGGTGTTCAACGGCTGGGGCGCCCAGGACTGGGCGACCTGGGAGCACGACTCGAAGATCGCCGGAATGGTCGCCGATCTCACGGGGGTGCCCACGCTCAGCTCCCCGCTCGTCAACGAGGGCGGCGGCATCCACGTCGACGGCGAGGGCACGGTCCTGCTCACCGAGACCGTCCAGCTCGGTCCCGAGCGCAACCCCGGGTGGACGCGTGAGCAGGTCGAGGCGGAGATCCACGCCAAGCTCGGCACGACCAAGGCGATCTGGCTGCCCCGCGGCCTGACCACCGACTACCCGCCGCACGGCTTCGGCACGCTCGGCCACGTCGACATCGTCGCCGCGTTCGCCGCGCCCGGCGTCGTCCTGGTCCACACCCAGCCGGACCCGTCGCACCCCGACCACGAGCCGTGCAAGGCCAACGTCGAGCTGCTGCGCGCGCAGACGGACGCCAAGGGCCGCCCGCTCCAGGTCGTCGAGGTGCCCGCCCCGACCAGGGTCCAGGTCGACGGCGACTGGGTCGACTACTCGTACATCAACCACTACCTGTGCAACGGCGGCGTGGTCCTGTGCGCCTTCGACGACCCGCGCGACGAGGAGGCGGCCGAGATCTTCCGGGGCCTGTTCCCCGACCGTACGGTCACCCTCGTCGACGCCCGCGAGATCTTCGCCGGCGGTGGCGGCATCCACTGCATCACCCAGCAGCAGCCCGCGACGCACGGCTGATCGGGTAAAACATACGAGTGAATGTGAACGCCTCATGACCCGGTCCGGTGCCGATTCCGGGGCCGCCAAGCCGTCCCGCCGTCGCAACTCCGCGCCGCCGCGCGAGACGGTGCTCGCCGCCGCCATGGCGAGCATCGCCGAGCACGGGCTGGAGCGGCTGACCATGGCCGGGCTCGGTCGTGAGGTCGGTATGAGCAGCGGCCACCTGCTCTACTACTTCCGCAGCAAGGACGAGCTGCTCCTGCAGACGCTCGAATGGAGCGAGGAGCAGCTCGGCATGGACCGCAGGGCCGCGCTCGCCCGTCAGGTCCCGGTCCGCGAGCGCCTCGACGCGTACGTCGACCTGTACGTGCCGTCGGGGCCCCGCGACCCGCACTGGGCGCTGTGGCTCGAACTCTGGAACCGTTCGCACGCCGTGGACGAGGAGGCCAGGGCCCGGCTCCTCGACATCGAGCTGTCCTGGCACCGCGACCTGGTGGCCCTTCTCGTCGAGGGCGCCTCGCGCGCCGAGCTGCGCACGGTGGTCGACGCGGACCGCTTCGCGACCCGGATACGGGCGCTGCTCGACGGCTTCAGCACGCATGTGGCGATGGGCCTGCCCGGCTCGGAACGGTCCCAGGTCCTCGCCCAGATCGGCGAGTTCCTCGACGAGACGCTGCACTGAACGCAAGGAGGGGACCCGGATCGACACGAACGCGCCCGCCCGCATGATGAGACGGGGATACCACGCCGGGGCAGACGTGCCAGACTGCCCTCGTGTTCTCGTTCGCCGTGATTATGGGCAGCAGGCGCGCCGGTCCCCAGTGACCGCTCCCGTACGACCACGTACGGCGCGGCCACCGTGCCCCAGACCCGCGCGCAGACCTCTCGCACCCGCGAGAGGTTTTTTCGTTTCCCGGCCTCATCACGGCCGGGACGAGGCGCGCGCGATGATGGGGGCAAGTGGAGCCAGTCCTTCCACTCGACAGGAGTCCAGAAAGCCATGACCACTTCAGGCCCCGACGACAGCTTCTCCGACGACAGCTTCCACGTCTTCGACACCACGCTGCGCGACGGCGCCCAGCGCGAAGGCATCAATCTGACGGTCGCCGACAAGCTGACCATCGCCCGGCACCTGGACGACTTCGGCGTGGGCTTCATCGAGGGCGGCTGGCCCGGCGCGAACCCGCGCGACACCGAGTTCTTCGCCCGCGCGAAGGCCGACATCACCTTCAAGAACGCGCAGCTCGTGGCCTTCGGCGCCACCCGCCGCCCCGGCGCGAGGGCCGAGGACGACCCGCAGGTCGCCGCCCTCCTGGACTCCGGCGCGCCCGTCGTCACCCTGGTCGCCAAGTCCCACGACCGCCACGTGGAACTCGCCCTGCGCACGACGCTCGACGAGAACGTCGCGATGGTCCGCGACACGGTCGCGCACCTCCGCGCCCGGGGCCGCCGCGTCTTCGTCGACTGCGAGCACTTCTTCGACGGCTACCGCGCCAACCCCGAGTACGCGAAGACGGTCGTACGGGCGGCCTCGGAGGCCGGAGCCGACGTCGTCATCCTCTGCGACACCAACGGCGGCATGCTCCCCGCCCAGATCCAGGCCGTCGTCGCCACCGTCCTCGCGGACACCGGCGCGCGCCTGGGCATCCACGCGCAGGACGACACGGGCTGCGCGGTCGCCAACACCCTCGCCGCCGTCGACGCCGGCGCCACCCACGTCCAGTGCACCGCCAACGGCTACGGCGAGCGCGTCGGCAACGCCAACCTCTTCCCCGTGGTCGCGGCCCTTGAACTCAAGTACGGCAAGCAGGTGCTCCCGCCGGGCGCGCTCGCGGAGATGACCCGCATCTCGCACGCCATCGCCGAGGTCGTCAACCTGACGCCCTCCACCCACCAGCCGTACGTCGGCGTCTCCGCCTTCGCGCACAAGGCCGGCCTGCACGCCTCCGCGATCAAGGTCGACCCGGACCTGTACCAGCACATCGACCCGGGCCTCGTCGGCAACCACATCCGGATGCTGGTCTCCGACATGGCCGGCCGCGCCTCCATCGAGCTCAAGGGCAAGGAGCTCGGCGTCGACCTGGGCGACGACCGCGAGCTGGTCGGCCGCGTCGTCGCCCGCGTCAAAGAGCGCGAGCTGAAGGGCTACACGTACGAGGCGGCGGACGCCTCCTTCGAGCTGCTGCTGCGCGAGGAGGCCGAGGGCCGCACCCTCAGCTACTTCCGTACGGAGTCGTGGCGGGCCATCGTCGAGGACCGCCCCGACGGCACCCACGCCAACGAGGCCACGGTGAAGCTGTGGGCCAAGGGCGAGCGGATCGTCGCCACGGCGGAGGGCAACGGCCCGGTCAACGCCCTGGACCGCGCGTTGCGCGTCGGCCTGGAGCGGATCTACCCGCAACTCGCCAAGCTGGAGCTGCTCGACTACAAGGTCCGCATCCTGGAGGGCACGCACGGCACCGAGTCCACGACCCGCGTGCTGATCACCACCGGCGACGGCGAGGGCGACTGGTCCACGGTCGGCGTGGGCGAGAACGTGATCGCGGCCTCCTGGCAGGCGCTGGAGGACGCGTACACGTA
Organism: Streptomyces sp. NPDC046122; assembly: GCF_056429965.1. Taxonomy (NCBI): domain Bacteria; kingdom Bacillati; phylum Actinomycetota; class Actinomycetes; order Kitasatosporales; family Streptomycetaceae; genus Streptomyces; species Streptomyces sp. NPDC046122. The sequence goes on along the minus strand of NZ_JBWKLQ010000001.1, from coordinate 202,666 downwards.
CGGCCTGCTGAAGGCGGGCGTCGACCCCGCGGAGTAGCCGGCGGCGCCCGGGCGGCGGGTGGCGCCCCGGCAGGGGCGCCCATCGGTCCGGCGTACGCCCTGGCAGTCACGCGCCTGTCCTAAAATGCACCCATTCGGGTAGCTTTTAACTATGAGGGCACGACCGTTCTCCACCCTGTCAGGGCTGCTGCTCTCCGTGGCGGCCGCCGTACTCGCCGTGGCGCCGGGCGCGCAGGCAGCCACGGGTCTCGACGCGGCGGGGGATGCGCTGCGCCAGGGGCCGGTCTACGTCGATCCGCGCGCCGCCGACCAGCTGCCGCCGCGCGAGGCGGACGCGCTGGAGCAGAAGATCCTCGACGCCGACAAGCCGGTCTTCGTCGCCGTACTGCCGCAGAGCGCCCAGTTCCCGCAGGACGGGCTGCTCGCCGACCTCCGGACCCAGACCGGGATCACCGGTGTGTACGCCGTCCGGCTCGGTGACGGATTCAACGCGGGCGCCGACCCGGCCGTGATGTCGCGTCAGGCCGTCGCCAACCTCACCGCCTCGGTGAAACCGGCGGGCGGCAGCGACGCCGTCACCCAGCTGAACACCTTCGTCGACGACGCGCTCGAACAGGCCCGGGGTGACGCCCCGAGCACCTGGGACGGCGCGGCGGGGACCGGCCCGTCGTCCGTCGTCGGCCTGGTCACGTTCGGTCTGATGCTCGTGGCCGGCGTCTCCGGCGTCTTCCTGGTGGCCAGGCGCAACCGCCGACGTAGCGCAGAGCAGGAGCGTGCCGCGCTGGAGAAGGTGCGGGTGGTCGTCGACGAGGACATCACCGCGTTCGGCGAGACCCTGGACCGCCTCGACTTCCACCCCGGTGAACCGGGCGCCGACGACGCGATGCGGGCCGACTACGAGCGCGCCCTGGACGCGTACGAGAAGGCGAAGTCGGCCATGGCGAGGGCGACGAGGGCCGACGACGTGCGCGCCGTGACCGAGGCACTGGAGGACGGCCGCTTCTCGCTCGCCGTGCTCGCCGCGCGCCGCGAGGGCGCCCCGCTGCCGCAACGCCGGCCGCCGTGCTTCTTCGACCCGCGCCACGGGCCTTCCACGGCCGACGTCGACTGGGCTCCGGCCGGCGGCCACACGCGCCGGGTGCCGGTCTGCGCGGCGGACGCCACCCGGCTGTCCGAGGGGCAGGACCCGATGTCCCGCACGGTCGAGACGGCCGACGGCCGCCGTCCGTACTGGGAGGCCGGTCCGGCGTACGCCCCATGGATCGGCGGCTACTACGCCGGCGGCGTCCTGCCCGGCCTGCTCATGGGCACGATGCTCGGCTCGATGCTCTCCACCCCGGCCTACGCCGACCCGGGCGCCGGCGGTTACGAGGGCGGCGACTTCTCGGGCGGCGACTTCAACGCCGGTGACTTCGGCGGCGGAGGCGACTTCGGCGGGGGCTTCGGCGGAGGCGACTTCGGCGGCGGGGGCTTCTAGCCCCTGGGAGCCGATCCGGGGCCCGGACACAAGCAGTCCCCGGTAGTCCGTCCCGGTTCCGTGAGTCCCAGCCGTCGCTGGAGGCTCCGGACCCGAGCGGATCCGCCGGGGGCCTGGCCAGAACCTGCGAGTGGGTCGTCACGCGAGGCGGCGGACGTCTCCGCCGACCGTGCGGCTCGCTCCGGTTTTCCGGTGTATGAAGAATTTTCCTCCCGATTTCTTCCCAGTCAAGAGGCCGTCGCGTTCTTGACGGCGGAGATGTCGAAGGTCAGCTTGATCTTGTCGCTGACCAGCACGCCGCCGGTCTCCAGGGCCGCGTTCCACGTCAGGCCCCATGCGGAGCGCAGGAGCTCGGCCTTGCCCTCGAACCCGACGCGCTCGTTGCCGAAGGGGTCCGTGGCGGAGCCGTTGAACTCCAGGTCGATCGAGATCGGCCGCGTGACGTCCTTGATGGTCAGATCGCCGGTGATCCGGTAGTCGCTGCCGCCCAGCGCCTCGGCGGAGGTCGAGCGGAAGGTCATCAGCGGGAACTGCTCGGCGTCGAAGAAGTCGGCACTGCGGAGGTGGCCGTCACGGTCGGCGCTGCCGGTGTCGATCGAAGCGATCTTGATGTCGATCGAGGCGGTCGAGGCGGCCGGGTTCGTGCCGTCGAGCCGCAGGGAGCCCGTGTAGTCCTGGAACGCCCCGCGGACGTTGGTGACCATGGCGTGACGGGCGGTGAAGCCGATGCTGCTGTGCGCCGGGTCGATGGCGTACTCGCCGGTCAGGGCGGCCAGGGCCGGGTCGACGGCGGTCGTGGTGGCGGGGGAGGTGGTGGCGGCGCTGCGGGTGAAGAGACCCATGATGACGAACTCCTTCGTGGCGTTGGTTGAACCTTCAACGAGAATGACTGTAGACCCATTCTGTTCAATTTTCAACCAATGCTTTTCGTGAGGCGCCGCCCCCGTGCCGCCGTGTTCCCGTGCTACGACCCGACCGTCAGGGTGAAGCGGCGCGGACTGCCGTCGTGGGCGGCGCCCGAGACGTCCGGACGGCCGTCCGGACGGACGTCGTCGTACGGGAAGGCGTAGCCGATCGGCGTGTTCGCGTGGACCACGCGCGACCAGTGGTTGGTCGACGGGTCGCGGTAGTAGTCGGAGGGGGCCGGGCCGTTCGGCTGGTCGGGGTGGGTGAGCAGGGTCGTGCGGTTGAAGCCCGCCGCCAGGCGGGCGAGCAGCGCCTTGCGGTCGTCGGAGTCACCCGGGTTGTTGGTGAACGGCCCGTGGTTGCAGGTGAAGACGTCCTTCGACGTGGGCCGGGTGAAGCTGTGGCCGCCCGTGAAGGTCAGGACGTCCCCGCTGACCCGGCCCACCCGCACGCCGCGCCCGCCCTGGAGGTCGATCCGCAGGTCGGTGGTGCGGTACTTCTGCCAGACGCGGTCGATGTAGCCGGTGAAGGCGCTGCGGAAGGGCATCTGATCGGGGCGGTCGAAGTAGGGCGCCATGAGGTTCTGCGGGGAGATCACCCGCAGGACCGAGCCGTTCGCGGCGCGGATGACCAGCTTGTCCCACGGCTGGCCGTCCCGAGCGGCTTGGGCGACGAGCTCGTCGGCGATCCGCTGAAGCGCGCCGGCCGGCAGCGGGGCGACGGTGTGGGTGGCGTCGCCCGTGAGGGTGAGACCGATGGGGAGGGCGGTCACCAGGTCGACGTAACTGATGTTGGCGTACAGCTGCTGCGGGTTGAAGGTGAACTCCGCGAACGACCAGGTCCGGCCGTAGTTGGCGTCGCTGGAGGCCGCGAACGCCGGCTCGACCAGGGCCGGGCCCGGGTTGACGAAGAAGGACAGCTTGCCGTCGCGTACGAAGTACACGCGTGCGCCGTACATCTGAGGAAGGGTCAGCACGATCGGTCCCGCGCCCGCCGGGCGCAGCGGCAGGGCGCAGTCGACGGGAAGCGGCGTCTGGGGCGCGGCGGGGGACGAGGGGTAGTAGACGCCGCCGCCGGGGCGCAGCAGCACCCAGCGGCCGGTGCCCTGCTCGTGGCCGGTGACGTAGGCGTTGACCGTACCCGGCAGCGACTTGTTCTCCAGAGCCAGTTCGCAGGTGGAGGGAGCGGCGGCCCGGGTGGTGAGAGCGCTTCCCCAGGCGGGGGAGGAGAGCGCTGCCGTGGCCGCTGTGGCGCCTGTGAGGAAGGTTCGGCGGGATATCACGAGGTGAACTCCTGCTGGTGTAGGGGGAGTTCCACTGTCGGGAGCCCCGGGACGGCCGTCAAGAGCTGTGACTGAGAGCGCTCTCACCACGTTCGCGGGGCGGGAAGCGGGTCCATGCCCGGCCGGGGGGCGTCACTGGCGCACCGCCGGCCGGCCGCAGACGGCGCCCCGTGCGGGGCAAGCGCTTTCCGTTCGGTGGTGCACGAGCATTGAAGGCGCGCGCGGCCCCGTGCTAGACCAGCGGGGCACAGGTCTGAACCACCCTGACCGGAGGTCCCACGTGCCGCCCCCATCCCCCTGGTCCCGCCGCGCCTTCCTCGCCGGCGCCGCAGCCGCCGCTTCCGTCACCGCACTCGGCCCGGCCGGCCCCGCCCACGCCGCTAGCGGCGGCATCGCCGACGGCGGCGCCGACGAGTTCGACGCCCTGCGTCTGCGCTGGGTCGCACTCTCCCTGGGCACGGGGTTCGACGCCGCCGCCGAGCCGTACGCCTCGCGCCTGAAGGAGACGGGCCGCCTCGCCGCGGGCTTCCGCGCCGCCATGGCCCCCGACGACACCTCCCTGTGGCCCGGCCACCCCTTCGACCCGCCCGCCGGCATAACGCAGAGCTACAGCCGGCTGTGGACCATGACCCGGGCCTACCTCCAGCCCGGTACGGGCCTCACCGCCGACGCGTCCCTCCTCGCCGACGTCCTCCGCGGCCTCGACCACCTCTCCGCCCGCGTCTACCACCCCTCGACCACCCGCTACGGCAACTGGTGGGAGTGGCAGATCGGCAGCCCGCGCCTGTTGATGGACATCGTCGCCGCCCTCCACGACGAGCTCACCGACAGCCGGCGCCAGGCCGCCTGCGCCGCCGTCGACCACTTCGTCCCCGACGCCGTGCTGAAGAACTACTCCGGCACGAGCACCGGCGCCAACCGGGTCGACCTCTGCCGCTCCGTCGCGCTGCGCGGCGTCGTCGGCCGCAGCCCGGCGAAGATCGCCCTGGCCCGCGACGCCCTGTCGCCCGTCTTCCCGTACGTGGCCAGGGGCGACGGCCTGTACGCCGACGGCTCCTTCGTCCAGCACACCTGGGTCGCCTACTCCGGCACGTACGGCCAGGTCATGCTCGACGGTCTCGGCCGGCTGTTCACCCTCCTCACGGGCTCCACCTGGGCCGTCACCGACCCGAACCGTCAGATCGTTCTGGACTCGGTCGAGAACGCCTACGCGCCCCTCATCTACGACGGTCTGATGATGGACAGCGTCAACGGGCGCGCCATCAGCCGCGGTTACCTCAAGAGCGACGACCGCAAGGTCATGCGGAGCGACCACTTCCACGGCCAGGGACTGATCGCCGCCGTCGCGCTGCTCGCCGGCGGCGCCCCGGAGGCGGAACGGCGGCGCTGGACCGCCGTCGTCAAGGGCTGGATCGAGCGCGACCGCACGGTGCCGCTCCTCACCGCGCCGCAGTTCGACGTCGCCGACCTCTCCCGGCTGCACGCGATCGCCGCCTCGCCGGTGGCCGCCGCTCCCGAGCCCGTCGCGCACAAGCTCTTCGCCTCCATGGACCGGGCCGTGCACCGGCGGCCCGGCTGGGCGGCCGGCATCTCGATGGCCTCGGAGCGCATCGCGTACTACGAGTGCGGGAACGGCGAGAACCCGCGTGGCTGGCACACCGGCGCCGGAATGCTCTACTGGTGGCCGGGGGAGGGAGGGAACGGCCGGAACGACCGGAACGATCAGTACACGGACTGGTTCTGGCCCACCGTCGATTTCTACCGGCTGCCCGGAACCACCGTGTCCACCAAGCGGCTCCCCGACCGGGCGGGCGGAGAGTGGGGCGCCCCCAAGCCCGCCGTCCAGTGGGTCGGCGGTGCCACCGACGGCGAGTTCGCCGCCGTCGGCCAGCACCTCAAGGGTCTCGGCTCCACCCTGGAAGCCCGCAAGTCGTGGTTCTGCCTGGCCGACACGATCGTCTGCCTCGGCGCCGGCATCACCTCCACCGACGGCGTGCCCGCCGAGACCGTCGTCGACAACCGCATGCTGGGGGAGGGGGGGACGAACCGCCTCAGCCTCGACGGGGAAGGCGCCGCCCCCCGGTGGGCCCACCTCGAAGGGCACGGCGGCTGGGTGTTCCCCGGCGACGGCGCCACGGCCCTGCGCACTCTGCGCGAGGACCGCACCGGCTCCTGGAGCGACATCAACACCACCAGCACCACCGAGCGCCGCACCCGCCGCTTCCAGACGCTCTGGTTCGACCACGGCACCGACCCGGTGGACGCCGACTACGCGTACCTCCTCATGCCGGGCGCCGCCCGCCGCACCGTGGCCGCCCGCGCGGCCGACACCGGCTGGCTGCGGACGCGGGCCAACACCCGCTCGGCCCAGGCGGTGGAGGTTCGCTCCCTCGGCGTCACGGCGGCCAACTTCTGGCAGCCGGGCACGGTGGAGCGGCTGACGGTGACGGCCCCGGCCAGTGTGCTCGTACGGAGGAAGCGCCGCACCGCGACCCTCGTCGTCAGCGAGCCGACGCGCACCGGGCAGCCGCTGGAGCTCGTCTGGGAGCACCGCGCCGCCCGCGTCGTCTCCAGGGACCCCTCCGTCGAGGTGCTGTCCACCGGCCGTACCCTGAGGCTTCGCGTCGTGCCCGGAACGGCCGGCGCGAGCCACCGCTGTGAGGTGGCTCTCAGCTGACGTCCTCCGGCGCCCTTGTCGGACCTCCACAACGGCCGGCCGCTCTGAGCTGGTACTTAGGCTGCATGGCCGGATGGTTCTGTCCGGTGGTGACAGGAGAACGGGCCGGAGACTGTGAAGAGTCGACGGCCTGTTTTTCTTGTACTCCTTCGTAGGGTCAGTGCATGACCGTTTTGGACCAGACGCCGAGCGAGCCCACCGACGCCCGTGGCCGGGTGGCCGAACTGCTCGCACTGCGCGAGCAGGCCCGCCGCGGCCCCAGTGACCGGGCGACCGAAGCGCAGCACGCCAAGGGCAAGCTGACCGCCCGTGAGCGCATCGAGCTGCTGCTCGACCCGGGTACGTTCAAGGAGGTCGAGCAGCTGCGCCGGCACCGGGCGACCGGGTTCGGCCTGGAGGCCAAGAAGCCCTACACCGACGGTGTCATCACCGGCTGGGGCACGGTGGAGGGCCGCACGGTCTTCGTCTACGCCCACGACTTCCGCATCTTCGGCGGCGCGCTGGGCGAGGCCCACGCCACCAAGATCCACAAGATCATGGACATGGCCATCTCGGCCGGTGCCCCGCTGGTCTCCCTCAACGACGGCGCGGGCGCCCGTATCCAGGAGGGCGTCTCCGCGCTCGCCGGCTACGGCGGCATCTTCCAGCGCAACACCCGCGCCTCGGGTGTCATCCCGCAGATCTCGGTGATGCTCGGCCCGTGCGCGGGCGGCGCGGCGTACAGCCCGGCCCTCACCGACTTCGTCTTCATGGTCCGCGAGACCTCGCAGATGTTCATCACGGGCCCGGACGTCGTGCGCGCCGTGACCGGCGAGGAGATCACCCAGAACGGCCTCGGCGGCGCCGACGTGCACGCCGAGACCTCGGGCGTCGCGCACTTCGCGTACGACGACGAGGAGACCTGCATCGCCGAGGTCCGCTACCTCATCTCGATGCTGCCGTCCAACAACCGCGAGAACCCGCCGACGGTCGACTCCGAGGACCCGGCGGACCGCCGCTCGGACGTACTCCTCGACCTGGTCCCCGCCGACGGCAACCGCCCCTACGACATGCGCAAGGTCATCGAGGAGCTCGTCGACGACGGCGACTTCCTGGAGATCCACGAGCGCTGGGCCACCAACATCATCTGCACCCTGGCCCGCCTCGGCGGCCAGGTGGTCGGCATCGTGGCCAACCAGCCGCAGTCGCTGGCCGGTGTCCTCGACATCGAGGCCAGCGAGAAGGCCGCGCGCTTCGTCCAGATGTGCGACGCGTTCAACATCCCGATCGTCACCCTGTTGGACGTCCCCGGCTTCCTGCCGGGCGTCGACCAGGAGCACGGTGGGATCATCCGCCACGGCGCCAAGCTGCTGTACGCCTACTGCAACGCCACCGTGCCCCGGATCTCCCTGATCCTGCGCAAGGCCTACGGAGGTGCGTACATCGTCATGGACTCCCAGTCCATCGGCGCCGACCTCACCTACGCCTGGCCCACCAACGAGATCGCCGTGATGGGCGCCGAGGGTGCCGCCAACGTCATCTTCCGCAGGCAGATCGCCGACGCCGACGACCCCGAGGCCATGCGCGCGCGCATGGTCAAGGAGTACAAGGCCGAGCTGATGCACCCCTACTACGCCGCGGAGCGCGGCCTCGTCGACGACGTGATCGACCCGGCCGAGACGCGCGAGGTGCTGATCGCCTCCCTCGCCATGCTCCGCAGCAAGCACGCCGACCTGCCGTCGCGCAAGCACGGCAACCCCCCGCAGTAATCCTGCGACGAAGAGGAGAACCTCAGTGAACGAATCCCTGCTGCGCGTCGAGAAGGGCCACGCCGAGCCCGAGGAACTGGCCGCGATCACCGCGGTCCTGATGGCCCGCGCCGCGAACCGCTCCGACGAGGCCCCGGCCCACCACGGCCGCTCCACGGCTGGCTGGCGCCGCCTGGAGCGCACCCCGGGCTTCCGGGCCCCGCACAGCTGGCAGGGCTGAGCCCCACCGCTCTCTCAGCGCGTACGACGAAGGCCCCCGTCCACTCTTCCGAGTGGCGGGGGCCTTTCTCGTACGTACGCTCCGTACGCCTACCGCAGCCGCGCCATCAGGGCGTGCTCGACCAGGGTGATCAGCGCGCTCTTGGCATCCGCACGGTGGCGGGCGTCGGTGGTGAGGATCGGGGTGTCGGGGCCGATCTGCAGGGCCTCGCGCACCTCGTCCGGGTTGTACGGCTGGTGTCCGTCGAAGCCGTTAAGGGCGATGACGAACGGCAGCCCGCTGTTCTCGAAGTAGTCGACGGCGGGGAAGCAGTCGGCGAGCCTCCTCGTGTCGACCAGGACGACGGCGCCGATGGCACCGCGCACCAGGTCGTCCCACATGAACCAGAAGCGGTCCTGACCGGGCGTACCGAAGAGGTACAGGATCAGGTCCTGGTCCAGCGTGATACGGCCGAAGTCCATGGCCACCGTGGTGGTGGTCTTGTCGCCGGTGTGGGTGAGGTCGTCGATGCCCGCCGACGCGGACGTCATGACGGCTTCGGTGCGCAGCGGGTTGATCTCCGAGACGGCTCCGACGAACGTGGTCTTGCCCACGCCGAAACCGCCCGCCACCACGATCTTCGCGGAGGTTGTGGAGCGGGCTGCTCCGCTGCTAGAGCTTGCGAAGTCCACTGAGCACCCTTTCGAGCAGTGTCACGTCTGGCTGACCACCGGCGGACTCGTCGCCGCCGGGCTGGTGAATGGCTACAAGTCCGGCCTCGGCCAGGTCGGCGACGAGGATCCGGGCCACCCCGAGGGGGATGGTGAGAAGTGCCGAGATCTCGGCGACCGACTTGATCTCGCGGCACAGATGGCAGATCCGCTGGTGCTCGGGCAACTGCCCTTGCAGACGTGACGGGTCCGCCGTGGTGCTGACCAGTGCCTCGATGGCGAGCTGGTAACGCGGCCTGGTGCGACCGCCGGTCATGGCGTAGGGCCGGACCAGCGGGTTGTGGTTCGCCTGCGAGGCGGCGGGCGCGGGGGCCCGCCGCGACTGCGCCGGCTGGACGCGCTGCTGAGGCTGCCGCTGGTGCGGAGGCTGCTGCTCGTACTGCTGCGGCCGGCTCGGCGCGGAGGGGAAGTTGAACCTGTTCTGCGAGGTGTCACCCTGATTCTGACCCTGGCCGTAAGGCCAGTTGGCCGAAGAACCGTCCGGGGGTGTTGCCACGTTTCCTCCTCCGACTGCCGGGCGCCCGATTGCTTGCTGAGGTGCCACGTTCCCGAACATTAAAGCCCGTGGACACCGAAGCGCACTCTTTGTCTGCTAGTTGAGAAGACTTCCTTGCAGCTCGGCGCGCAGGTCCGGAGTGAGGACACTGCCGGCCCTGTCCACCAGGAGAGCCATCTCGTAACCCACGAGACCGATGTCGGCCTCGGGGTGGGCGAGTACGGCCAGCGAGGAGCCGTCCGAGATCGACATCAGGAAGAGGAAGCCGCGCTCCATCTCCACCACGGTCTGGTTGACCGCGCCGCCCTCGAAGATGCGGGACGCGCCCGCCGTCAGCGAGGTGAGTCCGGAGGCCACCGCTGCCAGCTGGTCGGCGCGGTCCCGGGGGAAGCCTTCGGACATCGCCAGCAGGAGTCCGTCCGCGGAGACCACCACCGTGTGGGACACCCCGGGGGTGTTGTCCACGAAGTTGGTGATCAACCAGTTCAGATTCTGCGCCGCCTGGCTCATCGGGCTCACACTAACGCTCCTGGTTGTAGGTGTTGCCATGGCCACTGTCCTGATCGTATGTGGCCGCCGTGTTCGTGTCCGTTCCCGCGTTGCGACCCTGCTGGACACCCCGGCGCAGGTTGCTCAACCTGCCCCGGACGTCCTCGGGAGCGCGGGAGACCTGTGGGCCGCCCTGCGGGGTCTGCTCCGCGGTCCCCTCGACCAGGTTGGCCTTGGGCACCCGCCGGGGAAGACCGGAGGAGGTGACTCCGCCTGCCTTGGGCTCACGGAGCTTCTCCGCCCGCTGCCAGCGCTCGTCGTTCGACGAACGCCACTCATCGGTACCGGTGCCGCCCTGCCCGTCCCCGTCCTGCCGCGGCGCGTCGTGCTGCGGCTGCTGGGCGACGACCGGCTGCTGCGTCAGGTCCTGACCGACGGACTCCGCACCGGGCTGCCAGTGCTGCTGGCCGCCACGCCGCGGGAGGCCGGCGCCGGTCATCTCGTGGCCGGGGGCCGGGGAGGAACCCGGACGGTCGAAGCCTACGCGCTCGCGGTCGTTCGCGGGAGCGCCCGGACCAGATTCCGCTTGCGACCCGAACTCCGGTTCGTACGCCTCCTGGTAGGAAGCCTGGTCCGGCCAGTTCCCCTGGTGGGAGGCGGAATCGTACGAGTCTTCGTACGTCGCTTGCGGTGCCGCAGGCTCCTGGTACTCGGCGTCCGGATACGTCTGGTACGCCGGGAAGTCGTCGTACCCGCCCTGGTCGTACGCCGGCTGCTGGGGCTGCTCGTACTGCTGCTGCGGGTCCTCGTACGACTGCTGGTCGTCGTACGACGCCTGCTGCATCTCGTCGCGGAACAGCGGGCGGTCGCCGGTGGTCTGGGCCTCCAGCTGCGCGCGCCGCTCCTCACGGATCAGCGAGCGGCCCACCGGGTCCAGCTGCGCGTCCTCGCCCTCGTTGCCGTAGCGCGAGTCGTCGAAGCCCAGCTCGGCCGCGGTGCGCATCGGAGCGCTCTCGTACGCCTGCTGCTCGGGAATGATCGAGGAGACCGTGAAGTCGTCGTGCGGGAGCGGCTCGCCGCCGCCACCGTGGGTGATGGCGTCCGGGAGCATGACGAGCGACGTCGTGCCGGCCTGCTCGCCCGAGGGGCGCAGCTGGACGCGGATGCTGTGGCGGTCCGCGAGGCGGCCGACCACGAACAGGCCCATGCGCTGCGAGACGGCGGCGTCCACGGTCGGCGGGTTCGCCAGCTTGTGGTTGATGTCCGCGAAGTCCTCGGCGGTGAGGCCGATGCCCTTGTCGTGGATCTCGATCATGACGCGGCCGTCGGGCAGCCGGGTCGCGGTGACGCGCACCTTGGTCTGCGGCGAGGAGAACGTGGTGGCGTTCTCCAGGAGCTCGGCCAGCAGGTGCACGAGGTCGGTCACGGCCTGGCCGTGGATCTCCGACTCCGGTACGCCGGTGAGTTCGATGCGCTCGTACATCTCCACCTCGGAGGAGGCGGCGCGCAGCACGTCGACCAGCGGGACCGGCTGGTTCCAGCGGCGGCCCGGCTCCTCGCCGGCGAGGACCAGGAGGTTCTCGCCGTTGCGGCGCATACGGGTCGCGAGGTGGTCCAGCTTGAAGAGGTTCTCCAGCTGGTCCGGGTCGGCCTCGTTGTTCTCGAGGTCGGTGATCAGCGTCAGCTGGCCCTCGATGAGGGACTGGTTGCGGCGCGAGAGGTTGGTGAAGATCGCGTTGACGTTGCCCCGGAGCATGGCCTGCTCGGCGGCGAGCCGGACGGCCTCGCGGTGCACCTGGTCGAAGGCGCGGGCGACCTCGCCGATCTCGTCGTGGGACGTGATCGGGATCGGCTCGACACGGGTGTCGACGCGGCCCGGCTCCGTACGGGAGAGCTGGTCGACGAGCATCGGCAGGCGCTGCTCGGCGATGCCGAAGGCGGCGGTCCGCAGCCGGCTCATCGCGTTGCTCATCTGGCGCGCCATGAGACCGGCCAGGATCACGGAGGTCAGCAGGGCGATGACGACGATCAGGCCGTTGACGATGGCGTCGGTCTTGGCGTCCGAGGAGATCGCGGCCGCTTCCTCCACCGCCTTGTCGACGAGGCCCTTCTCGATCTCCGTGTAGCCGTCGAACTTGGCCGTGGACGCGGCCATCCAGGCCTCGGGGGTGACGCCCTCCGCCTTGAGGCCCGCGGGCTTGCCCTGGCCGATCGCCTCGGCCATACCGTCCAGGATCGAGCCGCCCTTGCTCGGCGGCGCCTTGAAGGGCACACCGGCCTGCTGGGCCTGCTGCTTGGCGGCGGCGAGCTTCTTGGCGCCGTCCTCCGCCTTCTCCTTCATGATGCGCTTGAGCTTGTCGGTGTCCTCCTGCGTACCGCCGGAGACGTACTCGCCGAGGGCGATCTGCTCCAGGTAGTTGTACGAGTTGAACGCGACCGTCTGCTTCGCGAGCTTCTCCGGGTTGCCGCTCGGGCGGACCAGGAGGTGCGTGCCGATGGAACGCTGGAGCGACGTGGCGGCCTTGGCGAGCTGGACGGCGTAGACCGTACGGCCGTAGGCGGTGATGTTGCCGGTGCCGAGACCCAGCTCGTTCGACAGCTCCATCAGGTAGTGATGGATCTGGACGTAACCCTCTTCGGTCTTCACCGGGTCGAGAGCCTCGCTGTACGCGGCCTTGCGGAGCTCGGCGAGCCTGGGCTCCTCCTTGGCGAAGAGACCGAGACGGCGCTCGAGGCCCTGCTTCTCCGGGATGTCCTCGGTGGCCTCGCGGAAGTTCTTCGCCGCCTCGTCGGTCACGGCGTACGCGTCGGCGACCTCGGAGCTCTTGCGTTTGCCCTCGAGGAGCGGCTTGGCGGTCAGGTCGCGCTCGTTGAGCAGCGCCTGTCCGTACTCCGAGGCGGCGCGGACGAGAACGGCCGTCTTCTCGGCGTCCTGGGCCTCCCGCCAGGTGTCGATCGAGCCCTTGACCTGGAAGCCGCCCATGACGAGGCCGACCAGCACGGGGATGAGCAGGATCGCGTTCAGCCTGGTGGGCACGCGCCAGTTGCGCGGCGAAAGCTTGCTGCTGCTGCCACCACTGCCACCACTGCCCCTGGGGGCGGCAGCGGGCGAGGTCGCGGGCGACGTCGCTGTGCGCGGCGGCGGGGTGAAGTTGCCCCGCGCCTGCTGCTGTGCGGAGCTCGTCTTGCTGCTACGCCTCACTCGACCAACAACCTCTCGGCGTCGGCACCTACGTTGTGCCGTTTTTCTCGTTCAGGGCCGTACTACTCGGGAGTTCGACGAATTCCAGCACGGGGAGCGGCTGCGTTCCAAACAGGGGGAACCGGCCATTCCGAGTGTTGTAAGCCTCAGATAAAACGGTCAAAAAGAGCGAGCCCCGCCAAATGGCGGGGCTGATGTGAGCGCAGCGGCACCGTGCGGTCGCGTGCCGTGGCGGCCGTCGCGCAATTCTCTTTCGAAACGTTATGAACACAGGGGCGGAGAGTGTCAAAGGACACAGTCCGCCCCTGTGGGGCTACGACAACTGCCGTATATGAGCAACTACTTGAGACGGGCCATCAGTGCGTGCTCGACCAGTGTGATCAGGCCGCTCTTCGCGTCGGCCCGGTGGCGGGCGTCCGTGGTGATGATCGGGGTGCCGGGGCCGATCTGCAGAGCCTCGCGCACCTCGTCGGGGGTGTACGGCTGATGCCCCTCGAAGCCGTTGAGGGCGATGACGAACGGCAGCCCGCTGTTCTCGAAGTAGTCGACCGCGGGGAAGCAGTCGGCCAGACGGCGGGTGTCCACCAGCACGATGGCGCCGATCGCGCCGCGCACCAGGTCGTCCCACATGAACCAGAAGCGGTCCTGGCCCGGTGTACCGAAGAGGTACAGGATCAGGTCCTGGTCCAGCGTGATGCGGCCGAAGTCCATGGCGACGGTCGTCGTCGTCTTGCCACCGGTGTGCGTGAGGTCGTCGATACCGGCGCTCGCGCTGGTCATGACGGCCTCGGTGCGCAGCGGGTCGATCTCGGAGACCGCGCCCACGAACGTCGTCTTGCCGACGCCGAAGCCGCCCGCCACCACGATCTTCGCAGACGTGGTGGAGCGGGCCGTTCCGCTGCTAGAGCTTGCGAAGTCCACTGAGCACCCTTTCCAGCAGCGTGACGTCCGGCGTACCGCCGGCCTCTCCGTTGCCCGGCTGGTGGATCGCCACCATGCCGGCCTCCGCCAGGTCGGCGACGAGGATCCGCGCGACACCGAGCGGCATCGACAGCAGCGCCGAGACCTCGGCCACCGACTTGACCTCGCGGCACAGGTGGCAGATCCGCTGGTGCTCGGGCAGCAGCGAGGAGAGGTGCGCGGGGTCGGCGGTGGTGCTGACCAGCGCCTCGATGGCGAGCTGGTAGCGGGGCCGGGTCCGGCCGCCGGTCATCGCGTACGGGCGTACCAGCGGCTGGTCGCCTTCGTGATCGTACGACGCGTCGAAGCGCGCTCCGTACGGATCATGAGAGGCGGGGGGCGGGGTCATGGATCGATCCTCCGGGCATGACGGCAGGGGATGGGCCTGCCGTCTGACGGGGCCGGGGTGGGGGGCTGTGCGCGGCCTTGGGTCTGTTCTCGGCAATACCTGGTGCGCTGCCTAGTGGAGAAGGCTCCCCTGGAGCTCCGCACGGAGGTCCGGGGTCAGAACGCTGCCGGCCCGGTCGACCAGCAGCGCCATTTCGTAGCCGACGAGGCCGATGTCGCAGTCGGGGTGAGCGAGTACGGCCAGGGAGGAGCCGTCGGACACGGACATGAGGAAGAGGAAGCCGCGCTCCATCTCGACGACGGTCTGGGTCACAGCCCCGCCCTCGAAGATCCGGGAGGCCCCCGCGGTCAGCGAGGTCAGTCCGGAGGCGACGGCCGCCAGCTGGTCGGCGCGGTCACGCGGGAAGCCTTCGGACATCGCCAGAAGGAGTCCATCGGCGGAGACCACGACCGTGTGGGACACCCCTGGGGTGTTGTCCACGAAGTTGGTGATCAACCAGTTCAGATTCTGGGCCGCCTGGCTCATCGGACTCAACTAACGCTCCTGCTGGTGAGTGGGGTCAATGTTGAAACTCCCGGTCGACGAGCCGCTGCCGGCCTGCCGACCCTGCTGGATACCCCGACGAAGATTGGTCAGCCGTCCGCGCACGTCGTCAGGCGCGCGCGAGACCTGCGGACCGGTCTGGTGGTTCTGCTGCTGCGCGGTACCCGGCACCAGATTGGCGCGCGGGACGCGACGCGGCAGACCCGAGGTCGTGACACCGCCGGCTGCGGGCTTCTTGACCCGCTCGGCCTGCTTTACGAGTTCGTCGTTCGGCGAGGTGCGCCAGGCGGCGCCGTTGGTGGCGTTCGTACCGTTGGTGGTGCTGCTCGCGGCACCCGTGTCACGCGCCTGGGCGCGCTGCGGCATCGGAGGGGTGGCGGAGGGCGCTGCAGAGGACTGCTGCGCGGCCCGCCCGGACTGCTGCTGGGGCGCGGGCGCCTGCTGCTCGCCCTGCTGCTGCTGGAACCAGTTCGATTCCAGCGTGTCGAAGAGCGGCGTACGACCGTCCCCCGGACCGGACGCCGGCGGCAGCTCGTGCTGCTGCGGCTGCGGAGGCAGGCTCGCGGCGGGCTGACGCGGCGCGCCGCCGGGGTAACCGGCGTTGTCGCCGCCGTGCCTGCGCGGCGCCGGCGGGAGGGCCTGGGGGCCGCCCTGGTTCTGGCCGGTCTGGTTCTGACCGCCCTGGTTCTGGCCGGTCTCGTACGACCCGCTCTGAGGACGGCCCGGGCGCCTGCCCTGGCCCGGCCCCGTGCCCTGCGGCTGGACCGGCCCGCCGTACGCACCGGCCGGGTCGGCCTGGCGCGGGGCGTTGAAGTCCGGCCGGGGGAGCTGCGCGGTGGACGCGGGGTCCGGGGAGCCGGGCAGCTCGGGCCGCTGGTACTGGCCGGTGTTGCCCTGAGGAACGTCGCCGTGGGGGGCGTTGCCGCGCGGGGCGTTGCCCGTGGGCCGGGCGAACTGGCCCGCGTCCTGCGCACCGCGCTGGCCGGGGCGCTCGTACGAGCCGGTGGTCGCGGGGCCCACCGGGCCGCGCACGTCGGAACGCTCGAACCCGCCGGTGGAGGAGGAGGCGGCCGGTCCGGCCTGCCGGTCCGGCTGGTCGAAGTGGGGGCGCTCGAACTCCGCCGTGGCGCCGGGGCCCTGCCGGGAGGCCAGGTCCGCTTCCTCGTGGCCGCGCGGCTGGTCGGTGCCCCAGCTGGCCGCCTGCGGACGCGCCGGACGCTGCTGGGCCGGGTTGCCGCCGGGCAGTTCGGCGCGCGAGCCGCTCCGACCGGGCTGCTGCGGCTGCTGCGGACGTCCCTGGTCGCCCGGGGCGGGGCTGTTCTTCTGGAAGGCGTTGGGGCGGGCGTCGGGACGCTCGCGGTTCCCGGCCTGCCGGGAGCCGCCGAAGGCGCCCGCGAGACCGCCGCCCTGGCCGGAGCCGGGCTGCCCCTGGCCGGGACCGCCGTCGCGTCCGGGGAGCGCGGCGCGCGAACCGGAGCCCGCGACCTGACCGCGCGCAGCGCCGGGACCGGCCGGAAGCCGCCCGGCCGGAGCGTTGCCGCCGCCGACCGCGCCGGGGCCGGCCGGCATCCGCGCGCCGGGGCCGGAGGGCACCTGCGGCTGAGCGGCGGCGCCGGTCTTGGCCGGAGCCTTCTTGCCGCCCTGGGCGACGTCGACGGGCAGCATGACGAGCGCGGTCGTGCCACCGGAGTCGGAGGGACGGAGCTGGATGCGGATGCCGTGTCGCAGGGACAGGCGGCCGACCACGAACAGACCCATACGGCGCGAGACGGAGACGTCCACGGTGGGCGGCGAGGCGAGGCGCTCGTTGATCGCCGCGAGGTCCTCGGGGGAGAGGCCGATGCCGGTGTCGTGGATCTCGACCAGCACACGGCCGTCGGGCAGCGCGTGACCGGTGACCTTGACCTTGGTCTGCGGGGAGGAGAACGAGGTCGCGTTCTCCAGCAGCTCGGCGAGCAGGTGCACGAGGTCGTTGACGACGCGGCCGGCGACCTCGGTGCCGGGCACCGAGGACAGCTCGATGCGCTCGTACTGCTCCACCTCGGACGCGGCGGCGCGGAGCACGTCGACGAGCGGCACGGGCCGGGTCCAGCGGCGGCCGGGCTCTTCACCGGCGAGAACGAGGAGGTTCTCACCGTTACGGCGCATGCGGGTCGCGAGGTGATCGAGCTTGAAGAGGGAGGACAGCTGGTCCGGGTCGGCCTCGCGCGACTCCAGCTCGGAGATGAGCGAGAGCTGACGCTGGATGAGGCCCTGCGAACGGCGCGAGAGGTTGGTGAACATCGCGTTGACGTTGCCTCGCAGCAGCGCCTGCTCGGCGGCCAGTCGGACCGCCTCGCGGTGCACGTCGTCGAATGCCGCGGCCACCTGGCCGATCTCGTCGCGCGAGTGCACGCCGACGGACTCCACGGACGTGTCGACGTCCTGGGGGTCGGCCTCGGAGAGCTGCTTGACGAGCTCGGGCAGACGGTCCTGGGCGACGCGGGTCGCGGTGTCCTGGAGGCGGCGCAGCGAACGGATCATGGAGCGGGCGACGACGAACGCGCCGACCAGCGAGACGCCGAGGACGAGCAGGATCAGCGCACCGTTGAGGATGGCGTCCTGCTGCGACTCGTTGCGCAGCTCACGGGCCTTCTGCTCCATCTCGTTGAGGAGCGTGGCCTCGATCCGCTTCATCGCCTGGATCTTGGTGGAGTCCGCGTCCGTCCAGTCCATGTACGAGCGCTCTTGCTCGCTCTTGAGCCGCCCCGGGGTCTGGAGCACCCGGTCCGCGTACTTGTTGGCGGCCTCGATCGTGGCGTCGTTGCCGCTCTCCAGCGACGCGGTCAGGTTCTCGTTGTCGCCGACGTAGACCTGGTCGAACTGCTTGAGCGCCGCGATCTCGTTGTCCTGGGCGGACTTGGCGTAGAGGCGGTCGTTCTCGGTGAGCTCGCCGGCCTCGCGGTCGTTCGCCGGCAGCGCGGCGGCGATGATCGCGCGCTGGATGGAGGCGTACTCCTTGGCGGAGGAGAACGCGGACAGCGCACGCGTCCGCTTGATCATCTCCGGGTTGGAGGTCGCCTGCGCCATGTCCTGGGAGAGGCTCAGCAGCGATTCGATCAGCTGGTTGTAGTTGTTGACCGTCTGCGAGTTGGTCGTCTTCTTCTGGTACGCGCCCTCGCGGATCTGGCGGATCGAGTTCAGACGCGACGCGATCTGCTGAAGGCTGTTCCGGATGCTCTGAAGGCTCTCGTCACCGTTCGGCTGGACCTGCATGGTCCCGTCGATGAACGCCTTCTTGGCCCGGTCGGTCTTGTCGCGGGGGCCCTTGACCTTGAAGTCGGCCGGGCTGGTGCCGTTGGCGAGCGGACCGGCCGACCGGTCGCGCTCCGCCTGGAGCGCGTCGGCGAGCTCGGTCGCCTGCTTGGTCATGTCGGTCAGCAGCTGCATGTGCTCCAGCTGCTCCATGTCGTTCATGGACTCGTTGATGCGCAGGCCGCCGAGGGTGGTCGCCGCGACCACCGGCAGAGCCAGCAGCGAGACCAGACGGGTGCTGATGCGCCAGTTGCGCAGTGCTATTCGCGACCCCGTGGCGCCGGGTTCCTTGGCGTGCGTGGGAGCCGCCTGTTCACCGTCGCCCTTGGTCCCGGTCCGCGCGGCACGATCGCCGCCGCCGGCCGAGGCCGGTGCGTGATTCCGGGCGTGCTGGGGCGAGGATCCGCGGTCGGTCCCGCGCGGCTCCTGCTCCGCCGCAGCGCTGCCATCCCTCTTGAAACGTCCCTGCACTAGCGTCGCAACCTCTGGACCAGGCGTTCCTCCGCGCGAACGGCGGAACGGTGTCGAGTCGTGGGGCACCGAGCGGCCCCATGGGTGGTCGTGAGTGACCGGCGCCTCTCCCCTTCCCGCCGCCACTCGGCGCTGCGTTGCGCCCTGCGCGCCGGCTGGAATCTCGCGGCGGTCCGGGGAATTCCAGCACAGTGCCGGATCTCCAACAAGGCCCGCGTGTCGCGCCGCGGCCGCGGTGACACCATGTGAGTGGCGGATCACCTGGTGTAGAACGTGTTCGGGCTGAAAAGGGGCAAAGGTGAGCGAGTCGCTTAGGGGTAGGGGGTGTCCCAGTCCTGATGATCAGGAGCGGAATGGTCGCTTCAGTGGCGCAATGTCCGTTTCTCCCACCTCGGCACGCCGCCCGAAATGCTTGATTTGCCCGCCATCTCGTGAGGAAACTCACACGGCTTTCCCGACTGCTTCACATCTTCGACGGGGATGCGGATGTTTAGCCTGACGCTTTACAGGGATGGCGAAGCCGACAATCACCGCGCCCGAGGGGCGCCCGTACCGACAAGGCATGAACAGCAGATGAAGACCACGACCGCGTCGATGTTCCGCAGCACCGCCAACCCCCGCCGCACCACCCTGGTGCATCTCGCGGACGCCGCGGAGCTGCGTGGGCCGGAGCGGCCCGAGCACCCCGTCGACCTTCCCTCGGAGACGGCCAACCCGCGCCGCACCATCCTCATGGAAGCCCCCGCCGCGTAGCCGGGCACGGCGTTGACACGGGAGGTGGGACGCCTCGGCCGCGTTAGCCTGGGGCGTCAGTCTCCAGCCAGCCAGCAAGTAAGGGGCGGCAGCATCCCGTGCGTATCGCCAGGTTCTCCATCGACGGCAATGTGGCCTTCGGCGCGGTTGACGCGGCCGCCGGCGAACGCGGACCCGACGGTCTCGTCCTCGACATCATCAAGGGCATCCCGTACGCCGACTTCGAGCTCTCCGGCGTCAAGGTCCCGCTGAGCAAGGTCCGCCTCCTGCCCCCCGTGCTCCCCAGCAAGGTCGTGGCCGTCGGCCGCAACTACGCCGAGCACGCGGCGGAACTGGGTCACGAGGTCCCCGACCTCCCCCTCACCTTCTTCAAGCCGTCCACGTCGGTGACCGGCCCCGGCGACGACATCGCGTACCCCTCCTTCTCCAGCGAGCTGCACCACGAGGCGGAACTCGCCGTGGTCATCGGCCGCATGTGCCGCGAGGTCCCGCGCGAGCGCGCCAAGGACGTCATCTTCGGCTACACCTGCGCCAACGACGTCACCGCCCGCGACGTCCAGCAGCGCGAGAAGCAGTGGGCCAGGGCCAAGGGCTTCGACACCTCGTGCCCGCTGGGACCCTGGGTGGAGACCGACCTCGACCCCGCCGACCTGGCCGTCCAGTGCACGGTCAACGGGCAGCAGCGCCAGCTGGGGCGTACGAGCGACATGATCCGCTCCGTCGAGGACCTGATCGTGCACATCTCCGAGGCCATGACGCTGCTCCCGGGCGACGTCATCCTCACGGGGACCCCGGCCGGAGTCGGACCCCTGAACGTCGGCGACGAAGTCGCCGTCACCATCGAAGGCATCGGCACTCTCACCAACAAGGTGATCAAGCGTGGATAGCGCAACCCCGTCTCCCGTCCGTGTACGTTTCTGTCCCTCGCCGACCGGCAACCCCCACGTGGGCCTGGTCCGTACCGCCCTGTTCAACTGGGCCTTCGCCCGGCACAACGGCGGCACGATGGTCTTCCGCATCGAGGACACCGACGCGGCCCGCGACTCCGAGGAGTCGTACAACCAGCTGCTCGACTCGCTGCGCTGGCTGGGCCTCGACTGGGACGAGGGCCCCGAGGTCGGCGGCCCGCACGCTCCGTACCGCCAGTCACAGCGGATGGACGTCTACAAGGACGTCGCCCAGAAGCTGATGGCGGGCGGTTACGCGTACGAGTGCTTCTGCACGGCCCTGGAGCTGGAAGTCCGCCGCGACGCCGCCCGCGCCGCCGGCAAGCCCTCGGGTTACGACGGCACCTGCCGCAACCTGAGCGCCGACCGCATCGAGCGGTACAAGGCCGAGGGCCGCGAGGCGATCGTGCGCTTCCGGATGCCCGACGAGCCGATCACCTTCACGGACCTGGTCCGCGGCGAACTGACCTTCAACCCGGACAACGTGCCGGACTACGGCATCGTCCGCGCCAACGGCGCCCCGCTCTACACGCTCGTCAACCCCGTCGACGACGCGCTGATGGAGATCACCCACGTCCTGCGCGGCGAGGACCTGCTGTCCTCCACCCCGCGCCAGATCGCGCTCTACAAGGCGCTGATCGAGCTGGGCGTCGCCAAGGAGATCCCGCAGTTCGGGCACCTCCCGTATGTCATGGGCGAGGGCAACAAGAAGCTCTCCAAGCGCGACCCCGAGGCGTCCCTCAACCTCTACCGCGAGCGCGGCTTCCTCCGGGCCGGCCTGCTGAACTACCTGTCCCTCCTCGGCTGGTCGATCGCGGAGGACCGCGACATCTTCACGATCGAGGAAATGGTCGCGGCGTTCGACATCAAGGACGTCAACGCCAACCCGGCGCGCTTCGACCTGAAGAAGTGCGAGCACATCAACGCCGAGCACCTGCGCATGCTCCCGGTGGAGGAGTTCACCGCGGCCTGCGAGCCGTGGCTGAAGGCGCCGTACGCGAACTGGAAGCCGGAGTCCTTCGACCGCGCGGCCTTCGAGCGGATCGCCCCGCACGCCCAGACCCGTGTGACGGTCCTGTCCGACATCACGGCCAACGTCGACTTCCTGTTCCTCGACGAGCCGGTCGAGGACGAGGCGTCCTGGGCGAAGGCGATGAAGGGCGAGCCCGTACCGCTGCTCACCACCGCCCGCGCGAAGCTCGAAGCGGCCGACTGGACCAGCCCCGAGTCCCTCAAGGAGGCCGTCCTGGCCGCCGGCGAGGAGCACGGTCTGAAGCTCGGCAAGGCCCAGGCCCCGGTCCGTGTGGCGGTCACCGGCCGCACGGTCGGCCTGCCGCTCTTCGAGTCCCTGGAGATCCTGGGCAAGGAGAAGACCCTGGCCCGCGTCGACGCGGCCCTGGCGAAGCTCACCGCGTAGCAGGCCCCTGCGAAGGGCCCGGAAGCCTCCCCGGCTGCCGGGCCCTTCGCGTACCGTCGGAGCATGCCGATCCGCGCCGTGGTCTGGGACATCGACGACACGATCTTCGGCTACGCGACCGCCGACACGGCGGGCATGCGCGCCCACCTCGCGGCCGAAGGGCTGCTCGACGGGTCCGAGTCCGCCGAGCAGGCTCTCGGCCGCTGGCGCGAGGCCACCGCACTGCACTGGGAGCGGTTCGCCGCCGGGGAGGCCGGCTTCGAGGAGCAGCGCCGGGACCGCGTGCGCTCGTTCCTCGGCAGGCCGCAGATCGCCGACGACGCGGCGGACGCGTGGTTCCTGCGGTACGTCGCCCACTACGAGGCCGCGTGGAAGCTCTTCCCCGACACCCTCCCCGTCCTCGACGTCCTGGCGGCGGACTACCGCCACGCCGTGCTGTCCAATTCCAGCGTGCGCAACCAGGACCGCAAGCTGCGGATCCTCGGGGTGCGCGACCGCTTCGAGGTGCTGCTGTGCGCCGCCGAGCTGGGGGTCTCCAAGCCGGCCGCCGAGGCGTTCCACGCCGCCTGCGAGGCGCTCGCCCTGCCGCCGCACGAGGTGGCGTACGTCGGTGACCAGCCCGACACCGACGCCCGGGGCGCCGTCGAAGCGGGACTGGTCGGCATCTGGCTCGACCGCGGCGGACTGGGCGGACGTCCGGAGCTCGTCCGGATCACCGGCCTCGAGCAGCTACCAGGGCTGTTGCGCGACGATACCCGTTTTGGAGCGCCGTCCACCTTCGGGTAATGTTCTTTCTGCGCCGCCCGAGAGGGCCGAAAGGTCCGGCCGGGAAGCGCAAGCCAAACAAACCCCCACCAGGGGGTTGTGTTTTGGTGGGCTATGGTGTAATTGGCAGCACGAGGGTTTCTGGTTCCCTTAGTCTAGGTTCGAGTCCTGGTAGCCCAGCTCGCAGGAGCTGTTGAAGTACATGCAGTGTCTGCAAGGCCCCCGTTGTGTAGCGGCCTAGCACGCCGCCCTCTCAAGGCGGTAGCGCCGGTTCGAATCCGGTCGGGGGTACAGATCCTTTCTTTCCGTTTCCTTCGGGTCGCTCCCGGATGCAACGACGCGAGGATCGCTAGGGCCCCCGTTGTGTAGCGGCCTAGCACGCCGCCCTCTCAAGGCGGTAGCGCCGGTTCGAATCCGGTCGGGGGTACGGGTTGAAACCGAATTGGTCTAAACCATTTTGGGCTATGGTGTAATTGGCAGCACGAGGGTTTCTGGTTCCCTTAGTCTAGGTTCGAGTCCTGGTAGCCCAGCTCGCAGAGCATATCTGCAAGGCCCCCGTTGTGTAGCGGCCTAGCACGCCGCCCTCTCAAGGCGGTAGCGCCGGTTCGAATCCGGTCGGGGGTACGTATCAAGAAGGCCTCCCGCATCATGCGGGGGGCCTTCTTCGTGCGCGCAACCGCTGGCCCGCGTCGTGGAGTTGCCCGAGGAGTGCCGGGAAAGCCCGCAGGGGCCCTGGCGGCGTGCCAGGGCCCCTGAGCGATGCGTCGGCGCCCTCGAGGCCCCGCGTCCTTCTGGTTCCTTCTCAGCCGCCAGAGCGGCGCAGCGCCTCCGAGAGACGGGCCGCCGAGTCGATGACCGCCTGGGCGTGCATGCGGCCCGGGTGGCGGGTCAGTCGCTCGATCGGTCCGGATACCGAGACGGCCGCGACCACACGGTTGGACGGGCCGCGCACCGGCGCCGACACCGACGCCACGCCCGGCTCCCGCTCGCCGATCGACTGGGCCCAGCCGCGGCGGCGTACGCCGGACAGCGCCGTCGCCGTGAAGCGGGCGCCCTGGAGGCCGCGGTGCAGGCGCTCCGGCTCCTCCCAGGCCATCAGGATCTGCGCGGACGAGCCCGCCTTCATGGTGAGCGTCGAGCCCACCGGGACGGTGTCCCGCAGTCCGGACAGCCGCTCCGCCGCCGCCACGCAGATGCGCATGTCGCCCTGCCGGCGGTAGAGCTGCGCGCTCTCGCCGGTCACGTCGCGCAGGTGCGTGAGTACGGGCCCTGCCGTGGCCAGCAGCCGGTCCTCGCCCGCCGCGGCGGACAGTTCCGACAGTCGCGGACCGAGGATGAACCGGCCCTGCATGTCCCTCGCCACCATCCGGTGGTGTTCCAGTGCCACGGCAAGTCGATGTGCCGTGGGCCGTGCGAGCCCTGTCGCCGCGACCAGCCCGGCGAGGGTGGCCGGACCGGACTCCAGTGCGCTCAAAACCAGAGCTGCCTTGTCGAGAACGCCGACGCCGCTAGAGTTGTCCATGCGTCGATACTCGCGTCTCACTCTGTGAAACGCAAGTTCAATTTTCTCCCGAACTTGCGAATCTGTAGATGAGGCCGCACAACGGCTCAGCAGCCACCGCCCCGTACGGGGGGTCCGGGCGAGGGCGATCCGATCTCTAGATGGGCCGGTGAAGACGCCGGTCGAAGGGAAAGCGATGGGTAGGACACTTGCGGAGAAGGTCTGGGACGACCATGTCGTCAGGCGCGCCGAGGGCGAGCCGGACCTCCTCTTCATCGATCTGCACCTGCTGCACGAGGTGACCAGCCCGCAGGCCTTCGACGGCCTCCGCAAGAGCGGCCGCCAGGTGCGGCGGCTCGACCTCACCATCGCCACCGAGGATCACAACACCCCGACGCTCGACATCGACAAGCCGATCGCGGACCCGGTCTCCCGCGTCCAGCTGGAGACGCTCCGCAAGAACTGCGCGGAGTTCGGCGTACGCCTGCACCCGCTCGGCGACGTCGAGCAGGGCGTCGTCCACGTGGTGGGACCGCAGCTGGGCCTGACCCAGCCCGGCACCACGGTGGTCTGCGGTGACAGCCACACCTCCACGCACGGCGCGTTCGGCGCCCTGGCCTTCGGCATCGGCACCTCGCAGGTGGAGCACGTGCTGGCCACCCAGACGCTGCCCATGGCGCCGCCGAAGACCATGGCCATCACGGTCGAGGGCGAACTGCCCGCCGACGTGACCGCCAAGGACCTGATCCTGGCGATCATCGCGAAGATCGGCACCGGCGGCGGTCAGGGCTACGTGCTCGAATACCGCGGCTCCGCCATCGAGAAGCTCTCGATGGAGGCCCGGATGACCATCTGCAACATGTCGATCGAGGCCGGCGCGCGGGCGGGCATGATCGCCCCCGACCAGACCACGTTCGACTACCTGGAGGGCCGCGACCACGCCCCCAAGGGCGAGGAGTGGGACGCCGCCGTCGCCTACTGGAAGACCCTGCGCTCCGACGACGACGCCGTCTTCGACGCCGAGGTCGTCATCGACGCCGCCGGACTGGCGCCGTTCGTCACCTGGGGCACCAACCCGGGGCAGGGTTCGCCGCTGTCGGCCAATGTCCCCGACCCTGCTTCGTACGAGGACGCTTCGGAGCGCTTCGCCGCCGAAAAGGCCCTGGAGTACATGGGGTTGACCGCCGGGCAGCCGCTGCGCGAGATCAAGGTGGACACCGTCTTCGTAGGTTCGTGCACCAACGGCCGGATCGAGGACCTGCGGGCCGCCGCCGCCCTGATGGACGGCCGCAAAGTCGCCGACGGCGTACGGATGCTGATCGTCCCCGGCTCCGTCCGGGTCGCGCTCCAGGCCATCGAAGAGGGTCTGGACAAGGTGTTCACCGCCGCGGGGGCCGAATGGCGGCACGCCGGCTGCTCGATGTGCCTGGGCATGAACCCGGACCAGCTGGCGCCCGGTGAGCGCTCCGCGTCCACCTCCAACCGCAACTTCGAGGGCAGGCAGGGCAAGGGCGGCCGTACCCACCTGGTGTCGCCGCAGGTCGCCGCCGCCACCGCCGTGCTGGGCCACCTGGCCGCGCCCGCGGACCTGTCCGACGTACCGACGCTCGTGGAGGCCTGATCACCATGGCCATGGAAGCTTTCACCGCACACACCGGCCGGGCCGTCCCGCTGCGCCGCAGCAACGTCGACACCGACCAGATCATCCCCGCCCACTGGCTGAAGAAGGTCACGCGCGACGGGTTCGAGGACGGGCTCTTCGAGGCCTGGCGCAAGGACCCGCAGTTCGTGCTCAACCGCCCGGAGCGCGAAGGTGCCACCGTGCTGGTCGCCGGACCGGACTTCGGTACCGGTTCCTCGCGCGAGCATGCCGTCTGGGCCCTGCAGAACTACGGCTTCAAAGCCGTGATCTCCTCGCGGTTCGCGGACATCTTCCGGGGCAACTCGCTCAAGAACGGCCTGCTGACCGTCGTACTGGACCAGAAGACCGTGGACGCGCTCTGGGACCTGGTCGAGGCGGACCCCACGGCTGAGGTCACCGTGGACCTCGAGGACCGTCAAGTCCGGGCTGGAAGCATTACGGCTGATTTTGAACTTGACGAGAACGCCCGCTGGCGGCTGCTGAACGGTCTCGACGACATCAGCATCACCCTCCAGAACGAGCCGTCGATCGCCGCCTACGAGGTATCCAGGCCCTCGTACAAGCCCAGTACCGTGCAGCTCTGACGCTCTTCCTTCACTCCGTTGCCCCCTGCCGCTCGCGGTGGGGGGCACCGTCATGTTTGGGCCCCAACTCCGGTGGTACGCGAGGAACATGACGACCGTGCCACAGGTGTCCAGGGCTCCTTTAGGACGTCCGGATGCCATTAGTTGCCCCCGCCGGAGGCGACAACTCGCCCCAGATGGCACAATCGGTGCATGGAACGCGACAGCCAACTCGAGCTCTACGAGGCGGTCGCGGGTCGCTTGAAAGAAGCACACACAAGGGTGCGCACACTGCAAGTCCCGGAGGGCGTACGGATGGCGCTGACCCGGAAGCTGCTGGTCATAACGGCCGGGGCGAAACACGATCTCGCCGATACGGCAAGGCGCCTGGACAGGTTGATGAAGGACCTCGACGAGGGTCGATTCCCCGAAGGCGACTGAGGCCTGTGGAACTCCCGCCGGTCTACTTCGTTGCGGCACTAGGGTGATTAGCCCGTTTCGTGTTTGATTTGCGGTATATATCTGCCTAACGTGCGAAAAAGCTTGAACACATTCGTTCTGGCAATGTCTCCGAAGGGGAAGACGTGAACAAGGCGCAGCTCGTAGAAGCGATTGCAGACAAGGTCGGCGGCCGTCAGCAGGCCGCGGACGCGGTCGACGCGGTACTCGACGCGATCGTCCGTGCAGTGGTCGCCGGCGACCGTGTGTCGGTCACCGGCTTCGGATCGTTCGAGAAGGTCGACCGTCCGGCCCGTTACGCCCGCAACCCGCAGACGGGCGAGCGCGTACGGGTCAAGAAGACCTCCGTTCCGCGCTTCCGCGCAGGTCAGGGCTTCAAGGACCTGGTCAGCGGCTCGAAGAAGCTCCCCAAGGGTGGCGAGGTCGCCGTCAAGAAGGCTCCCAAGGGCAGCCTCTCCGGTCCGGCCCCCACCATTGCCAAGGCGGCGGCCAAGAAGGCCGCCACCAAGCGCGCCGCGGCGAAGAAGACGACCCCGGCGAAGAAGGCGGCTCCCGCCAAGAAGACCACCGCCACGGCCAAGAAGGCGAGCCCGGCCAAGAAGACCACGGGCGCCGCGAAGAAGACCACCGCGACCGCCAAGAAGACCACGGGCGCCGCGAAGAAGACGGCCGGCGCGAAGAAGGCCACGCCTGCCGCCAAGAAGACCACCGCCACGAAGACCGCACCGGCCAAGAAGACCACCGCGAAGAAGGCGCCGGCCAAGAAGGCCACGGCGCGCAAGACCACCGCGAAGAAGACCGCCGCCGGGAAGTAGGAGCGGCAGCAAGGAGTCACGCGCCGGGCCGGGCTCCCTCCGGGGAGCCCGGCCCGCGGTGTGCCCAGGCGCCTCGGGGCGGTGCGCCCGGACCGCGGGCCGGGCCCGCCGTGAATCGCGGGCCGGCGCCCGCCGTGCACCGGGCGGGTGCCCCCCTTTACCCACCCCGTCAGCC
This sequence comes from Streptomyces sp. NPDC046122, assembly GCF_056429965.1. Lineage (NCBI taxonomy): Bacteria > Bacillati > Actinomycetota > Actinomycetes > Kitasatosporales > Streptomycetaceae > Streptomyces > Streptomyces sp. NPDC046122. Next base: position 174,805 of record NZ_JBWKLQ010000001.1, on the reverse strand, counting down.
GTGGCCGGCGCATCCGGGGGCAGCCGTGTGGCCGGAGCCGCCGGGACCATGGAGCTGGACGGCCCTCGGAGGGCTTCCGGGTCCCTCGCGGGCCGCGCGCCCACCTGCGGAGTGCCCTCGCCTCCGCCCCTCAGAAGGTCTGCAGCGTCACCAGGGTGATGCGCAGGTCCGCGCCCTCGCCCTCGCCCTCGATGCGCACCCGCTGGCCGGGGCGCAGCAGCCGCAGGCCGCCCGCGTCGAACGCCGTGGCGTCGAATTCCACCGGGGTGCCGTCGTCGAGCAGCACACTGCCGCTGCGGGTCTCGGAGTCGTACGTGTACGCGGTCGCCTGCATGACGGCAGCGTATCTGCCGGAGACCGCCGCGCTCAGCCGGGCCGTGCGCGGGCCCACGCCGAGCGCCAGCGCCGCCCGCAGATCGTCCCCGGTGTCCACGTCCCGGCGCACGGAATCGACCCCGCCGAGCGGTATTTCCCGGGCGCCGGCGGCCGAATGCCGGGCCCGCGAAGGACCGCCGAAGAACGGCGTCAATTCCACCCCCGGTGCCGCGGAAAGCAGCGTCGTACCGATTCCGGTGGCGTCCGCCAGAAATGCGCGCGGAAATTCGGCCGCGTAATCGAGCACCTGCCGCAATTCCACCGGCCGCAGCGCGGGGAGATCCGCATTCAGCGCCGCGACGGGCGCGCCGGGCCGCAGCGCCCGGACGGTGCGCGCCCCGTGCGCCAGTGCGGCGTTGAGACCGGCGGCCGGGGTGTCCGGCGCGATGCGCGCGCCGAGGGCGGCGAGGGCCGCGCCCGCCGGGCCGTCGTCCGTGACGACCACCACATCCCGTACGGCCGCACAGGCCAGCGCGGCGGCCACGGTGTCCTCGGCGAAGGCCAGAGCCAGCCTGCGGCGCAACGTGTCGCCAGCGGAGGGAGCGAGCCTGCTCTTGGCCAGCAACAGGGGCTTGAGAGGGACGACCAGGGACCAGCGGGCGGTCCGGAGCGTGTTCAGTGGCCAGCCCTCCGTCCAGTGCGCGTCGGGCCCCATTGTGGCCTGCCCGCACGGCGGGCACGGGCTCCGGGGGCCGTGCCGGGGCGTACGGTGTTCTCGACAGACAGGGGACCTGGCGCGACACTTGTGCGGCTGACCAGGCACATGTGAACAAGCAGCCCGGTCCTAGAGGAAGGTGTCCGAGTGTCCCGCCGCAGAATCGGCTTCTGGTACCGCCTGGCAGCGGTCATCGCCAAACCGCCGCTCGTGGTTCTGTTCAAGCGGGACTGGCGCGGAATGGAGCACATTCCGGCCGAGGGCGGATTCATCACCGCCGTCAATCACAACTCGTACCTCGACCCGCTCTCCTACGGCCACTTCCAGTACAACACGGGACGTGTTCCGCGGCTGCTGGCCAAGGCGGGCCTCTTCAAGACCCCGTTCGTCGGGATGATGCTGCGCGGCACGGGCCAGATCCCCGTCTACCGAGAGACCACCAACGCACTCGACGCCTTCCGGGCCGCCGTCGCCGCCATCGAGCGCGGCGAATGCGTCGCGTTCTACCCCGAGGGCACGCTCACCCGCGACCCCGACATGTGGCCCATGGCCGGCAAGACCGGAGCGGCGCGGGTGGCCCTCATGACGAAGGCCCCCGTCATTCCGGTCGCCCAGTGGGGCGCCAACTTGGCGATGCCGCCGTACGCCAAGGAGAACAAGCTTCAGCTTTTCCCGCGCAAGACGCTTCAGGTGCAGGCGGGCCCGCCGGTCGACCTGAACCGGTTCTACGACAAGGAACCGACGCCCGAAGTGCTGCGCGAGGCGACCGAGGCCATCATGGCCGCCATCACGGAACAGCTCGCCGGCCTGCGCGGCGAGCCCGCGCCCGCCCAGCCGTACGACCACCGCATGGCCCGCGCGCAGCAGCGGCGCAAGGCCGAGGGAGAGAACGCGAAGTGACACGCCAGCCGGTCAAGGCGGCCGTATTCGGAACAGGCTCCTGGGGTACGGCCTTCGGCATGGTGCTCGCCGACGCGGGCTGCGACGTGACCCTCTGGGGCCGTCGCGCCGAAGTCGCCGACGCCATCAACAACGGCCGTACGAACCCCGACTATTTCCCGGGCGTCGAACTGCCCGCCTCACTGCGCGCCACCACCAACGCCGCCGAGGCCGCCGAGGACGCCGACTTCACGGTCCTCGCCGTCCCCTCCCAGACGCTGCGCGGCAACCTGGCGGCGTGGGCGCCGCTGCTGGCCGCCGACACCGTCCTCGTCTCCCTCATGAAGGGGGTCGAACTCGGCACCGCCAAGAGGATGAGCGAGGTCGTCGAGGAGGTCGCCAAGGTGCCCGCCGAGCGGGTCGCCGTGGTCACGGGCCCCAACCTCGCCAAGGAGATCGTCGCCCGGATGCCCGCCGCCGCGGTCGTCGCCTGCAGCGACGAGTCGGTGGCCACCAGGCTCCAGTCGGTCTGCCACACGCCGTACTTCCGTCCGTACACCAACACCGACGTCGTCGGCTGCGAGCTCGGCGGCGCCGTCAAGAACGTCATCGGCCTCGCCGTCGGCATCGCGGACGGCATGGGCCTCGGCGACAACGCCAAGGGCTCCCTCATCACCCGCGGTCTCGCCGAAACGACGCGGCTGGGCCTGGCGATGGGCGCCGACCCGCTCACCTTCTCGGGCCTCGCGGGCCTCGGCGACCTGGTCGCCACCTGCTCGTCGCCGCTCTCGCGCAACCACACCTTCGGCACCAACCTGGGCCGCGGGATGACGCTCGAAGAGACCATCGCGGTCACCCGGCAGACGGCGGAGGGCGTCAAATCCTGCGAGTCGGTGGCCGATCTGGCCCGCCGTCACGGGGTCGACATGCCGATCACGGACACGGTCGTCGACATCGTCCACAACGGGAAGCCGCCGATCGTCGCGCTGAAGGAACTGATGTCGCGCAGCGCCAAGCCCGAGCGCCGCTGACCCCTTCCGCACGCACCTCTCGCGCTGCTGCCCGGGCCTCGGGGTGCCGCCGTGGCCTCCGGCCGCCGGCCCCGGAGGAGGCGGGCAGCACGCCGCGCCCGCGCCCGCACTCCCCGGCACCGGATGTGCACGGTACCCTCAACGCGATATGAGCAGCGAGAACCTCCCCCAGAGCCCCGCGCAGGAGCCCCGCAAGCCGCGGGTGGCCGTCGTCTTCGGCGGCCGCAGCTCCGAGCACGCCATCTCGGTCGTCACGGCCGGCGCCGTACTGCGGTCCATCGACCGCGAGAAGTACGACGTACTGCCCATCGGCATCACGACGGACGGCCGCTGGGCGCTGACCGCCGACGAGCCCGACCGGATGGCCATCGCCGACCGGACCCTGCCGAGCGTCGAGGACCTCGCCGAATCGGCCGAGGGCGGCGTGGTGCTCTCGGTCGACCCGGCCAACCGCGAAGTCGTCTACAGCGAGCCGGGTTCGGTGCCCAAGGCGCTGGGCGAGGTCGACGTCGTCTTCCCCGTCCTGCACGGTCCGTACGGCGAGGACGGCACCCTCCAGGGCCTCCTGGAGCTGTCCGGTGTCCCGTACGTCGGCTCGGGTGTGCTCTCCTCGGCCGTCGGCCAGGACAAGGAGTACATGAAGCGGGTGTTCGTCTCCTTCGGGCTGCCGGTCGGCCCGTACGAGGTCATCCGCCCGCGGGAGTGGGAGAACGACCCCTCCGCCGCGCGCAAGAAGATCGTCGACTTCGCCGGCGAGCACGGCTGGCCGCTCTTCGTGAAGCCCGCCCGCGGCGGCTCCTCGATGGGCATCACCAAGGTCGACGACCTCTCCGGCCTCGACGAGGCGGTCGAGGAGGCGCGGCGGCACGACCCCAAGATCCTCGTGGAGTCGCTGTTGCGCGGCCGCGAGATCGAGTGCGGCGTGCTGGAGTTCGAGGACGGGCCGCGTGCGAGCGTGCCGGCCGAGATCCCGCCGGTCACGTCCCACGACTTCTACGACTTCGAGGCCAAGTACATCGACTCGGCGGCCGGCCTGGTGCCCGCGCCGCTGACCGAGGAGCAGACCGCCGAGGTGCGGCGGCTCGCGGTCGAGGCGTTCGACGCGGCGGCCTGCGAGGGCCTGGTGCGCGCGGACTTCTTCCTGCTCGACAGCGGGGAGTTCGTGATCAACGAGATCAACACCATGCCGGGCTTCACGCCGATCTCCATGTACCCGCGGATGTGGCAGGAGACCGGGGTGTCCTACCCCGAGCTCGTCGACCTGCTGATCCAGGCCGCGCTGCGCCGCCCGACGGGCCTGCGCTAGCACACCGCACCGGACAGCCCGCACCGCCCGGTTCCGGGCGCTACAGGCTGTCCGGCACCGTCTTCTTCACCGGCCCCGCGAAGGCCGCCAACGGCGTCACGTCGTGGGCGTACTTCGCGGGCAGGGTCACCTCGACGTAGGCGTCGCGATAGGTCGTGGTGAACCGCGGACTGCCGTCCTCCTGGCGCTCCAGCATCCAGTTGACGCCGTCCGCCTCCACCCCCTTCGACCCCGCGTCGCTCATCTTCCCGGGTCGCGGGACGCCGCAGCGCAGTACGATCGCCGGATCTCCCCACACGGCGGTGAGGTCCGACTCCGGGTCGGCGGTGCGCCGCTCCAGCCCGTCGACGGTCTCCGGCAGCTCACGGTGCAGCGCCCGGCACACCTCGGCCTCTTCCGAGGCCGGGGCGGGAACCGGGACCGCCACGGCGTCGTCCGTGAGGGAGCAGCCGGCGACGGCGAGGAGCAGGGCGGCGCACGAGAGCACCGGGACCGGCGCGTACGACGGAAGCCGACGTGAAGAGGAAGTCACCGGCCAAGAGTAGACGGGGGCTAGATGTGCACGACCGGGCAGGTCAGAGTGCGGGTGATGCCGTCCACCTGCTGGACCTTGGCGACCACCAGCCGGCCGAGATCGTCGACGGTGTCGGCCTGCGCGCGGACGATCACGTCATAGGGTCCGGTCACGTCCTCGGCCTGGATCACTCCCGGAATCTTGCCGATGGTCTCGGCGACGGACGACGCCTTGCCCACCTCGGTCTGAATGAGGATGTACGCCTGTACCACGGAACCTCCAGGGCGGCCACGAGGATCATGTGGGAGATAAAGAGACGCCACCGTATCGCGTCGTCGCGGGAAGCGGGGAGACCTGCGCGGCCGTCGGCGCACGGAGCGTGGCGTACGGGAGACCAGAAGTTGACGTATGTGTTGACGGTACCTACAGCAGTGATGGCTCGCGACCGCAAGCGCACTGGGGCAGAAGGGGCACATCCATGAAGGGCACTGTGGGCGAACTGGGGGAGTTCGGGCTCATCCGAGAGCTCACCTCCCGGCTCACCTCCACCCCGGCGGTTCGGCTGGGGCCCGGCGACGACGCCGCCGTCGTGGCCGCACCCGACCGGCGGGTCGTGGCGAGTACGGACATCCTGCTCGAAGGACGCCACTTCCGGCGCGACTGGTCGACGGCGTACGACGTGGGCCGCAAGGCGGCGGCCCAGAACCTCGCCGACATCGCCGCCATGGGGGCCGTGCCGACCGCGCTGCTCCTGGGCCTCGTCGTCCCGGCCGAACTCCCCGTGAGCTGGCCGACCGAGCTGATGGACGGCATCAGGGACGAGTGCGCGGTCGCGGGCGCCGCCGTCGTCGGCGGTGACGTCGTACGCGGCGAGACCATCACCGTGGCGATCACCGCCCTCGGCGACCTGCGCAACCACGAGCCGGTGACGCGCTCGGGGGCGCGGCCCGGCGATGTCGTGGCCGTCACCGGCTGGCTGGGCTGGTCGGCGGCCGGCCTCGCCGTCCTCTCGCGCGGCTTCCGTTCGCCGCGCGCGTTCGTCGAGGCGCACCGGCGACCCGAACCGCCGTACCACGCGGGCCCCGCGGCGGCCGGGCTCGGCGCCACCGCCATGACGGACGTCAGCGACGGGCTCGTGGCCGACCTCGGGCACATCGCCGAGGCCAGCAAGGTGCGCATCGACCTGCGGTCCGGGCTCATCGACATCCCCACGCAGATGTCCGACATCGGTCAGGCGGTCGGCGTGGACCCCCTCCAGTGGGTGCTGACCGGGGGAGAGGACCACGCGATCGTGGCCACGTTCCCGCCGGACACGAAGCTGCCCGCCCGCTGGAAGATCATCGGCGAGGTCCTCAACCCGTCGGCGCTGCCGCAGGTGACGGTCGACGGGGCGCCGTGGACCAGCAAGGGCGGCTGGGACCACTTCGGCGACATCGAGACCGGTCCGTAGGTCCGCTCCGGACCCGGCGCGTACTAGATTCGCCCGTATGCGAATACTTCCCTGCGTTCTCACCGTCGCCGGATCGGACTCCGGCGGCGGTGCCGGCATCCAGGCCGACCTCAAGACGATGCTGGCCCTCGGCGTGCACGGCATGAGCGTGCTCACCGCGGTGACGGCGCAGAACTCCCTCGGTGTGCAAGGCGCCTGGGACCTGCCGGTGGAGGCCGTGCGGGCCCAGTACCGCAGCGTCGTCGACGACATCGGCGTCCAGGCCGTGAAGACCGGGATGCTGTCCTCCGCCGAACTCGTCGAGACGGTCGCGGAACTGCTCGCCGGCACCGGCGCCCCGGTGGTCGTGGACCCCGTCGGCGTCTCCAAGCACGGCGACCCGCTGCTCGCCGCGTCCGCCCTGGACTCGGTGCGCACGAAGCTGCTGCCCACGGCGACCGTCGCCACCCCGAACCTCGACGAGGTGGCCCAGCTCACCGGCGTACGGGTGGAGTCCGAGGCCGGACTGCGGCGAGCGGCCGGCGCGCTTCTCGAATTCGGTCCGCGCTGGGTCCTCGTCAAGGGCGGCCACCTGCCGGGCGACGCGGTCGACCTGCTCACGGACGGCGCCGAGGAGCACTGGCTCCGCGCTCCCCGTCACGACAACCGGCACACGCACGGGACCGGCTGCACGCTGGCGTCCGCGATCGCCTCGGGCCTCGCGAAGGGCCTCGACGTGCCGCAGGCAGTGTCCGCCGCCAAGGAGTACGTGACCGAGGCGATCGCCGCCGGGTTCGCGCTCGGGGCCGGGATCGGGCCGGTGGACCACGGCTGGCGTCTCAGGAACAGCCCCGCGGTCTGACGCCGGCCGCGGCGCACGCGCGCGGGTACAAAAAAGAACCGGCCCACCACGAGGGTGGACCGGTTCTCAAGCAACCAGCTAGGTGGCCGCGCTTCGCATACGTCAGCGCGAGACCTTGCCGGCCTTGATGCACGAGGTGCAGACGTTGAGCCGCTTCGGCGTCCGACCGACCACTGCACGCACGCGCTGGATGTTGGGATTCCAGCGACGGGACGTACGGCGGTGCGAGTGCGAAATGTTGTTGCCGAAGCCCGGCCCCTTGCCGCAGACGTCGCAGTTGGCAGCCACGGGTCACTCCAAAGACTTCAGATGCACTTACAGTGGATCCCGGCATGCCGGGATCGAAGAATCGAGTGGCGTAGCCGGGGGAATGTCCCGATTCTCATCGGGCAACCGGAGCAGCATACATCGCCTGCTCCCGTAGAACGAAACTACCACGGTCGCGGAGGCTCCCCGTCCCGTCCCCCTGGTCCGCCCCGGCGCCCGGGCGGCGCACCGCGCGACTACCCTGCGGTGCAACCCGCTCTCAAGGAGGACGCCAGGTGCCGCAGACCCTCGACGCCGTCGCGGTACGCACCTGGTGCTCGCTGGCCCTGGAGGCCCTGGGCCGAGCCCGCGAGGAGATCGACGCGATCAACGTCTACCCGGTCGCGGACGGGGACACCGGCACCAATCTCTACCTGACCGTGGAATCCGCCGTGCAGGCCGTCGAGGCGGTCTTCACGGCCCACGAGACGGTCACCGCCCCCGAGGCGTCCGTGCCGGCCCTCTCGGACGCGGTACGCGCCATGGCGCACGGCGCGCTCATCGGCGCCCGGGGCAACTCCGGAACCATCCTGGCCCAGCTGCTGCGCGGCATGGCGCAGGTGCTCTCCGGCCGGGCGGCGGACGCCGAGGCCCTGCGCCGGGCGCTGCGCGCGGCCGCCGAATCGGCGTACCAGGCGGTCGCGCACCCGGTCGAGGGCACCGTCCTCACCGTCGCCACGGCGGCGGCCGAGGCCGCCGGGCGGACGGGCGGGAACACCACCGAGGTGGTGCGCGCGGCGTACGAAGGGGCGCGCACGGCGCTAGACGCCACCCCGCGGCAGCTGGCGGTCCTCGGCCGCGCGGGCGTGGTCGACGCGGGAGGCCGGGGCCTGGTCGCCGTGCTCGGCGCGCTGGTCGAAGCCGTTTCGGGGGAGGCCGTCGCCGTACGCAAGCGGGAGGCGCCGGCGCCGCTGCCCGTGGACGACTGTCCCGCGGACGCGGAGTGGACGGACACGGCCGGGGAGGGCGGCCCGGCGTTCGAGGTCATCTACCTGCTGGAGGCCGACGACGCGGCGGTGGCCCGGCTGCGGACCCGGCTCGACGGGCTGGGGGACTCGCTGGTGGTGGTCGGCGGCGACGGCCTGTGGAACGTCCATGTGCACGTGGACGACGCGGGCGCGGCGGTGGAGGCCGGAGTGGAGGCCGGCCGCCCGTACCGCATCCGCATCACGCACTTCGCCGCCGACCGGGCCGCCCCGCCCCGTCAGCGGGCCCAGCGGGCCGTCGTCGCCGTCGTCCCCGGAGAGGGACTCGCCGGCCTCTGCGAGGAGGCCGGCGCGACCACCGTGCTCGCGCGCCCCGGGGAGCCGCCGGCGAGCGGCGAGCTGGCGGAGGCGATCCGGCGCGCGCACGCCCGTGAGGTCGTCCTGCTGCCGAACGACGCCGACCTGCGGCACACGGCGGCGGCCGCCGCCGAGCAGGTCCGCACCGAGGGCGTACGGGTCGCCCTGATCCCCACCCGCGCGGCGGTCCAGGGCATCGCGGCCCTCGCCGTCCACGAACCGGAGCGGCGCTTCGACGAGGACGTCGTCGCGATGACCTCGGCGGCCGGCGCCACGCGCTACGGAGAACTCGCCGTCGCCGAACGGCAGTCGTGGACGACGGCCGGCATCTGTCAGGCGGGTGACGTGCTCGGCCTGATCGACGGCGACGTGGCGGTGATCGGGTCCGACCTGACGGCGGCGGCCCGCACGGTCCTGGACCGGATGCTGGCGGCCGGCGGCGAGATGGTCACGCTCGTCCTCGGCGGGGAGGCGCCGGCCGGCCTGGCGGAGTACCTGGAGTCGTACGTACGCGAGTCGCACCTCGCGGTCGACACGGTGACGTACGACGGCGGCCGCCAGTCGTCCCCCCTGCTGATCGGCGTCGAGTAGCGCCTTCCCGGCCGCGTCCCGCCGCGCGCGGGACGGCTCCGGCGGGGGAACGTCGCCCGTTGTCAGTGGCGTGGTGTGCAATGGATCCGTGCCCGCGCTCGACGAACCACTCAAGAAGACGCTCGGCGGCACCACCGCGAAGGTGATGGCCGAGCACCTCGACCTGCACACGGTCGGTGACCTGCTGCACCACTACCCCCGGCGGTACGCCGAGCGCGGCGAGCTGACCCAGCTCGCCGACCTGCCGCTCGACGAGCACGCCACCGTCGTGGCGCAGGTCGCCGACGCCCGCGTCCTGCGGTTCAACAACGGCAAGGGGCAGCGCCTGGAGGTCACCCTCACCGACGGCAGCGGACGGCTCCAGCTGGTCTTCTTCGGCAAGTCGATCTACCACCACCAGAAGGAACTGCTGCCCGGCCGCCGGGGCATGTTCTCCGGCAAGGTCGGCATGTTCCGCAACATCCGCCAGCTCTCCCATCCGGCCTACGAGATGCTCGGCAAGGACAGCGGCGCGGACGCCGTCGAGGCGTGGGCGAACCAGCTGATCCCGCTCTACCCCGCCTGCGCCCAGATGGAGAGCTGGAAGATCGCCAAGACGGTCGACGTGGTCCTGGCCTCCATGGAGGCCACCGGCTGGCAGGAGATCGCCGACCCCCTGCCGCCCTCCCTGCGCGAGGGGCGGGGGCTGACCGACCTGCCCGACGCCTTCCGCAAGGTCCACCGGCCGCGCACCAAGGCGGACATCGCCGAGGCGCGGGACCGGCTCAAGTGGGACGAGGCGTTCGTCCTCCAAGTCGCGCTCGCACGTCGCAGGTTCGCCGACGCCCAGCTGCCCGCCGTCGCCCGCAGGCCCGTCCCCGGCGGCCTGCTCGACGCCTTCGACGCCAAGCTCCCCTTCACCCTCACCGACGGCCAGCAGCGCGTCTCGAAGGAGATCTTCGACGACCTGGCCACCGAGCACCCCATGCACCGTCTGCTCCAGGGCGAGGTCGGCAGCGGCAAAGCGCAGCCGCTCGATGCGATGGTTCTGACCCCGCAGGGATACCGGCCCATGGGGGATATGGCCGTAGGCGACACCGTGGTGGTCCCCACTGGTGAGCTGGCCGTGGTGGACGGGGTCTTCCCGCAGGGCGAACGGGAGGTGTGGCGCATTGTGCTGTCCGACGGCACGGCCGTCGAATGCGACGATGAGCACCTTTGGATCGTGGGCACCAGCTGCGCCTGGGACCGCGGACAGACACCGAAGGTCATGACGACACGCGAGATCCGGCAGGACACCCACAAGGCGAACGGTCATTCCAAGTGGTACATCCCTCCGGCCGCCCCAGTCGACCTCGCCAGCGATGCGGAACCCCCTCTCGATCCCTACCTTTTCGGTCTCCTCTTGGGGGATGGCTCATTCCGTCACAACCTGAGGCTGTCCACGGCCGATGACGAGATCCTCGCTGCTGCCCGTGCGGCCGTTACCCCGGAGTGTGAACTCCGACCAGTGCCCGGATCCCGGTGCGACTACACGATCCAGATGGCTGCGGCGAAGGGTGGGACACGCAGGAATCCGGTGATCAGCGCCCTTCGGTCCCTGGGGTTGTGGGACATCACATCGCACGGAAAGTTCATCCCGGCTGTCTTCAAGAACACGACGATCAAGAACCGCCTGGCTGTTCTGCAGGGTCTGCTGGACACCGACGGCACCGTGCCGTCCAGCGGCATGAACGTCTCGTTCTGTTCCGCGTCGAGACAACTGGCGGACGACGTGGCCTGGCTTGTGCGTTCCCTCGGTGGCAGGGCCAGGGTGCTGCCGAAGAAGGCCGCCTTCAGCGTGTCGATCGCCCTCCCTGACTCGTACGCGCCGTTCAGGTTGGGGCGTAAGGCGGTGCGCGTGCAGTCCAGGCCGAAGTGCAACACCTTCCGGCGTGGAATCCGCGCAGTGGAGTACGTCGGGCGGAAAGCAGTTCAGTGCATCAGCGTTGCTCATCCGACTCATGCATACGTGACAGACCACTTCACCGTGACCCACAACACCATGGTGGCGCTGCGCGCGATGCTCGCCGTGGTCGACGCGGGCGGCCAGGCCGCGATGCTCGCGCCCACCGAGGTGCTCGCCCAGCAGCACCACCGGTCGATCACCGAGATGATGGGCGAGCTGGCCGAGGGCGGCCTGCTCGGCGGCGCCGAGCAGGGCACCAAGGTCGTGCTCCTCACCGGCTCCATGGGCATGCCCGCCCGCCGGCAGGCCCTGCTGGACCTGGTCACCGGGGAGGCGGGCGTCGTCATCGGCACGCACGCGCTGATCGAGGAGAAAGTGCGGTTCCACGACCTCGGCCTGGTCGTCGTCGACGAGCAGCACCGCTTCGGCGTCGAGCAGCGCGACGCCCTGCGCTCCAAGGGCGCCCAGCCCCCGCACCTGCTCGTGATGACGGCCACCCCCATTCCGCGCACCGTCGCGATGACCGTCTTCGGCGACCTGGAGACCTCCGTCCTCGACCAGCTCCCGGCCGGCCGCTCGCCCATCGCCACCCACGTCGTCCCGGCCAAGGACAAGCCGCACTTCCTCGCCCGCGCGTGGGAGCGCGTGCGCGAGGAAGTGGAGAACGGCCACCAGGCGTACGTCGTCTGCCCCCGCATCGGAGACGGCGAGGACGACCCGAAGCGGGCCGGGAAGAAGGCCGCGGCGGCCGACGAGGACCCCGAGAAGAGGCCGCCGCTCGCCGTCCTGGAGATCGCCGGGCAGATCGCCGCGGGCCCCCTCGAGGGACTGCGCGTCGAAGTCCTGCACGGCCGGATGCAGCCGGACGACAAGGACGACGTGATGCGCCGCTTCTCCGCGGGCGAGGTCGACGTCCTCGTGGCCACCACCGTCATCGAGGTCGGCGTGAACGTCCCCAACGCCACCGCCATGGTGATCATGGACGCCGACCGGTTCGGGGTCTCGCAGCTGCACCAGCTGCGCGGCCGGGTGGGCCGCGGCTCGGCCCCGGGGCTGTGCCTGCTGGTCAGCGAGATGCACGAGGCGAGTCCGGCCCGGGCCCGGCTGGCCGCCGTGGCCGCCACCCTCGACGGCTTCGAGCTCTCGCGCATCGACCTGGAGCAGCGCCGCGAGGGCGACGTGCTGGGCCAGGCCCAGTCCGGCGTCCGGTCCTCCCTGCGGATGCTCGCCGTCATCGACGACGAGGAGGTCATCGTGGCGGCCCGCGAGGAGGCCGCCGCCGTCGTCGCCGCCGACCCTGAGCTCGAACGGCTCCCGGAGCTGCGCACCGCCCTCGACGCCCTCCTCGACAAGGAGAGGGAGCAGTACCTCGACAAGGGCTGACAATGGGGGCAGCAGCATCAGCGCCACCCCCGCCCCAGCCCCACGACCCTAGGAACCGACACCCATGACCCGCGTGATCGCCGGCACGGCCGGCGGACGCCGCCTGGCCGTCCCGCCGGGCAACGGCACCCGCCCCACATCCGACCGCGCGCGCGAGGGCCTGTTCTCCACCTGGCAGTCGCTGCTCGGCACCCTGGAGGGCATCCGTGTCGCGGACCTGTACGCGGGCTCCGGCGCGGTGGGCCTGGAGGCGCTGTCGCGCGGCGCCGCGCACGCCCTGCTCGTGGAGGCCGACAGCCGGGCCGCGCGCACGGTCCGGGACAACGTCCGCACGCTCGGCCTCCCGGGCGCCGAAGTCCGGGCGGGCAAAGCGGAACAGATCGTCACGGGTCCGGCGCCCGAGGCGCCCTACGACGTGGTGTTCCTCGACCCGCCGTACGCCGTCACCGACGACGATCTTCGGGAGATCCTCCTCACACTCCGCACCCAGGGCTGGCTAGCGGACGATGCCGTGGCCACCGTGGAGCGCAGCACAAGAGGTGGAGAGTTCAACTGGCCCAAGGGATTCGAGCCACTGCGGGCCCGTCGCTACGGCGAGGGCACGCTTTGGTACGGTCGCGCCGCCTCTACGTGCGAAGACGCACGATGACCGGACCGGAGAGCGAGGGACCACCGATGCGCCGCGCAGTCTGTCCCGGGTCATTCGACCCGATCACCAATGGACATCTCGACATCATTGCCCGCGCCTCCAAGCTGTACGACGTCGTACACGTCGCGGTGATGATCAACCAGTCGAAGCAGGGGCTGTTCACCGTGGAGGAGCGGATCGACCTGATCCGCGAGATCACCGCCGAGTTCGGCAACGTCCAGGTCGAGGCCTTCCACGGCCTCCTCGTCGACTTCTGCAAGCAGCGCGACATCCCGGCCATCGTCAAGGGCCTGCGCGCGGTCAGCGACTTCGACTACGAGCTCCAGATGGCCCAGATGAACAACGGCCTCTCGGGTGTCGAGACCCTGTTCGTCCCCACCAACCCCACCTACAGCTTCCTCTCCTCCAGCCTGGTCAAGGAGGTCGCGGCCTGGGGTGGCGACGTCTCCCACCTGGTCCCCCCGAAGGTGCTCGGCGCGCTCACCGAGCGTCTCGCCGGGAAGTGACAATCTGACGGAACGTCACCAGGTGTCGGACGGGGGCCGACTGCCCGTACAGTCGTGCCGTCCGTCTCCAGCCGGAAGAACAGGTGGCGAGCACACGGTGGACGTGCAGAAGAAGCTCGACGAGATCGTCGAGGCGGTCGGCAGCGCCCGGTCCATGCCCATGTCGGCCTCGTGCGTGGTCAACCGCGCCGATCTGCTCTCGATGCTCGACGAGGTGCGCCAGGCCCTGCCCGGCTCCCTGGCGCAGGCCCAGGAGCTCATCGGCGGCCACGAGCAGATGACCGAGCAGGCCCGCCAGGAGGCCGAGCGGATCATCGAGTCCGCCCACGCCGAGCGCGCCGCGCTCATCTCCGGCACGGAGGTCGCCCGCCGCTCCCAGGAGGAGGCCGACCGCATCCTTGCCGATGCCCGCCGCGACGCGGAGGAGATCCGCGCCGAGGCCGACGAGTACGTCGACTCCAAGCTCGCCAACTTCGAGGTCGTCCTCACCAAGACCCTCGGCTCCGTCGACCGCGGCCGCGAGAAGCTGCTGGGCCGGGGCCCCGGACTCGACGACCAGGGGTACGCCGACGAGGAGGCACCGGAGCGCAGCCACGACCCGGAGACCCTCAGGCAGCGCGCGGACGAGTACGTCGACACCAAGCTCGGCGCCTTCGAGGCCGTGCTCTCCAAGACCCTCGAAGCGGTCGGCCGCGGCCGGCAGAAGCTGCACGGGCGGGTGGCGACGGACGAGCTCGGCGCGCACATGCTGGCCCAGGACGAGGCGGGCCGGCAGCACACCAGCGACGCGGACTTCCTCGCCGACCTGGCCGAGCCGCACGCGGCCGCACCGGCGCCCGAGCAGCCGCAGGCCCCGCAGATCCCCGCGCAGCAGCCGTACGACCCGTACGCCTATCAGCAGCAGCCGGGGCAGGACCCCTACGCGTACCAGCAGCCCCAGGACCCGTACGCCGCCCCGCAGCCCGATCCGTACGGCTACCAGCAGGACCCCTACGCGTACCAGCAGCAGGGCTACGGCCAGGGCCAGGACTACGGCCACCAGCAGCAGGGGCACGTCCCCCAGCAGCAGGGTTCGCTCGACGAGACCAGCCTCTTCGACACGAGCATGATCGACCTCGACCGGCTGCGGGAGTACGAACAGGGGCGCTAGGCCGCCGATTGGGCCCTGGGCGAAGCGTCAAGTATCCTGGCTCTTCGGTCGCGCGTATGCCCGCGATCACGGCTGCCCGCTTCGCGTTTCCGCGACGGCGACACGGCGGCCCACCACACGAACCGAAAGCAGGAAGTCCCCTGAACGCCCACCTCGACCACCGCAACCCTCTCGTGTTCGACACACACGAGCTGGGCCGGCGTCCCGGTGCGCTCCAGCGGCTGACCCGCTCGGTGGGCGCCCCCAAGGACCTCGGTCTCGACGGGGTCATCGGAGTGCCCGAGGGCGCACCGGTGGATCTCAGACTCCGCCTCGAATCCGTCATGGACGGGGTGCTCGTCACAGGCACCGCCCGTGCGACGGCCGAGGGGGAGTGCGTAAGGTGTCTGGAGCCGCTGGAGCTGGCAGTTGCAGCGGACTTCCAGGAGATGTTCTCGTACCCTGCCGCCGATGACCGGGGCCGCTCCAAAGCGGAACCGGCCGACGACGACGAGGACGACGAGGACACGCTCTACCTCGAGGACGGTCTGTTCGACCTCGAGCCCGTGCTGCGTGATGCGGTGGTGCTCGCACTGCCGATGCAGCCGGTGTGCCGGGAGGACTGCCCCGGCCTGTGCCCGCAGTGCGGGATCAGGCTGGACGAGAACCCCGATCACAACCATGACGCCGTCGACATTCGATGGGCGGCACTGCAAGGACTCGCCGGGACCGACCAGGACGGCGAGAAGGACAACATTGGCGACGCCGCCGAGTCGGGCGTCGACGAGAAGCAGGAGAAGTAGCCGTGGCTGTTCCGAAGCGGAAGATGTCGCGCAGCAACACGCGCCACCGCCGGTCGCAGTGGAAGGCTGCGGTCCCCACCCTGGTTTCGTGTGAGCGTTGCCAGGAGCCGAAGCTCCAGCACATCGCGTGCCCGAGCTGCGGCACGTACAACAAGCGCCAGGTCCTCGAGGTCTGAGCGGCTGGTGAGAGGCACTGTGTCTAGCCCCAAGAAGGCGGATGACGCCAAGGCGGACAACGCCAAGAACTCGGCGGAAAACACAGCCTCGTCCCACACGCTTCTGGAAGGGCGGCTCGGGTATCAACTCGAGTCCGCCCTTCTGGTGCGCGCGCTGACCCACCGTTCGTACGCGTACGAGAACGGCGGCCTGCCCACCAACGAGCGTCTGGAGTTCCTCGGGGACTCCGTGCTCGGCCTGGTGGTCACGGACACGCTGTACCGGACCCACCCCGATCTGCCGGAAGGCCAGCTGGCCAAACTGCGGGCCGCGGTGGTCAACTCTCGTGCACTGGCGGAGGTGGGCCGCGGCCTCGAACTCGGCTCCTTCATCCGGCTCGGCCGGGGCGAAGAGGGCACGGGTGGCAGGGACAAGGCATCCATCCTCGCCGACACCCTCGAAGCGGTGATCGGCGCGGTCTATCTCGATCAGGGTCTCGGAGCCGCATCGGAACTGGTGCACCGGCTCTTCGATCCGCTGATCGAGAAGTCTTCGAGCCTCGGTGCGGGCCTGGACTGGAAGACCAGCCTCCAGGAACTCACCGCGAGCGAGGGCCTCGGCGTTCCCGAGTACCTCGTGTCGGAGACCGGACCGGACCACGAGAAGACCTTCACTGCTGCTGCCCGCGTCGGTGGTGTCTCGTACGGCACCGGCACCGGCCGCAGCAAGAAGGAAGCGGAACAGCAGGCGGCGGAGTCCGCGTGGCGCGCGATCCGCGCGGACGCGGACGCGCGCGCGGAGGCGGCTCCGGCCGTCGCCGAAGCGACCCCCGTCACGGCCACGGCCGACGACGCGACGCAGTCGGCCCAGGCCGGCGCCTAACCCGCGCGAGCACTGCTCTCTGTGCCCCCTGCCGGATCCCGGCAGGGGGCACAGCGGTATGCTGCTGACGTGCCAGAGCTCCCCGAAGTCGAAGTCGTACGACGCGGATTGGAGCGCTGGGTCACCGGCCGTACCGTCGCCGAGGTGCAGGTCCTGCACCCCCGGGCCGTACGCCGCCACCTCGCCGGCGGTGAGGACTTCGCCGCCCGTCTCCAGGGGCACCGCGTCGGAGCCGCGCGCCGCCGGGGCAAGTACCTGTGGCTGCCGCTCGAAGACACCGCCGCCTCCGTACTCGGTCACCTCGGCATGAGCGGCCAGCTCCTCGTCCAGCCCGAGGCCGCCCCCGACGAGAAGCACCTGCGCATCCGCGTCCGCTTCGACGACGCCCTCGGCACCGAGCTGCGCTTCGTCGACCAGCGGACCTTCGGCGGGCTCTCGCTGCACGACAACTCCCCGGAGGGGCTCCCCGACGTCATCGCGCACATCGCGCGCGACCCGTTGGACCCCGCCTTCGACGACGACGCCTTCTTCGCCGCCCTGCGCCTGCGCCGTACGACGGTCAAGCGAGCCCTGCTCGACCAGTCGCTGATCAGCGGCGTCGGCAACATCTACGCGGACGAGGCGCTGTGGCGCGCGCGGCTGCACTACGAGCGCCCAACCGCGACCCTCACGCGCCCCCGGGCGGCCGAGCTCCTCGGCCACGCGCGGGACGTGATGAGCGCCGCCCTGGCCGTCGGCGGCACCAGCTTCGACAGCCTGTACGTCAACGTGAACGGCGAGTCCGGCTACTTCGAGCGGTCCCTGGACGCGTACGGACGTGAGGACGAGCCCTGCCGGCGCTGCGGCACCGCGATGCGCAGGCGGCCGTGGATGAACCGCTCCAGCTACTTCTGCCCGCGCTGTCAGCGCCCGCCGCGCGTCCCGTCGTAACGCGCCCGCGCCGTCAGCACCTGGGGCATACGGCCTTCCACCAGCTCGATCAGGGCCAGCAGCCGTCCGGCGACCTCCTGGCCCAGCGGCGTCAGCTCGTAGTCCACGCGCGGGGGATTGGTCGGCTGGGCCCGCCTGCTGACGAGTCCGTCGCGCTCCAGCGCGTGCAGCGTCTGGGACAGCATCTTCTCGCTGACGCCGTCGACCCGGCGGCGCAGTTCGTTGAAGCGCAGCGTGCCGCCCTCCCGCAGCGCGCCCATCGTCAGGCCGCCCCACCGTCCCGTCACGGCCTCCAGGGTGCCGCGCGAGGGGCAGCCCCGGGAGAACACGTCGAATCCGGAGTCGCCGCGGGCCTGCTGCGCCGTGTCGTCCATACCGCCAGCATACCGGCGTAGCACTAACCCTGAGAAAGCGCTTTTGTCAGTGGGGTCGTCTGGATGTGCGAACGCGAAGGCCCCCGTCCGGAGGGAGGGGGGCCTTCGCGCGGGCCGCGTTCGGTGGTCCGAGCCGGGTTCAGAAGCCGAAGTTCTGCGTCCACCAGGGGCCGCCCGGCGCCATGTGCACGCCGACGCCCAGGGTCTTGAACTCGCAGTTCAGTATGTTCGCCCGGTGGCCCTCGCTGTTCATCCAGGCGTCCATCACGGCCTCGGCGTCGGCCTGGCCGCGGGCGATGTTCTCGCCGCCCAGCCCGTCGACGCCCGCCTTCTCGGCGCGGTCCCAGGGGGTCGCCCCGTCGGGGTCGGTGTGGTCGAAGAAGCCGCGGGTGGCCATGTCCTCGCTGAAGTCCTGCGCCAGTGAGCCGAGCGCCCTGTCGGCCCGCACCGGGGAGCAGCCGGCCGTCGCGCGCTCCTGGTTGACCAGCTTCAGGACGGCCGCCTCCGCGGCGGTCTCGGTGCCGGAGCCGGCGTCGTCCGGTCCACCGGTCTCCGGGACTTTCACGGTCGGGGTGGGCACGACGCGTTCCGGCCGCGTGGTCTTCGGGGGCGCGGCCGGCTTCTCGGTGCGCCGGTCCTCGGCGGTCTCCCGCCGGGACGGCTTGGCGGACGGCTCGGCGGAGGGCTTCTGCGCGGACTTCGAGGGCTTGGACGGCTTGGGCGAAGGGGACTTCGACGGTGCGTGGGCCCGCTCGGTGTCCTGGGCGGCCGGAGTCGTCGCCCGGTCCGTGGGCTGCGCCGAACTGCCGCCCTGCGTCTCGAGACCGGTCGCGCCCTCGGCGCTGACCCGGTCGCCCGAGCCGCCGCTGATCGAGAAGTTCTCCCCGCCGGGAAGCACGCCGGAGGTGACGGCCACGGCGCCCAGGGCGACGGCGGCGGAGACGCCGAGCAACCCCGTGCGCACGGGCGCCGCCCGCTTCTTCCTGCGGCGCGTACCCGTCTGGTACCGGCCGGCCGGTGCGTCCGCGTGGTCTCCTGCTACGGGTCCGGCGGCGGAGCGACGATGGCGTCCCATCTGCTGTGCCTTCCTGGTGCCTGCTCGACGTGGTCCACGTCGATGCGTCTCACTCGAATGGGTGAGGCTTTATTTCGTCGGGACTGTACGCCATGACGCGTGAGGGCGAAGTGCCTCGTGAGCAATTGGCCCGTTAGCGTGCAGGCATGAACGAAGATGTACGGCTCACCGCCTGGGTGCGCGGCCGAGTACAGGGAGTGGGCTTCCGCTGGTTCACCAGGGCAAACGCTTTGGAGATCGGCGGTCTCGCTGGCTTCGCGCTCAATCTGGAGGACGGCCGGGTACAGGTCGTGGCCGAGGGTCCGCGTGAGAATTGCCACCGTCTGCTGGACTGGCTGCGCTCCGCCGACACTCCCGGGCGGGTCGACGGTGTGACCGAGATCTGGGGCACGCCGCGCGGCGGTTATGCGGGCTTCGCGATTCGTTGATCGATTCCAGCCGCGGGGCGCCTCCGGCGCGTTTCGCAGATGCCCGTGGCGGGTGCGTGGGACAGAAACGACCTGGTGGTTGCCAAGAAACAGTTGTCGTGGAAAGCTGCCGCAGTACGGATGATCTCTACGCCCCCAGGGCCCCGCAGATGAGGCGGCGCCGCGCTTTCCGCGGCTGCGCGCCCCCGGGCTGCCCGCGATACGGGGCGTGATCGTGTTGACCGTCAAACTTTTTGGTGAGACTCTGGAAGCCCCGCGCACCTTAGCTGTTTGGCATTGAGAACGACAGAGATGACAAGCACCGCGGGTGCGATTCCCTCACGACCCACCACCGCTTCGGTCGGTCACTCAGTGTGGAGGACCATCCATCATGGCAAAGGCGCTTCTCGGTTACGTCGGCGGCTCCGACCCGCGACTCCTCGCCGAGATGCGACGGCTTCAGCAGCGCGTCCAGGATCTCGAGTCCGAGCTCAACCGGATTCAGTCCGAGAACGACGCGCTGAGCGCCGCCGCTCACCACCGCGGAGATTCGCTGCTCGACAGCATCGACATCGACGTACCCCAGGCGGAGCCCGCGCTCACCTGACTCGGCTCGTAGGAGAATCCGAGCCCGTCAGGCTGTCCGTATCAGCCGCTTGAGATCTGCTCAAGATCTAACAGCACGACATTGCAAGGGACGCTTCGGCGTCCCTTCTTTTTTCCCGCCCGTGGTCCCGCCCGCCCGTATGTACACCTCTTCCCTTACCGTCTGATGTGCCCTGCACCTTCATGGGTGAAACCGGCGGTGAAAGGTAGAGTGCGGCGGTGCATCTCAAGGCCATGACTCTCCGCGGTTTCAAATCCTTCGCGTCGGCCACCACGCTGCGGTTCGAACCGGGCATCACCTGCGTCGTCGGCCCCAACGGATCGGGCAAGTCCAACGTCGTGGACGCCCTGTCCTGGGTGATGGGAGAGCAGGGAGCGAAGTCGCTGCGCGGCGGCAAGATGGAAGACGTGATCTTCGCCGGGACCACCGGGCGGCCGCCGCTCGGCCGGGCCGAGGTCTCCCTGACCATCGACAACTCCGACGGCGCGCTGCCCATCGAATACGCCGAAGTCACGATTACGCGGATCATGTTCCGCAACGGCGGCAGCGAATACCAGATCAACGGTGACACCTGCCGGCTGCTGGATATCCAGGAACTGCTCTCGGACTCCGGCATAGGGCGGGAGATGCATGTCATCGTCGGGCAGGGCCAGCTCGACTCGGTGCTGCACGCCGATCCGATGGGCCGCAGAGCGTTCATCGAAGAGGCCGCCGGCGTCCTCAAACACCGCAAGCGCAAAGAGAAGGCGCTGCGGAAGCTCGACGCGATGCAGGCGAACCTCTCACGCGTACAGGATCTGACGGGCGAACTGCGACGCCAGCTCAAGCCGCTCGGGCGGCAGGCGGCCGTCGCGCGGCGGGCCGCCGTCATCCAGGCCGACCTGCGCGACTCGCGGCTGCGGCTGCTCGCCGACGACCTGGTGGCGCTGCGCGAGGCGCTGCGCGCGGAGATCGCCGACGAGGCCGCACTCAAGGAGCGCAAGGACGCGGCCCAGGCGCAGCTGCGGGCCGCGCTGGCGCACGAGGCGGAGCTGGAGGAAGCGGTACGCCGCCTCGCTCCGCGGCTGCAGCGGGCGCAGCAGACCTGGTACGAGCTGTCCCAGCTGGCGGAACGGGTGCGCGGCACGGTGTCGCTGGCCGACGCCCGGGTGAAGAGCGCGACGGCCCCCCAGGAGGAGGAGCGGCGCGGGCGCGACCCCGAGGACATGGAGCGCGAGGCCGCGAGGGTCCGGGAGCAGGAGGCGGAACTCGAAGCCGCGCTGGAGGCGGCGCAGCGGGCGCTGGAGGACACCGCCGGGCACCGGGCCGAGCTCGAACGCGAGCTCGCCGAGGAGGAGCGCAGGCTCAAGGACGCCGCCCGCGCCATCGCCGACCGGCGCGAGGGCCTCGCCCGGCTCAGCGGCCAGGTGAACGCGGCGCGCAGCCGGGCCGGTTCGGCCCAGGCGGAGATCGACCGGCTGGCCGCCGCGCACCGGGACGCCCAGGAGCGCGCCGCCGCCGCACAGGAGGAGTACGAGCAGCTCAAGGCCGAGGTGGAGGGGCTGGACGCGGGCGAATCCGACCTGGCCGACCAGTACGAAGCCGCCCGGCGGGAGCTGGCCGAGGCGGAGGCCGGGCTCACGGCGGCCCGGGAGGCGGCCACCTCCGCCGAGCGCCGCCGGGCGGCGACCTCCGCCCGGCACGACGTACTGGCCCTGGGGTTGCGGCGCAAGGACGGCACGGGTGCGCTGCTCGCCGCGCGGCCCGGGCTCGGCGGGCTGCTGGGCCCGGCGGCGGAACTCCTCTCGGTCGCCCCCGGCTACGAGGTGCCGGTCGCGGCGGCGCTGGGCGCGGCGGCCGACGCGGTCGCGGTACGGGACCCGGCCACGGCCGCCGAAGCGATCCGCCTCCTGCGCAAACAGGACGCCGGCCGGGCGGTGCTGCTGCTGAGCGGGCCGGGGGGCACGGGGGACGCGGGCGGCGGGGGAAGCCCCGGCGCCCCGGCGTTCGTGGCCGACGTACCGGGGCAGGCGGCCGGTGACGCGGCCGACGGCTTCGCACGCCCGGGGGCCGTGCCCGAGCAGGCAGGTGGCCCGGATACGCCCGGGAGCGAGGGAGCGGGCGCCGGGGGTACGCGTGGTGCGGCCGGTTCGAGCGCTGGGGCCGGGGCGACCGCCGGCGCACGTGACGCGTCCGCAGCAGAGGGCGCGGCCGCCGGCGCGGAGGAGGGCCGGGGGGCCGCCGTCGTGGTCGCGCCGCGGCGGCCGGGCGGCGCCCCGGCGCCCGTCGCCGAACTGGTGCGCGGCCCCGCCGCTCTCATGCCCGCCGTACACAGGCTCGTACGGGACATGGTCGTCGTCGGGACGCTGGAGGACGCCGAGGACCTGGTCGCGGCCCACCCCCACCTGACCGCCGTGACCGCCGAGGGCGACGTCCTGGGGACGTATTTCGCGCACGGCGGTTCGGCGGGCGCGCCGAGCCTGCTGGAGGTGCACGCCTCCGTCGACGAGGCCGCCGCCGAGCTGGAGGAGCTGGCCGTACGGTGCGAGGAGCTGGCGGCGGCGCAGCACCGGGCGGGGGAGCGGCGGGACGCCTGCGCCGCGCTCGTCGAGGAGTTGGCCGGGCGCCGCCGCGCCGCCGACCGGGAGAAGTCCGGCGTCGCTCAGCAGCTCGGGCGGCTCGCCGGCCAGGCGCGCGGCGCCGCCGGCGAGGCCGAACGGTCGGCCGCGGCGACCGCCCGTGCCCAGGAGGCGCTGGAGCGGGCCGCTCAGGAGGCCGAGGAGCTGGCCGAACGCCTGCTGGTGGCCGAAGAGGCGCCCCTGCAGGAGGAGCCGGACACCTCGGTGCGGGACCGGCTCGCCGCCGACGGGGCCAACGCCCGGCAGACCGAGATGGAGGCCCGGCTCCAGGTCCGTACGCACGAGGAGAGGGTGAAGGGCCTCGCCGGGCGGGCCGACGCCCTCGACCGGGGAGCGCGCGCGGAGCGCGAGGCACGGGCGCGCGCCGAGCAGCGGCGCGCCCGGCTGCGCAACGAGGCGCGGGTGGCCGCCGCCGTCGCGTCCGGTGCGCGCGCCCTGCTGGCCCACGTCGAGGTCTCGCTCGTACGGGCCGACCAGGAGCGGGCCGCCGCCGAGGCGGACAAGGCCGGGCGCGAGCGGGAACTGGCGGCCGAGCGCGGCCGGGGCCGCGACCTGAAGGCGGAACTCGACAAGCTGACCGACTCGGTGCACCGCGGCGAGGTGCTCGGCGCCGAGAAGCGGTTGCGCATCGAGCAGCTGGAGGCCAGGGCGCTGGAGGAGCTGGGCGTCGAACCGGCGGGGCTCGTGGCGGAGTACGGCCCCCACCAGCCCGTACCGCCGTCTCCGCCCGCCGAGGGGGAAGACCTTCCGGACGACCCGGAGGACCCCCGCAACCAGCCGCGGCCCTTCGTACGCGCGGAGCAGGAGAAGCGGCTGCGAGCCGCCGAACGGGCGTACCAGCAGCTCGGGAAGGTGAATCCGCTGGCACTCGAGGAGTTCGCGGCGCTGGAGGAGCGGCACAAGTTCCTCTCCGAGCAGCTTGAAGACCTGAAGAAGACGCGCGCCGACCTGATGCAGGTGATCAAGGAGGTCGATGAGCGCGTCGAACAGGTCTTCAGCGAGGCGTTCCGGGACACGGCGAGGGAGTTCGAGGGGGTCTTCTCACGGCTCTTCCCGGGCGGCGAGGGACGCCTGGTCCTCACGGATCCCGGCAACATGCTCACCACGGGGGTGGACGTCGAGGCCCGGCCGCCGGGCAAGAAGGTCAAGCGGCTGTCCCTGCTGTCCGGCGGCGAACGGTCGCTGACCGCGGTGGCCATGCTGGTGTCCATCTTCAAGGCCAGGCCGAGTCCGTTCTACGTGATGGACGAGGTCGAGGCGGCGCTGGACGACACCAACCTCCAGCGGCTCATCCGGATCATGGAGGAGCTCCAGGAGAGCTCGCAACTGATCGTGATCACTCATCAGAAGCGGACGATGGAGGTCGCCGACGCGCTCTACGGCGTCTCGATGCAGGGGGACGGCGTCTCCAAGGTCATCAGCCAGCGTCTGCGCTGATCGGGTTCATCTCTTCAAACCTTGAACACAAGCCGACACGCCGCATTCATAAATTTCACGTTCCCTCGCTCTTGACTTCGAAACCTGAAGGCATAGTCTCGGCATCGTCGTTTTTACCTTCAAGTGGTGCGTGGCGGGATGCCGTGCCCCACTGGAAGTGCTTGCCCCCCACGCCAGGCGACGCGGCCAGGCACCAGGAGTTGATGTGACCAGCACAGCGCAACCACCGGCGTCCGGAGCCCGAGCGGCTCACCCGGATCACCTCGGCCACGTCATCTTCATCACGGCGGCAGCCGCGATGGGCGGCTTCCTGTTCGGCTACGACAGCTCCGTGATCAACGGCGCGGTCGAAGGCATCCGGGGCAAGTACGACGTCGGATCCGCGACCCTCGCCCAGGTCATCGCCATCGCTCTGATCGGCTGCGCCATCGGCGCCGCCACCGCGGGCCGCCTCGCCGACCGCATCGGCCGTATCCGCGTCATGCAGATCGCGGCCGCGCTGTTCACGATCAGCGCGGTCGGCTCCGCGCTCCCCTTCGCGCTGTGGGACCTCGCCTTCTGGCGTGTGCTCGGCGGCATCGCCATCGGCATGGCCTCGGTCATCGGCCCCGCATACATCGCCGAGGTCGCCCCGCCGGCGTACCGCGGACGCCTCGGCTCCTTCCAGCAGGCGGCGATCGTCATCGGCATCGCGGTCTCCCAGCTCGTCAACTGGGGCATCCTCAACCTCGCCGACGGCGACCAGCGCGGTGAGCTGCTCGGCATCGAGGCCTGGCAGGTCATGCTCGGCGTCATGGTGGTGCCGGCGGTGCTCTACGGCCTGCTGTCCTTCGCCATCCCGGAGTCCCCGCGCTTCCTGATCTCCGTGGGCAAGGTCGACAAGGCGAAGGCGATCCTG
Organism: Streptomyces sp. NPDC046122; assembly: GCF_056429965.1. Classification (NCBI taxonomy): domain Bacteria; kingdom Bacillati; phylum Actinomycetota; class Actinomycetes; order Kitasatosporales; family Streptomycetaceae; genus Streptomyces; species Streptomyces sp. NPDC046122. The sequence continues at coordinate 149,793 of NZ_JBWKLQ010000001.1, read as the reverse complement.
GCCGACGTCGAGGGCAAGCACATCGACCTCGACCTGCGCGTCAGCGAGATCGAAAACGCGATGCGCAGCGAGCACAAGTCCACGTTCAAGGACCTGCTCGGCAGCCGCTTCGGCTTCCTGCCCATCGTCTGGGTCGGCATCGGCCTCTCGGTCTTCCAGCAGCTCGTCGGCATCAACGTCGCCTTCTACTACTCCGCGACCCTGTGGCAGTCGGTCGGCATCAACCCCAGCGACTCGTTCTTCTACTCGTTCACCACGTCGATCATCAACATCATCGGCACCGTGATCGCCATGATCTTCGTCGACCGGATCGGCCGCCGACCGCTCGCGCTCATCGGCTCCGCCGGTATGGCGCTCGCCCTGGCTTTCGAGGCGTGGGCCTTCTCCGCCGACCTGGTCGACGGCAGGCTCCCGCACGCGCAGGGCGTCGTCGCGCTCATCGCGGCCCACGTCTTCGTGCTCTTCTTCGCTCTCTCCTGGGGTGTCGTCGTCTGGGTCTTCCTCGGCGAGATGTTCCCCAACCGGCTGCGCGCCGCCGCGCTCGGCGTCGCCGCCTCCGCGCAGTGGATCGCCAACTGGGCGATCACCTCGAGCTTCCCGAGCCTCTCCGAGTGGAACCTCTCGGGGACGTACATGATCTACACATTCTTCGCCGTGCTCTCGATCCCCTTCGTGCTCAAGTTCGTGAAGGAGACCAAGGGCAAGGCGTTGGAGGAGATGGGCTAAACCCCGCTGCCCCGCTCCTCGGACACGGCACTGCCCCGGCTCAGCTGTTGAGCCGGGGCAGTACGTCTTCGCAGAACAGCTGCAGGCTGCGCCAGCCCTCGTCGACCGGCATCCCGCCGCACAGCGGATGCAGGACGAGACTCTCCGCCGCCTGCGCCGCGCACTCGTCCGGCGTCACGACGCGGTAGACCCCTTCGCCGCGCAGCTCGTCCACGGTGGTCGCCCGCGACCGCACAGCCGACCTGATGTCCTTCGACTGCCAGGAGGCGTACGTCTGCGCCTCGTGCAGGAAGTGCTCGCCGTACTGCGCCCACGTGCGGTCCGGATCCTCCGATATGTGCAGCAGAGCCGTCGAGGCCGACGGCATCATGCAGAAGCCCTCGGTGCCGAACTCCGCCCGCCGCGCGTGGTAGTACGCCTCCAGCTCCGGCAGGTGCGCGCTCGGGAAGAACGGCAGCCCGAACCGGGCCGCGCGCCGGGCCGCCGCCCGCGACGATCCGCCGACCAGCAGCGTCGGATGCGGCTGGGTGTAGGGCCTGGGCGTGACGCGCACGGTCCGCCCGCGGTACGGGAAGGGCTCGCCGGTCCACGCCAGGAGCAGCGTTTCGAGCACCTCGTCCTGCAGGGCGCCGCGCCGCCCCCACTCGACGCCGAGCTGCTCGTACTCCTCCGGCCGGTAGCCGATCCCCGCCACCGTGACCAGCCGCCCCCGGCCGATCAGGTCGAGCACGGCGATGTCCTCCGCCAGCCGCAACGGCTCGTACAGCGGACCGATGACCGCCGAGACGGTGACCGCGATGCGCCGTGTCGCGCCCAGTACCGCGCCGGCGAGGACGAAGGGGGACGGGAGCCACCCGTTCGCGGTGCCGTGGTGCTCCTCGGTCTGCACGGTGTCGATGCCCCGGTCGTCCGCGTACGCCGCCATCTCCAGCGCGGCGCGGTACCGGGCCGCGTGGCCGACGGGGGTCGCGTCGGGATCGACGAGGTTGAAGCGGACCACTGTGAAGGTCATGACGAAACGTCCCCCTCCGCCGGATGCCGGTGTGGCGAAGGGGGACGTTAGTTGACGTGACGTCAGATGGACAGGGTTCCGGCGGGCTCGCGGACCGGCTCGGCCCCGTCCCGCTCGGGCGCCGCGGCCTTCGTCCTCGGCAGCACCGCGTACAGCAGCCCGGCCACGACGACGGTCGCCGCCCAGCCCAGACCGTTGCGCCCGATCCAGGAACCGGCGAGCGGCCCGGTGAACCAGTCGACCTTGGTGAACAGCAGACCCGTCACCAGCGCCACGCCCCAGGCCGTCATGGCCTGCCAGGCGAAACCGCCCCGGTACCAGTAGCCGCTGGTGCGGGTGGTGTCCATCAGCGCTTCGCCGTCGTACACGCGCCGGCTCAGCATGTCGACACCGAAGACGCCGATCCACGCCGAGAACGCCACGGCCAGCAGGGTCAGGAAGGAGATGAACGAGCCGAAGAAGCTCGTCGCCACGACCATCAGCAGGAAGCCGAAGACCAGGCTGATGGCGGCGTTCACGCTCACCGCCCAGGCGCGCGGCACGTTGATGCCCAGCGTCTGCGCGGTGAATCCGGCGGAGTACATGGACATCGAGTTGATGAGCAGCATGCCGATCAGGGCGATCAGCAGGTACGGAACGGCGATCCAGCTCGGCAGCAGCTCGCCGATGAAGGACACCGGGTCCTTGGCCGACGCCAGGTCCGGTGTGCTGACGGCCATCACCGCGCCCATCAGCACCATCGGCAGGACGACGACGCCCGCGCCGCCGACAGTGGCGGCGACCATGCCGCCGCCCGAGGCGTTGCGGGGCAGGTAACGGGTGAAGTCGGGACCCGAGGGCACCCAGCTGATGCCGCCGGCCGCGATGGTGCCGATGCCCGCGATCATCATCGCGGTGGAGCCGGCAGGCTTGGCGAACACGGCCGACCAGTCGGTGCCGGCGATCAGGTAGATCAGCACGAGCACGCTGAAGGCGCCGAAGAGATACGTCGACCAGGTGCTGCACCGGCGCAGGGCGTTGATGCCGAGCCCCGAGACGAGGAACGTGCAGCCGACGAAGAGCAGCAGCGTCACGACGATCAGCGGGGTGTTGCTCTTGATGCCGAAGAGCAGGTCGAGCACGGTCAGTACGGCGTAGGCGCCGGTCACCGCGTTGATCGTCTCCCAGCCCCAGCGCGCCACCCAGATCAGCGAGCCGGGGAAGAGATTGCCCCGCTGCCCGAACACCGCCCGCGAGAGCGCCATGCCGGGCGATCCGCCCCGCTTGCCCGCGATGGAGATCAGGCCGGTGAGCCCGTACGAGACGAGCGGCGCGGCCACCGCGACGGCCAGGACCTGCCAGATGTTCAGGCGGTTGAAGACCACCAGACCGGCGCCCATGGTGAGCAGGAGCACGCTGATGTTGGCGGCGACCCAGGTCGGGAACAGTTCACGTACGCGGCCCGAGCGCTCGCTGTCGGGGACGGGCTCGAGACCGCGGGTCTCTATCGCGCCCTCGGACTCGGGGGCGGACGTTTCAGGCATGGTGGAACTCCGTGCGGGGGTGGGGGGAACGAACAACATCTTACGGTCACACCGGCGTACGGTCCCCCCAAAAGGTCCAAATCCTCTCCCGGGTCATCGTGCGATCGTCCGAGGAAGCCGCTGGAACACGGGTGTGGCTGATACTGGGTGAGTTATGGAAATCGTCATCCTTGCTGTAGTCATCGCCCTGGTCGCGATCGGCGCCATCAGCGGGCTCGTGGTCAGCAGCCGCAAGAAGAAGCAGCTGCCCCCGCAGGCGCCGCCGACCACGCCGACCATCACCGCCCCGCCCGCCGAACCGCAGGTCGGCGAGGACGCGGCGCCACCGCGCGACGAGGCGCGCCGGACCATCGAGGAGGTGGACCTCCCCGACGCGTCGACCGCCGTCGAGGAGCCCGTCGCCCTCGAGGACCCGGTCGTCGCCGAACCCGTCGCGCCCGAGATCGAGGTCCCCGAGCCCACCGCCGGCCGCCTGGTGCGGCTGCGCGCCCGGCTCGCCCGCTCGCAGAACACGCTCGGCAAGGGTCTGCTGACCCTGCTCTCCCGCGAGCACCTCGACGAGGACACCTGGGAGGAGATCGAGGACACCCTGCTCACCGCGGACGTCGGCGTGGCCCCCACCCAGGAGCTGGTCGAGCGGCTGCGGGAGCGCGTACGGGTGCTCGGCACACGTACGCCGCAGGAGCTGCGCGTCCTGCTCCGCGAGGAGCTGCTGAACCTGCTCGGCACGGACATGGACCGCGCGGTGAAGACCGAGAGCGCCGCCGACATCCCCGGCATCGTCATGGTCGTCGGCGTCAACGGCACCGGCAAGACCACCACGACCGGCAAGCTCGCCCGCGTCCTGGTGGCCGACGGCCGCAGCGTGGTCCTGGGCGCGGCGGACACCTTCCGCGCGGCGGCCACCGACCAGCTCCAGACCTGGGGCGACCGGGTCGGGGCGCGCACGGTGCGCGGTCCCGAGGGCGGCGACCCCGCGTCGGTCGCCTACGACGCGGTGAAGGAAGGCGTCGCCGAGGGCGCGGACGTCGTCCTCATCGACACGGCCGGCCGGCTGCACACCAAGGCCGGACTCATGGACGAGCTCGGCAAGGTCAAGCGCGTCGTGGAGAAGCACGGCCCGCTCGACGAGGTGCTGCTGGTCCTGGACGCGACGACCGGGCAGAACGGTCTGGTCCAGGCGCGGGTGTTCGCGGAGGTCGTGGACATCACCGGCATCGTGCTGACGAAGCTGGACGGCACGGCGAAGGGCGGCATCGTCATCGCCGTGCAGCGCGAGCTGGGCGTACCGGTGAAGCTGATCGGCCTGGGCGAGGGGCCGGACGATCTGGCGCCGTTCGAGCCGGAGGCGTTCGTCGATGCCCTGATCGGCGACTGACCACCACGCGGTACGCGAACGCCGGGCGGGCTCCCCACGGGGGCCCGCCCGGCGTTCGTGCGGGTGGCCGCGCCGTCACGCCGGTGAGCGGTGCGCCACGTACGCCAGGGTCCCCAGCAGCAGCCGGGCCGGCGGCGGAGCCTGCGCCGTGTCCAGGGACGGCGGGCGCAGCCAGCGGACCGGGCCGAGGCCGCCGAGGTCGGACGGCGGCGCCACCACGTGGTCGCCGGGACCGCGCCCCCGCAGGTCGAGGTCGGCGTCGTCCCAGCCCATCCGGTACAGGAGACGGGGCAGCTCGGCGGCGGCCCCGGGGGCGACGAAGAACTGCGCCCGGCCGTCCGGCGTCCCGGCCACCGGCCCCAGCGGCAGTCCCATCCGCTCCAGCCGTACGAGCGCCCGGCGCCCCGCGGCCTCGGCGACCTCGATGACGTCGAACGTACGGCCCACGGGCAGCAGCACCGCCGCGCCGGGGAAGTCGGACCAGGTCCTGCTGACGTCGTCGAGGGTGGCGCCCGCCGGCACCTCGGGCGCGAAGTCCAGCGGATGCGCGCCGGGCGCCCGGCAGGACGGGTCGCCGCAGGAGCAGGCCCGTGTCCCGGAACCCGCCGCGCCGCCGGAAGCCGCTCTGGCGCCCGGCACCACCGCCCAGCCCCAGAGCCCGGTGTACTCAGCCACCGTCGTGCAGTCCGGCACGCGGCCGCGGCGCCGTGCGCCGGACCGTGTCTCCCGGCCGATCGTGAAGCCCATGCCCCCTCCAACGGGTCCAGTGCGCCGGTGGTTACGACATGGAGTCAAGTCGTGACGCTCCGCTGCCGTCGAGGTGGTCCGCACGGCGCACAGTGTCGTGCGGGGTGGTGCGGGCAGGATCGAGCGCCCCGGCGTACACCGCTCCACCGACTCCCGATCGGCGTATGTCAAGTGAATCGCGCCCGGGAGCGGGGGAGTTCATTCGTTGGGGTGGCGAATGGTGGCGATTGTGGAATCGCCATGGCCGGAGGGGTGATCGTAGGATTACTTTCGGTACACGAACCCCGGAATAACCGCGCGTGTGGGTATGCCGGAGGCAAGCCGGTTTCCTGTTCGAGGGCTGCATCCCGGGGACAACAGGCCGCAACTCACGGCATTCTGTCAGGGGTTCGGGCAAAGAGGCTTCGGCGGGATGGGGGCGTACCAGTGGGCGGCAGTGGCGCAGGCGGTTCGAACGCTGGAAAGCGCCCGAACGAGCAGCTGGGCTCGTGGTTCGTGCGCAGCGGCTGGTCCAAGGGCGAGCTCGCGCGTCAGGTGAACCGCAGGGCCCGCCAGATGGGCGCGCACCACATCAGCACGGACACCTCACGGGTCCGCCGCTGGCTCGACGGCGAACAGCCGCGCGAGCCGATCCCGCGCATCCTGTCCGAGCTCTTCTCCGAGCGCTTCGGCAGCGTCGTCGCCGTCGAGGACCTCGGTCTGCGCGCCGCCCACCAGTCACCCTCGGTGTCGGGCGTCGACCTGCCCTGGGCCGGCCCCCAGACCGTCGCGCTGCTCAGCGAGTTCTCGCGCAGCGACCTCATGCTCGCCCGCCGGGGCTTCCTCGGCACCTCGCTCGCGCTCGCCGCGGGACCCGCCCTCATCGAACCCATGCAGCGCTGGCTCGTCCCCTCGCCCGCCGGGGAGCCCCGCCGCGCCGAGCCGGCCGGATCGTCCCGCCGGCCGTCCCGGCTCTCCAGGCCGGAGCTCGACCTGCTGGAGTCCACGACCATGATGTTCCGCCAGTGGGACGCCCAGTGCGGCGGCGGGCTGCGGCGCAAGGCGGTCGTCGGACAGCTGCACGAAGTGACGGACCTGCTCCAGGAGCCGCAGCCCGAGGCGACCTCCAAGCGGCTCTTCAAATGCGCCGCCGAGCTGGCCGAGCTGGCCGGCTGGATGAGTTACGACGTGGGCCTGCAGCCCACCGCGCAGAAGTACTTCGTCCTCGCGCTGCACGCCGCCAAGGAGGCCGGCGACAAGCCCTTCGGCTCGTACGTCCTGTCCAGCATGAGCCGTCAGATGATCCACCTCGGCCGCCCCGACGACGCGCTGGAGCTCATCCACCTCGCCCAGTACGGCAGCCGCGACTGCGCCACGCCCCGCACCCAGGCGATGCTGTATGCGATGGAGGCCCGCGCCTACGCCAACATCGGGCAGCCCAGCAAGTGCAAGCGGGCCGTGCGGATGGCCGAGGACACCTTCTCCGACGCGGGCCTCGACGGCGAGCCCGAGCCCGACTGGATCCGCTTCTTCTCCGAGGCCGAGCTCAACGGCGAGAACGCCCACTCGTACCGCGACCTGGCCTACGTCGCCGGCCGCAGTCCCACGTACGCCTCGCTGTCCGAGCCCGTCATGGAGCGCGCCGTCGAGCTCTTCGGCAAGGACGAGGAGCACCAGCGTTCGTACGCACTGAACCTCATCGGCATGGCCACCGTGCACCTGCTCAAGCGCGAGCCCGAGCAGTCCGTCGTGCTGGCCGAAAAGGCCCTGGGCGTCGCCCGGCGGGTCCGCTCCGAGCGGGTCAACACCCGGCTGCGCAAGACCGTCGACACGGCGGCCAGGGACTTCGGCGACGTCGCCGAGGTCGTCGACCTCACCGACCAGCTGGCGGCCCAGCTGCCCGAAGCCGCGGAAGCGGTCTGAGGGACCGCCCGGCGGCCACCACAGACGCCGGCCGCGACAGCCACCCCGTGAAGCCCGACTCGGCTCCCCCGCGCCAGGTCAACCGGGTGGCGGTCGCGGCCGGTCTTGTGATGGTTGCGACACGATAACGGCCGCCCGGCGCCCAGTCCGGCGGTTCACCCGCACGTAACACGCACGACCTCTTCGTCATGGGTGCGAAACATCGAGCGGCACTGGCCGAAACCGTGCTGCGTCAACCTCGTGGCCTATAGCGGCGCACCCCTTTGCTGCCGAACAGGCCAACAGGCTCCGCCCCCGCACGGGCCGCACCGACGACGAGGAGACGCCGATGCCTCCAGGCATCACGATGCTTGCCGCAGACAAGATCGAACTGTCTGCCGCCAATACCGGCTTCATGCTCATCTGTTCCGCCATGGTGATGCTGATGACGCCGGGCCTGGCCTTCTTCTACGGAGGCATGGTCCGCGTCAAGTCCACCCTGAACATGCTGATGATGAGCTTCATCAGCCTCGGGATCGTCACCGTCCTGTGGGTGCTGTACGGCTTCAGCCTCGCCTTCGGCACCGACGTCGGCTCGGTCATCGGCTGGTCCTCCGCGTACGTCGGACTGGGCGACATCGGAGTCACCGAACTCTGGGACGGCTACACCATCCCGGTGTACGTCTTCGCCGTCTTCCAGCTGATGTTCGCCGTCCTCACCCCCGCCCTGATCAGCGGCGCCCTGGCCGACCGCGTGAAATTCACGGCCTGGACGCTGTTCGTCGCCCTCTGGGTCACCGTCGTCTACTTCCCGGTCGCGCACTGGGTGTGGGGCTCCGGCGGCTGGCTCTTCGAGATGGGCGTCATCGACTTCGCGGGCGGCACGGCCGTCCACATCAACGCCGGCGCCGCGGCGCTGGGCGTCATCCTGGTCATCGGCAAGCGCGTCGGCTTCAAGAAGGACCCGATGCGCCCGCACAGCCTGCCGCTGGTGATGCTGGGCGCCGGCCTCCTGTGGTTCGGCTGGTTCGGCTTCAACGCCGGCTCCTGGCTGGGCAACGACGACGGCGTCGGCGCGGTGATGTTCCTCAACACCCAGGTCGCCACCGCTGCCGCCATGCTCGCCTGGCTGGCGTACGAGAAGATCCGGCACGGCTCGTTCACCACCCTGGGCGCCGCGTCCGGCGCCGTCGCGGGCCTCGTCGCGATCACCCCGGCAGGCGGCGCGGTCAGCCCGCTCGGCGCGATCGCCGTCGGCGCGATCGCCGGTCTGCTGTGCGCCATGGCCGTCGGCCTCAAGTACAAGCTGGGGTACGACGACTCGCTCGACGTCATCGGCGTCCACCTCGTCGGCGGAGTCGTCGGCTCGCTCCTCGTCGGCTTCTTCGCCACCGGCGGCGTGCAGTCCGACGCCAAGGGCCTCTTCTACGGAGGCGGGTTCGATCAGCTCGGCAAGCAGGCCGTGGGCGTCTTCGCGGTACTGGCCTACTCTCTGGTGGTCTCCGCGCTCCTCGCCTTCGTCATCGACAAGGTGATGGGCATGCGGGTCCCCGAGGACGACGAGGTCTCCGGCATCGACCAGGTCGAGCACGCCGAGACCGCGTACGACTTCAGCGGAGCGGGCGGCGGTTCGGCCTCCCGCACCGCCGCACCCGCCCCCGGCCTGACCGACAGGGCCGGCGCCGCCACGCAGAACAAGAAGGTGGACGCATGAAGCTCATCACCGCGGTCGTGAAGCCGCACCGGCTGGACGAGATCAAGGAGGCCCTGCAGGGCTTCGGGGTCCAGGGACTCACCGTCACCGAGGCCAGCGGATACGGCCGCCAGCGCGGCCACACCGAGGTCTACCGGGGCGCCGAGTACACGGTCGATCTCGTACCGAAGATCCGCATCGAGGTGCTGGTCGAGGACAGTGACGCCGAACAGCTCATCGAGGTGGTGGTGAAGGCCGCCCGCACCGGCAAGATCGGCGACGGCAAGGTGTGGAGTGTGCCGGTCGAGACGGCGGTCCGGGTCCGGACCGGCGAACGCGGCCCGGACGCCCTCTGATCCGACCGCATTGCGAAAACGGGAGCTGCCGGGTGACGAGCGCACGAGTGACCATCGAACCGTCCGACGACTCGGGACCCAGCGGCTACGCGGCGGCCCGGCTGCGACTCCTCCAGGAGGAGTCGCGGTCCGGGCCGTCGCGCCGCGCCGGCCTCGCGCGGCTGACCGACGACTGGCTGGAGGCGCTGTTCAGCACCGCGGCCCACGAAGCGGGGGTGCGCGGCGCGGCGCTCGTCGCCGTCGGCGGCTACGGCCGCGGCGAACTGTCGCCGCGCAGCGACCTGGACCTGCTGCTCCTGCACGACGGCCGCGCCGACAGCGGCGCGATCGCCGCCCTGGCCGACCGGATCTGGTACCCGGTGTGGGACCTGGGCCTGGCGCTCGACCATTCCGTCCGCACACCCGCCGAGGCCCGCAAGACCGCCGGCGAGGACCTCAAGGTGCACCTCGGTCTCCTCGACGCCCGGCACATCGCCGGCGACCTCGGAGTCACCGCCGGGCTGCGGACCGCCGTACTGGCCGACTGGCGCAACCTCGCCCCCAAGCGGCTGCCCGAACTCCACGAGCTGTGCCAGGAACGGGCCGCGCGGCAGGGCGAACTCCAGTACCTCCTCGAACCCGATCTGAAGGAGGCGCGCGGGGGCCTGCGCGACGCCACCGTGCTGCGCGCCGTCGCCGCCTCCTGGCTCGCCGACGCCCCGCGCGAGGGGCTTGACGCGGCGCGGCGCCGGCTCCTCGACGTACGCGACGCACTGCACCTGACCACCGGGCGCGCCACCGACCGCCTCGCCCTCCAGGAGCAGGACCAGGTCGCCGACGCGCTCGGGCTGCTGGACGCCGACACCCTGCTGCGGGAGGTGTACGAGGCGGCGCGCACCATCGCGTACGCCGGCGACGTCACCTGGCGCGAGGTCAACCGCGTGCTGCGGGCCCGGTCGGTGCGGCCGAGGCTGCGCGCCATGCTCGGCGGCAAGGCCGCGCCGGAACGCACCCCGCTCGCGGAGGGCGTCGTCGAACAGGACGGCGAGGTGGTCCTCGCCCGCACCGCGCGGCCCGAGCGCGACGCGGTGCTCCCGCTGCGCGCCGCCGCCGCGGCGGCCCAGTCGGGGCTGCCGGTCTCCCTGCACGCCGTACGCCGCCTGGCCGCCGTGGCGCGGCCGCTTCCGGTGCCGTGGCCCGCCGAGGCGCGCGAGGAACTCGTCACCCTGCTCGGCGCGGGCGAGGCGACCATCGCCGTGTGGGAGGCGCTGGAGGCCGAAGGGCTCATCACGCGGCTGCTGCCGGACTGGGAGCGGGTCCGCTGCCGCCCGCAGCGCAACCCCGTCCACACCTGGACCGTCGACCGGCACCTGGTCGAGACGGCGGTACGGGCCTCCGCGCTCACCCGCCGCGTCCACCGCCCCGACCTGCTGCTGACCGCCGCACTGCTGCACGACTTCGGCAAGGGCTGGCCCGGCGACCACTCCGTGGCCGGCGAGATCATCGCCCGCGACGTGGCCACCCGCATCGGCTTCGACCGGGCGGACGTGGGCGTGATCGCCACCCTCGTCCGCCACCACCTCCTGCTCGTCGAGACCGCCACCCGGCGCGACCTCGACGACCCGGCGACCGTCAGCGCGGTGGCCGACGCCGTCGGAACGACCGGCACCCTCGAACTCCTGCACGCCCTCACCGAGGCGGACGCCCTGGCCACCGGACCCGCCGCCTGGTCCGCCTGGCGCGCCTCGCTCGTCACCGACCTGGTCGAGCGCGTCGCCGCCGTCCTCGCTGGCGCCGAACCGGCCGCTCCGGAACCCGCCGCCCCCAGCGCCGAGCAGGAACGCCTGGCCATCGAGGCCTTCCGCACCGGCGGGCCGGTCCTGTCGCTGCGCGCGCAGCCGGAGGCGCACGCGGAGGCGGACCCGCAGGAGGCGGGCCAGGAGCCGGAGCCCCTGGGCGTCGAGCTGCTGATCGCCGTACCGGACCAGCCCGGCGTCCTGCCCGCGGTGGCCGGCGTACTGGCCATGCACCGGCTGACCGTACGCACGGCCGAGCTGCGGGCCGCCGAACTCCCCGGCCCGGTGGCCGGCGAGGGACCGGCGCAGGAGGGCGGTGTGGTGCTGCTCGACTGGCGGGTGGCGGCCGAGTACGGGGCGCTGCCGCAGGCCGCCCGGCTGCGGGCCGACCTCGTACGCGCCCTGGACGGCTCGCTGGACATCCCCGCGCGCCTGGCGGAACGGGAGCGCGCGTACGAGAAGAACCCGCGCCGCCGCGGCGCCCAGGCCCCGCCGCCCCGCGTCACGGTCGCCCCCGCCGGCTCACGCCTCGCGACGGTGATCGAGGTACGCGCCCAGGACGCCCCCGGGCTGCTGCACCGCATCGGTCACGCGCTGGAGGCCGCGAAGGTGCGGGTGCGCAGCGCGCACGTCTCGACGCTGGGCGCGAACGCGGTCGACGCGTTCTACGTCACGGGGACCGACGACGCCCCGCTGCCGGACACCGAGGCGGCCGAGGTGGCGAGGGCGCTGGAGGGCGCCCTGCGGTAGCTGGAGGGCGCCCTGCGGTAGGGGAAGGGGGCAGCCTCCACCGCGGGCGGGCAGATACCCTGGGGGCATCTGTGTCCACCCGCCCCCTGACCCGAGGATTCGCGACCGCCGTGTTCGATACTCTTTCCGACCGCCTCGCAGCGACATTCAAGAACCTCCGGGGCAAGGGCCGCCTGTCCGAGGCGGACATCGACGCCACGGCACGTGAGATCCGTATCGCGCTGCTCGAAGCGGATGTCGCGCTGCCCGTCGTCCGGGCGTTCATCAAGCAGATCAAGGAACGCGCCGCAGGGGCCGAGGTCTCGCAGGCGCTGAACCCCGCCCAGCAGGTCATCAAGATCGTCAACGAGGAGCTCATCGGCATCCTCGGCGGCGAGACCCGCCGGCTGCGGTTCGCCAAGAACCCGCCCACGGTCATCATGCTCGCCGGCCTCCAGGGCGCCGGTAAGACGACCCTCGCCGGAAAGCTCGGCCTGTGGCTCAAGGGCCAGGGCCATTCCCCGATCCTGGTCGCCTGCGACCTCCAGCGCCCCAACGCCGTCAACCAGCTCAGCGTCGTCGCCGAGCGCGCCGGCGTCGCGGTGTACGCGCCCGAGCCGGGCAACGGCACCGGGGACCCGGTCAAGGTCGCCAGGGACTCCGTCGAGTACGCCAAGAACAAGCTGCACGACATCGTCATCGTCGACACCGCCGGCCGCCTCGGCATCGACCAGGAGCTGATGCAGCAGGCCGCGGACATCCGCGACGCCGTCAGCCCCGACGAGGTCCTGTTCGTCGTCGACGCGATGATCGGTCAGGACGCGGTCAACACCGCCGAGGCGTTCCGCGACGGCGTCGGCTTCGACGGCGTGGTGCTCTCCAAGCTCGACGGCGACGCCCGTGGTGGCGCCGCGCTGTCGATCGCCAAGGTGACCGGCCGCCAGATCATGTTCGCCTCCAACGGCGAGAAACTGGACGACTTCGACGCGTTCCACCCGGACCGCATGGCGTCGCGCATCCTCGGCATGGGCGACATGCTGTCGCTCATCGAGAAGGCCGAGCAGACCTTCAGCCAGCAAGAGGCCGAAGCGATGGCGGCCAAGCTGGCGAAGGGCCCCAAGGAGTTCACCCTCGACGACTTCCTGGCCCAGATGGAACAGGTCCGCAAGATGGGCTCCATCTCCAAGCTGCTCGGCATGATGCCCGGCATGGGGCAGATCAAGGAGCAGATCGCCAACATCGACGAGCGCGACGTGGACCGTACCGCCGCGATCATCAAGTCGATGACCCCCGCCGAGCGCCAGGATCCGACGATCATCAACGGCTCGCGCCGCGCGCGCGTCGCCAAGGGTTCGGGCGTCGAGGTCAGCGCCGTGAAGAACCTCGTGGAGCGGTTCTTCGAGGCCCGCAAGATGATGTCGAAGATGGCGCAGGGCGGCGGAATGCCCGGCATGCCGGGGATTCCGGGCATGGGCGGCGGCCCCGGCCGCCAGAAGAAGCAGCAGAAGCAGGCCAAGGGCAAGCGCAAGAGCGGCAACCCGATGAAGCGCAAGCTCGAGGAGCAGGCCGCCGCCGAGCGCCGCGAGCAGGCCGCGCAGGCGGGCGGCGCGCTGGGTCTGCCGGCCGGTCAGGGCGCCCAGGACTTCGAACTGCCCGACGAGTTCAAGAAGTTCATGGGCTGACACCCGGTCGTACGCACAGCGCCGCGGGCGCCCCTCCCCACCGGAGCGGGCGCCCGCGGCGCGTTTCCTACGGCGTACGGGCGATCAGGTAGCGGAAGACGTTCGACATCCAGACCGTTCCGTCCCGCCGCACATGCGGGTGGAGCGCCTCGGTGAGCTCCTTCTCCACCTGCGCCGGGTCCGTGGCCCGTACGGCCGCGTCGAACAGCCCGGTCGACATCAGGCCGCGCACGGCGCTGTCCATGTCGGCGTACCCGAAGGGGCACGCGACCCGCCCCGAGCCGTCCGGCTTCAGACCGGCCCGCGAGGCCACGTCCTCCAGGTCGTCCCTGAGCGCCGGACGCCAGCCCCGGCCGCCGCCGGCGCGCAGCGTCTCGGTCAGCCGGGAAGCCACCCGCAGGACCGCGGACGTCGCGCAGCGCTCGGGCGGACCCCACCCCGCCAGCACCACTTCGCTGCCGCGCTCGGCGAGGGGTATGGCGCTCTCGAGCGCCGCGGCGAGCCCCTCGGAGTCGCCGGCGGCGCAGCCGAGCGGTTCGAAGGCGGTGACGAGGTTGTACGCCCGCGCGGAGCCGTCGCCGGCCTCCGCCGCCCCGCCTTCGAACAGGCGCGGGGTCGCCTGCGCGGGCTCCTCGGCGTCGCCGCCCGCCCGCGACGCGTCCGCCAGCAGACGTTCGCGGGCCAGCGCGACCCGGTCGGGATCGGCATCGACGCCAGTCACGTGCGCGCCTCGCGAGGCGGCCATCAGCAGGGCGAGACCCGAGCCGCAGCCGAGACCGAGCAGCCGGGTGGCGGGGCCCACCTCGAGCCGCTCGTACGCCGCTTCGTAGAGCGGTACCAGCATCCGCTCCTGGATCTCGGCCCAGTCGCGGGCGCGCGCGCCCGCGTCGGTCGCCGGCGCTGAAGCGGCGTTCGCGTGGTGCCGGTGGTGCCGGACGAGCGTAGGTGTCATCGAAAGCGCCCCAATCCGCCGAGAGGTCATGTCGTGTCCTGATGGACGTTCCCCCGTGTGCGTGCGCCTGTACTCCCCGTAGCCAGGGAACTCCGCATCCGGCGGCAAGTCCAGGGGTTGTAGGGCAATGCTTGTATGCCCCTGCCGTGCGCCCCCGCGCCGGAGCCGATGCAGTTCCCAGAGTGCCGTCGCCGCGCGGATCGCGCCACGGGAAGGGAACAGCCGCCCTACCGGCGCCGTTCACCGGGGCGGGGCGGTCTCCGGCCGGCCGCGTCCCACCGGTACTGTCGCGATCAGCGGCGCTTTCCCCGGTGACCGCGCCGGTGCCCGGTCCCCGGTCGGCGCCCGCCGGAGCGGCCGATGCCCCGGCGTGCGGCCTTTTTCTACGCGCCGGGGCGTACGCGCGGGTACGCCCCAGGATGATGTGAGCTGGGCGTGTCCTCCGCAGATCAGCGCACCCGCCCTCGTCACGACGCATCAATGGCAACTGACTGGTACGTGCAAATTATTTGGGATGGCCCGGAATAGGAACACCGGGGCATCCCGGCTCGTTGTCACGACGTGAGCACGACACCACCTGTTCTCGCCGCAGAGCTGGCGCAGGCGTGGGCCGACATTCAGCGGTACCACCCCGAGCTGCCAGACCTAGCCGCGCCCGAATCCCTGATCGGAGAGTCGTCGTCCGCCTGTGGCGCCGAGCTCTCCTTCGAACGACTGCTGCACGAGGCAGTCCACGGCATCGCCGCCGCCCGCGGCGTCCGTGACACCTCGCGCGCCGGCCGCTACCACAACCGCAGATTCCTCGCGATCGCCGAGGAGATGGGCCTCGACCATCCCGAGGAGCCGCACCCCAGCAGCGGTTTCTCGCTGGTCTCGCTCAACTCCGAGGCGAGGCGGCGCTACCGGCCGACGATCGAGCGGCTGCAGCGCGCCCTCAAGGCGCACACGGTCGCGACCGCGTCGGACACCAAGCGCTCCTTCCGCGGACCCGCCGCCCGGCACGGCTCGTCCGGCGGCGGTGTGCGGGTCAAGGCCGTGTGCGACTGCGGGCGCAACGTCCGCGTCGTGCCCTCGGTCCTGGCCCAGGCCCCGATCGTGTGCGGGGGCTGCGGAAAGCCGTTCCGCATCCCGGAAGTGGTGGCAGCAGCGAGCTGACCGCCCCTCCGCCGACCCCGTCGGCGCCCGGTCTCAGCCGTCCCGGCCGGGTGCCGGCCGGATGCTGTCCGCGCCACAGGTGTGTGGCACAATGGCTAGCTGTACTCGACAGCCGCACAGGAACCCTCTCGCCTCCGGCTGACGCGTCCATCGGGCACCCGAGTACCGCAACCCCACGTGGCATCTTCGTTGTGCCCAACCACGTCATAGACCAGGAGACACCACTCCAGTGGCAGTCAAGATCAAGCTGAAGCGTCTGGGCAAGATCCGTTCGCCTCACTACCGCATCGTCGTCGCCGACTCCCGTACCCGCCGTGACGGCCGGGCCATCGAGGAGATCGGTCTGTACCACCCGGTGCAGAACCCGTCGCGCATCGAGGTCAACTCGGAGCGTGCGCAGTACTGGCTGTCCGTCGGCGCCCAGCCGACCGAGCCGGTCATGGCCATCCTGAAGCTCACCGGTGACTGGCAGGCGCACAAGGGCCTCCCGGCCCCGGCGCCGCTGCTGCAGCCGGAGCCCAAGGCCGACAAGCGCGCCGCGTTCGACGCGTTCGCCAAGGGCCTCGAGGGTGGCGACGAGTCCAAGGGCGAGGCCATCACCCCCAAGGCGAAGAAGGCCGACAAGAAGGCTGACGAGGCTCCTGCGGAGTCGGCGTCCGCCGTTGAGTCGACCGAGGCCTGAGCATGCTCGAGGAGGCTCTTGAGCACCTCGTGAAAGGCATTGTCGACAACCCCGACGATGTGCAGGTCGCCTCGCGCAACCTGCGCCGCGGACGCGTTCTCGAGGTCCGGGTCCACCCCGACGACCTCGGCAAGGTGATCGGCCGCAACGGCCGCACCGCTCGCGCTCTGCGTACGGTCGTGGGCGCCATCGGCGGCCGTGGCATCCGCGTCGACCTCGTCGACGTGGACCAGGTCCGCTGACGCGGTCGGCCGTTTTCACCTAGATATGCCGGCTCGGGCCGGGAAGGGCTCGCGAGCCCTTCCCGGCCCGTAGTCGTGAGACAGGAGAAACATCAAGTGCAGCTCGTAGTCGCGCGGATCGGCCGCGCCCACGGCATCAAGGGCGAGGTCACGGTAGAGGTACGCACCGACGAGCCGGAGCTGCGGCTCGGGCCGGGCGCCGTACTCGCCACCGACCCGGCCTCCGCCGGGCCGCTGACCGTCGAGACCGGGCGGGTGCACAGCGGCCGGCTGCTGCTGCGCTTCGCGGGCGTCAAGGACCGCACGGCCGCCGAGGCGCTGCGCAACATCCTCCTCATCGCCGAGGTCGACCCGGCGGCGACTCCGGAGGACCCCGAGGAGTTCTACGACCACCAGCTGATGGACCTCGACGTCGTCCTTGCCGACGGCACCGAGGTCGGCCGGATCACCGAGATCACCCACCTGCCCTCGCAGGACCTGTTCATCGTGGAGCGCCCCGACGGCAGTGAGGTCATGATCCCCTTCGTCGAGGAGATCGTCACCGAGATCGACCTGGAGGAGCAGCGCGCGGTCATCACCCCGCCGCCGGGCCTGATCGACGACAGCCAGGCCGAGGTCGCCTCCAGCCGGGACGACGAGTCCGGCCAGGGTGACGAGTCCACCCGGGACGAAGACTGATGCGGCTCGACGTCGTCACGATCTTCCCCGAGTACCTGGAGCCGCTGAACGTCTCGCTGGTCGGCAAGGCCCGCGCGCGCGGACAGCTCGACGTGCACGTGCACGACCTCAGGGACTGGACGTACGACCGCCACAACACGGTCGACGACACCCCCTACGGCGGCGGCCCCGGCATGGTCATGAAGACCGAGCCCTGGGGCGCGGCACTCGACGACGCACTGGCCGACGGCTACGAGCACGGGGCGCACGGCCCGGTGCTGGTCGTGCCCACTCCCAGCGGCCGGCCGTTCACGCAGGAACTCGCCGTCGAGCTCTCCGAACGGCCCTGGCTGGTCTTCACGCCGGCGCGCTACGAGGGCATCGACCGCCGCGTCGTCGACGAGTACGCCACCCGCATGCCGGTGTACGAGGTCTCCATCGGCGACTACGTGCTGGCGGGCGGCGAGGCGGCCGTACTGGTGATCACCGAGGCCGTGGCCCGGCTGCTGCCCGGCGTGCTGGGCAACGCGGAATCGCACCGTGACGACTCCTTCGCGCCCGGCGCGATGGCCAACCTGCTGGAAGGCCCCGTCTACACCAAGCCGCCCGAGTGGCGCGAGCGCGGCATCCCGGACGTACTGCTCAGCGGCCACCACGGGAAGATCGCCCGGTGGCGGCGGGACGAGGCGCTGCGGCGTACGACCGCCACCAGGCCGGACCTGATCGAGCGCTGCGACCCCGCGGCCTTCGACAAGAAGGACCGCGAGATGCTGAGCATCCTGGGCTGGCGGCCCGGCCCCGACGGCCGATTTGGGCGCAGCCCCGAGGCCGTGGAAGAATAGGCCGCTGCTGTACGTCCGGCGTGCGCCCCTGCCACAGGGGGAACGACGCCCGCCCGACGCGGACAGCACCCCGAAACTCTCTTATCGAATTCCGTCGATGACCTGTGGCATCGGCGAGGAAGCAGACTCACATGTCCAGCCTTCTCGACTCCGTCGACTCCGCCTCGCTGCGTACCGACCTTCCCGCGTTCCGCCCCGGCGACACCGTGAACGTCCACGTTCGCGTCATCGAGGGCAACCGCTCGCGTGTGCAGCAGTTCAAGGGCGTAGTCATCCGCCGCCAGGGTTCGGGCGTCCGCGAGACCTTCACGGTCCGCAAGGTCTCCTTCTCCGTCGGCGTCGAGCGCACCTTCCCGGTGCACAGCCCGATCTTCGAGAAGATCGAGCTCATCTCCCGCGGTGACGTCCGCCGCGCCAAGCTGTACTTCCTCCGTGAGCTGCGCGGCAAGGCCGCGAAGATCAAGGAGAAGCGCGACCGCTGATCGCGCATTCGGCGCCCGGGGCCGGCCGGATAGGCTCACGTCCCGATGGACACCGAAGCACACGACACGGAGCGCGACCGCTCTTCCGTCCCCCCGCCAGGGGACGAAGAGGGGTCGCGCTCCGCGCGTTTTCTCGACGCTCCGTGGCGCCGGCCGGCTCTGCTCGGCAGCGCGTGCGCGGTTTTTCTGCTGCTCTTCAGCACCTTCGTCATGCAGCCCTTCCTCATCCCCAGCGGCTCGATGCAGCCCGCGCTGGACATCGGGGACCGGGTGCTCGTCAACAAGTTGGCGTACCGTTTCGGTTCCGTACCGCAGCGTGGCGACGTGGTCGTCTTCGACGGCACCGGGTCCTTCGTACGCGAGGAGCCCGGGGGGAACCCGGTCACCGGGCTGCTGCGGTGGGCGGCCGCGGCCGTGGGACTGGCCGAGCCCGCCGAGACCGATTACATCAAGCGCGTGGTGGGCGTGGGGGGCGACCGGGTCGTGTGCTGCGACAAACGGGGGAGGGTCGAGGTGAACGGCTCTCCGGTGGACGAGAAGTACCTCTACCCGGGCGACGCGCCCTCGCGGGTCCCGTTCGACATCGTCGTACCGCAGGGCACCCTGTGGGTCCTGGGCGACCACAGGTCCCACTCGCGCGACTCCCGTGACCACCTGGGTGAGCCCGGCGGCGGCATGGTGCCCGTCGAGAAGGTCGTGGGGCGGGCGGACTGGATCGGCTGGCCGGTGGGCCGCTGGTCCTCCCTGGACGACCGTGGCGCCTTCAGCCGCGTCACCGCGCCGGCCGGGCCCCATGGGTAACCGGGGGCGGGCACGGGCGAGCCACCGTGCGGACACCCGGCTGCCGACCGGTACGCGGCCGACCACCGGGCCCGCGCTGCCGGGCAGGGCGGACCGGCGGAAGCTGGCGAAACGGGTGAAGCGGCGGCGGCAGAGGTCGGCCGTCAAGGAGATACCGATCCTGATCACGGTGGCGCTGCTCATCGCGCTCGTGCTCAAGACCTTCCTGGTGCAGGCCTTCGTGATCCCGTCCGGGTCGATGGAGCAGACGATCCGGATCGGCGACCGCGTGGTGGTCGACAAGTTGACACCGTGGTTCGGCTCGAAGCCGGAGCGCGGTGACGTGGTGGTCTTCAAGGACCCCGGCGGCTGGCTCCAGGAAGAGAACGCCGATCTCGGCGGCGGCGAGGACCCGGTGGTCGTCAAGCAGATCAAGGAGGCCCTGACCTTCATCGGCCTGCTGCCGTCCGAGGACGAACAGGACCTGATCAAGCGCGTGGTGGCGGTCGGCGGGGACACCGTCAAGTGCTGCGACGCGGACGGGCGGGTCACCGTCAACGGCGTACCGCTGGCCGAGCCGTACCTGAACCCGGGCGACCGTCCCTCCGAGCTGGAGTTCGACGTGAAGGTGCCCGACGGCCGTCTGTTCGTGATGGGCGACCACCGGTCGAATTCGGCCGATTCGCGGTTCCACCTGGACGAGAAGTTCGAGGGCACGGTGGGGGAGGACCTGGTGGTCGGACGGGCCGTCGCCATCGTGTGGCCCTTCAGCCACTGGCGGAAGCTGGAGGAGCCCGGGACGTACGCCGGGGTCCCCGACCCGCGCGGCGGGACGACCGCGGCGACCGGCCCGTCGAATAGGGTGTCGTTCCAGGATTCGAACGAAAAGATCCTCCTCCCGACCCCTGCGGAACTCCCGCTCGTTATGGGAGTGGTGGGTCTGCGTCAGATGTGGCGCGGGCGGTGGAACGGAGTGAGGAGTTGATGTGGGGGATTTGGCGGTCGGCGCACGATCCGAACGCGACGAGCCCGAGGAACGACCGGAGTCACCCGCAGCCGTGAGCGACGACGTACGGGGCGAAGACCCGACCAGCGGCGACAACAGCAGCGACAGCGGCAGCGCGGGCCCGAAGAAGCCGCGCTCGTTCTGGAAGGAGCTGCCGCTGCTGATCGGCATCGCGCTCCTGCTGGCCCTGCTGATCAAGACCTTCCTGGTGCAGGCGTTCTCGATTCCCTCGGACTCGATGCAGAACACCTTGCAGCGGGGCGACCGGGTGCTGGTCGACAAGCTGACCCCGTGGTTCGGCTCGGAGCCGGAGCGCGGCGAGGTCGTGGTCTTCCACGATCCGGGCGGCTGGCTGGAGAGCACCGAGGCGCCGGAGCCCAACGTCGTCCAGAAGTTCCTCAGCTTCATCGGCCTGATGCCGTCCGTTGAGGAGAAGGACCTGATCAAGCGCGTCATCGCGGTCGGCGGGGACACCGTCGAGTGCAAGAAGAACGGGCCGGTCAAGGTCAACGGGAAGACGCTCGACGAGAAGTCGTACATCTTCCCCGGTGACACCCCCTGCAACGACGAGCCCTTCGGGCCGCTCAAGGTGCCGGACGGCCGGATCTGGGTGATGGGCGACCACCGCCAGAACTCGCTGGACTCGCGCTATCACCAGGAGCTGCCCGGCCACGGCACGGTCGCGAACGACGAGGTCGTCGGGCGCGCGGTCGTGGTGGCGTGGCCGGTCAACCGCTGGTCGGCGCTGTCGGTTCCCGGCACGTTCGACCAGCAGGGGCTCAACGCCGCCGGCGTGGCGATGACGGCGGCGCCCGGCGCCCTGGGGCTCGCGGGTGCGTTGCCGCTGGTGCTGTGGCGCAGGAGGAGGCTGACCGGCGGGCGTACCGCCGGGTAGGGTGCCGCTCGGATCAGCGATTTTCGATTCCCGAGTGGGGAGCGCTGCGATGAGCGGAACAGGACGTACAGAAGGCGGCCGCGGCCGGCTGGGCAACGCGTTGTCCGGGCTGGCCGTGGCCGTCGGCTGTGTGCTCTTCCTCGGCGGCTTCGCCTGGGGAGCGGTGCAGTACAAGCCGTACACGGTGCCGACGGATTCGATGACCCCTTCGATCAAGGCGGGGGACCGGGTGCTCGCGCAGCGCATAGGCGGCGGCGAGGTGCGGCGCGGCGACGTGGTGATCTTCACCGACTCCGTGTGGGGCAACCTGCCGATGGTCAAGCGCGTGGTCGGGATCGGCGGCGACAAGGTCGCCTGCTGCGGCGAGGACGGCCGGCTGACGCTGAACGGCAAGCCCCTGGACGAGCCGTACCTGGCGAGCGGGGAGCCGGCGTCGACCACCCCGTTCACCTCCGAGGTGCCCGAGGGCCACCTCTTCCTGCTGGGCGACGAGCGGCGTACGTCGGTCGACTCGCGCGGCCACATCGAGGACGCCGCCAAGGGCACGGTCCCGGTGGCCAACGTGGACGCACGCGTCGACGCCGTGGCCTGGCCCTGGGGCGGGACCCTCGCCCGGCCGGACAGCTTCGCGGCGCTGCCGGGCGGTGTCTCCGAGCCCGGACCGGTCAACGGGGTGCTGGCCGCGGTGGCGGCGGGGGTGGTGCTGATCTTCGGCGGGGCGGCGTACGGACCGGTCGCCAAGCGCGTCGGGCGGCGCCGCGCGGGTACGCGTGAGGCGGTGAGGTGACGGTGGAGACCCACGCACAGGCCGAGGCGCGGGGCCGGCTCCGCAAGGTCGCCCGCGTCATCCTGCTCGACCCGGCCGACCGCATCCTGCTGCTGCACGGATACGAGCCGGACGACCCGGCGCTGACCTGGTGGTTCACCCCGGGCGGCGGGCTGGAGGGCGACGAGACGCGGGCCGAGGCGGCGCTGCGCGAGGTCGCGGAAGAGACGGGGATCACAGAGGTCGCACTCGGCCCGGTGATCTGGCAGCGGCACTGCTCGTTCATGTTCGACGGGCGGCGCTGGGACCAGGACGAATGGTTCTACCTGGCGCGTACGGAGCGGACCGAGACGGTGCTCGACGGGCTGACCGGTCTGGAACGGCGGAGCGTCGCGGGGCTGAGGTGGTGGACCTCCGCCGAACTGTCCGCGACGCGTGAGACGGTGTACCCCATCAAGCTCGCCGGGCTGCTGCGTACGCTGCTCGACGAGGGTCCTCCTGGTACGCCGACGGTCTTGGCCCCGGAAGTCGCATAGGGGCGCACGGGGCTGGCGCACAATAGGGGGACGCAAGGCTGAAGGGGAACATGCCATGAGCGCCGAGGACCTCGAGAAGTACGAGACCGAGATGGAGCTGAAGCTCTACCGGGAGTACCGCGATGTCGTCGGTCTGTTCAAATACGTGATCGAGACCGAGCGGCGTTTCTACCTCACGAACGACTACGAGATGCAGGTGCACTCGGTCCAGGGTGAGGTCTTCTTCGAAGTATCCATGGCGGACGCCTGGGTCTGGGACATGTACAGGCCGGCCAGGTTCGTCAAGCAGGTGCGGGTCCTTACGTTCAAGGACGTGAACATCGAGGAGCTCAACAAGAGCGACCTCGAGCTTCCGAGTGGCTGAGTTCTCCACAATCGCCGGGTTGTCCACCAAGATCCACTAGTCGGTGGCGATCACGGCAGATTCGGTTCCGGAGGTGGAACCGGATGAACGCGAAGAATGCCACAGGAGCCCTCGGCCGGTACGGCGAGGACCTCGCGGCGCGCAGGCTCGTCGAGGGCGGCATGACCGTCCTGGAGCGCAACTGGCGCTGCCGGGCGGGAGAGATCGACATCGTCGCCCGGGACGGCGACGCCCTGGTCGTCTGTGAGGTGAAGACCCGCAGGGCCGGACCGTTCGAGCACCCGATGCAGGCCCTCAGGTCCACGAAGGCGGAGCGGCTGCGCCGGCTGGCGGAACGCTGGGTGCACGAGCACGGAGGACCCCCGCCGGGCGGGGTGCGGATCGACCTCGTCGGCGTGGTGCTGCCGCGGCGCGGGGCACCCCTCGTCGAGCACGTGCGGGCGGTGGCGTGATGGGGTTCGCGCGCACGTGCTCGGTGGCCCTGGTCGGCGTCGAGGGCGTGGTGGTCGAGGTCCAGGCGGACCTGGAACCGGGCGTGGCCGCCTTCACGCTGGTGGGGCTGCCGGACAAGAGCCTGGTCGAGAGCCGTGACCGGGTGCGGGCGGCCGTCGTCAACTCGGGCGCCGAATGGCCGCAGAAGAAACTCACGGTGGGGCTCAGCCCGGCCTTCGTGCCCAAGAGCGGCAGCGGCTTCGATCTGGCAGTCGCCATCGCGGTGCTGGGGGCTGCCGAGCGGATCGACTCCAAGGCGATCGCCGATCTGGTGATGATCGGGGAGCTGGGGCTCGACGGAAGAGTCCGGCCGGTGCGCGGTGTCCTGCCGGCCGTCCTCGCCGCGGCCGAGGCCGGATACCGGCAGGTCGTCGTGCCGGAACAGACGGCGGCGGAGGCCGCTTTGGTGCCCGGGGTCTCGGTCCTCGGCGTACGGAGCCTGCGCCAGCTCATCGCCGTCCTGACCGGGGCCGAGGTGCCGCAGGAGGAGCGGGCCGACGAGGGGCGGCCCGACGCCATGCTCGCGGGGCTGATGGTGCCGGGAGCGGGGGTGGGCACCGGGCTGGCCGCCGCCGGCCACGGGGGCGGCGACGGCCCGGACCTCGCGGACGTGGCGGGGCAGCACGCGGCCCGTACCGCGCTGGAGGTGGCCGCCGCCGGCGGTCACCACCTGCTGCTCCACGGGCCGCCCGGGGCGGGCAAGACGATGCTGGCGGAGCGGATGCCCGCGATCCTGCCTCCACTGACCCGGCAGGAGTCGCTGGAGGTCACCGCGGTGCACTCGGTGGCGGGCATCCTGCCGCCGGGCGAGCCGCTGGTCGGTACACCGCCGTACTGCGCGCCGCACCACTCGGCGACGATGCAGTCGCTCGTCGGCGGGGGCAACGGACTGCCCAGGCCGGGAGCGGTCTCGCTCGCACACCGCGGGATCCTCTTCCTGGACGAGGCGCCCGAGTTCAGCGGGCGGGCCCTGGACTCGTTGCGGCAGCCGCTGGAGTCGGGGCACGTGGTGGTGGCGCGCAGCGCCGGTGTGGTGCGGCTGCCGGCGCGGTTCCTCATGGTGCTGGCCGCCAATCCGTGCCCTTGCGGGCGGCACACGCTGCACGGCTCGGGGTGCGAGTGCCCGCCGTCGGCGATCCGCAAGTACCAGGCGCGCCTGTCGGGGCCGCTGCTCGACCGGGTCGACCTGCGCGTCGGGGTCGAGCCGGTGCGGCGCGCCGACCTGCTCGGCCGGGGCGGGCGGGGCGAGCCGACGGCCGCCGTCGCGGAGCGGGTACGGGAGGCCAGGGCGCGGGCGGCGGCGCGGCTGGAGGGCACGCCGTGGAACACGAACAGCGACGTGCCGGGCCACGAGCTGCGGACGCGCTGGCAGCCGGCGCGCGGAGCCCTGGGCGCTGCAGAGCGGGACATGGAACGCGGGCTGCTGACGGCCCGCGGCCTCGACCGGGTGCTGCGCGTGGCCTGGACTGTCGCGGACCTGGCCGGCCGCGACCGGCCCGACGAACGCCACGTCGACCTGGCGCTGGAGTTGCGCACGGGGATTGCCAGGGGCGCTCCCGCGACGGTCGGAGGCTTGCGGTGAGCGGGGGAGCGGGGGAGGAGACGGTGACGGAAACGGGCGTCACGACGGGCTGCACGGCGGCCGGTGTGGGTCGGGAGAGTGCGGCGGCCGGCAGCGGCCGGGAGGGTGCGTCGGCCGCGCCGGTCGGGCCGGTGGGTGACCCCGAGCGCCTGGCGCGGGCGGCGCTGACCCGGGTCGTCGAGCCGGGGGACGAGGCCGCCGGGCGGTGGTTGCGGGAGTACGGCGCGGTGGACTTGCTGCGCAGGCTCACCTCGGCCGACGGGGGCGAGGCGGCCGAGGCGCTGACCGGTGTGACGGGGCAGCGGCTCGGCGGGTACCGGATCCGTGCGGCGGCGGCCGATCCGGAGCGGGACCTGGCGGCGGTGGCCGCGGTGGGCGGCCGCTTCGTTTGCCCGGGCGACGAGGAGTGGCCGGGTCAGCTCGACGACCTGGGAGACGGCCGGCCGGTGGGGCTCTGGGTGCGCGGCAAGCCGCACCTGCGGATGTGGGCACTGCGGTCCGTCGCGGTCGTCGGGGCCCGGGCGTGTACCTCGTACGGGGCGCACATGTCGGCGTCGCTGGGCGCCGGCCTCGCGGAGCGGGGCTGGGTCGTGGTGTCAGGAGCCGCTTTCGGCGTGGACGGCGCCGCCCACCGTGGAGTGCTCGCCGCCGGCGGGGCCACGGTCGCGGTGCTGGCCTGCGGGGTCGACGTCGCCTATCCCCGGGGGCACGCGGAACTGATCGGGCGCATCGCGGAACAGGGACTGGTGATCGGAGAGCTGCCGCCCGGCGCGCATCCCACCCGGAGCCGGTTCATCCTCCGCAACCGGGTGATCGCCGCCCTCACCCGGGGCACGGTCGTGGTGGAGGCGGAGTACCGCAGCGGCTCGCTGGTCACGGCGCGCGGAGCGCAGCGGCTCGGGAGGTTCACCATGGGCGTGCCCGGCCCCGCCACCAGCGGACTCTCGGCGGGGGTGCACGAGCTGCTGAGAGGGGAGGGCGTGCTGGTCACCGACGCCGCCGAGGTGGTCGAGCTCGTCGGGGACATCGGGGACCTCGCCCCGGCGCGCCGGGGACCGCTGCTGCCGCGAGACCTGCTGGATCCCGTCGCGGCGCTCGTGCTGGAGTCGCTGCCGGCCCGGGGCGCCGTCGACGCGCGCGGCGTCGCCCGGCACGCCGGAACCACCCCCGACGACGCACTCGGCAAGCTGTACGAACTCCACTCCTTGGGGTTCGTCGAACGACGGGGTGACGGATGGGAGTTGACGCCCGGGCCCGTAGAGCACGCGAAGGCGCGGCGAGGCGGTACTTGACCAGCGGCATTCGGGTGAAAAGGTACTGGTGATGAGCCTTTCAGCCCGCCCGGACCGCTCTCCGGGGCCGCCGTACACGGTGACGGCCCCGCAGAGCGGCGTGCCGCTCGGCATTCATCTTGACGGGGGCGATCCCATATCCTGCGCGGACTGCGACGCCGCAGTCACGCTACGCTCACAAAGGTTCCCCCCAGGCGCAAGATTCCCCCGACGGCACAGCAGAACGGCTCAAGGCAACGCATGCCCCAGCACACCTCCGGGTCCGACCGCGCGGCAGTGCCGCACGCGGCGCGTGGCAGTGTGCGGCCTGCCGCACCCTCCTCGCTCGACGAGTTGTGGCGGTCGTACAAGACCACGGGCGACGAGCGGCTGAGAGAGCAGTTGATCCTGCACTACTCGCCGCTGGTGAAGTACGTCGCGGGCCGGGTCAGTGTCGGGCTGCCGCCCAACGTCGAGCAGGCCGACTTCGTGTCCTCCGGGGTCTTCGGGCTCATCGACGCCATCGAGAAGTTCGACATCGAGCGGTCCATCAAGTTCGAGACCTACGCGATCACCCGCATCCGGGGCGCCATGATCGACGAGCTGCGGGCCCTGGACTGGATCCCCCGCTCGGTGCGGCAGAAGGCCAAGGCCGTCGAGCGCGCCTACACCACGCTGGAGGCGCAGCTGCGCCGAACCCCCACCGAGAGCGAAGTCGCCTCGGAGATGGGCATCCTGCTGGAGGATCTGCACGCTGTTTTCAGCCAGTTGTCCCTGGCGAACGTCGTCGCCCTGGAAGAGCTGCTGCACGCCGGGAGCGAGGGAGGCGACCGGCTCAGTCTGATGGACACGCTGGAGGACACCCACGCCGACAATCCGGTCGAGGTGGCCGAGGACAGGGAGCTGCGCCGGCTGCTGGCCCGTGCCATCAACACCCTGCCAGACCGCGAGAAGACCGTGGTCACGCTCTACTACTACGAAGGTCTCACCCTCGCCGAGATCGGCAACGTGCTCGGTGTGACCGAGAGCCGGGTCAGCCAGATCCACACGAAATCGGTACTGCAGCTACGGGCGAAGCTGGCCGACGCCGGGCGTTGACGGCGGCGCTGAATCGTCCCTGCCGCCGCTGGCGCATCGTCAGGGCGGCGGCTCATCCGTACAGTGGGACCGTGCCAAGGATTCGAGCGGCCTCGGTGGCCGAGCACCGGACGATGCAGCGCGGCGCCCTGCTGGACGCCGCCCGCTCCCTGCTGTCCGAAGGCGGTACGGAGGCGCTGACCTTCCCCGCCCTCGCGGAGCGCACCGGCCTCGCGCGGTCGTCCGTGTACGAGTACTTCCGATCCCGCGCCTCCGTCGTCGAGGAACTGTGCGCCGTCGACTTCCCGGTCTGGGCGGCCGAGGTCGAGAGCGCGATGGAGCGGGCCGACACCCCGGCCGGCAAGGTCGAGGCGTACGTACGCGCCCAGCTGCTCCTGGTCGGCGACCGGCGTCACCGCGCCGTGGTCGCGATCTCCGCGAGTGAGCTCGACGCGGGTGCCCGCGAGAAGATCCGCGCCGCGCACGGCGGTCTGGTGACGATGATCGTCGAGGCGCTGGGCGCACTGGGCCACGAGCAGCCCCGGCTGGCGGCGATGATGCTCCAGGGGGTCGTCGACGCGGCCGTGCGGCGCATCGAGCTCGGCGCGGCGGAGGACCCGGACGTCATCGCGGACACGGCCGTGGCGATGGCACTGCGCGGCGTCCAGGGCTGACCAGCCCACCCCAGCCGAGTCACGCGCGCCAGGACTGGTCCGCCCGCCCCGGCCGACTCACGCGCCATGGCTGATCCGCCTGCCCCAGGCGGTTCGAGTGCCAAGGTCGTCCCGCATGCGACGGCTGGCTTGCGCGCCAAGCCTGTCCCGCCCGTCCCAGCCTGCTCAGGTGCCACGGCTGTCCCGCATGCCACAGCTGGTTCACGTGCCCCGGCCGGTCCGCCCGCCACAGTCGGCCCGTCCGTGCAGGTTCGTCCACCCCAGGTGCCCGGTCCGGCCGCGGCGGCGCCCCCGCCCCCGGCGGGAGCGGAACGCCGAAGACCGGCAGCAGGCGCGGGGGGCCGCCGCGGAGCAGGCGGTCCGGAAGCAGCGTCAGCGGGTCGAGGTAGGCCCCGCCCCGGCGCAGCCCCCAGTGCAGGCACCCGGTCGGGCAGTGGAACGGGCCGTCCTGGAGGACGCCCACCACCTGCCCGGCGGTCACCTCTTCGCCCTTGGCGACCAGCGCGCGCACCGGCTCGTACGTCGTCCGCAGCGGCGGTTCACCCGTCCCCGGCAGGGTGATGGACAGGACCCCGCGCCCGGCCACCGGCCCGGCGAAGGAGACCCGGCCCGAGGCCGCCGCCCGTACCGTCTCGCCCGCCCCGGCCGCCAGGTCCACGCCACGGTGCCCGGCGGCGTACGGGGACGGCGGCGGCTCCCAGGCGCGCAGGACCGGCGGACGCCCGCCGCCCACCGGCCACACCCGCGCCGGGGGCGGCTCGCCGGCGGCCGGCTGCGGGGGCCGCACGCCCATCGCCGTCAGCAGGATCAGTAACAGCACAGTCATTCGTCGCATCCACAAACCGTCCCCCGGCGGACGGGTTCGTGCGGATCATGGACGCGATCTGTGGACCGGCGGCCGGTTGTGGACATCGCCGTCACCCGGCACCGCGGAGGTCCCGTACACTTCTTGTGGCGATCCGGGTCACCGGGTCGACTTCGCACGCCCCGCCACCCACCCTCTTCGCGGTCGGTGGCCGCGCCGCTCGGTCCTTCGTGGCACGGCGCATGGGGCGTCAGGCGCGACCGCAATCCTGCGGACGCGGCAAACCGAGTAACTCAAGGAGTACGGCCATGGCCGTCGTCACGATGCGGGAGCTGCTGGAAAGCGGCGTCCACTTCGGTCACCAGACCCGTCGTTGGAACCCGAAGATGAAGCGCTTCATCTTCACGGAGCGCAACGGCATCTACATCATCGACCTGCTCCAGTCGCTGTCGTACATCGACCGCGCCTACGAGTTCGTCAAGGAGACCGTCGCCCACGGCGGTTCCATCATGTTCGTCGGCACCAAGAAGCAGGCGCAGGAAGCGATCGCCGAGCAGGCGACGCGCGTGGGCATGCCCTACGTCAACCAGCGCTGGCTCGGCGGCATGCTGACCAACTTCTCCACCGTCTACAAGCGCCTTCAGCGTCTGAAGGAGCTCGAGCAGATCGACTTCGAGGACGTGGCCGCGTCGGGCCTCACCAAGAAGGAGCTCCTGGTCCTCTCCCGCGAGAAGACCAAGCTGGAGAAGACCCTCGGCGGTATCCGCGAGATGTCCAAGGTGCCCAGCGCCGTCTGGATCGTGGACACCAAGAAGGAGCACATCGCCGTCGGTGAGGCGCGCAAGCTCCACATCCCGGTCGTCGCGATCCTCGACACCAACTGCGACCCCGACGAGGTCGACTACAAGATCCCGGGCAACGACGACGCGATCCGCTCCGTCACCCTGCTCACCCGCGTGATCGCCGACGCCGTGGCGGAGGGCCTCATCGCCCGCTCCGGCGCCGCGACCGGCGACCAGAAGCCGGGCGACAAGGCCGCCGGCGAGCCGCTCGCCGAGTGGGAGCGCGACCTGCTCGAGGGCGACAAGAAGGCTGACGAGGCCGCTGCCCCGGCCGCCGACGCCGAGGTGCAGACCTCCGCCGAGACCGAGAAGGTCGCGGACGCCGAGAAGGCCGACGAGGCCGCGGCCCCGGCCGCCGAGGCCGAGCAGGCCTGACACCCGTCACGGTTGACGACGGCGGGGGAGGGTGCGTGAGCGCCCGCCCCCGCCGCCACCCGTAGATCTTCGTTTCGACTTCGAAAGAGATTCACAGATCATGGCGAACTACACCGCCGCGGACGTCAAGAAGCTCCGTGAGCTCACCGGCGCCGGCATGATGGACTGCAAGAAGGCGCTCGACGAGGCCGAAGGCAGCGTCGACAAGGCCGTCGAGGCCCTGCGCATCAAGGGCCAGAAGGGCGTCGCCAAGCGCGAGGGCCGTTCTGCCGAGAACGGCGCCGTCGTCTCCCTCCTCTCCGACGACAACACCTCCGGTGTCCTCGTCGAGCTGAAGTGCGAGACGGACTTCGTCGCCAAGGGTGACAAGTTCCAGGCCGTCGCGAACGCGCTCGCCGCCCACGTCGCCGCGACCTCCCCCGCCGACATCCAGGCGCTCCTCGCGTCCGAGATCGAGGCCGGCAAGACGGTCCAGCAGTTCGTCGACGAGGCCAACGCCAACCTCGGCGAGAAGATCGTCCTGGACCGCTTCGCGCAGTTCTCCGGCGCCTACGTCAGCGCCTACATGCACCGCACCATGCCCGACCTGCCCCCGCAGATCGGTGTCCTGGTCGAGCTGGACAAGGCCGACGCCGAGCTGGCCCGCGGCATCGCCCAGCACATCGCCGCCTTCGCGCCGAAGTACCTGGACCGCGACGACGTCCCCGCCGAGGTCGTCGAGGCCGAGCGCCGCGTCGCCGAGGAGACCACGCGCGCCGAGGGCAAGCCCGAGGCCGCGCTCCCGAAGATCGTCGAGGGTCGCGTCAACGGCTTCTTCAAGGAGGCCACCCTCCTCGGCCAGCCGTACGCCCTGGACAACAAGAAGTCCGTCCAGAAGGTTCTGGACGAGGCCGGTGTCACCCTGAAGCGCTTCTCGCGCATCAAGGTCGGCATCTGAGTCCGTTTCGGCGGTCGGGCGTAGACCCAGCTAGGGTCTACAGCAGTCGGACGCGTACGTAACGGACGACCGCAGATCTTACGAGGAGGCCATTGCCGCGCACGGGACTCAGCACCCACCGGCAATGGCCTTCTTCGTATGTGCACTAGGAGATCTCCATGACGAATACCCAGAAGAGCGACGACGACGGCAAAGTGTCCGGCCGTTTCATGCTGAAGCTGTCCGGCGAGGCGTTCGCGGGCGGCGGCGGCCTGGGTGTGGACCCTGACGTCGTGCACGCCATCGCGCGGGAGATCGCCGCCGTCGTGCGTGACGGTGCGGAGATCGCGGTCGTCATCGGCGGCGGCAACTTCTTCCGTGGCGCCGAGCTCCAGCAGCGCGGCATGGACCGGGCCCGGTCCGACTACATGGGCATGCTCGGCACGGTCATGAACTGCCTCGCCCTCCAGGACTTCCTGGAGAAGGAGGGCATCGACAGCCGGGTGCAGACCGCCATCACGATGGGGCAGGTCGCCGAGCCGTACATCCCGCTGCGCGCCGTGCGCCACCTGGAGAAGGGCCGGGTCGTCATTTTCGGCGCCGGCATGGGCATGCCCTACTTCTCCACCGACACCACTGCCGCCCAGCGGGCCCTGGAGATCGACGCCGAGGTCATGCTCATGGGCAAGAACGGTGTCGACGGGGTCTACGACTCCGACCCCCGGACCAACCCCGCGGCCGTCAAGTTCGACGCGCTCGAGTACGGCGAGGTCATCACCCGGGACCTGAAGGTCGCCGACATGACGGCGATCACCCTCTGCCGGGACAACAACCTTCCGATCCTCGTCTTCGAACTGCTCGCCGAGGGCAATATCGCGCGGGCGGTCAAGGGTGAGAAGATCGGCACGCTCGTGAGCGACCGGGGCACCCGGGCCTGACCGGGGGATGGACAAGAACTCTGCCGGTCGGACACCGTGCAGAGACAACGCGCCGCAGATTCACAGACGCAGGTTCACAGGGTCTGTTCATGCAGTTCATGCCGGGCCCGATCGAGACACGCAGGAGCAAGTGGTGATCGAAGAAATCCTCCTCGAGGCCGAGGAGAAAATGGAGAAGGCCGTCGTGGTGGCCAAGGAGGACTTCGCCGCGATCCGCACCGGCCGTGCGCACCCGGCGATGTTCAACAAGATCGTGGCCGACTACTACGGCGCGCTGACGCCGATCAACCAGCTCGCCTCGTTCTCGGTCCCCGAGGCGCGCATGGCGATCGTGACGCCGTTCGACAAGAGCGCGCTGCGCAACATCGAGCAGGCGATCCGCGACTCCGACCTGGGCGTCAACCCCAGCAACGACGGCAACATCATCCGGGTGACGTTCCCCGAGCTGACGCAGGACCGCCGCAAGGAGTACATCAAGGTCGCCAAGACCAAGGCCGAGGACTCCAAGATCTCGATCCGCTCCGTCCGCCGCAAGGCCAAGGAGACCCTCGACAAGCTCGTCAAGGACAAGGAGTCCGGCGAGGACGAGGTCCGCCGTGCGGAGAAGGAGCTCGACGACACCACCGCGAAGTACACCGCGCAGGTGGACGAGCTGCTCAAGCACAAGGAAGCCGAGCTGCTCGAGGTCTGATGAACGACTCTTCCTGGGGGGCCCCGGCGCGGGGCGACTACGCCGCCGCGTGGGGACCCTCCGACCAGGGGCCTGCCCCGGCGGGTCCCGCCTACGATGCGCATCCGGCCGAGCAGACTCGCCCCATGCCCATCGTGCCGCCCGAGGAGCCCATGCCGACCCCGCCGCCGTCCCCGCAGAAGAAGCGCGCGGGGCGTAATCTGCGTGCCGCCATAGGGGTGGGCGTGGGGCTCGGGGCGGTGATCGTCGCGTCGCTGTTCATCTGGAAAGCCGCGTTCATCGGCGTGATAACGGTCGCCGTGGTGGTCGGGCTGTGGGAGCTGACCTCGCGGCTGGAGGAGCGCAAGGGCATCAGGGCTCCGCTGGTGCCGCTCGCGGTCGGCGGCGCGGCGATGGTCGTGGCCGGATACGTCAGGGGCGCGGAGGGCGCGTGGGTCGCCATGGCACTCACCGCCCTCGCGGTGCTGGTGTGGCGCATGACCGAACCGCCCGACGGTTACCTCAAGGACGTCACGGCAGGCGTCTTCGCGGCGTTCTACGTGCCGTTCCTCGCCACGTTCGTCGCGATGATGCTGGCGGCCGACGACGGCGCCCAGCGGGTCCTCACGTTCCTGCTGCTCACGGTCGTCAGCGACACCGGGGCGTATGCCGTCGGCTGGCGCTTCGGCAAGCGCAAGCTTGCCCCGCGCATCAGCCCCGGCAAGACCCGGGAAGGGCTGGGCGGCGCGGTCGCCTTCGCGATGGCGGCGGGCGCGCTGTGCATGGAGTTCCTGGTGCACGACGGGATGTGGTGGCAGGGTCTGCTGCTGGGTCTCGCGGTGGCCGCGAGCGCCACGCTGGGCGATCTCGGAGAGTCCATGATCAAGCGGGATCTCGGTATCAAGGACATGGGAACGCTCCTGCCGGGTCACGGCGGGATCATGGACCGCCTCGACTCGCTGCTGCCGACCGCACCGGTGGTGTGGCTGCTGCTCGTGGTCTTCGTAGGAACTGGCTGACCTGCGCTTTCATCGGTGAGGGGCCCGCTGTCCACAGGACGGCGGGCCCTTTCCGTATGTCTGCGACACTGGTAAGACCATGCCTGTACCCGGAGAACTCACTTTCGTCGCGCCGCGCGGAGCCAAGAAGCCCCCGCGGCACCTCGCCGACCTCACGCCCGCCGAGCGCCGCGAGGCCGTGGCCGCGATCGGCGAGAAGCCGTTCCGCGCCAAGCAGCTGTCGCAGCACTACTTCGCGCGGTACGCCCACGACCCGGCGGAGTGGACCGATATCCCCGCCGGCTCGCGCGCGAAGCTCCAGGCGGAGCTGCTGCCCGAGCTGATGACCGCGCTGCGCCACGTCAGCTGCGACGACGACACCACCCGCAAGACCCTGTGGAAGATGCACGACGGGACGCTCGTGGAGTCCGTCCTGATGCGTTACCCGGACCGGGTCACGATGTGCATCTCGTCGCAGGCCGGGTGCGGCATGAACTGCCCGTTCTGCGCGACCGGGCAGGCCGGGCTCGACCGCAACCTGTCGACCGCCGAGATCGTGCACCAGATCGTCGACGGCATGCGCGCCCTGCGCGACGGAGAGGTGCCGGGCGGTCCGGCCAGGCTCTCCAACATCGTCTTCATGGGCATGGGCGAGCCGCTCGCCAACTACAAGCGCGTCGTCGGCGCGATCCGCCGGCTCACCGACCCCGAGCCCGACGGCCTCGGGCTGTCGCAGCGCGGTATCACCGTCTCGACGGTCGGCCTGGTCCCCGCGATGCTGCGCTTCGCCGACGAGGGCTTCAAGTGCCGCCTCGCCGTCTCGCTGCACGCCCCCGACGACGAGCTGCGCGACACCCTGGTGCCGGTCAACACGCGCTGGAAGGTGCGCGAGGTCCTGGACGCGGCGTGGGAGTACGCCGAGAAGTCCGGGCGCCGCATCTCCATCGAGTACGCGCTGATCCGCGACATCAACGACCAGGCGTGGCGCGGCGACCTGCTCGGCCGCCTGCTCAAGGGCAAGCGGGTCCACGTCAACCTGATCCCGCTGAACCCGACGCCGGGCTCGAAGTGGACCGCGTCGCGTCCCGAGGACGAGAAGGCCTTCGTCGCGGCGATCGCCGCCCACGGCGTGCCCGTGACCGTACGGGACACCCGCGGCCAGGAGATCGACGGTGCGTGCGGGCAGCTGGCGGCCACCGAGCGGTAGGCCGCGAAACGGCCCGTGTAACGTGGGCCGCACATTTACATATTCCGACAGGGGAGCGCCACAGCGCTGAGAGTGCGGTACGCCGCAGACCCTCTGAACCTTGCCCAGGTCATTCTGGGTAGGAAGTTCGGTCACTACTCGAGCTGTTGCGCCCTGCCCGTTTTCCGCGGGCAGGGCCGCGTCTCTTCCTGGATGTCCCATCCCAGGAGGAATTCAGTGCACACCACCAAGAAGTTCGCGGCCACCGCGCTGGCCGCCGCCCTCGGCGTCTCCACGCTCGCGGCGTGCGGGGGCGACAAGGACGAATCCGGCTCCGGCGACGCCAAGAAGTCCAAGACCGTCACGCTGGTCAGCCACGACTCGTTCAACGCGTCCGACGCCGTACTGAAGGCGTTCACCAAGGAGACCGGCTACACGGTCAAGGTCCTCAAGAGCGGGGACGCGGGCGCCGCCCTCAACCAGGAGATCCTCACCAAGGGCTCCCCGCGCGGCGACGTCTTCTTCGGCGTCGACAACACGCTCCTCTCCCGGGCCCTCGACAACGGCATCTTCACGCCGTACGAGGCCGAGGGACTCGCCGGCGTGCCGGACGAGGTCCAGCTGGACAAGGGCGAGCACCGCGTCACGCCCGTCGACACCGGCGACATCTGCGTCAACTACGACAAGAAGTACTTCGCCGACAAGAAGCTCGCACCGCCGAAGTCCTTCGACGACCTGATCAAGCCGCAGTACAAGAACCTCCTCGTCGCCGAGAACGCCGCCACCTCCTCACCCGGCCTCGGCTTCCTGCTCGGCACGGTCGGCCAGTACGGCGACGACGGCTGGGAGAGCTACTGGAAGAAGCTCCGCGCCAACGGCGTCAAGGTCGTCGACGGCTGGGAGCAGGCGTACAACGAGGAGTTCTCCGGCTCCGCGGGCGGCAAGAAGGCCAAGGCCGACCGGCCGCTGGTGGTCTCGTACGCCTCCAGCCCGCCCGTCGAGGTGCTTTACGCCGAGCCGCGGCCCAAGGAGGCGCCGACCGGCGTCGCGACCGGCACCTGCTTCCGGCAGACGGAGTTCGCGGGGCTGCTGACCGGTGCGAAGAACGAGGAGGGCGGCAAGGCCCTCATCGACTTCCTCATCGGGAAGAAGTTCCAGGAGGACATGCCGCTGAACATGTTCGTCAACCCGGTGATCAAGGACGCGAAGCTGCCCGAGCTGTTCACCCGGCACGGCGTGGTCGTCGACAAGCCGCAGACCGTGGCCCCCGAGAAGATCGCCGACAAGCGTGAGCAGTGGGTCAAGTCGTGGTCCTCGCTCGTCCTGAAGTAATCAGGAAGGCGACGAGGAACCGGAGCTTCCGCGGGAGCGCGGTGCGGTTCGGCCTGATGGCCGTGCCCGTCGCGTTCTTCGCGGTGTTCTTCGCCTGGCCCGTGGCCGCGATCGTCGGCCGCGGGATCACCGCGGACGGCGTCTGGCAGTTCGGCCGGATCGGCGAGGTGCTCGCCGAGCCGGACATCCGCGGCGTGCTGTGGTTCACCACGTGGCAGGCGCTCGCGTCGACGGCGCTGACCCTGCTGATCGCGCTTCCGGCGGCATACGTCTTCGCCCG
The DNA here is from genome assembly GCF_056429965.1 of Streptomyces sp. NPDC046122. Classification (NCBI taxonomy): domain Bacteria; kingdom Bacillati; phylum Actinomycetota; class Actinomycetes; order Kitasatosporales; family Streptomycetaceae; genus Streptomyces; species Streptomyces sp. NPDC046122. The sequence continues at coordinate 113,494 of NZ_JBWKLQ010000001.1, read as the reverse complement.
GCTCGACTTCCCCGGCAAGCAGCTCCTGCGGGCCGTCGTCACGGTGCCCTTCGTGCTGCCGACGGTCGTCGTCGGGACGGCGTTCCTGGCCCTGCTCGGGCGGGGCGGGCTGCTGGACGAGCTGTGGGGCGTACGGCTCGACACCAGTGTGTGGGCGATCCTGCTCGCGCACGTCTTCTTCAACTACGCGGTCGTCGTACGCACCGTGGGCGGCCTGTGGTCGCAGCTCGACCCGCGCCAGGAAGAGGCGGCGCGGGTGCTCGGCGCCGGGCGGTTCGCCGCGTGGCGGCGGGTGACGCTGCCGGCGCTGGCGCCGGCCGTCGCCGCCGCCGCGCTGATGGTTTTCCTGTTCACGTTCACCTCGTTCGGCGTCGTGCAGATCCTCGGCGGGCCCGCCTTCTCCACCCTGGAGGTGGAGATCTACCGGCAGACCGCCCAGTTCCTGGATCTGCCGACGGCCGCCGTGCTGACGCTGGTGCAGTTCGCGGCGGTGGGCGCGATCCTCGCCGTACACGCCTGGACGGTACGGCGCGGGGAGAGCGCCCTGAAGCTCGTCGACCCGGCCGGGACCGCCCGGCGGCCGCGCGGGGCGGGGCAGTGGGCGCTGCTCGGCGGGGTGCTGGCGACCGTGGCGGCGCTGATCCTGGTGCCGCTCGGCGTGCTCGTCGAGCGGTCGCTGGACGGGCCCGGCGGGTACGGGTTCGGGTACTACCGGGCGCTCCAGTCGGCCGGTGCGAGCGGCGGCACCTTCCTGGTACCGCCGCTGGAGGCGGTGTGGAACTCGCTGGAGTACGCCCTCGCCGCGACGGCGATCGCGCTGGTCGTCGGCGGGCTCGCGGCGGCGGCGCTGACCCGGCGGGCGGGGCGGCTCGTGCGCGGGTTCGACGCGCTGCTGATGCTGCCGCTCGGCGTCTCCGCCGTGACGGTGGGCTTCGGGTTCCTCATCACCCTCGACGAGCCGCCGCTGGATCTGCGCACGTCGTGGATCCTGGTGCCGCTGGCGCAGGCGCTGGTCGGCGTGCCGTTCGTCGTACGGACCATGCTGCCCGTGCTGAGGGCGGTCGACGCGCGGCTGCGCGAGGCGGCGGCGGTGCTCGGGGCCTCGCCGCTGCGGGCGTGGCGGGAGGTCGACCTGCCGATGGTGCGACGGGCGTTGCTGGTCGCCGCCGGGTTCGCCTTCGCGGTGTCGCTGGGCGAGTTCGGGGCGACCGTCTTCATCGCGCGGCCCGACAACCCGACGCTGCCGGTGGCCGTGGCGCGGCTGCTGGGGCGGGCCGGGGACCTCAACTACGGGCAGGCGATGGCCCTGAGCACGATTCTGATGGTGGTGTGCGCGGTGGCGCTGCTGGCTCTGGAACGCCTGCGGCCCGACCGTTCCGGAGCGGGGGAGTTCTGATGTTGCGGCTGGACGGGGCGACCGTACGGTTCGGTCGGCGGCCGGTGCTCGACGCGGTCGATCTCGAAGTCGCCGAGCACGAGGTGGTCTGTGTGCTCGGGCCGAGCGGCAGCGGTAAGTCCACGCTGCTGCGGGTGGTCGCCGGGCTCCAGCCCGCGGACGCCGGGCGGGTGCTGCTCGACGGGCGCGACCAGCGCGGGGTGCCGGTGCACCGCAGGGGCGTCGGGCTGATGTTCCAGGACCACCAGCTCTTCCCGCAGCGCGACGTCGGCGGGAACGTCGCCTTCGGGCTGCGGATGAGGGGCGCGGGGAAGGCCGAACAGGTCCGCCGGGTCGACGAGCTGCTGGAGATGGTCGGTCTGCCGGGCGCGGGGCGGCGCGCCGTGAGCACGCTGTCGGGCGGTGAGCAGCAACGGGTCGCGCTGGCGCGGGCGCTCGCTCCGGAGCCGAAGCTGCTGATGCTCGACGAACCGCTGGGGCAGCTGGACCGCGGGCTGCGGGAGCGGCTCGTCGTGGAACTGCGGCAGCTCTTCGGGCGGCTGGGCACGACCGTACTGGCCGTCACGCACGACCAGGGCGAGGCCTTCGCGCTCGCCGACCGGGTCGTGGTGATGCGGGACGGGCGGATCGCGCAGACCGGTACGCCGCTGGACGTCTGGCAGCGGCCGGCCTCCGAGTTCGTGGCGCGGTTCCTCGGCTTCGACAACGTCGTGGCGGCGACGGTGAGCGGCGAGGCGGCCGACACGGTGTGGGGCAAGGTCCCGGTCCCGGCGGGCACGGCGCAGGGGGAGGCCCGGCTGCTGGTGCGGCCGGCGGGCGTCAGGCTGGTGCCGGGGGACGAGGGGCTGCGGTGCGCGGTCACCGCGCGGACGTTCCGGGGACACCACGTGGCCCTGCTGCTCCAGCCGGCGGGGGCGCCGCCGCTGGAGGCGGAGTGCGCGCTCGGGGACGCGCCGGAGGCGGGCGCGGAGGTGGGGGTGGCGTTCGCGGGCGAGGAGGTCGTGGTGCTGGGGGCGGAGGGCTGACGGTGCGGGCGGCGGGCGTGCGCGGTCCGTGGCCGCGGCGCGTGAGAGCCGGGCCGGGGGGCGGCGTACCGGACGGATGGTGTGCGTACGCGCGGCCCGCCGGGCTAGGCGGCGGTCAGCCGGGCCAGTGCCGCCGGGGCCTCCTCGACGGTGTCGACCAGGGCGATGCGTGACTCCATCGGGCGGCCCTTGGCCAGGGACTGGAGAAGAGCCCAGGTGGGGAGCTTCTCGGTCCAGTGGGCGCGGTTGACGAGGACCATGGGGGTGGGTTCGCCGCGCGACTCGTAGTAGTTGGGGGTCGCGTTGTCGAAGATCTCCTGGACCGTGCCGGCGGCCCCGGGGAGGAAGACGACACCGCCGTCGCAGCGCGCGAGGAGGCCGTCCTCGCGGGTGGCGTTGGCGAAGTACTTGGCGATGCGGCCGGCGAAGGCGTTCGGGGGCTCGTGGCCGTAGAACCAGGTGGGGATGCCGATGGAGTCGCCGCCGGACGGCCAGCGGTCGCGTACGTCGAAGGCGGCGCGGGCCCAGTCGGTGACCGAGGGCCTGAAGGACGGGGTCTTGGCGAGGAGTTCGAGTGCCTCGTCGAGCGCGGCGTCGTCCTCGACCGGGGCCAGGTACGCGCCGAGGTTCGCCGCCTCCATCGCGCCGGGGCCGCCGCCGGTCGCCACGGTCAGGCCGCTGCGGGCCAGGGTGCGGCCGAGGCGGGCGGCGCCCGCGTAGGCGCTGGTGCCGCGGGCCATGGCGTGGCCGCCCATGACGCCGACGACGCGGGTGCCGGCCAGGTGCTCGTCGAGGGCGTCGGAGACGGCGTCGTCGTGGATGGAGCGGAGCATCGAGGCGAGTATGTCGCCGTCGGCCTTGGTGCGCTGGAACCAGGCGTAGGCGAGGGCGTCCGGGGTGGCCTCGTACCCCTGGTCCAGGTGCTCGAAGAGCGTGGCCGGTGTGTAGAGGAGACCGCGGTACGGGTCGAACGGGAGATCCGGGACGGGCGGGAAGACGAGCGCGCCGTCCGCGCGGACCTTGGCGAGGCCCTCGGGTTCCATCGGGCAGCCGAGGAACACGGCGCCGGAGGTGTCGACGGCGAGGAGGCCGGGGGTACGGGCCGTCAGATCGACGGCCTGCACGCGGAATCCCCCGAGCGAACCGCCCGCGACGGCGTCGTCGAACTCGGCGAGCGTTTCGATCTCGCGGTCGGGGGCGGGGTCCTGGGCACGGTCCGAGAGTTGAGGCACGCCAAGATGCTAGGCGGTACGCGCCGCCGGGCCGAGGCCCGGGGGAGCGGGGAGTGCCGGGACCCGGGCCCCGTACGGCCTGCCGGGTTCAGAGGGGGACGGGCGCCGGGGCGGAGGACGGGGTCCCGGGGGCGCGGGGCACCGTGCGCCGCTGGGGTTGTGATGCCTGGCCGCGGACGGGGACGGGCCCGAGGGCGCGGTCCCGAGGGGCGGGGGCGCTGTCCGCCGCTCGCGGGCCGTGGTGCCCCGGCGTGTCACTGGGCCAGGGGGACGGCGGCCAGGGTGGCCAGGGCGAGGGTCACCGGGGTGAAGACCGTGAGGACGGCCGCGGCTCGCAGGGCCGCTGCCGCGCGCAGGGTCTGCGGCGGGGCGCCCAGGCCCACCAGGGCCTCGGTGGTGGGCGCGCGGGACTGCTTCGCCTCCAGGGCCGCCATCATCACCGTCGCGACCGTGCAGGTCAGCACCAGTCCCGCGCCCAGCCCGGCCAGCGGGCCGAAGGGAGCGGCGGCGGGGCCGGCGTCGTACAGGCCGGTCGCGGCGACGACCGCCGACGCCACCGCGCAGACCACGCCCAGCGGGCGGCCGAGGCGGGGGGCCTCGGTCATCAGGAACCGGCCCGCCAGCAGCCGGGCCGCGCCCGGGCGGAGCGACTGGAGAAGACGCCCCGAGAGGTACGTCAGGCCGGGGCCCGCCAGCGCGAGTCCGACGGCGGTGAGGGCCCAGCCGGCCAGCACACCGGCGGGTGCGACGTCCAGCCGGCCCGGCAGCGCGAGCGTCGCGCCCGGCCCGCCGCGGCTCGCGTACGTCTCGACCGCGAGGCCCGCCGCGACGAGTGCCACGCCCCACGGCAGGCCCGTCGGAGACACGGGCGCGGCGGACTCGTCCTCCGTGCGCCCCGGGGTGCGGGGCCGCACGGCCAGGAAACACGCGGTCGCCGCCGTGACCGGCACCACGCACAGCAGAATCAGGGCGCCGGCCCGGGGCAGCGGCCGGCCCGCGGCCAGCAGGTCCGCTCCCGCGCCGTCGAACGGCAGCGTGGTGAGGTCGCCGCGCAGGTGGAGGAAGAGGAGGAGGGCGAACGCGCTGCCCAGCGCGCACGAGAGCGCGGTGGACACCGCCGCCAGGGCCGCGAGACGGGCCGGGCCGAGGCCCACGGCGGAGAGCCCCGCGCGCGGCGCGTGCGTACTCGGGTCGGTACGGGCCACCGCCACCGCGAGGTAGACCGCGGCCGCCAGCGGAGGCAGGCACCAGAGCAGGCGCCGCACCGCGCCCGAGGACTGCTCGGGGTGGCCCAAGGCGTACCCCAGGGTGCACAGGAGGAGGAAGCCCACGCCGGCGGACGCCGCCGCGACCAGCAGTCTGCGCAGCAGGACCAGCGGGTGGGTGCCGCGGGCTAGACGGAGAGCGAGCACGCGGCCCGGCCTTCCGCACCGTCGCCGCCGTCGGGCTGCACGGGGCTGACGCGGCGCCCGTCGAGCAGCGACACCGCACGGTCCGCGACCGCCGCCACCTCCGCGTCGTGGGTCGCGAGGAGCACGGTGATCTCGTGCGACCGGGCCGCGGTGGTGAGCGTACGGAGCACCTGCGCCCGGTCGGCGCGGTGCAGCGGCGCCGTCGGCTCGTCGGCGAAGATCACCGTCGGGCCGGTGACCAGGGCGCGGGCCACGGCGATCCGCTGGCGCTGGGACTGGGGCAGCGCGGCCGGCCGCTTGCGCGCGACCGCGCCGACGTCCAGCCGCTCCAGCCACTCCATGGCGGCCTTCTTCGCGGCGCGGTGCGAGACGCCGTGCAGGAGGAGGGGCAGGGCGGCGTTCTCCCACGCCTTGAGCTCCGGCACCAGCCGGGGCTCGGGGCCGATCCAGCCGAACCGGTCGCCGCGCAGCCTCTCGCGGAGCGGGGCGCTCATCGTATGGACGGGCACGCTGTTGAACCAGACCTCCCCCTCCTGGGGGACGATCCGGCCGGAGAGGCACTGCAGGAGGGTCGTCTTGCCGCTGCCGCGCGGGCCGGTGACGGCGACGATCTCGCCCTCGCGCACACCCAGCGAAACGCCGGTGAGGGCGGGCGATCCGCCGTGGGAGCAGTGCAGGGAGCGTGCCCACAGCACATCGTTGTCGGGCGGGGCCACCATGGCGTACACCTCGCGTCTTGAGTGGTCACAGCACGTCTTGAGCGTCACAGCAGATGTCCCGTCCCCCGTATGGGGGAACGAAGACGGGGCCGATCGGTCACTGCACCGTAAGGACGCGAGGGGTGGTGGCGTGGCAAGCGCGCGGCCCGGATACGTCCGTTCTCACTCGAACGGGCGTATCCGGGCCGTGACGGGGTCATACGATCAGAGCAAGCCCGGGTCCGGCCGTCGGGTCGGCCGGATGCTCGGGGATCAGAGCTTGGTCCACGCCTCGGTGAGCACCTGGCGCAGGATGCCCTCGATCTCGTCGAAGGTGTCCTGGTTGGAGATCAGCGGCGGCGCGAGCTGGACGACCGGGTCGCCACGGTCGTCGGCGCGGCAGTACAGACCGTTCTCGAAGAGGGCCTTGGAGAGGAAGCCGTAGAGCACGCGCTCCGTCTCCTCGTCCGTGAAGGTCTCCTTCGTGGCCTTGTCCTTGACCAGCTCGATGCCGTAGAAGAAGCCGTTGCCGCGCACGTCGCCGACGATCGGCAGGTCGAGCAGCTTCTTCAGCGTCGAGTGGAACGCGTCCTCGTTGTCGAGCACGTGCTGGTTGAGGCCCTCGCGCTCGAAGATGTCGAGGTTCGTGCAGCCGACCGCCGCGGAGACCGGGTGGCCACCGAAGGTGTAGCCGTGCAGGAAGGTGTTGTCACCCTTGTAGAACGGCTCGGCCAGGCGGTCCGAGATGATGCAGGCGCCTATCGGGGAGTAGCCCGACGTCATGCCCTTCGCGCAGGTGATCATGTCCGGCACGTAGTCGAACTTGTCGCACGCGAACATCGTGCCGAGGCGGCCGAAGGCACAGATGACCTCGTCCGAGACGAGCAGCACGTCGTACTTGTCGCAGATCTCGCGGACCCGCTGGAAGTACCCGGGCGGCGGCGGGAAGCAGCCGCCGGCGTTCTGCACCGGCTCCAGGAAGACGGCCGCGACGGTCTCGGGGCCCTCGAAGAGGATCTCCTGCTCGATCTGGTCGGCGGCCCAGCGGCCGAAGGCTACCGGGTCGTCGCCGTGGATCGGCGCGCGGTAGATGTTGGTGTTCGGCACCTTGTGCGCGCCCGGTACGAGCGGCTCGAAGGGGGCCTTGAGGGCCGGCAGGCCGGTGATGGACAGGGCGCCCTGCGGGGTGCCGTGGTAGGCCACCGCGCGGGAGATCACCTTGTACTTGGTGTGGTTGCCGGTGAGCTTGTGGTACTGCTTCGCCAGCTTCCACGCGGTCTCGACCGCCTCGCCACCGCCGGTGGTGAAGAAGACCTTGTTCAGGTCGCCCGGCGCGTAGTTCGCCAGACGCTCGGCCAGCTCGACGGCCTTGGGGTGGGCGTACGACCAGATCGGGAAGAAGGCGAGCTCCTGCGCCTGCTTGTACGCGGTCTCCGCGAGCTCGTGACGGCCGTGGCCGGCGTTCACCACGAACAGGCCGGAGAGACCGTCGAGGTACTTCTTGCCCTTGTCGTCGTAGATGTAGGTGCCCTCACCACGCACGATGGTGGGCACGGGTGCGTTCTCGTAGGACGACATGCGGGTGAAATGCATCCACAGGTGGTCGTACGCGGTCTTGGAGAGGTCCTGGCTCACGACTATCGGGTTCCCCACATATAGGTCTGCTTCTTCAGCTTGAGGTAGACGAAGCTCTCGGTGGATCGCACGCCGGGGAGCGTCCGGATCCGTCGGTTGATCACTTCGAGCAGGTGGTCGTCGTCCTCGCAGACGATCTCCACCATGAGGTCGAAGGAGCCCGCGGTCATCACCACGTACTCGCATTCGGCCATGGCAGTCAGCGCTTCGGCGACGGGATCGAGGTCGCCCTCGACGTTGATGCCGACCATGGCCTGCCGCCGGAAACCCACGGTGAGCGGGTCCGTGACGGCGACGATCTGCATCACGCCCTGGTCGAGCAGCTTCTGTACGCGCTGGCGCACGGCCGCTTCGGAGAGGCCGACGGCCTTGCCGATCGCGGCGTAGGGACGGCGTCCGTCCTCCTGCAGCTGCTCGATGATCGCCAGAGAGACGGCATCGACCGTGGGGGACGACCCGTTCCCGGTCCTGGAATCTGTGCTTCTACTGGCCACGTCTTCACTGTGCACGACGTCTCGACTGTTCCGCAACCCCAAACCGATGAAATTCGTTGTTTGGGGCTTCGGATCTTGCTGAATCCGAAGTTACCGGCGGGCGGGTATGTCGAAAGCGACACCTGAGCGACTAGGGTAGGGATCTCAGCAATCGGACATCGCACAAGGGAGGGGTGGCTGTGACCACCGAACTGCGCCGCCTGCGCAACTACATCGACGGAGAGTTCCGCGAAGCCGCCGACGGGCGGACCATCGACGTGGTGAACCCGGCCACCGGCGACGTGTACGCCACGTCCCCGCTCTCCGGCCAGGAGGACGTCGACGCCGCCATGGCCGCCGCCGCCGCGGCCTTCCCGGCGTGGCGCGACACCACGCCCGCGGAGCGCCAGAAGGCGCTGCTCAAGATCGCGGACGCCTTCGAGGAGCGCGCCGAGGAGCTCATCGCGGCCGAGTCCGAGAACACCGGCAAGCCGCTCGGCCTCACGCGGAGCGAGGAACTGCCGCCCATGGTCGACCAGATCCGCTTCTTCGCGGGTGCGGCCCGGCTGCTCGAAGGCCGCTCGGCCGGCGAGTACATGGAGGGTCTGACCTCCATCGTCCGCCGTGAGCCGGTCGGCGTCTGCGCGCAGGTCGCGCCGTGGAACTACCCGATGATGATGGCCGTCTGGAAGTTCGCCCCGGCGCTCGCCGCGGGCAACACGGTCGTCCTCAAGCCGTCGGACACCACCCCCGCCTCGACCGTCCTGATGGCCGAGATCATCGGCTCGATCGTCCCCAAGGGCGTCTTCAACGTCGTCTGCGGCGACCGTGACACCGGCCGCGCGATGGTCGAGCACCCGGTACCGGCCATGGCCTCCATCACCGGTTCCGTGCGCGCCGGCATGCAGGTCGCCGAGTCCGCCGCCAAGGACGTCAAGCGCGTCCACCTGGAGCTCGGCGGCAAGGCGCCGGTCGTGGTCTTCGAGGACACCGACATCGCCAAGGCCGTCGAGGACATCTCGGTCGCGGGCTTCTTCAACGCCGGCCAGGACTGTACGGCCGCCACCCGCGTGCTCGTGCAGGAGTCGATCCACGACGAGTTCGTGACCGCGCTGGCGAAGGCCGCGGCGGACACGAAGACCGGGCAGCCGGACGACGAGGACGTGCTGTACGGCCCGCTGAACAACGCCAACCAGCTCAAGCAGGTCAGCGGCTTCATCGACCGTCTCCCGGCGCACGCCAAGGTCGAGGCGGGTGGCCGGCAGGTCGGCGACAAGGGCTACTTCTACGCCCCCACCGTCGTCTCCGGCCTCAAGCAGGACGACGAGATCATCCAGAACGAGGTCTTCGGCCCCGTCATCACCGTCCAGTCCTTCACGGACGAGGCGCAGGCCCTGGAGTGGGCCAACGGCGTCGAGTACGCGCTGGCGTCCTCGGTGTGGACGAAGGACCACGCGCGGGCCATGCGCATGTCCAAGAACCTCGACTTCGGCTGCGTGTGGATCAACACCCACATCCCGCTGGTCGCCGAGATGCCGCACGGTGGCTTCAAGAAGTCCGGTTACGGCAAGGACCTTTCGGCGTACGGCTTCGAGGACTACACGCGCATCAAGCACGTGATGACGTCCCTCGACGGCTGACCGCGGCCGGCTGACCACGACGCTGTTCCACGGGGGCGGGCGATAGACAGACTGTCTATTGCCCGCCCTTCGTGCGCGGGGTGAGGGTGGGGCCGTGAGTGATCTTGGTCGTGGTCGGACGTCGCGCCGTACGCTGCTGCGGGGACTCGGAGCGACGGGCGTGCTGGGCGCGCTCGCCGGGTGCGGGGTGCCCGCCGCGTACGTCGAACCGGCCGACCGGGCCGCCGCCGACCGGTCGGAGCGCGACCGCAGCCTCCAGTTCGCCAACTGGCCGCTCTACATCGACACGGACGACGAGAACGCGGCGCGGCGGCCCACGCTGGACGCCTTCACCGAGCGGACCGGGATCGCCGTCCGCTACACCGAGGAGATCAACGACAACGACGAGTTCTTCGGGAAGATCGGCCCGGCCCTGATGAACCATCAGGAGACCGGCCGGGACCTCGTCGTCGTCAGCGACTGGATGGCCGCCCGGTTCGTACGCCTGGGCTGGGTGCAGGAGATGGACCGGGCGAAGCAGCCGAACGTCGCCAGGTACCTCGACCCTCAGCTGCGCACGCCCGCCTTCGACGAGGGGCGGCGGCACTCCGTGCCCTGGCAGTCCGGAATCACGGGCATCGCGTACAACCGAAGGGCGCTCGGCCACGACATCCGCTCCACCTCGCAGCTGTGGGCCGACGACCTGCGCGGCAGGGTGACGCTCTTCTCGGGGCTCGACGAGAGCTTCGCGCTGCTGATGCAGGGGGACGGCGTGGACGTCACGCGGTGGAGCGCCGACGACTTCCACGCCCTGTGCGAGCGGATGGAGAAGCTGGTCGCGCGGGGGCACATCAGGCGCTTCACCGGCAACGACTACATCAAGGACCTGGCGAGCGGCGACGTGCTGGCGTGCCAGGCGTACTCCGGTGACGTCGTCCAGCTCCAGGCGGACAACCCCGACATCGAGTTCGCCGTACCGGAGGAGGGGGCGGAGCTGTGGGCGGAGAGCCTCATGATCCCCAATCTCGCCCGCCACAAGCGCAACGCGGAGAAGCTCGTCGACCACTACTACGAGCCCGCCGTGGCCGCGGAACTGGCGGCCTGGGTCAACTACGTCTGCCCGGTCCCGGCGGCCCGTGACGTCCTGGCCTCGGCCAAGGACAGGGAGACCGCGGTGCTCGCCGAGGACCCGCTGGTCTTCCCCGACGACGCGATGCGGCGGCGGCTGGCGATCGCGCGGGACGTCACGGCGCGGGAGCGGGCCGGCTTCGCGAAGAAGTGGAACGCGATCGTCGGGCTGTAGCGGCCCGGCGCGGCACCCGTGCCGACCGGCGCGTCAGTGCGTACGGCGCAGGATGCCGGCCAGGGTGTTCACGCGGTTGGTGGTGATGGAGTCCACGCCGTGGCCGATCAGGCGGCGCATCGTACGCCCGGTGTCGGCGGTCCACGCGGACACCAGCATGCCGTCGCGGTGCACCCGCTGCGTGAGGTCGCGGCCGATCAGCCCGAAGCGGTAGTTGAGCCAGCGGGGCTTGACCGCGTCGACCAGCGTCGCGCGCGGCGGGGTGAGCGTCGTCCAGGTCAGGGCGATCTCGGCGCCCGGATCGGCGGCGCGCACGTCGAGCATCGCCGAGGCGCCCCCGCAGTAGTACGCGCGCTCCGCCGCCCCGCTCTCGTGGACGACGCCGACCACGGCGCGCACCGACGCGGCGGTGGCGCCCGGCAGGTCGATCATGACGCGGCGGTCGCCGAGGGCGCTCAACGCGTCCCGCAGAGTGGGGACTTCGCCGCCCGTCAGCTCGCGCAGCTCCTGCTCGGTGAGGTGCGCGAGCAGCCGCTCGTGACCCCACAGCCGCTTGAGCGAGTCGTCGTGGAGGAGGACGGGCACGCCGTCGCGGGTCGGCCGGACGTCGATCTCGACGGCGTCCGCGCCCCGCTCCACCGCGGAGCGGAGCGAGGCGAGGGTGTTCTCACGGAGCCGGTACGGGTCGCCCCGGTGGGCCACGGCAGTCACAGTGCGCATGGGCCCATTGTCCGGTGGCGCGTCACCGGGCGAGCCAGTTCTCGGTGTACGCGTCGATCTCGGCGGCTATCCGCCGCTTGCCCGCCGGGTCGAGGAAGGACGCCTCGACCGCGTTCTTGGCGAGGCCGGCGACGCCGCGTTCGTCGAGGCCGAGCAGCCGCGCGGCGACGACGTACTCGCTGTTGAGGTCGGTGCCGAACATCGGCGGGTCGTCGCTGTTGACGGTGACCAGGACGCCCGCGTCGGCCATCTCCCGGATCGGGTGCTCGTCCAGCGTGGCCACCGCGCGGGTGGCGATGTTGGAGGTCGGGCAGACCTCCAGTGCGATGCGGTGCTCGGCGAGGTGGGCCAGCAGCGCCGGGTCCTTGACGGAGCTGGTGCCGTGGCCGATGCGCTCGGCGCCCAGGTGGTTCAGCGCGTCCCAGACGGTCTCGGGGCCGGTCGTCTCGCCGGCGTGCGGCACGGAGTGCAGACCGGCCGCGATCGCCCGGTCGAAGTACGGCTTGAACTGCGGGCGCGGTACGCCGATCTCGGGGCCGCCGAGCCCGAACGACACCAGTCCCTCCGGGCGCAGGTCCACGGCCAGCCGGGCGGTTTCCTCCGCCGCCTGCAGGCCGGCCTCGCCGGGGATGTCGAAGCACCAGCGCAGTACGGTGCCCAGCTCCGTCTCCGCCGCCCTGCGGGCGTCCTCGATGGCCTCCATGAAGGCCTTCTCGTCGATGCCGCGGCGGGTCGAGCTGAACGGCGTGATGGTCAGCTCGGCGTACCGGATGTTCTGCCGGGCCATGTCGCGGGCGACCTCGAAGGTCAGCAGCCGGACGTCCTCCGGGGTGCGGATCAGGTCGACCACGGACAGGTACACGTCGATGAAGTGCGCGAAGTCGGTGAACGTGAAGTAGTCCGCGAGCGCCTCGGGGTCGGTCGGGACCTTGGAGTCGGGGTGGCGGGCGGCCAGTTCGGCGACGATGCGGGGGGAGGCCGATCCGACGTGGTGCACATGCAGTTCGGCCTTGGGCAGCCCTGCGACGAAGGGGTGCAGATCGGTCATCGGATCCTCCGGGGTAACGGCAGGCGGAGCGGGTTCGGGGATCATCGTAGGCGGGCGGTACGGGGCCGGAGGCAGGCCGTAGCATGGCGGAACCACGATGGGGGAGCACATGTCAGACAACGCACACCACCCCTCGGGCCCGCCGCCCGAGCAGCCGCGGGACCCCTGGGCTCCGCCGGACCAGTCGGCGCGCAAGGTGCCGCTGGACAAGCCGGCGGCCGGCCGTCCGGCCGTGCACGACCAGCAGACGGTCACCTCGATGCCGACCGGCGAACCGGCGCCGGGCTTCGGTCCGGGCGGGGCTCCGGGACAGGGCGCGGTGCCGCCGCCCCCGGCCGCGCCCGTGACTCCGGGCGGTCCGGCGCAGACGACCCCGGGCCAGTACGGCTACCCGGCGTACGCGACGCCGCAGAGCCCTTACGCCACCGGCGGCTACCCCGGGTACCCCGGCTACGGCGGCCCGGCCGCCTGGACCGGACAGCAGGGGCCGGCGCCCGCGAACGGGTACGGCATCACGGCGATGGTGCTCGGCATCATCGCCGTCACGTTCTTCTGCGCCTACGGTCTCGGCATCATCCTCGGCGCCCTCGCCCTGATCTTCGGCATCCTGGGCCGCAAGCGGGTGCAGCGCGGCGAGGCGACGAACGCCGGCATGGCACTGGCCGGCATCATCCTCGGGGTCGTCGGCTTCGTGCTGAGCGCGGCGTTCATCGGGTTCATCGTCTGGGCGATCGTGCAGGCGGAGAACGAGAAGGACCTGGAGTCGCCCGAGTACGACCCGTACGCGCACTCCTCCCTGATCGTCGAGGTCCCCGTCCGCGGCTAGGCGGTCCGCGGCCCCCCTCCCCGCGCCCCGGCCCCCGGTCTGTGACCGGGGGTCTCGTGGTTCCGGAACCTCGCCGCCGCGCGCCGTCCCACCTGCGGTTTCCCGGTCATAGGGCGGCATGCCACGCCTTCCGCGCGGGCGCCACGGACACTCCGTCCCGTATTTGCGGTTCACCTCGACACATGGTCGACCGATTCCGTCGCGTAACCAAAAGGCAACAACGGAATCCCTTGTTGGTGATCAGCGGCTCTGTCAGGATCGGCACTCAAATCCAGCTGGAGCTACGGAGTGCGTCATGGTCAACCGCTTCCCGGTGCAGGACCGATTCGCGGACGGTGCGCAGTACATCGGCGGACAGCTGCGAGCGGGCACCTCGGGACGGACACACGCCGTCGTGGACCCCGCGACCGGCGAGAAGGTCTACGAGTACGAGCTGGCGTCCACCGCTGACGTCGACGCCGCCGTCGCCGCCGCGCGCGAGGCGTTCCCCGGATGGTCCTCCGCCACCCCCGGCGAGCGCTCGGACGCGATGCACCGCTTCGCCGCCGTGCTCGCCGAACAGGCGGACGACTTCGCCTACGTCGAGTCGCTGCAGTGCGGCAAGCCCATCAAGCTGTCCACCGAGTTCGACGTGCCCGGCAGCGTCGACAACACCGCGTTCTTCGCGGGCGCGGCCCGGCACCTCGAAGGCAAGTCGGCCGGCGAGTACTCCGGCGACCACACCTCGTACGTACGGCGGGAGCCCATCGGCGTCGTAGGGTCCATCGCCCCCTGGAACTACCCCCTCCAGATGGCCGCCTGGAAGGTGCTGCCGGCGATCGCGGCGGGCAACACCATCGTCCTGAAGCCCGCCGAGCTCACGCCCCTGACCTCGGTCATGTTCGCGCAGGCCGCCAAGGAGGCCGGCATCCCGGACGGTGTCGTCAACATCGTCACCGGCGCCGGCAAGGACGTGGGCGAGCACCTCGTCGGGCATCCGGACGTGGTCATGACCTCCTTCACCGGCTCGACGGCCGTGGGAAGGCGCGTGGCGGAGATCGCCACCGCCACCGTCAAGCGCCTCCACCTGGAACTCGGCGGCAAGGCCCCCTTCGTGGTCTTCGACGACGCGGACCTCGAAGCCGCCGTGAACGGCGCGGTGGCCGCCTCGCTCATCAACACCGGCCAGGACTGCACGGCCGCCACCCGCGCCTACGTCCAGCGCCCGCTCTACGACGCCTTCGTCGCCGGCGTCGCCGAGACGATGGACGGCGTACGGCTCGGCGACCCCTTCGACCCGTCCACCGACCTCGGCCCGCTCATCAGCCACGCCCAGCGCGACCGGGTCGCCGGCTTCGTCGAACGGGCACGGTCGTACGCCCGGGTCGTGACGGGCGGCGAGGCGCCCGGCGGCGACCTCGCCAAGGGCGCGTACTACCGGCCCACGCTCGTCGCCGACGCCCCCCAGGACAGTGAGATCGTCCAGGCCGAGATCTTCGGCCCGGTCCTGGTCGTCCTGCCCTTCGACACCGACGAGGAGGGGATCGCGCTGGCCAACGACACCCCGTACGGACTCGCCGCCTCGGCCTGGACCCGCGACGTGTTCCGCGCCAACCGCGCCACCCGCGAGATCAAGGCGGGCTGCGTATGGGTGAACGACCACATCCCGATCATCAGCGAGATGCCGCACGGAGGGTACAAGGCCAGCGGCTACGGCAAGGACATGTCGTCGTATTCCCACGAGGAGTACACGCAGGTCAAGCACGTGATGTACGACAACACCGCGGTCGCCCGCAAGGACTGGCACCGCACGATCTTCGGGGACCGATAAGTACGCCGCACGACCAGCGGCCACACCACCCGAAAGGGCACTTGCGCATGGAGCAGTACCAGCCCGACAGCCTCTCCGCGGCCCAACTGGCCGCAATGCGCCGCAGCATGACCAGCGGCAGGGGCGCCCTCACCCGCCGTTCCATGCTGCGCGCCTCAGGCATCGGCGCGCTCGCGGTCGGCGGTCTCGGCACGCTGAGCGCGTGCGGCATCCCGCCGGCCAAGCGGGAAGGCGACGCGCCGGCCTCCGACGACCACTCGGCCTCGGAGAAGCGGATCAGCTTCTCCAACTGGACCGAGTACATGGACGTCAGCGAGGACGAGAAGAGCCGGCCCACCCTGGACGCCTTCAGGAAGCGCACCGGGATCACGGTCAAGTACACCGAGGACATCAACGACAACGTCGAGTTCTTCGGCAAGATCAAACCGCAGCTCGCGGCGGGCCAGGACACCGGGCGCGACCTCATCAACGTCACCGACTGGCTGGCCGCCCGGCTCATCCGGCTCGGCTGGGCGCAGAAGCTCGACCCGGCGAACCTGCCGCACGCGTACGCGAACCTGTCGTCGCAGTTCCGGTCCCCCGACTGGGACCCGGGACGCGCCTACTCGTACCCCTGGACCGGCATCTCCACCGTCATCGCCTACAACAAGAAGGCGACCGGCGGCCGGAAGATCGAGAGCGTCAGCCAGCTCCTCGACGACTCCCGGCTGAAGGGCAAGGTCGGTTTCCTGTCCGAGATGCGCGACTCCGTCGGCATGACCCTCCTCGACATGGGCAAGGACCCGGGGACGTTCAGCGACGACGACTTCGACGCGGCGATCGCCCGGATGCAGAAGGCCGTCGACAAGAAGCAGATCCGCCGCTTCACCGGCAACGACTACACGTCGGACCTGAGCAAGGGCGACATGGCCGCCTGCCTCGCCTGGGCCGGTGACATCATCCAGCTCCAGGCCGACAACCCGGACATCGAGTTCGTCATCCCGGACGCCGGCTACATCACCTCCACGGACAACCTGCTCGTCCCCGCCAAGGCGCGGCACAAGGCCAACGCCGAGAAGCTCATCGACTACTACTACGAGCCGCCCGTCGCCGCCCAGCTCGCCGCGTACATCAACTACGTCTGCCCCGTCGACGGCGTCCGCGACGAACTGGCGAAGATCGACAAGTCGATGGCCTCCAACACGCTGATCCTCCCCGACAAGGCGATGGCCGCGAAGTCCCGCGCCTTCCGCTCGCTCAGCGGCAAGGAAGAGACGGCGTACGAGGAGAAGTTCGCCAAGCTCATCGGCGCCTGAGCCGCTGTCCGCTTCCGCCCCTCTCACCACCCTGGGACCACACCCCATGACGCAGAAGACAGCAGGCGGCGACGTCCGCCTCTCCGGGATCAGCAAGACGTACGGCTCCTTCACGGCCGTTCACCCGCTCGACCTCACCATCCCGCAGGGCTCCTTCTTCGCCCTGCTCGGGGCGTCCGGCTGCGGCAAGACGACCACCTTGCGGATGATCGCCGGCCTGGAGGACCCCACCACCGGCACGGTCTTCCTCGGCGACAAGGACGTCACCGGCCTGCCGCCGTACAAGCGCCCGGTCAACACCGTCTTCCAGAGTTACGCGCTCTTCCCGCACCTCGACATCTCCGAGAACATCGCCTTCGGCCTGCGCCGGCGCGGCATCAAGTCGGTGAAGAAGCAGGTCGACGACATGCTCGACCTCGTCGAGCTCGGCGCGTTCGCCCACCGCAAGCCGCACCAGCTCTCCGGCGGCCAGCAGCAGCGCGTCGCCGTCGCCCGCGCGCTCATCAACCACCCGCAGGTGCTGCTCCTCGACGAGCCGCTGGGCGCGCTGGACCTCAAACTGCGCCGCCAGATGCAGCTGGAGCTCAAGCGCATCCAGACCGAGGTCGGCATCACCTTCGTGCACGTCACGCACGACCAGGAGGAGGCCATGACCATGGCCGACCAGGTCGCGGTGATGAACGGCGGGCGGGTCGAGCAGCTCGGCGCCCCCGCCGACCTCTACGAGAACCCGAGGACGACGTTCGTCGCCAACTTCCTCGGCACGTCGAACCTCATCGAGGCCGAGGTCGTCGAGACCGCCGGCGACGACACCGTCGTCACCTGCGGCGGCTCCAAGCTGCGGCTGCCCGGCGAGCGGTGCGTGTCCCGGCCCGGCACCGGCGGCAAGCTGCTCGTCGGCGTACGTCCCGAGAAGGTGTCCCTCGCGCACGCCGACGCCGCGGGAGACGTCCCGGTGGGACGCAACCGGCTCACCGGCCGGATCGTCGCCTCCAGCTTCATCGGCGTCTCCACGCAGTACATCGTCGACAGCCCGGCCTGCGCCGACTTCGAGGTGTACGTGCAGAACACCGAGCGCGACACCCGCCTGGTCCCCGGCGCCGAGGTCGTCCTGCACTGGAACCCGGCCCACACCTTCGGGCTCGACGCGACGCAGGACATCGACGCGGGCGTGGAGACGGTGGAGGAGAGCGCGTGAGCGTGACCGACGCGCCGCCCCTGGCGCCCTCACCGGTGGAACCGCCCGCCCCGCGCAAGCCCTCCACCCGCAAGCGGCTCGTGCCGTACTGGCTGCTGCTGCCCGGCATCCTGTGGCTGATCGTCTTCTTCGCGCTGCCGATGGTCTACCAGGCGTCGACCTCGGTGCAGACCGGCTCGCTGGAGAAGGGCTTCGAGGTCACCTGGCACTTCCAGACGTACTGGGACGCGCTGACGGACTACGCGCCGCAGTTCGTACGGTCGCTGCTGTACGCAGGCACCGCGACCCTGCTGTGCCTGCTGCTGGGCTACCCGCTCGCGTACATGATCGCCTTCAAGGCGGGCCGCTGGCGCAACCTCGTCCTGGTGCTGGTCATCGCGCCGTTCTTCACCAGCTTCCTGATCCGCACGCTCGCCTGGAAGACGATCCTGGCGGACGGCGGCCCGGTCGTCGACGTGCTGAACACCCTGCACGTCCTGGACATCACCAGCCTGCTCGGCTGGACCGAGGGCGACCGGGTGCTGGCCACGCCGATGGCGGTGGTCTGCGGTCTGACGTACAACTTCCTGCCCTTCATGATCCTGCCGCTCTACACCTCGCTGGAGCGCATCGACGGCAGGCTGCACGAGGCGGCCGGCGACCTGTACGCCACCCCGGCGACCACCTTCCGCAAGGTGACCTTCCCGCTGTCCATGCCGGGCGTCGTCTCGGGAACGCTGCTCACGTTCATTCCGGCGTGCGGCGACTACGTGAACGCGGAACTGCTCGGCTCCACCGACACGAAAATGGTCGGCAGCGTCATCCAGTCCCAGTTCCTCCGGGTGCTCGACTACCCGACGGCCGCCGCCCTCTCCTTCATCCTGATGGCGATCGTGCTGGCCATGGTCACCGTGTACATCCGCAAGTCCGGGACGGAGGATCTGGTCTGATGGTGGTCATCCACTGGATACGGCGCAATGTCGTCGTCATCGCCGGGCTGCTGACGCTCGCCTACATGGTCCTGCCGAACATCGTCGTCATGGTGTTCTCCTTCAACAACCCGAAGGGGCGCTTCAACTACGCCTGGCAGGAGTTCTCGCTGGACGCGTGGAAGGACCCGTGCGGCGTCGCGGACCTGTGCGGCTCGCTCGCCCTCTCGCTCCAGATCGCCGCCTGGGCCACGGTCGGCGCCACCGTCCTCGGCACGATGATCGCCTTCGCGCTGGTCCGCTACCGCTTCCGGGCGCGTGGCGCGATCAACTCGCTGATCTTCCTGCCGATGGCCATGCCCGAGGTCGTCATGGCCGCCTCGCTGCTGACGCTCTTCCTCAACATGGGCGCCCAGCTGGGCTTCTGGACCGTCCTCATCGCGCACATCATGTTCTGCCTCAGCTTCGTGGTGACGGCGGTCAAGGCCCGCGTGATGTCGATGGACCCCCGCCTCGAAGAGGCCGCCCGCGATCTCTACGCCGGCCCCGTGCAGACGTTCCTGCGCGTGACCCTGCCGATCGCCGCGCCCGGGATCGCCGCGGGAGCGCTGCTCGCCTTCGCGCTCTCCTTCGACGATTTCATCATCACCAATTTCAACGCGGGCTCCACCGTCACCTTCCCCATGTTCGTGTGGGGATCGGCGCAGCGCGGTACGCCTGTCCAGATCAACGTCATCGGCACGGCCATGTTCGTCATCGCCGTACTGACGGTCCTCGGAGGCCAGCTCCTCGCGAGCCGGCGGAAGAACCACGCACAACCCAAGTAAGCCCTGAAGGAGTTGGAAACCATGGCCCCAGTCGCCATGCGTACTGCTGCACAATCCCTTACCGGCGCGAAGCCGGTGTCGTTCTGGCTGGACGACCCCGACAAGCCCGCCCCGCTGCCCGCCCTCGCCGGCGACGAGCGCTGCGACCTGCTCGTCATCGGCGGCGGATACAGCGGACTGTGGACCGCGCTGCTCGCCAAGGAGCGCGACCCCGGGCGGGACGTCGTACTGATCGAGGGGCACGAGGTGGGCTGGGCCGCCTCGGGCCGCAACGGCGGCTTCTGCGCCGCCTCCCTCACCCACGGCCTGGGCAACGGCATCGCGCGCTGGCCCGGCGAGCTGGCGAAGCTGGAGGAGCTGGGCGAGCGCAACCTCGACGCCATCGAGGCGGCGGTGGCGGCGTACGGCATCGACTGCGACTTCGAGCGCACCGGTGAGATCGACGTCGCCACCGAGCCGCACCAGCTCGAAGAGCTGCGGGAGATGTACGAGGAGGCGCGGAAGCTGGGCTTCACCGGCCTGGAGCTCCTCGACCGGGACCAGGTGCGCGCCGAGGTGGACTCGCCGACCTTCCTCGGCGGCCTGTTCGACCGGCGCGGCGTCGCCATGCTGCACCCCGCCAAGCTGGCGTGGGGGCTCAAGCGCGCGTGCCTCGGTCTCGGCGTACGGATCTACGAGCACACCAGGGGTCTCGACCTGGTCCCGTCGGGCGCCGGCATGGCGGTGCGCACCCCGTACGGCCGGGTCTTCGCCCGCCGGGTCGCGCTCGGCACCAACATCTTCCCGTCCCTGGTCAAGCGGGTGCGCCCGTACACCGTCCCGGTCTACGACTACGCGCTGATGACCGAGCCGCTCACCGAGGAGCAGCTCGCCTCGATCGGCTGGAAGAACCGGCAGGGGCTGGGCGACAGCGCGAACCAGTTCCACTACTTCCGCCTCAGCGCCGACAACCGGATCCTGTGGGGCGGCTACGACGCCGTCTACCCCTTCGGCGGCAGGCTGAGCGCCGAGATGGACCACCGGCCGGAGACGTACCTCAAGCTGGCCGAGCACTTCTTCCGCTGCTTCCCGCAGCTGGAGGGCGTGAACTTCAGCCACGCGTGGGGTGGCGCCATCGACACCTGCTCGCGCTTCTCGGCGTTCTTCGGGACGGCTCACGCGGGGAAGGTGGCGTACGCCGCCGGGTACACCGGGCTCGGGGTCGGCTCCACGCGCTTCGGTGCCGACGTGATGCTCGACCTGCTCGCGGGCGAGACGACCGAGCGCACCGAGCTGGAGATGGTCCGCAGCAAGCCGCTGCCGTTCCCGCCGGAACCTTTCGCCTGGGCGGGCATCGGCATCACCAAGTGGTCGCTGGCCCGGTCGGACGACAACGGAGGCCACCGCAACCTGTGGCTGAAGGCCATGGACAAGCTGGGGCTCGGCTTCGACAGCTGAGCGCGGCCGGCGCGGGCGGGTGCGGCGGAGACCCGGCTCACACCAATGAGGTGACCGAACCCGCGTCATAGTCCGGGCCCGCGCCCCTCTCCCTCGTGAACGCACTGGCTGCGCACACGAACGGAGGCTGGACGACATGACCGGCTCGGGGGCACACACCGCGGTGGACTGGCTCGTATCGGTGGCACCGGATCCCGACGCCTGCCGGTGGGAGTGGGAGCGCAACCCCCTCGGGGTCGCGATCCTGCCCGCCGGCAGGCGCTGGGACGTCTTGATCCTGCCGGGGGAACTGGGCTACCCCACGCTCGACGTCCTGACCCGCCTCGTCGACCGCCCGGGGCCCGTGCTCGCCGACTTCGGCGACTCCCGCATGGGCTTCTTCGTCCCGGCGGGCACGGCCGGCCGCTGGATCGGTACGGGGGTGCGCGGCGCCGGCAGCGGCACCTGGATCGTCGTCCCCTACCCCGGCCGGACGGCCGGCGGCGTCCGCTGGCTCGTCCCGCCGGACGGCACGGGCACGCTCACCGATCCGGCGCTGCTGGAACTCGCGATGCACGAGGCGGCCGCGGGTATCGCCCGGGCGGGCGACGACTGAGCAGCAGGAGTACGAGGCACAGGCACCAGCTGCCGACGACGTCCAGCGGCCAGTGGTAGCCGCGCAGGACGAGCCCGGCGCCGGTGGCGAGGATCAGCGCGCACGCGAGGACCGGCGGCCACCAGCGCCCGCGGCGTACGTACGCGCACACGAGCAGGGCGGCGCCGCCGTAGGCGACGACGGCTGTCGCGGTGTGTCCGGACGGGTAGTAGCCGGTGTCCCGGGTGAGCGGGCCCGTACGGGCGATCCAGGACTTGAGCGGGACCACGAGGGCGGGCACGGCCGCCATGGCGAGGGCGGCGCCGGCCGCGCGGGGGACGGCGCCGCGGCGGCCGCGCCACAGCGCGTACGCGACGGCCGAGGCGAGGACCGGGAGCGCGACCGCCGTGCTGCCGAGGTCGGCGAGGAATTCCGTGAGGCCGGTCGGGCCGCGGCCCACCAGGGCCCGGCCGAGGCGCTCGTCGGCGCGGCGCAGCGGACCGCCGGCGGCCACCTGCCAGGTGACCAGTGCGAAGAGGACCGCCGGGACGGCGAAGAGCGCGACGAGGCGGGAGGGCCGGAAGCGGCCGAAGCGCCCGAGGAGCCCGACGAGGAAAGCCGGCTGCCCCGGAACAGGGGGGGTGGTTCCGGGGCAGCCGCCTGGACCGGGCTGCCGCGCGCCCCGGGGGGTGTGGGGCGGGCGGCCATCCGATCGGTGAGGAGTTCCGGAGCCAGAAGCTCCGGTCATGTGCGCGAGGGCACGGCCAGGGCGGGGCAGGGGGTGCCTCGACCTGGAACCGCCCGCAGTCCCCTGCGAGCGGGGTGTTTCACTCATCTGCAGAAACCGTACGCCAGCGGCTGGGGGGCCGACAGCCGGAACTCCATCCCGCCATCGGCCCCCCACCCTTTCTTCACAGGTCGCACGTCTTCACAGGTCACACGCCGGCGAAGGCCGCCTCGATGATGTCCAGGCCCTCGTTGAGCAGGTCCTCGCCGATGACGATCGGCGGCAGGAAGCGGAGCACGTTGCCGTAGGTGCCGCAGGTCAGGACCAGTAGACCCTCGGCGTGGCACGCCTTGGCGAGCGCGCCGGCTGCGGCCGCGTTCGGCTCCTTGGTGTCCCGGTCCGTCACCAGCTCGATGGCGATCATGGCGCCGCGGCCACGGATGTCACCGATGATGTCGAACTTCTCGGCCATGGTGGCCAGGCGGCCCTTCATGACCTCCTCGATGCGCTTGGCCTTCGCGTTGAGGTCCAGCTCCTTCATCGTCTCGATGGAGCCGAGCGCGCCGGCGCAGGCCACCGGGTTGCCGCCGTACGTGCCGCCCAGGCCGCCGCCGTGCGGGGCGTCCATGATCTCGGCGCGGCCGGTCACGGCGGCGAGCGGCAGACCGCCCGCGATGCCCTTGGCGGTCGTGATCAGGTCGGGGACGATGCCCTCGTCCTCGCAGGCGAACCACTGGCCGGTGCGGCAGAAGCCGGACTGGATCTCGTCCGCGACGAACACGATGCCGTTGTCGTTGGCGAACTTCACGATCTCCGGCAGGAAGCCCTTGGCCGGCTCGATGAAGCCGCCCTCGCCGAGCACCGGCTCGATGATGATCGCGGCGACGTTCTCGGCGCCGACCTGCTTGTTGATCTGGTCGATCGCCTGCGCGGCGGCCTCGGGGCCGCAGTTCTCGGCGCCGGTGGGCCAGCGGTAGCCGTAGGCGACCGGGACGCGGTAGACCTCGGGGGCGAACGGTCCGAAGCCGTGCTTGTACGGCATGTTCTTCGCGGTCAGCGCCATCGTGAGGTTCGTACGGCCGTGGTAGCCGTGGTCGAAGACGACGACGGCCTGGCGCTTGGTGTACGCGCGGGCGATCTTGACGGCGTTCTCGACGGCCTCGGCGCCCGAGTTGAACAGCGCGGACTTCTTGGCGTGGTCGCCCGGGGTCAGCTCGGCGAGCGCCTCACAGACCTCCACGTAGCCCTCGTACGGCGTGACCATGAAACAGGTGTGGGTGAAGTCCTGGAGCTGCGCGGAGGCGCGGCGTACGACGGCCTCGGCGGAGGCGCCGACGGAGGTCACGGCGATGCCGGAGCCGAAGTCGATGAGGCGGTTGCCGTCGACGTCCTCGATGATGCCGCCGCCCGCGCGCGCGGTGAAGACGGGCAGCACGGAGCCCACGCCACCGGCGACCGTGGCGGTGCGCCGGGCCTGCAGCTCGGCCGACTTCGGGCCGGGAATCGCGGTGACGACGCGGCGCTCCTGCGGGATTGCGGTCATGGGGGGCTCCTGGGGGTATTACGGACGCTTCTTTACTCCGCAGGCTAGGGGTGGCGGGTGGGGGGTGGCATGTTCCGTTCGGGAGAAGTGGGGGCGTGTCCTTGTCCGTGGCGGACATAGCCGGGCCGCGGGCGGCGCTCCGGCCCCGGGAGCCGGAGGCGCCCGGCAGGCGGACCGCGCCGCCCGCGACATGCCTCCGGCCGGGCGCGGGGGCGGTGAACTGCCCAGCGCCGGGCACTAGATTGAGGCCCTGCGCACAGGCTTGGCGGTCAGGGGACGAGGGGCAGGGCAGCACATGGACACCGAGGGCACCGGCACACCCGACGCACGCGCCACCCGCGCCAATCCCGTACCCCGCCCCGCGGGCCCGCCCCCCTCCGCGCCCCCCGAGGTGCCGCCCGCCCCCACCCACGCGCCCGCCACCGGCCCGAGCCTCACCGAGTGGCTGCGCACGCCGCGCACCGCCGACGGCCCCGGCGTCTGGTCGTACGGCCATGTGCCGCGTCCCGCCGAGGAGCCCGAGACCGTACCCGGCCGCCAGCTCGTCGGCGGGGCTCTGATCTCGCTCCTCACCGCCCTGCTCATCTGGTCCCTCTGCTGGAACGGCTACATCAGCTTCTGGCTCTGGCCGCTCTTCTGGGTCACCCCCGAGTCGTGGCGCGAGGACGGCGGCAACATGGCCTACGTCTGGGTGTCGTACCTCTACTACGGCCTCTTCGCCCTCCTCCTCGCCGTCGCCTTCGGCCGCATGGGCCGCTGGGCCGAGGTGGTACGCCGCTACCTCCTCCCCAAGCCCGCCGCCGCCCGCGCCGTGCCCGATCCCCGCAGCGAACCGGGCTCAGCCGCCGACCCCGCCGAGTGGCCCGAGCTGCGCGGGGCCGGGCAGGCCGAGGCGGCCGCCCGGCTGGCGGAGGAGATCAGGTCCGGGCGGATGAACGACGTCGACTACGCCCGCATCCGCCGCGCCTGGCAGTCCGTGCGGGCCGACCCCTCGCGGCTGAGCGCCTTCACCGACACCGTCCTGCGCCACGGCGCCGCCGCCTGCACCCACCCCTCCGGCGCGCGCGACCTGCCCGTACGCGCCGCAGCGCACGACCTGTGCGCCCGCCAGGTCCGGCTCGGCACCGTCCACCCGGGCGAGCGCAACCCGTACGCCCGGCGCGGTACCGGCCTCGCCCTCGACCCGGAGCTGCTCGGCACCTCCCTCGTCGCCGTCGGTCCGCCCGGCACGGGCAAGACCCGGGCCCTGGTGCGGCCCGTCGTCGAATCGCTCGCCCTCCAGGCGCTCGCGGGGCAGGCCGCCGTCATCGCCGTCGCGGCGGCCGGCACGCAGCTCGGCCCGGACGAGGCGTACGACGTCGTGATCAAGCTCGGTGACCCGTCCTCCGCGTACGACCTGGACCTGTACGGCGGCACCACCGACCCGGACGAGGCCGCCGCGGTGCTCGCCGAGGGCTTCGTCGGCGACCTCCCCGACGTCGACAGCCGGCGCGCCGCCACCGCCCTCGCCCAGCTCCTCGGCCCTTACCGCGCCGCCCACGGCCGCTTCCCCTCCGTGTCCGAACTGCGCGAGCTGCTCGACGGCGTACCGGCCGCGCTCGGCGCGCTGCGCGAGGCGCTGGACGGCGAGTCGCAGTACGCCCTCCGGCGCGAACTCGACGCCCGAGCCCGGCAGGCGGCGGCTCCCGGCGACCCGGGCCTCGCCCTGGCCGACCGGGTGGCGCTGCTCGACCGGCCCGCGTTCGCCTCGTTCTTCGACACGAGCGGCCGGGCGCGGCCCTTCTCGCTCCGCTCCCTGGAACACCCGCTGCGCGTGCGTGTCGACCTGCCGGAGCGCGGTCACGCCGAGGCGTCACGGATGCTCGCGCGACTCGTCCTCGCCCAGTTCACGGCGAGCGCCGCGCACCGCGCCGACCGGTCGCTCTTCGCCTGCCTGGTGCTGGACGACGCGACGCGCGCCATCACCGCGGAGACCGTGCGCGGCATCCAGCGGCTGCGCTCGGCGCACGCCGGCGCGGTGATCACGCTGCGGTCGCTGGACGACGTACCGGAGCACCTGCACGCGGCGCTGCTCGGCGCGGTGGGGTGCCGGATGGCCTTCTCGGGGGTGACGACGTGGGACGGCAAGCGGTTCGCCGAGGCGTGGGGCACCGAATGGGTGGAGACGCGTGACGTGACGAGCCGGACCGTCTTCGCCGACCAGCCGCTCACCCGCGCCTTCCACGTCTTCCGCCGGATCGTGACGGGCAAGGCGGTGACGACGGACGCGATCACGGTACGGAAGGTCGAGCGCGAGCGGTGGTCGGCCTCGGAGCTGGCGCACTCGGTCCCCGCCGGACACGCGGTGCTGTCGCTGACGACGGTGCGCGGGGAGCACGCCCCGCCGCTGCTGGTGGATCTGCGCAGCTGAGCGCGGGGGCGCGGAGGACCCGTACGTCCTGGCAGAATCGAGATGAGCCGTTCATACGCGACGGCGAAAATCCTCCGTCCTAAGGTCAGCCGTCCATGCCGCCCACCCTTGCCTCCCTCGTCCACCACTCGGCGCTCAAGCTCACCGTGCGCGCCGGTGAGGACCGGCTGGACACGCCCGTGCGCTGGGCCCACGTCAGCGAGCTGCCCGACCCCGTGCCGTACATGGAGGGCGGCGAGCTGCTGCTGGTCACCGCCCTGAAGATCGAGGCCGAGGACCCCGAGGTGATGCGCCGGTACGTACGGCGGCTGGCCGGGGCCGGTGTCGTGGGGCTCGGCTTCGCCGTCGGCGTCCATTACGACGACGTCCCCCAGGCCCTCGTCGACGCCGCCACGCAGGAGGGCCTGCCGCTGCTGGAGGTGCCGCGCCGTACGCCCTTCATCGCCATCAGCAAGGCCGTCTCCGCGGCGAACGCCGCCGACCAGTACCGCGCCGTGACCGCCGGTTTCGAGGCGCAGCGCGAGCTGACGAAGGCGGCGCTGTCCGGCGACGGGCCGGGGGACCTGCTGGCCCGGCTCGCGTCGCACGTGAACGGGTGGGCCGCGCTGTACGACGTCTCCGGCGCGGTGGTCGCCGCCGCGCCCGACTGGGCGGCGCGCCGGGCCGCCCGGCTGACCGCCGACGTGGAACGGCTGCGCGAGCGCCCCGCTCCCGCGAGTTCCGTCGTCGGCGGCGGCGCGGACGGCGACGCCGAGGCGGACGACCGCGTCGAGCTCCAGTCGCTGGGCGCGGGGCGGCGGGTACGGGGCGTACTGGCGGTCGGGACGGGGGCTCCGCTGGGCACGGCCGAGCGGTACGCCGTGCACTCGGCCATCGCGCTGCTGACCCTGACCACGGAGCGGTCGCGGTCCCTGCAGGCGGCCGAGCAGCGGCTCGGCGCGGCCGTCCTGCGGATGCTGCTGGCGGGCGAACCGGACCACGCGCGGGCGGTGGCCGGCGAGCTGTACGGGGCGCTGCTCGACGCGCCCTTCCGGCTGCTGATCGCCGAGCCCGCGGTCGCGGAGGCGGAGGCCGCGCCCGCCGGGACCGACCCCCTGAACGCGCTCGCCGACGCCATGGAGTCCGCGGCGCTGCGGGCGGGGGAGCCGGTGCTGGTGGTGCCGGACGGCGACCGGCTGGTGGTGCTCGCCGCGGACGCGGGCGAAGCGGTGGACGCGTGCCTCGCCCATACGGAGGCCCTGCGAGGCGACTCGGTGCGGCCGCACGAGCCGGCGGACGCGGACGACCTCGTGGTCGGGCTCTCGGCGCCGGCCGGACCGATCACGGCGGTCGGGGCGTACAAGCAGGCGGAACAGGCGCTGTCGGTGGCGCGCCGGCGGGGGCGCGCGCTGGTCGAGCACGAGGAGCTGGCGGCGGGCTCGGTGATGCAGCTCCTCGCGGACGACGCGGTCAGGTCGTTCGCGGACGGAACACTGCGCGCCCTGCACGAACACGACGCGAAGGGCCGGGGCGACCTGATCGCCTCCCTGCGGGCGTGGCTCTCCCGGCACGGCCAGTGGGACGCGGCGGCGGCGGACCTGGGCGTGCACCGGCACACGCTGCGGTACCGGATGCGTCGCGTCGAGGAGATCCTGGGCCGCTCACTGGACGACGCGGACGTCCGGATGGAGCTGTGGCTGGCCCTGAAGGCCACGAGCACGTCCACCCCGCCGCCCACGACCTGACGCGCGGAACTGGGGGCGGGCGACGCGGTGCCGGCGCCGGCCCGCAGCCCCTTCGGCGTTCGAGGAGCAGGGTCCGGGGCGGAGCCCCGGTTCGGGAAGGGGCGGGGCAGGGGAAAATCCGCCACCGGCCGAGGTGCGCTCGCACCCGTACTGCCCAGCCCCGCCACGGCGTACGACCCTGTCGTCGTCCAAACCGGCGTCCCCGCGACACGCAGCACTCCACCTCGGACAAACGACCTCCCGCCTCCGCACCCCTACCGTGGTGGACATCAGCACCCACCCCCTCGGAAGGGCCGGAAACGACATGACTTCCACCCACGCCTTCTGGCTCGCCGGCCGCCAGGCCACCGGCGAGGACGCGTTCGACGTCACGTCCCCCTGGGACGGCCGGCTCGTCGGTACCGTGAGCATCCCCACCGACGCGCAGGTCGAAGAGGCCGTCGCCGCCGCGAAGGCCGTCGAGGCCGAGTACGCGGCCACGCCCGCGCACGTGCGCGCCGCCGCCCTCGACCACGTCAGCAAGCGTCTCGTGGAGCGGACGGAGGAGATCGCGCAGCTGATCTCCGCCGAGAACGGCAAGCCGATCAAGTGGGCCCGCGGTGAAGTCGGCCGCGCCGTTTCCGTGTTCCGGTTCGCCGCCGAGGAAGCCCGTCGTTTCAACGGCGGAGAGGCCCAGCGCCTCGACACCGACGCCGGTGGCGTCGGCCGCCTCGCCCTGACGCGCCGCTTCCCCCGCGGCACCGTCCTCGGCATCGCGCCCTTCAACTTCCCGCTGAACCTGTGCGCGCACAAGGTCGCCCCGGCCATCGCCGTCGGCGCCCCGATCATCCTCAAGCCGGCCCCCGCCACGCCGCTGTCCGGCCTGATCCTGGGTGAGCTGCTCGCCGAGACCGACCTGCCGGCCGGCTCCTGGTCCGTCCTCCCCGTGGCCAACGACAAGATGCCGGCGCTGGTGCAGGACGACCGCCTGCCCGTCATCTCCTTCACCGGGTCTGAGAAGGTCGGTTACGCGATCATGGACTCGGTGCCGCGCAAGCACTGCACCCTGGAGCTCGGCGGCAACGGCGCGGCTGTCGTCCTGGCCGACTGGGCCACGGACGAGGACCTGGACTGGGCCGCGACCCGCATCGCGACCTTCTCCAACTACCAGGCCGGTCAGTCCTGCATCTCCGTGCAGCGCGTGATCGCCGACGCGTCCGTGTACGAGCGTCTCGTCCCGAAGATCGTCGCGGCCGTCGAGGCCCAGGTCACCGGTGACCCGAACGACGCAGCCACCGACGTCGGCCCGCTGGTCAACGAGGACGCCGCCAAGCGCGTCGAGGCGTGGGTCGACGAGGCCGTCAGGGCCGGCGCGAGCCTGCTGACCGGTGGAAAGCGCGAGGGCGCGTCGTACGCCCCGACCGTCCTCGCCGACGTACCGGCCGACACCACGGTCTCCTGCGAGGAGGTCTTCGGACCGGTGCTGACGGTCCGCAAGGTGGAGGGCGAGGCCGAGGCGTTCGCCGCGGTCAACGACTCCAAGTACGGCCTCCAGGCGGGCGTGTTCACCCACGACCTCCAGACGGCCTTCCGCGCCCACCGCGAGCTGGAGGTCGGCGGCGTGATCGTCGGCGACGTCCCGTCGTACCGCGCGGACCAGATGCCGTACGGCGGCGTCAAGCAGTCCGGCGTCGGCCGCGAGGGTGTGCGGTTCGCGATGGACGACTACACGTACGAGCGGGTCATGGTCTTCACGGGCCTCGCCCTCTGACCTCGTACGCCACCTGAGCCACGGCCGGAGCCCACTGTGCGGGGGCTCCGGCCGTATTCATTCACCACCGAGCCGGGTCCGCCCGGCTGTGACGGTCACTCAAGGGCTTCCTCCCAGTGCACGCACTCCAGATCCTGACCCCGCATCTCGTACTTGACGCAGATCCGCGACCGGATCACCGGAGGGTCCTTCTCCCGGTCATGGAACTCGGTGATGATCCGGCCGTCCTCGATCCGGGACACTCCGTACTGCTGGGCGTAGTCGACGCCCATCTTGCGTTCGAGCGTGAAGCTCGCCAGGCCGTACTTCCTGGCGGCTTCGGGGTGCTTCTTGAACACCTCCGCGATGTCGGCGAGGAACGCGGCGTCCTGTCCGGTGTCGTAGTCAGCGGCGGTCACGGCCATCTCCCTGCGGGAAAGCGTCGGACATTTCCCCCGTCTCCAGGCTCCTACGCGCCTCACCCCCACGCGAGTCGGGGCCTCCCGCACCGCCGGACGCTCGGGCGAAGCCATCGCGCCGCGGCCGTGCCGTGTCCCGACCGGGGCCGCGATCGATGCGCCAGGGGTGGTGGGGATGCCGGGAATCGGGTAGATACGGTCGAGTAAACCAGTCGGTAATGCGACCGACCGGGCCACGACTCGCGGCGAGGTGAGCTCCTCATGTCCGCACAACCGACCCAGCAGCCCAAGGTCTCCGAGCGCGAAGCACGGCAGGTCGCCGAGGCGGCGCGCGAGCAGGACTGGCGCAAGCCCAGTTTCGCCAAGGAGCTCTTCCTCGGCCGCCTGCGCATGGACCTCATCCACCCCCACCCGATGCCACCGCCCCAGGACGCGGCGCGTGGAGAGGCCTTTCTCGCCAAGCTCCGGGACTTCTGCGAGACGCGGATCGACGGCGCGCGGATCGAGCGCGAGGCGAAGATCCCCGACGAGGTGATCAACGGGCTCAAGGAGCTCGGCGCGCTCGGCATGAAGATCGACATCAAGTACGGCGGCCTCGGCCTCACCCAGGTGTACTACAACAAGGCCCTGGCGCTCGTCGGCTCCGCGAGCCCCGCCATCGGCGCCCTCCTGTCGGCGCATCAGTCGATCGGCGTACCGCAGCCGCTCAAAATCTTCGGTACGCAGGAGCAGCGGGACGCCTTCCTGCCGCGCCTGGCCCGCACCGACATCTCCGCGTTCCTCCTCACCGAGCCGGACGTGGGCTCCGACCCCGCCCGGCTCGCGACGACGGCGGTGCCGGACGGCGACGCGTACGTGCTGGACGGCGTGAAGCTCTGGACGACGAACGGGGTGGTCGCCGACCTGCTGGTCGTCATGGCGCGCGTCCCGAAGTCGGAGGGTCACAGGGGCGGCATCACCGCCTTCGTGGTCGAGGCGGACGCGCCGGGCATCACCGTCGAGAACCGCAACGCCTTCATGGGGCTGCGCGGCCTGGAGAACGGCGTCACCCGCTTCCACCAGGTACGGGTCCCCGCCGCCAACCGCATCGGCCCCGAGGGCGCCGGTCTCAAGATCGCGCTGACCACGCTCAACACCGGCCGCCTGTCCCTGCCCGCGATGTGCGTGGGCGCGGGCAAGTGGTGTCTGAAGATCGCCCGTGAGTGGTCGTCGGTGCGCGAGCAGTGGGGCAAGGCGGTGGCCTTCCACGAGGCCGTCGGCTCGAAGATCTCCTTCATCGCCGCCACGACCTTCGCCCTCGAAGCGGTGCTCGACCTGTCCTCGCAGATGGCCGACGAGGACCGCAACGACATCCGCATCGAGGCGGCCCTCGCCAAGCTGTACGGCAGCGAGATGGCCTGCCTGATGGCCGACGAACTCGTCCAGATCCGCGGCGGCCGCGGCTTCGAGACGGCGGACTCACTGGCCGCGCGGGGCGAACGGGCGGTCCCCGCCGAGCAGTTGCTGCGCGACCTGCGCATCAACCGGATCTTCGAGGGCTCCACCGAGATCATGCACCTGCTGATCGCGCGCGAGGCGGTCGACGCCCACCTGAAGGTGGCGGGCGACATCATCGACCCCGACAAGCCGCTCTCGGCGAAGGCGAAGGCGGGCGCGAACGCGGCGGGCTTCTACGCCAAGTGGCTGCCGAAACTGGTCACGGGACCGGGCCAGCTCCCGCGCTCGTACGCCGAGTTCCACCCGGCCGGGCACCCCGACCTGTCGGTACACCTCCGCTACGCCGAGCGCACCGCGCGCAAGCTCGCCCGCTCCACCTTCTACGCGATGTCGCGCTGGCAGGGCCGCATGGAGACGAAGCAGGGTTTCCTCGGCCGGATCGTCGACATCGGCGCCGAGCTCTTCGCGGTCAGCGCGGCCTGTGTACGCGCCGAACTCCTGCGCACGACCACGGATCACGGCCGCGAGGCGTACCAACTGGCCGACGCCTTCTGCCGCCAGTCCCGCATCCGGACCGAGGAACTCTTCAACCGCCTGTGGACCAACACCGACGACCTCGACCACAAGGTCGTCAAGGGCGTCCTGTCCGGTACGTACACCTGGCTGGAGTCGGGCATCGTCGACCCCAGCGGCGACGGCCCCTGGATCGCCGAGGCCGCCCCCGGCCCCTCGGAACGGGAGAACGTCCACCGTCCGATCCGGTGACGCACGGAGCGCACCCGGCGGCACTCGCGCCGGCCGGGTGCGCTCCGCGCCTGCCGTACGCCCGTACGTACCGCCGGGTGGCTTCGCGCCGGCCGTACGTCCCTGCGTGTCCAAGGGGCGGAACGCGGCGCGGCGCGCCCGCGCGGGCGCGGCAGGATGGGGTGCTGTGACCCTCGTAGACATCCCCGGCTCCAAGTCCGTGACCGCCCGCGCCCTCTTCCTCGCCGCCGCGGCCGCCGGAACCACCACCCTGCTGCGTCCCCTGAGCTCGGACGACACCGAGGGCTTCGCCGAGGGACTCGGCCGGCTCGGCTACCGGCTGGAGCGTGAGGCAGGCGCCTGGCGCGTCGAGGGGCGCCCCGAGGGACCGGCGGTGGGCGAGGCCGACGTGTACTGCCGTGACGGCGCCACCACCGCCCGCTTCCTGCCCACGCTCGCCGCCGCCGGGGCGTCCGGCACGTACCGCTTCGACGCGTCCCCGCAGATGCGCCGCCGCCCGCTCGCCCCGCTCACCGGCGCCCTGCGCGCGCTCGGCGTCGACCTCCGCCACGAGGAGGCCGAGGGCCACCACCCGCTGCGGATCCACGCCGCCGGTATCAAGGGCGGCGACGTCACCCTCGACGCGGGCGAGTCGTCGCAGTACCTGACGGCGCTCCTGATGCTCGGCCCGCTGACCGCCGAGGGCCTGCGCATCACGGTCACCGACCTCGTCTCGGCGCCGTACGTCGAGATCACGCTCGCGATGATGCGCAGTTTCGGGGTGGAGGTCACCCGCGAGGGCGCCACCTTCACCGTTCCGCCCGGCGGCTACCGCGCCACGACGTACGCCGTCGAGCCCGACGCCTCCACCGCGAGCTACTTCTTCGCCGCGGCGGCGATCTCGCCCGGCCGCGAGGTCACGGTCCCCGGGCTCGGCGCCGGCGCGCTCCAAGGCGACCTGCGCTTCGTCGACGTGCTGGAGCGGATGGGCGCCGAGGTCCGCGTCGCCGCCGACAGCACCACCGTCCGGGGCACCGGCGTCCTGCGCGGCCTCACGGTCAACATGCGCGACATCTCCGACACCATGCCGACGCTGGCGGCCATCGCGCCGTACGCCGCCGGACCGGTCCGCATCGAGGACGTCGCCAACACACGCGTGAAGGAGTGCGACCGGCTGGAGGCCTGCGCGGAGAATCTGCGCAGGATGGGCGTCACGGTCGCCACCGGTCCCGACTGGATCGAGATCCGGCCCGGCGCGCCCCGGCCCGCCGAGATCGCCACCCACGGCGACCACCGCATGGCGATGTCCTTCGCGGTCACGTCCCTGCGCACCGCGGCCGGCGTCACCTTCGACGACCCCGGCTGCGTGCGCAAGACGTTCCCGTCCTTCCACGAGGTCTTCGCGGCGCTCCAGCGCGCCTGGTAGCCGTCGGCGGACGCCGCCGCGGCCCGCTCAACCGCCGGAGACGACGAGCCGCGGCCTCAGCCCGGAATCCGGGCACCGGCAGCCGGACCTTCGCGGCGTGCGGCGGACCCAAGAGCGCGACGGGCGCGTTCTCGTAGCGCTGGATGCCCTCCCGTGCGACGAGGAGGCACTCCGCCGCGAGGTCCGAAGCCGCCGGAACCGCCAACTCCCGCCCGACGCGCGCGACTCGGCCCGCGCACCGCACCACGCGGCCGGCCTCCCCGGCACCGGACTCCTCAACCGAGTGGATCCGCGGCTCACTTGCGGCCCCGCGGTCACGGGTCACACGCCGACGCTTCCGTCGATCGCCTCGCGCAGGAAGTCGGCGTGGCCGTTGTGGCGGGCGTACTCGTGCATCATGTGCAGCATCACCAGCCGCAGCGACACGTCCTTGCCCGTCCGGGCCCAGACGCCCGTCACGTCGAGCGACTCCGCCTCCCGCTCGATGCGCCGCGCGTGCTCGACCTCCGTCCGCCAGGCGTCGAACGCCTGCGACCGCGTGGCCGAGGTCGCGTCGTACGCCACCTGGTAGTCGCCCTCGTCCGACCAGACGAGCGGGATGTCCTCGCCGCTGATCACCCGGCGGAACCAGGCCCGTTCCACCTCCGCCATGTGCCGCACCAGACCCAGCAGCGACAGCGTCGACGGCGGCACCGAACGCCGGCGCAGGTCCTCGTCGCTCAGCCCGTCGCACTTCATGGCGAGCGTCGCGCGGTGGAAGTCCAGCAGGGCGCGCAGGGTCTGGCGTTCACCGGCGACGACGAACGGATCGATGCGTTCGGTGGCCACGGCGGGCTCCTTCTCGTACGGGCGAATGGGCGTCCGGGGCGGTGCCTGTGGCGCGAACCGCACCCATGCACCACAATCGTGCACTCACCCACGCGTCAACAGAACCAGGGGTCACGCATGTTCGGGGCGGGAAAGCACAGCCGGCGGCGGCGTGGGGCGGCCCTCGCGGCGGGCGGTCTTCTGCTGGCCGGCGCGGCCGCGTGCGGCGGCGGCCCGGACGGCGACGCCGGCCAGGACGGCAAGCGGCCCGGCGGCGAGGACCGGGCGTCCGCGAGCGCCACCGGGCCCCGGGCGCTCACCGAGGCCCAGCTCACCGCCGCCTCCTTCACCGACGGTGAGACGGTCGGCAAGTACACCGCGTCCGAGTTCACCCTCGGCGCGCCGCACGGCGACGACTACACGGCCGATCCCGCCGTCTGCCAGCCCCTGGTCAGCCTCGCCGCCGACGTCACCGGCTTCGACCTGAAGAGCGAGGTCAGCCGCCAGGTCGACGTCCCCGACGAGATGCTCGGCCTCACCGTCGCCGTGCAGCTCCGCTCGTACGGGGGCGGCGACGCGGCCCGGGTGATGAAGGCCCTCGACCGGGCCGGCCGGGAGTGCGCCGACGGCTTCACCGAGGTACGGGCCATCGCCAGGGGAAGGTACCTGAAGGTGGAGCGGGTCGAGGCGCCCGACCTCGGCGCGGGCGCGGACGAGGCCAGGGCGTACCACTTCACGATTCTCGACGTGAAGGGGAAGCTGAAGCTCCACGAGTACCTCACCGTCGTGCGCTCCGGCTCGGCCACCCTCTCCTTCCGGGGCGAGATCACCGACACCAAGGACTTCGGCGGTGTGCCCGAGTCGGTCACCGACGCGCAGTGGGAGAAGTTCCGGTCGGTGGTCGCACCGAGGTGATCCGCGGGCCGGCCCGTACGCCGAACGGCCGTCGCCGCCCCGGCCGATGGGGTAGGCGCGTACGCGGCGCACCGGCGGCCGGCCGCCGCCGCCGCGCCACCCCGCCGCCGCCGCGCCACCCCGCCGCGGCGGTGCTCCCGCCGGCCTCCGCGGTCGCCCCGCCGGCACGGCGGCGGTGAATCGAAGGGGCGCGTTGTCCGCGCGGTGCGCCATTGCGGCAACAATGGGGGGCATGAGCGACAGTCCAGCCCCCCTCGCCGACCCGCACATCGCCTTCGACCCGTCCGAAGGCCGCCGCGACATCGTCGTCCTCGGCTCCACCGGGTCCATCGGAACCCAGGCCATCGACCTGGTGCTCCGCAATCCCGACCGCTTCCGCGTCACCGCGCTCTCCGCGGCCGGCGGCCGGGTCGCCCTGCTCGCCGAGCAGGCGCGGCGGCTGCGGGTCCGTACCGTCGCGGTCGCCCGCGAGGACGCGGTGCCCGCCCTGCGCGAGGCGCTCGCGGCCCAGTACGGAAACGCGGAGCCCCTCCCCGAGATCCTGGCCGGGCCCGACGCCGCCACCGAGGTCGCCTCCTCCTCGTGCCACACGGTGCTCAACGGCATCACGGGATCCATCGGCCTCGCCCCGACCCTGGCCGCCCTCGAAGCGGGCCGCACGCTCGCGCTCGCGAACAAGGAGTCGCTGATCGTCGGCGGCCCGCTCGTGAAGGCGCTCGCCAAGCCCGGCCAGATCATCCCGGTCGACTCCGAGCACGCCGCGCTCTTCCAGGCCCTCGCCGGAGGTACCCGTTCCGACGTGCGCAAGCTCGTCGTCACCGCGTCCGGCGGCCCGTTCCGCGGACGGACGAAGGCCGAGCTGGCCGGCGTCACCCGACAGGACGCACTCGCGCACCCCACCTGGGCGATGGGCCCGGTGATCACCGTGAATTCGGCCACTCTGGTCAACAAGGGGCTGGAGGTCATCGAGGCGCACCTCCTGTACGACATCCCCTTCGACCGCATCGAGGTCGTCGTCCACCCACAGTCGTACGTTCACTCGATGGTGGAATTCACCGACGGCTCGACGCTCGCCCAGGCGACGCCGCCCGACATGCGGGGCCCCATCGCCATCGGCATCGGATGGCCGGAGCGCGTCCCGGACGCGGCCCCCGCCTTCGACTGGTCCAAGGCGTCGACCTGGGAGTTCTACCCGCTCGACGACGACGCCTTCCCCTCCGTGGGACTCGCCCGCCACGTCGGTACGCTCGGGGGCACGGCTCCGGCGGTGTTCAATGCCGCGAACGAGGAGTGCGTCGACGCGTTTCTCGCGGGACGGCTGCCGTTCACCGGAATCGTGGATACGGTCGCCGCAGTAGTGGCCGAGCACGGCGCCCCTCGTACGGGAACCTCGCTCACGGTCGCGGACGTCCTGGAAGCCGAGACCTGGGCACGAGCCCGGGCCCGTGAAATCGCAGCACAGGCAACAGCGGAGGCTCGCGCATGACGACGATCCTGTTGACGGTCCTCGGGATAGTCATCTTCTTCGCCGGGCTGCTCGTCTCCATCGCCTGGCACGAGCTCGGCCACCTCTCGACCGCCAAGCTCTTCGGCGTCCGCGTGCCGCAGTACATGGTCGGCTTCGGCCCGACCCTCTGGTCGCGGCACCGGGGTGAGACGGAGTACGGCATCAAGGCCATCCCCCTCGGCGGCTACATCCGCATGATCGGAATGTTCCCGCCGGGACCCGACGGCAAGATCGAGGCCCGGTCGACTTCGCCGTGGCGCGGCATGATCGAGGACGCCCGTTCGGCGGCGTACGAGGAGCTGCGGCCCGGCGACGAGACGCGCCTCTTCTACACGCGCAAGCCGTGGAAGCGCGTGATCGTGATGTTCGCCGGCCCCTTCATGAACCTGATCCTGGCCGTGGCGATCTTCCTCGGCGTCTTCATGACGATCGGCCTGAACCAGCAGACGACCACCGTCGACACGGTCGTCCCCTGTGTGGTCGCGCAGAGCGAGAACCGCGACTGCCGCAAGGGCGACCCCGCGTCGCCCGCCAAGGCCGCCGGCCTGGAGAAGGGCGACAGGATCGTCGCCTTCAACGGCCGGCCCGTCGAGGACTGGACGACCCTGTCCGACCGGATCCGCGAGACCATCGGCCCGGCCACGATCACGGTCGAGCGCGACGGCGCCCAGAAGGTCCTCAAGGCCGACCTGATCGCCAACAAGGTCGCCAAGAAGGACGCCCAGGGGCAGCCCATCGCCGATCAGTACGTCGAGGCGGGCTACCTCGGCTTCGGGCCCGGCTCGGCTGTCACCCCGCTGTCCTTCACCGAATCGCTGGACCGCATGGGCGTGATGATCGAGTCCGGCGTTAACTCGCTGATCGACCTGCCGTCCAAGGTCCCCGACCTGTGGAACGCGACGTTCAACGGCGAGGAGCGCAAGGCCGACTCCCCGATGGGCGTGGTCGGCGCGGCCCGCGTCGGCGGCGAGATCCTCGGTCTCGGACTGCCCATGGAGAACACCGTCGGGATGATGCTGTTCCTCATCGCCGGCTTCAACCTCTCCCTCTTCCTGTTCAACATGCTCCCGCTCCTGCCGCTCGACGGCGGACACATCGCGGGTGCCCTGTGGGAGTCGCTGCGGCGCACGGTGGCGAAGGTGTTCCGGCGGCCCGACCCGGGCCCCTTCGACGTCGCCAAACTGATGCCCGTGGCCTATGTGGTCGCCGGTGTCTTCATCTGCTTCACGGCGCTCGTACTGGTGGCCGATGTGGTCAATCCGGTACGAATCTCTTGAGCGGACGCGGTGACGTGGTGTGCTCCGGGCTTTCGCGGTGACGTAACCTCGAAGTCCGGAGCCCGCCGATCTCGGGACCTTGATCCACACTTGGGGTTGCACAGCAGATGACTGCAATTTCTCTCGGAATGCCGTCCGTTCCGACGAAGCTCGCCGACCGTAGGGTCAGCCGCAAGATCCAGGTCGGGTCGGTGGCCGTCGGCGGGGACGCACCCGTCTCGGTGCAGTCGATGACGACCACCAGGACGTCCGACATCGGCGCGACGCTCCAGCAGATCGCGGAGCTGACGGCCTCGGGCTGCCAGATCGTACGCGTGGCCTGTCCCACCCAGGACGACGCCGACGCGCTGGCCACCATCGCGCGCAAGTCGCAGATCCCGGTGATCGCGGACATCCACTTCCAGCCGAAGTACGTCTTCGCCGCCATCGACGCCGGCTGCGCGGCGGTCCGGGTGAACCCGGGCAACATCAAGCAGTTCGACGACAAGGTGAAGGAGATCGCCAAGGCGGCCTCCGACGCCGGGACGCCGATCCGCATCGGCGTCAACGCCGGATCGCTCGACGCGCGCCTGCTGAAGAAGTACGGCAAGGCCACGCCCGAGGCCCTGGTCGAGTCCGCGCTGTGGGAGGCGTCGCTCTTCGAGGAGCACGGGTTCGGTGACATCAAGATCTCGGTCAAGCACAACGACCCGGTCGTGATGGTCAACGCCTACCGCCAGCTCGCCGCCCAGTCCGACTACCCGCTGCACCTCGGTGTGACGGAGGCGGGCCCCGCGTTCCAGGGCACCATCAAGTCCGCCGTGGCGTTCGGCGCGCTGCTCAGCGAGGGCATCGGCGACACCATCCGCGTCTCGCTGTCCGCGCCGCCGGCGGAGGAGGTCAAGGTCGGCCTGCAGATCCTGGAGGCGCTCAACCTCAAGCAGCGCCGCCTGGAGATCGTGTCCTGCCCGTCCTGCGGGCGCGCCCAGGTCGACGTCTACAAGCTGGCCGACCAGGTGGCCGCCGGTCTCGACGGCATGGAGGTGCCGCTGCGCGTGGCCGTCATGGGCTGCGTCGTCAACGGTCCCGGCGAGGCGCGTGAAGCGGACCTCGGCGTCGCGTCCGGCAACGGCAAGGGCCAGATCTTCGTCAAGGGCGAGGTCATCAAGACCGTGCCCGAGTCGAAGATCGTCGAGACCCTCATCGAAGAGGCGCTGAAGATCGCCGAGCAGATGGAGAAGGACGGCGTCCCGTCCGGCCCTCCGGTCGTCGACGCCGTCGGCGAGCCCGAGGCCGCCGTCAGTCACTGACTTCCCCCGCACCTGTACGGGACGGAGCCCTGCCCCCGGCAGGGCTCCGTCCCGTATTGCGGCGTCCCGCGGGAGCGCCCGGTAGAGTGCGGAGATCAGAAGACCGTACGGTGAGGCCCCTCACGTGTTGACTCAGACCACTACCCGGGTCCTCGACCCCGGCGAACTCGGCGCCGCTCTCGCGATCCTCGAAAGCGAGCCCGTCGCCAACGCCTTCGTGACCTCGCGCGTGCAGGCGGCGGGACTCGACCCGTGGCGCCTCGGCGGCGAGATGTGGGGCTGGTACGCCGACGGCCGCCTCCGCTCCCTGTGCTACTCCGGCGCCAACCTGGTCCCGATCTGCGCGACCCCCGAAGCCGTCCGGGGCTTCGCCGACCGCGCCCGCCGGGCCGGCCGCCGCTGCTCCTCGATCGTCGGCCCCGCCGAGACCACCCGGCAGCTGTGGCGGCTGCTGGAACCCAGCTGGGGACCCGCCCGCGACGTACGACCGCACCAGCCGCTCATGGTCACCGAGCAGCCCTCGCCCGACGTTCGGCCCGACCCCCGCGTCCGGCGCATCGGCAAGGCCGAGATGGACGTGATCATGCCGGCGTGCGTGGCGATGTTCACCGAGGAGGTCGGCGTCTCGCCGCTCGCCGGCGACGGCGGGCTGCTCTACCAGGCGCGGGTCGCCGAACTCGTCGCCTCCGGCCGGTCGTTCGCCCGCATCGACGACGGCAAGGTCGTCTTCAAGGCGGAGATCGGCGCCGCGACCGCGCAGGCGTGCCAGATCCAGGGCGTCTGGGTGGCCCCCGAGTTCCGCGGCCGCGGCCTGTCCGAGACCGGCATGGCGGCCGTCCTGCGCTACGCGCTGGCCGATGTCGCGCCCATCGTCAGCCTGTACGTGAACGACTTCAACACCGCCGCCCGCGCCGCCTACCGGAAGGTCGGATTCCGCGAGGTCGGCGCGTTTATGAGCGTGTTGTTCTGACCTCCCCGCGAAGTAGGGTGCGCTCCATGGCACCTCTTTCCGGGGGAGAACCCCAGACCCCCGCCGTTGTGATCGAGCCCGTCGATCTCGCCGCGCGCGTGGACGAGGCGCTCGCCGTACAGGCCCTCGCCTTCGGCCTCACCGACGAGGAGATCGGGGTGCGCCGTCACATCGTGCTGCGGCACCTGCTGAACCCCGGCGCCCGGGCGCTCGGCGCCACGACGCCCGACGGGAGGCTCGTCGGCTTCGTCTACGGGATGCCCAACAGCCGTGCCCACTGGTGGTCCACGGTCGTCGAGCCGTACCTGCGCCAGACCGGCAGCGACGGCTGGCTCGACAACTCCTTCGTCATCACCGAACTCCACGTCGCCCCCGCCCACCAGGCGCGCGGCATCGGCCGCCGGCTCATCACCGCCATCACCGACACCGCGCAGGAGCCCCGCTCGATCCTCTCCGCGATCGACACCGAGAGCCCGGCCCGCGGCCTCTACCGGGCACTGGGCTACGTCGACCTGGCCCGCCGGGTCCACTTCCCGAGCGCTCCCAGGCCGTACGCCGTGATGGGCGCGCCGCTCCCGCTGCGCCGT
This sequence comes from Streptomyces sp. NPDC046122, assembly GCF_056429965.1. NCBI lineage: Bacteria > Bacillati > Actinomycetota > Actinomycetes > Kitasatosporales > Streptomycetaceae > Streptomyces > Streptomyces sp. NPDC046122. The sequence continues at coordinate 72,547 of NZ_JBWKLQ010000001.1, read as the reverse complement.
CACGGCCGGTAACGGATTTCCCGTGCCCGACGCCGCCCGGCTAACCTCCTAGCCCTCACACTTTTCTTCGCAGGAGTTCACCATGGCCCAGGTCCAGCGCATGTCCCGTCTGATGGTCAAGACACTGCGTGACGACCCGGCGGACGCCGAGACGCTCAGCCACAAGCTGCTGGTGCGCGCCGGCTACGTCCGCCGGAACGCGGCGGGGATCTGGACCTGGCTCCCGCTGGGCAAGAAGGTCCTCGAGAACATCACGCGCGTCGTCCGCGAGGAGATGGACGAGATCGGCGCCCAGGAGGTGCTGCTCCCCGCGCTCCTGCCCAAGGAGGCGTACGAGGCGAGCGGCCGCTGGGAGGAGTACGGCGACCTGCTCTTCCGTCTCAAGGACCGCAAGGGCGCCGACTACCTGCTCGGCCCGACGCACGAAGAGATCTTCACGCAGACCGTCAAGGACCAGTGCACGTCGTACAAGGACCTGCCGGTCATGCTCTACCAGATCCAGACGAAGTACCGCGACGAGGCGCGTCCGCGCTCCGGCGTGCTGCGCGGCCGTGAGTTCCAGATGAAGGACTCGTACTCCTTCGACACCACCGACGAGGGCCTCGCGGAGTCGTACGCGCTGCACCGCGCCGCGTACCAGAAGATCTTCGCGCGCCTGGGCCTCGACTTCCGCATCGTCTCCGCCGTGTCCGGCGCGATGGGCGGCTCGGCGTCCGAGGAGTTCCTGGCCCCGGCCGCGGCCGGCGAGGACACCTTCGTGGACTGCCCGGCGTGCGACTACGCCGCGAACACCGAGGCCGTCACGTTCAGCGCCGAGGCCGTCGCCGCCGCGTACGACGGCGCGGAGCACGGACCGGTCGAGGAGCTGGACACCCCCGACACCCCGACGATCGAGACCCTGGCCGACCACCTCGGCGTACCGGCCTCGGCCACCCTCAAGAACCTGCTGGTCAAGGTCGACGGCGAGATCGTCGCCGTCGGCGTCCCCGGCGACCGCGAGGTCGACCTGGGCAAGCTCGGCGAGCACCTGGCGCCCGCCGTGGTCGAGCTGGTCACGGCCGAGGACTTCGTGGGCCGCCCCGACCTCGTACGCGGCTACGTCGGCCCGCAGGGGCTGGAGAAGGTCCGCTACATCGCGGACCCGCGCGTCGCCGCCGGCACCGCCTGGATCACCGGCGCCAACCAGCAGGACAAGCACGCGAAGAACGTCGTCGCCGGCCGCGACTTCCAGGTCGACGACTACCTCGACGTCGTCGTGGTCGAAGAGGGAGACCCCTGCCCGAAGTGCGGCACCGGCCTCAAGCTGGACCGCGCGATCGAGATCGGCCACATCTTCCAGCTCGGCCGCAAGTACGCCGACACCTTCCAGCTCGACGTGCTCGGTCAGCAGGGCAAGCCCGTCCGCGTGACCATGGGCTCGTACGGCATCGGCGTCTCCCGCGCCGTCGCCGCGCTCGCCGAGCAGTCGGCCGACGACAAGGGCCTGTGCTGGCCCGCCGAGATCGCCCCGGCCGACGTGCACGTCGTCGCCGCGGGCAAGGCGCTCCAGACGGAGCTGGCCGTCGAGGTCGCGGACAAGCTGGGCGCGGCCGGTCTGCGCGTGCTGGTCGACGAGCGTCCGGGCGTCTCGCCGGGCGTCAAGTTCACGGACGCCGAGCTCATCGGCGTACCGAAGATCCTGGTGGCGGGCCGCCGCAGCGCCGAGGGCGTCGTGGAGCTGAAGGACCGCCGCACGGGCGAGCGCGAGGAGCTGACGGTCGACGAGGCGATCGCCCGCCTGACCGCCTGATCCGGCCGGCAGCACCACGAGGGCCCCGCGCGGATCGCGCGGGGCCCTCGTGCGTGCCCCCGGCGCTACAGCCAGCCGGCGAACTCCAGCAGCAGTTCGGCGTCCTGGTGGCGGCCGGCCGCCGTCGCCCGCAGGCCCGACTCCACCGCGCGGAACAGCGTCCAGCCGTGCAGCCTGGCCCGGTCCACGTCCAGGGAGTCAGCGAGCTTGTTCACCCGTCGGCGGGTGGCGGACGCGCCCGCCGCCGTGGCGACGAGGTCCTCGACCCGGTCGCGGACCAGCCGGGCCAGGTCGTACGCCCGCTCGCCGACCAGGGGCTCGGGACCGACGGCGAGCCAGGGCGCCCGGTCGCCGGCGAGGACCTTCCCCTGCCTGAAGTTGCCGTGCAGCAGCAGCAGTTCGTCCGCCGACGCCGCCAGTTCGTCGCGCGCCGCGAGAGCCGCGTCCACCAGCGGGGCCAGGGCCGGATCGGCGGAGCGCATCGCCGCCGCCTGGCGGGCCGTGCGCGCGGCGACCGTCTCGAAGGGGTGCGCCGGGGGCGGCTCGATCCACAGCCTGCGGACGATCCCGGCTGCCTCCAGCAGCGCCTTGGCCTCCGGCAGTGAACGCAGCGAGACCTCGGAGTGCAGGCGCTCCAGGAGGAGTGCACCGGCCCCGGCGTCCCCGTCGACCAGCTGCACCGCGCCCCAGCCGTTCCAGTGCGCGAGCGCCGCGCGCTCCGGGCCGGGCCCGGCCGCCTCGGGGGCGATCTTGAGCGCGGCGGGCGTGCCGTCCTGCCGGCGCACGAGAACGACCAGACTGCTCCTGCCGCCCGGGTTCTGCACCCGCTCGACGGTCAACTTCCGCCGCGCGACCGCCGCTTCGGTCAGCTCCGGCAGTCGTCCGAGCCAGTCGGCGGCCACCTCCGGGTACGCCTCGCCGAGCGCTCGTACGAGACGCTGCGGCGGTTCGAAAAGCATGCGTGTGGTGTCCCCTTCAAAAGCCGGTGCGAGGGCCGGTCGCGCGCCGGCCCCGGGGCCGGCGCGCGTCTCACTGCTTGCGGCTCACGGCCGGCGTGGTCAGCTCGGCGAGCCCAGGAAAGGCTACGCCGCGCCCGCGCCAGCGCACCGCCCGCACCGCTGCCTCCCGCAGCGCCCCCGCCGCCTCGCGCCGCAGGGGGCCGCCGGCGGCGCGTACGAGGTCGGAGTAGACCCCGGCCACCCGGTCCTCCAGTTCGGCGGCGAGCCGCAGGGCCGCCGCCGCGTCCGGCACCGGGAACGGCAGGGCGTACGCGGCGGCCGCGGCCACCGGGGTGGCGCCCAGGTCGCGCGCGGTCCGCTCCAGCGCGTCACGCCGCGCGCGATGGGCGTCGTACGCCTCCCGCGCCTCGTCACGGCGTCCCTCGGCGACCCGGCCGCCGACGACTCCGTACCCGTACACGGCGGCGTGTTCCGCGGCCAGCGCGGCCTGCACGGCCTCCACCGCCCGTGCGGCGGTCGGCGTCCCGCTCACCCCTGGCTCCCTTCGGTCAGCAGATACACGTGCGCGGCGCCGGCCGCGGCGACCGACGCCAGCAGCCGCGCCAGCTCCGGCGGCGCGTCGACGAGCGCCGCGGTGTGCGCGTCGGCGGCGCGCCGCTCCTCGGCGGCGAGCTCCCGCAGCGCGGCGCCGGCCTCCGCGGCGACGGCCGGGGGCGCCGCGGCGCGTACCGCCGCGCCTTCGCCCCGCAGGGCGTCCGCCTGCCGGGCCACGGCGTCGCGCAGCGGCTGCAGCCGGCCGGCGGCGGAGGGGTGGGCGGTGATCACGGCGTCGTAGTGCGCGAGCAGCGTCCGCCTGGTCCGCGCGGAGCGCTTGCGCATCCCCGCCTCGGCCTGCACGGCGGCCACCGCCCCGTCGGAGCCTTCCCGGCCGCGCGGAGCCGTGTCGCGCGCACAGCCGGCCAGCAGCGCGGCGGCCGCGGCCCCGGTCGCCGCGAGCGCACCCCTGCGTGTGGTTTCCGTGCGCCGCACTGTGTCTCCCTCGGGCCGCTGCGGTGATCACCGCAGGCGAGCGTACCCGCGGCTCCCCGGCGGGCGGACGGCAACACCCCTCGGGACCGGATACCCTTTGATCTGACACGCGACGATCCACACAACAGCACACGCGGCCGAGGAGTCACCCGGATGAGCACCACCCAGAGCGACAGGCTGCGCGCACTCCTGGAACCACTGGTCAGCGCGGAAGGCCTCGATCTGGAGGACATCGAGGTGTCCCGGGCCGGCAGGCGCCGCCAGCTGAGGATCGTCGTCGACTCCGACGAAGGCGTGGAACTCGACGCCTGTGCCGAGCTGAGCCGCGCCGTCTCCGAGAAGCTCGACGAGACGGACGCGATGGGTGAGGGCGAGTACGTCCTCGAAGTCAGCTCCCCGGGCGCCGACCGCCCGCTGTCGGAGCACCGCCACTACGTACGGGCCACCGGCCGCCTCGCCAAGCTGACGCTGAACGACGGCGACGAGCTGGTCGCGCGCATTCTCACCGTGGACGACGAGGGACTGGACCTCGAGGTGCCGGGCGTGAAGGGCCGCAAGCCCACCGCCCGCCGTGTCGCCTTCGCGGACATCGCCAAGGCGCGGGTGGAGATCGAGTTCAACCGCAAGGACAAGAAGGAAGAGGAGGCGTAGCCATGGACATCGACGTAAAGCTCCTGAAGGGCTTGGCGAAAGAAAAGGAGATCTCCTTCGACCTGATGGTCGAGGCGATCGAATCGGCCCTCCTCATCGCGTACCACCGCACCGAGGGCAGCCACCGCCGCGCGCGCGTGGAGCTCAGCCGCGAGACCGGTCATGTGACGGTCTGGGCGAAGGAGGACCCGGCCGACCTCGAAGAGGGCCAGGAGCCGAAGGAATTCGACGACACCCCGTCCGACTTCGGGCGGATCGCGGCCAGCACCGCCAAGCAGGTCATCCTCCAGCGTCTGCGCGACGCCGAGGACGACCGGACCTTCGGCGAGTACGCGGGCCACGAGGGCGACGTCGTCACCGGTGTCGTCCAGCAGGGCAGGGACCCCAAGAACATCCTGGTCGACATCGGCAAGCTGGAAGCCATCCTGCCGGTGCAGGAGCAGGTGCCCGGCGAGGAGTACACGCACGGCCTGCGGCTGCGCTCGTACGTCGTACGGGTGGCCAAGGGTGTGCGCGGCCCGTCGGTGACGCTCTCCCGCACGCACCCGAACCTGGTGAAGAAGCTCTTCGCCCTCGAGGTGCCGGAGATCGCCGACGGCTCGGTCGTCATCGAGGCCATCGCCCGCGAAGCCGGCCACCGCTCCAAGATCGCCGTACGCTCGACGCGGTCGGGGCTGAACCCGAAGGGCGCCTGCATCGGCCCGATGGGCGGCCGGGTGCGCAACGTCATGGCCGAGCTGCACGGTGAGAAGATCGACATCGTGGACTGGTCGGACGACCCGGCCGAGATGGTCGCCAACGCCCTGTCGCCCGCGCGCGTCAGCAAGGTCGAGGTCGTCGACATGGCGGCCCGCTCCGCCCGCGTCACCGTTCCCGACTACCAGCTCTCGCTGGCGATCGGCAAGGAGGGCCAGAACGCCCGCCTCGCCGCGCGGCTCACCGGCTGGCGCATCGACATCCGTTCCGACACCGAGCAGCCGCAGTCCTCCGACCAGGACTGAGGCCGGTTTTACGACAACAACCGTTCGATTTTTGCCCCCATGGGGCGAGGTCGCCGCGGGGAGGTAGACTTAATAGTGTCTGGCCGGACGCATGCCCGCGTATGCCCTGAGCGAACCTGTGTGGGATGCCGGGAGCGAGCGGCCAAGCGTGAACTGCTGCGCATCGTGGAGATCGAGGGTGAATGTGTCCCCGATCCTCGCGGTACGCTGCCCGGCCGGGGTGCGTACGTTCACCCCGCCTCTGAGTGTCTCGCCCTGGCGGTCCGCCGCCGGGCGTTTCCCCGGGCCTTTCGGGGCCGGGCACCGCTCGACACAACGGCACTGAGCCAGTTTGTCGAGCAGGCAACACCGTAAGAAGAGAACGGCACGGATAACCGTGCGGTCAGGTACCTCGCGAGTTGGAAGTAGGTCGAGATTGCGATGAGCACTCGATGAGTACGCGATGAGTACGCCCATGAAGTAGCGACGGTCCGGCGGTAACCCGGACCTCAAAGGAGCGAAGTGGCAAAGGTCCGGGTTTACGAACTCGCCAAGGAGTTCGGTGTAGAGAGCAAGGTCGTCATGGCCAAGCTCCAGGAACTTGGTGAATTCGTCCGTTCGGCGTCCTCGACGATCGAGGCGCCGGTTGTACGCAAACTGACTGACGCACTGCAGGGTCCCGGCGGCAACGCCGGCAAGTCCGCAGCCAAGCCGGGCGCGCCGCGTAAGGCGACGCCCGCGAAGCCGTCTCCGGCGGCCCCCTCGTCCGCGCCCTCTCCGGCTCAGGCGGCACGTCCGGGCGCCCCGAAGCCCGGCGCACCGGCCCCCAAGCCGGCCGCGGCCGAGGCCCCCGCGAGCACCCCGCCGGCGTCCGCGCCGTCCGGTGCCCCGCGTCCGGGTCCGAAGCCCGCGCCGGCCAAGCCCGCTCCGGCGGCTCCGGTCCCCGCGGCTGAGTTCTCGGCTCCCGAGCCGGCCCAGCAGGCACCGGCTGCCCCCGCGCAGCCCCAGCAGGCCCCGCGTCCCGCGGGCGCCACGCCCGGCCCCCGTCCCGCCCGTCCGGCCCCGGCCGGCCAGCGTGACGCCGGTCAGCGTGACGGCGGCCAGCGTGACGACCGCCGTGGTGGCGAGCGTCCCGCCCGCCCCGGTGGCCAGCAGGCCCCCCGTCCCGGCGGCGCCCGTCCCGCGGGTCCCCGTCCGGGCAACAACCCGTTCACCTCTGGTGGCTCCACCGGCATGGCGCGTCCGCAGACGCCCCGTCCGGGTGGCGCCCCGCGTCCCGGCGGTGCCGGCGCCCCTGGTGGCGCCCCGCGTCCGCAGGGTGCTCCCGGCGGCGCTCCGCGTCCGCAGGGCCAGGGTGGCGCTCGTCCGACCCCGGGCGGCATGCCCCGTCCGCAGGGCGGCGCCCCGCGTCCGGGTGGTGCTCCCGGCGGTAACCGTCCGAACCCCGGCATGATGCCGCAGCGTCCCGCGGCCAGCCCCCGTCCCGGTGGCGGTCCCGGTGGCGGCGGCCGTGGCCCCGGCGGCCCCGGTGGCCGTCCGGCAGGCGGCGGTCGTCCCGGTGGCGGCGGCTTCGCCGGCCGTCCGGCCGGTCCCGGCGGTGGCGGCGGCGGCTTCGCCGGCCGTCCCGGTGGTCCCGGCGGCGGTGGCGGCGCGGGCCGTCCCGGCGGTGGCGGCGGCTTCGGCGGTCGTCCCGGCTTCGGTGGGCGTCCCGGCGGTCCCGGTGCCCGTGGTGGCACGCAGGGCGCGTTCGGCCGTCCCGGTGGTCCCGCGCGTCGCGGTCGCAAGTCGAAGCGGCAGAGGCGCCAGGAGTACGAGGCCATGCAGGCCCCGTCCGTGGGCGGCGTGATGCTGCCTCGCGGCAACGGACAGACCGTCCGCCTGTCGCGCGGTGCCTCGCTCACCGACTTCGCCGAGAAGATCAACGCCAACCCGGCGTCGCTCGTCGGCGTGATGATGAACCTCGGCGAGATGGTCACCGCCACGCAGTCCGTCTCCGACGAGACGCTCAAGCTCCTCGCCGAAGAGATGAACTTCATCCTGGAGATCGTCAGCCCGGAGGAGGAGGACCGCGAGCTCCTCGAGTCGTTCTCCATCGAGTTCGGTGAGGACGAGGGCGGCGAGGACATGCTCGTCTCCCGTCCGCCGGTCGTGACCGTCATGGGTCACGTCGACCACGGTAAGACCCGACTGCTGGACGCGATCCGCAAGACGAACGTCGTCGCGGGCGAGGCCGGCGGTATTACGCAGCACATCGGTGCGTACCAGGTCGCCACCGAGGTCAACGGTGAAGAGCGCGCCATCACCTTCATCGACACCCCCGGTCACGAGGCGTTCACCGCCATGCGTGCCCGTGGTGCGAAGTCCACCGACATCGCGATCCTCGTGGTCGCGGCGAACGACGGTGTGATGCCGCAGACGATCGAGGCGCTGAACCACGCCAAGGCGGCCGGTGTGCCGATCGTGGTCGCGGTCAACAAGATCGACGTCGAGGGCGCCGACCCGACCAAGGTGCGCGGTCAGCTCACCGAGTTCGGTCTGGTGGCCGAGGAGTACGGCGGCGACACCATGTTCGTCGACATCTCCGCGCGCCAGGGCCTCAACATCGAGCAGCTGCTCGAAGCCGTGATCCTCACCGCCGACGCGTCGCTCGACCTCCGGGCGAACGCCGAGATGGACGCGCAGGGCATCGCCATCGAGGCCCACCTCGACAAGGGCCGCGGCGCCGTCGCCACCGTCCTCGTCCAGCGCGGAACGCTCCGCGTCGGTGACACGATGGTCGCCGGTGACGCCTACGGCCGAGTCCGCGCCATGCTCGACGACAACGGCAACAACGTCGAGGAAGCGGGTCCGTCGACCCCCGTCCTGGTCCTGGGTCTCACCAACGTCCCCGGCGCCGGCGACAACTTCCTGGTCGTCGACGAGGACCGTACGGCCCGCCAGATCGCCGAGAAGCGTGCTGCGCGTGAGCGCAACGCCGCCTTCGCCAAGCGCACCCGCCGGGTGTCCCTCGAGGACCTCGACAAGGTGCTCAAGGCCGGTCTGGTCCAGGACCTCAACATCATCATCAAGGGCGACGCGTCCGGTTCGGTGGAGGCTCTCGAGTCCTCGCTGCTCCAGCTCGACGTCGGCGAAGAGGTGGAGATCCGGGTCCTGCACCGCGGTGTGGGTGCGGTCACCGAGTCCGACATCGACCTGGCGATGGGCTCCGACGCCATCGTCATCGGCTTCAACGTCCGAGCTGCCGGCCGCGCCGCGCAGATGGCGGACCGCGAGGGCGTCGACGTCCGGTACTACTCGGTCATCTACCAGGCGATCGAAGAGATCGAAGCGGCCCTCAAGGGCATGCTCAAGCCGGAGTACGAAGAGGTCGAGCTCGGCACGGCGGAGATCCGCGAGATCTTCCGCTCGTCCAAGCTGGGCAACATCGCCGGTGTTCTCGTCCGCTCCGGAGAGGTCAAGCGCAACACCAAGGCGCGCCTCATCCGCGACGGCAAGGTCGTCGCCGAGGACCTCAACATCCAGGGTCTGCGTCGCTTCAAGGACGACGTCACCGAGATCCGCGAGGGCTTCGAGGGCGGTATCAACCTCGGAAACTTCAACGACATCAAGGTCGACGACGTCATCGCGACGTACGAGATGCGCGAGAAGCCGCGCGGCTGAGCCGTGTAGCCACACAGTGCAGGGTCGGGGCCGCTCGGCGGAGATTATTTCCGTCGAGCGGCCCCGGCCGTTGCGTGTACGGTTCTTGTGTCCCTGCCAAGCGGTTGGCGGGGCACGACCCCGAACCGGCGGGACATCCGGACACACATGTATGTGGGGACACTGTCCTTCGACCTGCTCCTCGGCGACGTACGGTCGCTGAAGGAGAAGCGCTCCGTAGTACGCCCGATCGTCGCCGAACTCCATCGCAAGTTCGCGGTGAGCGTCGCGGAAGTCGGCGATCAGGATGTCCATCGCAGGGTCCAGATCGGCCTGGCGGTGGTATCAGGGGACACGGGGCACCTCACAGAGGTACTGGACCGGTGCGAGCGCATGGTCGCCGCCCGGCCCGAGGTGGAGCTGCTGTCGGTACGACGGCGGCTGCACGGTGATGAAGACTGAAGCACTGAAGTTCAGCAGCAGCAGAAAGAGGAGACGGACCGGTGACCGACAAAGCGCGGGCCCGCAAGCTGGCCGATCGCATCCAGGTCGTGGTCGCGGAGACCCTGGACCGGCGAATCAAGGATCCGCGACTGGGGTTCGTGACCATCACGGACGCCCGGGTCACCGGTGACCTGCGGGAGGCCACGGTCTTCTACACGGTCTACGGCGACGACGAAGCGCGCGCCGCCTCGGCCGCCGCGCTGGAGAGCGCCAAGGGGGTGCTGCGTTCCGAGGTCGGGCGGCAGACCGGCGTGCGCCACACGCCGTCGCTCGCCTTCGTCGCGGACGCGCTGCCGGACAACGCACGCACGATCGAGGACCTCCTCGACAAGGCGCGCGCCAAGGACGCCGAGGTGCGCCAGGTGTCCACGGGCAAGACGTACGCCGGCGAGGCCGACCCGTACCGCAAGCCCGAGGACGAAGACGAAGCCGAAGTCGAGGACGAGGGCGAAACCGCGGAATGAAGCAGCGCACCACCACGACGCCGGACGGCCTTGTCATCGTCGACAAGCCGTCCGGCTTCACTTCGCACGACGTCGTGGCCAAGATGCGCGGGATCGCCAAGACCCGCCGTGTCGGGCACGCGGGCACGCTCGACCCCATGGCGACGGGCGTCCTCGTCCTCGGCGTGGAGAAGGCGACGAAGCTCCTCGGACACCTCGCCCTGACCGAGAAGGAGTACCTCGGTACGATCCGGCTCGGCCAGACCACGGTCACCGACGACGCGGAGGGCGAGATCACCGCGTCCGCCGACGCCTCCGGCGTGACCCGGGAGGGCATCGACGCGGGCGTCGCCGAGCTGACCGGCGCCATCATGCAGGTGCCGTCCAAGGTCAGCGCCATCAAGATCGACGGCAAGCGGTCGTACTCGCGGGTCCGCGAGGGCGAGGAGTTCGAGATCCCGGCCCGGCCGGTCACCGTCTCGTCCTTCCAGGTGTACGACGTGCGCGCGGCGGTGGCCGAGGACGGGACGCCCGTCGTCGACCTCGTCGTCTCGGTGGTCTGCTCCTCCGGTACGTACATCCGCGCCCTCGCGCGCGACCTCGGCGCGGGCCTGGGCGTCGGCGGTCACCTGACCGCCCTGCGCCGCACCCGGGTCGGCCCGTACGGGCTGGACGCCGCGAAGACGCTGGAGCAGCTCCAGGAGGAGCTCACGGTCATGCCGATCGCCGACGCGGCGGCCGCCGCGTTCGCCCGCTGGGACGTCGACGAGCGGCGCGCGGGCCTGGTGACCAACGGCGTACGGCTCGACATGCCGGCGTACGACACCAGCCCGGTGGCGGTCTTCGGGCCCGAGGGCCGGTTCCTGGCGCTGGTCGAGGAGAGCCGGGGCAAGGCGAAGAGCCTGGCCGTCTTCGGCTGAGGCAGCGGACGCCGAGCCCTGCCCGGCTTACCGTGGAGCGGCCGGCCCTCGGGCCGCCCGCTCCACGATCCCCCTCGCCAGGGGTCTTTCCAGCCTGGGGCCGCCGATTCACCCCTTTGGGCGGGCGCTCGGAGTGAACGGCGGGTGTCCGGGGGGCGCTTTCGCCGTGCGTCCTTCTCCTGCTGATCACCGCCGACCTACCGTCGTTCGCACGGGGCACGGCGGGAGGTTCGGTGATGGCGGTACGGGACACGCCCTCGTCGTCGCCTGCCCTGCCGCCGGCCCCGTCGCCCCTCTCGCCGCCGCAGGCCCCGCCGGTCGCGCTGGTGCGCATCCACGATCCGGCCGGGCGCCCGCGCGGGACGGGGTTCGTCGCCGACGACCGGGGCACTCTCGTCACCGGTCACGAGGTCGTCGACGGCCTCGGCCGGGTCGTCCTGCACGCCCCCGGCGGGCGGACCTGTCAGGCCGGGGCGGAGGCGATCGTCCCGCTGCCGGAGACCGGCCTGGCGCTCGTACGGACCGAGGGGCTCGGCGTACGCCCGGCGCCCGTCGCGGTGCGGGACGGGATCGGGACGGGCACGTACGTGCGGCTGGCGGCCGGTGGCTGGCGCGAGGCGAGGGTGCTCCGGCAGGTGCCGCTCACCCGCACGGCGACCCGCCCCGTCCCGCTGATCGGCCACGCCGTCGAGCTGGCGATGGGCACGGCCGGCAGGGACGCGCTGCGGCTCGGCGGACCGGCGGCGGGCGGGCCGGTGCTGGACGCCGAGACGGGAGCGGTGCTGGCCGTGCTCGGCTCCGCGATGGACCCCGAGCGGCGGGAGGCGGGCGTCGCCGTACCGCTGCGGGCGGCTGCGGCGGCCGCGCCGGACGGCCCGCTGGCCCAGCTGCTGCGGCGCAACGCCGCCACCGTGCCGGCGTACGGGAGCGACCTCAACCTCGCGGGAGCGGTGCGGCTGACGGCCGCCGCCTCGCACGCGCCGGAGCCGGACCGCCGGCCGGAAGTGGTCGAACGCCCGCGCCTGGTCCGGGAGTTGGCCGCCTTCTCGGCGTCCGCCGACGCGCTGGTGCTCGCTCTGGCCGGGGACCCCGGGACCGGTCGTACGACGGAACTCGCCGCGCTGGCCGAGCGGCGCGCCCGGGGCCCCGAGCCGGCCCCGACGCTCCGGCTGCGCGGCGCCGACCTGTGCGCCGGTGACGCGTCCGTCGCGGACGCGGTGGGCCGGGCGCTGCGGGGCGCGCAGCGGATCGCGGCCGCGTCGGGGGAGTGGTGCGGCGACGCCGGGGCCGCCACGCCGGAGCGGGTGGCGCGGTCGGCGCTGGACGCGGGCCTCCCGCTGTTCGTCCTGCTGGATGCCCCGGAGGAGATGCCGCCCGCGCTGCTCCGCCGGCTGCCCGAGTGGAGCGCGGGGACGGCGAGTTGGCTGCGGGCGGCCGGGGCGCGGCTGGTGGTGGCCTGCCGGGCCGAGTACTGGGAGACGGCCGGCACCTTCTTCCCCGGCAGCGCGCTGCACCGGCCCGCCCGCCCCCGGCGGGGGCTTCCGGGAGCCGTACGGACCGGGGACCTGACCGAGGCGCAGGGCCGCGCGGCGCGCGAGCGGTACGGCATCCCCGACGGGACGCTCGCGGACCCCGCCGACGCCCGGCACCCGCTCACCCTGCGGCTGCTGGCGGAGGTACGGGAGGCGCTGCCGGGGGAGGTGCCGGGGCGGCCCTCGCGCGAGGACGTGTTCCGCGCGTACCTGGACCTGGTGTGCCTGCGCGTGGCGGTGCGGCTCGCGGCGGCGGACCGGCCCGCGCCGCGGGGCACGGCGGTGCGGCGGCTCGCCGCACAGGTAGCGGGTCAGGTGCACGAGGCGGCGCGGCGGTGTCTGCGGTCGGGGCAGGGCGCACTGGACCGCGCCGCGTTCGAGGAACTCTTCCCGCCGCGCACGGGGTGGGCGGCGGCGGTGCTGACGGAGGGGCTGCTGGAGCCCGCCGGGGACGGCTACCGGTTCGCCCACGAAGAACTCGGCGACTGGCTGCAGGGTGCGCACGTGGACGTCGACGCGGCCCTGCGCACACTGGTGCCCGACCCGCCCGAGACAGGCCGGCCGTCGCCGGTGGCGCGCCACCGCGTCGGGCCGGTGGTGCATGCGCTGCTGGCCCTGCACCGGGTGCACGGCGCCCCCGCGCTGTCCCGCAGGCTGATGGGCCTGGTCCACGCGCTGGAAGGAGCAGCACCTCCCGTCCCGCCCGGCGCCCCGGCCGTGGAACCGCCCCGGGGCCCGGCGGAGCGCGCCGGGTCCGGCTCACCCCCCGGCCCGGCGCGGGCAGCCGGGGCCGGCGGGCAGGACGAGCCGTCGGGCCTCCCGTCGCCGGCCGGGGCGCCCGTGCCCCAGCGGCCGGTGGCAAAGGCGGTGGCGGCGGCGGTGCCGGGGGCCACGGCGTCCGGTGCGGCCGGGCGGGCGGGGGACGAGGCCCTGTGGTGGGCGAGCCGGTTGACGGCGCAGGTGCTGTCCCGGGTGGAGGACGCGTCGGGCTGCCTGGCCGTGCTGCGGGTGCTGGCTGACGCGATCACCCGCAGATCCGCCGGGGCGGACGGGAGCCGGGGGCCCGGCGCGGCGGCGGACTTCGGGCCCGCGTTCTGGGAGCGGATCCGGGTCGCGGAGGAGGAGCGTGTGGACCTGTTGCGGCGGCTCGTGCCCGCCGACGGGCCGCCGCGCCGGGGCGGCGGGGACGTACCGGCCCGGGGCCGGTACCTCGACGCCGTCGTGCGTCGCCTCGAGGCCGCGCCGCGAACCGTGCAGCCCTTGCTCTGCCAGTGGTTCGACGACGAGCGGCGGCTGCCCGCGGCGGACGACGCCGAGGTGCGTCCCACGGTCGCCGACACCGCCCAGGCACTCCTCTACGCCCGCCGCGCCCTCGCGGTCGACGACCTGACGGACGCGCTGGCGGACCGGGCGCACCCCCGCGCCGGTGAACTGCTCGCCGCCCTCGCGGAGGAGGAGCCGTCCGCGCTCTGCCGGGCCGTCGGCCGCTGGGCCCGCGACGACGAGCGGCCGGGCCGCCGCGCCGCCGCCGCCCGGTACGGGACCGCCACCGCGCCGTACGGCACCACCCCCGCCGACCGGGAGCTGCTCCGGCACGCCGCGCTCGCGCTGCTCTCCCGGCCCCTGGAGGGCGCCCTGCACGGGCCGGCCCTGGGCCTGCTCGTACGGGACCCGCGGACCCGGTCGCGGTACCTGCCCCGGGCCCTCGCGGTGTTCGGGGGCGACGGCTCACGGGTGCCCGCCGCCGACCTCGCCGCCGCGCTCACCACCGACCCGGCGCCCGTCCTCGCCGCCTTCCTGGTACGCCTGGCGGGTGGAGGCGAGGGCGCGGCCGAGGTGCTGCGCGCCCTCGCCGAGGTGCGTACGCCCGCGCTCGCCCACCGCGCCGCCGGCCTCGTCCGCGCCTACGCGGAGCGCCACCCCGACGGGGCCGCGCACGCCGCCGCGTACGTGGACCGGTGCCTGGAACACGGCCCCGGCGTCCGCGCGGCTCTCCTTCCGCTGGTCACGGGCCTGCTGCGCGACCATCCCCGCGGGATGCGACGCGCCCTCGCCCCGGTGCTCGCCGCCCCGGGCACCGCCGCCTCCCGCGCGCTGCGCGGCGAGCTGCTCGACGTACTCCTGGAGTGCGAGGAGCGGTACGGGCGGGAGGACGGGGAGCGGGACGCGCCCGACACCGGCGTTCTGGAAGCGGTGCTGCTGGCCGCCGGCGCCGGCGGCCGGCACAGGGGAGAGGCCCGTACCAGAGACCTCGTCCACCGCACCGGGACGCTCCTGGTCCGCACGCCGCGGGGGGCGGCCCGTTTCGACCGGCTGCTGGCCGGGCTCGCCCGCGAGGTCCCCGGCTTCGCCGCCCTCGTCGCCGGCTGGCTGGCCGCCGCGCCGCACGAATGGGCGGTGGTCGTGGGACCGGACACCCGCCGTGCCGTCGCCGGTCCGGGCTCCACGATGCCGATGCGAGCCGTACCCCCTGGGCATGGCAGTCTTAGACCTGCGTAATCAGGTTCGAGTGCGGACGAGGAGAGCGGTCACAGTGCAGCGCTGGCGTGGCTTGGAGGACATCCCCCAGGACTGGGGACGCAGCGTCGTCACCATCGGCTCCTACGACGGCGTACACCGCGGACACCAGCTGATCATCGGGCGCGCGGTCGAGCGCGCCCGGGAGCTGGGCGTGCCGTCGGTCGTCGTCACGTTCGACCCGCACCCGAGCGAGGTCGTGCGGCCCGGCAGCCACCCCCCGCTGCTCGCCCCGCACCACCGCCGGGCGGAGCTGATGGCGGAGCTCGGCGTGGACGCGCTGCTGATCCTGCCGTTCACCCAGGAGTTCTCGAAGCTCTCGCCGGCCGACTTCATCGTCAAGGTGCTGGTCGACAAGCTGCACGCGCGTGCGGTCATCGAGGGGCCCAACTTCCGCTTCGGGCACCGGGCGGCGGGGAACGTGGCCTTCCTGACCGAGCTGGGGCAGACGTACGACTACGAGGTCGAGGTCGTCGACCTGTACGTGAGGGGCGCGGCGGGCGGCGGCGAGCCGTTCTCCTCCACGCTCACCCGGCGGCTCGTCGCCGAGGGCGACGTCGAGGGCGCGGCGGAGATCCTCGGCCGGCCGCACCGGGTCGAGGGCGTCGTGGTGCGCGGGGCGCAGCGCGGCCGTGAGCTCGGTTACCCGACGGCGAACGTCGAGACGCTGCCGCACACCGCCATCCCGGCCGACGGGGTGTACGCGGGCTGGCTGACCGTGGAGGGCGAGCGGATGCCCGCCGCGATCTCGGTCGGCACGAACCCGCAGTTCGACGGCACGGAGCGTACGGTCGAGGCGTACGCCATCGACCGGGTCGGTCTCGACCTGTACGGACTGCACGTCGCCGTCGACTTCCTCGCGTACGTGCGCGGGCAGGAGCGGTTCGAGTCGATCGAGGCGCTGCTCGAGGCCATCGGGGCGGACGTGAAGCGGTCGAGCGAGCTGATCGAGGCGTACGAGGTCCGGGCCGCGCGGCCCACCGCGTAACGTCGCCGGCCGGCTCGGCGGCCCGTGGCCGGCCGCACGGCTCAGGCGCCGGCGGCCTCCTTCCCCGTGACGCGGGCCGCCGCCCAGTGGCAGGCGACCTGCGCCTGTTCGCCGCCGGTCAGGACCGGCAGGAGCGTCGTACGGCAGTCGGCGGCGACGCCCGCCCGCTCCGCCTCTCCCGACGCGAGCACCTGGCAGCGGGCGTGGAAGCGGCAGCCGTCGGGGACGCGGGACGGGTCCGGGGGCTCGCCGGTGAGGACGACCGGCACTTCACCGGACTCCGGAAGCACCGACAACAGGGCCCGGGTGTACGGATGCTGAGGATCCGTCAGCACCTTGTCGGCCGGGCCCGTCTCGACGATCCGGCCCAGGTACATCACCGCGACGCGGTCCGCGATGTTCCAGGCGAGTCCCAGGTCGTGGGTCACCACCAGGGCGGAGAGGCCCAGTTCGTCGCGCAGCGACAGCAGCAGGGCGAGGATCTCGCCCCGTACGGAGGCGTCGAGTGAGGCCACCGGCTCGTCGGCGACGATGAGTTCGGGCTCCAGCACCAGCGCGCCGGCGATGACGACGCGCTGGCGCTGGCCGCCGGAGAGCTCGTGCGGGTAGCGCAGGAAGAACCGCTCGGGGGGCCGCAGCCCGGCGCGGGACAGCGCCCCGGCGACGGCTTCGCGCTCGTCACCGGCGCAACCGTGGATGCGCAGCCCCTCCGCCACGGCGTCGTACACGGTGTGACGCGGATTGAGCGAGCCGCTGGGGTCCTGGAGCACCAGCTGGACGCGCTTGCGGTATGCCTTGAGGGAGCGCGAGCCGTAGTCGAGCGGCGCGCCGCCGAACGTGACGCGGCCCGAGGTGGGCGGTACGAGGCCCAGGAGGGAGCGGGCGAGCGTGGTCTTGCCGCAGCCGGACTCGCCGACCAGGGCGACGATCTCGCCGGGGCGGATGTCGAGGTCGACCCCGTCGACGGCCCGCGCGGTCGCCGCACCGCCCCGGCCCGGGAAGGCGACGTGCAGTCCGGCGGCGGAGAGCAGGGGGCCCGCGTCGGTGCTGGTGCTGATGCTCATGGCTGGCTCCGGGTGAGTACGGGTGGTGGTCAGCTGTGCGGGGGCGGTTCCGCGACCGGGAACTGGGGCGGAACCGCCGCTCCCACCCGCACGCACGCCGCCCGCCGGCCCGCCCCCGCCTCCCGCAGCGCCTGGTCCTGCGTGCCGCACTCCTCCAGGGCGACCGGGCACCGGGGATGGAACGTGCAGCCGGGCGGGAGCGCCGACGGGTCCGGGGGGTCGCCCGGCAGGCCGCGCGGAGCCCGGCGGGAGGCCGGGTCGCCGATGCGGGGGAACGCCGCCGACAGGGCCAGGCCGTACGGATGCCGCGCATCGGTGAACACCTGGTCCGCCGGGCCCTCCTCGACGACCCGGCCGGCGTACATCACCGCGAGCCGGTCGCACGTGTCGGCCAGGACCGACAGGTCGTGACTGATCATCAGCAGACTGATGTCCTTGTCGGCCACCAACTGCTCGATCAGCCGCAGGATCTGCGCCTGGATCATCACGTCCAGCGCCGTCGTCGGCTCGTCCGCGACGATCAGCCGGGGATCGCACGCCAGGGCCATCGCGATCATCACGCGCTGCCGCTGCCCGCCCGACAGCTCGTGCGGATACGCGTCGGCGCGCCCCGCCGGAAGCCCCACCTGCTCCAGCAGGTCGCCGGCCCGCCGCCGCGCCGCCGCCGCCGTGGATCCGCCGTGCAGCAGCACCGGCTCCGCGATCTGCTCCCCGACGCGGTGCACCGCGTTCAGCGAGTGCATGGCGCCCTGGAAGACGATCGAGGCCCCCGCCCACCGTACGGCCCGCAGCCGCCCCCACTTCATGGTCAGGACGTCCTCGCCGTCGAGGAGGATCTGCCCGCCGATCCGGGCCGACGCCGGCAGCAGCCGCAGCAGCGCCAGCGCCAGGGTCGACTTGCCGCAGCCGGACTCGCCGGCGACGCCGAGCTTCTGCCCGGCGGACAGCGTCAGATCCACGCCGCGCACGGCGCGCGTCCCGGCGCCGTACGTCACGTGCAGGTCCCTCACTTCCAGCAACGGGGCCGGTGCGCTCATCGGGTCGACACTCCCAGCTTCGGGTTCAGGACGGACTCCACGGCGCGCCCGCACAGCGTGAACGCCAGCGCGACGACCGCGATGGCGATGCCCGGTGGCGCCAGGTACCACCAGTGCCCCGAGGAGACCGCGCCCGCCTCCCGCGCGTCCTGGAGCATGCCGCCCCACGAGACGACGTCCGGGTCGCCGAGGCCGAGGAAGGCGAGCGTCGCCTCGGTCAGGATGGCGTTCGAGATGCCGAGGGTGGTCTGGGCGAGGACCAGGGGCATGACGTTCGGCAGGACGTGGCGGCTCATGATGTGCCCGTGGCCGCCGCCGAGCGCCGTCGCCCGTTCGATGTACGGACGGGACTCCACGGCCAGCGTCTGCGCCCGCACGAGGCGCGCCGTCGTCGGCCAGCTCGTGACGCCGATCGCCAGGATCACCGTCCACACGCTGCGCGACATCACCGTGGCCAGCACGATCGCGAGGACCAGCGTCGGCATCACCAGGAACCAGTCGGTGATCCGCATGGTCACCGTCGAGAACCAGCCGCCGAAGTGCCCGGCCAGGATGCCCACGAGCGTACCGATGGCGACCGACAGCGCCGCCGCCATCAGCCCGACCGTCAGGGAGATCCGCGCACCCCAGACCAGCAGTCCGAGCAGGGAGCGGCCGAACTGGTCGGTGCCGAGCGGGAACGTGCCGCTCGGCGCCTCCAGCGCCGCCCCGGGCGCGTTCGTCACGCTCTGCACGTCGCTGCCGACGAGCATCGGCGCGGCCAGCGCCACCAGGGCGATCGCGGCCAGGGCGCCGAGGCCGAAGAGGCCCGCCCGGTGCGTACGGTACGCACGCCAGAAGCGTGCCACGGACCCGCGTCGCCGCGCCCAGGCGAGGGAGGAGGCGCTCTGCGCGGCGGTCGAAGGGGAAGTCATCGGCCCACCCGGGGATCGAGCAGCGGATAGAGCAGGTCGGCGAGGAGGTTCATCAGGATCATCGCTCCGGCGAAGACGACGAACAGACCCTGCACGAGGGGCAGGTCGGGAACGCTCAGCGCCTGGTAGAAGAGGCCGCCGAGCCCCGGCCAGGAGAAGACCGTCTCGACGAGGATCGACCCGGCGGCCACATGGCCGAGGTTGATGAAGACCATGGTGACCGTGGGCAGCAGGGCGTTCGGCACGGCGTGGTGGCGGCGCACCAGGTCGTCGCGCAGCCCTTTCGCACGGGCCGTCGTCAGGTAGTCGCTGCCCATCTCGTCCAGCAGCGAGGCCCGCATGACCAGCAGCGTCTGCGCGTACCCGACCGCCACCAGGGTGACGACGGGCAGCACCATGTGGTGCGCCACGTCGGCGACGTACGCGAACCCGGTCTCGCCGCCCGTCTCCATGCCGCCCGTGGGGAACATGCCGGGGATCGGGCCGATGCCCACCGAGAAGGTGATGATCAGCAGCAGTCCGAGCCAGAACGAGGGCACGGACCACAGGGTGAGGGCCACGCCGGTGTTGACCTTGTCGCCGAGCCGGCCGTGGCGCCACGCGGAGCGCGTACCGAGCCACAGGCCGAGCACGGAGTAGATGACGACGGCGACGCCGGTCAGCAGCAGCGTCGCGGGCAGCTTCTCCGCGATCAGCTCGCCGACCGGCGCGTGGAACTGGTACGAGGTGCCGAGGTCGCCGCTGAGCGCCTTGGCGCAGTACTCGGTGAACTGCTGCCACACCGGCAGGTCGAGCCCGAACTGGCGCCGCAGCGAAGCGAGTTGTTCCGCGGACACCTGGCGGCCGTGCGTCATGGTGCGCACCGGGTCGCCGGGGATGATCCGGAAGAGGAAGAAGCTGGTGACGAGTACGGCGAAGAGCGAGACGGCCGCGCCGCCGAGCTTCCCCGCGACGTACAGCAGATAGGCACGGGCGGAGCGGGCGCGGGGGCCGGACGGCCCGGTCTTCACCGGGACCGGGCCGTCGGCCGCACCCTCCGCGAGGGGGGTGGTGCTTGCAG
Organism: Streptomyces sp. NPDC046122; assembly: GCF_056429965.1. Lineage (NCBI taxonomy): Bacteria > Bacillati > Actinomycetota > Actinomycetes > Kitasatosporales > Streptomycetaceae > Streptomyces > Streptomyces sp. NPDC046122. The sequence continues at coordinate 52,521 of NZ_JBWKLQ010000001.1, read as the reverse complement.
TGCTCATGTACTACTCACGGTCTTCCGCGGTGGAGCGGCGGCGCATGGCGACGAAGACCACGAGCCCGCCGGCGAGGACCACCGCGACGGCGATGCCGACGACGAGGCCGGTCGAGGAGCCGCTCCCGCCGGACGTGTCGTCGGCCTCCGCGGGCACGGCCGACCACCAGCTCCAGTAGCCGTCCTGGCCCCACAGATTGCCGCCGGACTCGGGCATTGTCGTGATCGCCCTGATCTGGTCGGTACGGTACGCCTCGACCGCGTTCGGATACGCCATGACATTCATGTAACCCGTGTCGTAAAGCCGCGACTGCATCTGCTTGACGAGATCCGCGCGCTTGGCCTGGTCGTACTCCGCCGTCTGCTTCGCGTAGAGCTCGTCGAACTTCTTGTCACAGATGAAGTTGTCCGTCGCCCCGGTGTCCTTCGGCGTGGACGGCAGCGCGGCACACGTGTGAATGGACAGGACGAAGTCCGGGTCGGGGTTGACGGACCAGCCGTCGAAGGCCAGGTCGTACTCGCCGGCCAGCCACGGGTCCGAGACGTTGTCCAGGCAGTCGACCTTCAGCCCGATGCCCAGATCACCCCACCACTCCTGCATGTACTTGCCGATGGCCTTGTCGTTCGGGTCGGTGGCGTGGCACAGGATGCGGAAGTCGAGCGGCTTGCCGTCCTTGCCGACGCGCTTGCCGGCGCCGTTCTTCCGGTAGCCGGCCTCGTCGAGCAGCGCGGCCGCCCGGGCCGGGTCGTACGCGATCCTCTGCTCGGCGGACGGCTTCCAGTGGTACGCCGGGAAGCGCGGCGGGATGTACCCCTCGCCCTCGACGGCGTGTCCCTGGAACACCTTGTCGATGATCGTCTTGCGGTCGGTGGCGGCGAAGAGGGCCCTGCGCACCTTCGGGTTCAGCAGCGCCGGATGGCCGTCGCCGAACTTCTTGCCGTTCTTCGCCCTGGCGCCCGGGTTGGTGGCCAGGGCGTAGAAGCGGCGGCCGGGAGCGTCGTTCACCTTGATGTTCTCGGCCTTGGCGAGGGACGCGGCCTGCGCCGGGGTGAGGTTGGACGCGAACGACACCTCGCCCTTCTGGAGCGCGGCGACGGCGGCGTCACCGTCCTTGTAGTACTTGAGGACCAGCTCGTCGAACTTCGGGGCGCCGCGCCAGAACTTCTTGTTCGGCTTGAACTTGACGTACTGGTCGACCTTGTAGTCGGTGAGGACGAAGGGCCCGTTGCCGACGATCGGGAACGTCTTGTCGTTGTTGAACTTCGAGAAGTCGCCGACCTTCTCCCACACGTGCTTCGGGACGATCGGCACGTCGAGCGCGGCCATGGTGGCCTGCGGCTTCTTCAGCTCGATGACCAGCTCGGTGGGGCTGGGCGCGGTCACCTTCCTGAAGTTCGCGACGAAGCTGCCGTTGGCGGTGGCCGCGCCCTCGTCGGTCATCATCGTGTTGAACGTCCAGGCGGCGTCCTCGGCCGTGACCTGCTCGCCGTCGGACCACCTGGAGTTCTCACGGATGGTGTACGTCCACGTCAGCTTGTCCGGGGACGGCTCCCACTTCGTGGCGAGACCCGGGATCGCGTGGTTGTCCCCGACGTCGTAGTTCGTCAGGTTCTCGTAGATCAGCCGGTGGACCGTGGTGGAGACCAGGCGCTGGGCCAGGAACGGGCTGAGGGAGTCGACGCTCTGCGAGACCGCGACGGTCAGCGTCCGCTGCCCGTCCGCCCGCGCCTGCCGCGGTGCGGGGTTCAGCGGGGTCGCGGCCGCGGCGGCCAGGGCCAGGGCGGTGGCGCCGACGGCGAGCAGGGTGAGGGCTCGGGGCAGGGGGCGGGCGGAGGGCGGAACTGTGGTGTTGTCCATGGACGTTTGACCTCGCGTCATCACTCGCACGGAGAAGGCGTGTTGACCACTGGTGTCCAGCTCGTTATGCGAAGGTGTACCAGCGCTGTTCCAGCCGAGTCAACGATGCCAAAACCCCGTGTGTACTGCGGGAATGCCGGAGCCGACGGCGCCGCGCGCGTGTCGTCGGCACCCGGCGTCCCCTCATTGGTCTACACCCTTGTCGCCTCCCTGGTGAGGGTATGGCGGAGACCGCGATCGCGCCCGGGGCACGGGTGACGCCGTTTGGTAATTTGGGCAGCTCCAGCTTCTGCTTCTCGGGGGACCCCTTCATGAGCCAGCCCTGGCAGCCCCAGTACAACCCGGGCCACCAGCCACCCGTACCCCAGCAGCCGCCCGGGCCCCCGCAGGGGTTCGGTGCGCCGCCGGTCGGACCGGGGCAGTTCCCGATGCAGCCGGCCTACCCGCAGGCGACCTACGGGCCGCAGCCGAGGTCGGGAAGTCCGGTCGGAGCGTTCTTCCTCGGCTTCTTCGCCTCGGTGGTCATCTCCCTCGTGTACGCCGGCGTCGTCTACGCCACGTACCGGGACCAGTCGCCGAACACCGTCTACACGCTCTACCTGCTGCACGCCCTGATCAACGGAGCGGCCGTCGGCACGCTCGTCGGTCTGGTGGGCCACCGGAGCACCGGCGCGCACATCAGCGGGGCCGTCGTGGCCGCGCTCGGCGCCTTCTTCGGCTTCACGAACGCCGTGGTGTTCGTGACCCTGGACGCCGGCGGATGGTACGGCTTCCGGAACATGATGCAGGCCGACGCCCTCATCCCGGCCAAGTCGTGGTGGGGCGCCGAGACCGGGAACCCGCTGATCAGTCTGCTCGGCCTCGTGCTCGCCGCGGCGGCCGCCTGGGGTCTCGCCCACCTGGTCGGCAGGAACCGCCGCTGACACCGTCCGTACGCCCGGACCGACGACCGCGACCCGCCGGATCCTTCCCGGCGGGGTGCGGTGTTGTCACAGCACCGGAGGCCGCCCCTCAGGTCCAGT
>NZ_JBWKLQ010000001.1:0-49631 GCF_056429965.1 Streptomyces sp. NPDC046122 | reverse complement strand
TTTTGTTTCCCCCCCCCCTGTTGGACAAAACCCCCCCCCCACCCCCCCCCACCCACCGAACCCAACCCCCCCCCCCCCCGGCCCCCCCCCTGGGGTCCCCCGGTGCTGTCACGGCATCGGCGGCCGCGCTTCAGGTCAGGTCGAACTCGCCGTCGCGCGCGCCGAGCACGAACGCCCGCCACTCCGCCTCCGTGTAGCGCAGAACCGTCTCCGGGTCCACGGACGACCTCATCGCGACGGCCCCCTCGGGCAGGTACGCGATCTCGACCCGCTCCTCGTGCTCGCTCGTGCCGGGGGCGCTGTGCCACTCGACGCCAGAGATGTCGAGGGCGTACAGCTCTTCCTTCTCCTGTGCGCTCCCCATCAGTCAAACTCCCTTTCGGCAACGGGCAGGACGTCGTCCGGGCATCTTAGGCCGACCCCGGGTGCCGTGCGCACCATCAGCTTGTAGCAACTCACCCGCACGAGGGACGACCGGCGGGTACTTACTGGGTCCAGCCGGGGCCGGGCTGCTGGGGGTTCTGCGGCGGGGCCGGCTGCTGCTGCCAGCCCTGGCCCTGCGGAGGCTGCTGACCCGGCTGCTGCCAGCCCTGGCCGGGCGGGGGAGCGGCGCCGGGGTGCTGCTGGGGCGCGTACCCCTGCGGCGGCTGCTGCTGGTGCGGGACCTGCTGCGGCGGAGCCTGCTGCTGGGCGAAGCCCTGGCCCTGCTGGGTGCGGGCGATGTCCTCGGCGACGAGGGCCGAGAGGTGGAAGTACGCCTCGCGGGTCTTGGGACGCATCATGTTCAGGTCGACTTCGGCGCCCGCAGCCAGGTGTTCGTCGAAGGGCACGACGACGACGCCGCGGCAACGGGTCTCGAAGTGCGCGACGATGTCGTCCACCTTGATCATCTTGCCGGTCTCGCGGACCCCGGAGATCACGGTGAGCGATCGCTGCACCAGGTCGGCGAAGCCGTTCGCGGAGAGCCAGTCGAGCGTCGTCGACGCGCTGCTCGCTCCGTCCACGGACGGCGTGGAGATGATGATGAGCTGGTCGGCCAGGTCGAGTACGCCGCGCATCGCGCTGTAGAGCAGTCCGGTGCCCGAGTCGGTGAGGATGATCGGGTACTGCCTGCCCAGCACTTCGAGGGCGCTGCGGTAGTCCTGGTCGTTGAACGTCGTGGAGACCGCCGGGTCCACGTCGTTGGCGATGATCTCGAGACCGGACGGCGCCTGCGAGGTGAAGCGGCGGATGTCCATGTAGCTGTTCAGCTGCGGGATCGCCTGGACCAGGTCGCGGATGGTCGCGCCGGTCTCGCGCCGCACGCGTCGGCCGAGCGTGCCGGCGTCCGGGTTGGCGTCGATCGCGAGGATCTTGTCCTGGCGCTCGGAGGCGAGCGTCGCGCCGAGCGACATGGTCGTCGTGGTCTTGCCGACGCCGCCCTTGAGGCTGATCACCGCGATCCGGTAGCACGACATCACCGGCGTGCGGATCAGCGCCAGCTTGCGCTGCCGCTCCTCCTCTTCCTTCTTGGCGCCGAGCTTGAAGCGGGACGGACCCGAGTTGTTCTTACGGGCCTTGGGCTGGTTGCGCAGCAGCCGGTCGGAGGAGAGCTCGACGGCGGCGTTGTAACCCAGCGGCGTACCGGGCGCGGCCTGCTGCTGGGGAGCGCCGGCCTGCGGGCCCGTCGGGGCGGTCCAGCCCTGGGAGCCGTAACCGGTGGGCGCGGCCGGGGGCTGCTGCTGGGGCGCCTGCTGCTGCGGGTGCTGCTGGTACTGGGGCTGCTGGGCCTGCGGTTGCTGCGGGGGCGCGGGCTGCGCCGCCTGCGGATAGCCGTAACCCGCCTGCTGCGGCGGGTAGTTGTATCCGGGCTGCTGCGGCGGCTGCGCCTGGGCGGGCTGCGGCTGGGGCTGCGCGGCCTGCGGGTGCCCTTGCTGCGGCTGCGGCTGCGGCTGCTGCACGGGCTGTTGGGCCTGCGGCTGTGCGGCCTGCGGCGCCTGCTGCTGGGGCTGCTGCGGGTAACCCGGTGCGCCCGGCCCGCCCTGCGCGGGGTAGCCCGGGTGCTGCTGCGGCACCGGCTGTTGCTGCGGCAGCGGCTGGGCCGCGCCGAACGTGCCCTGCGGGGGCGTCTGGTACTGCGGATGGGGCTGCTGCTGGGGGAACGGCTGCGGATAGCCGTAACCGGCCGCCTGCGCGGCTGCCGCGGCCTGCTGGTCCGGCTGCTGACCCTGCTGGGGGGCGCCCTGGACCGGCTGCTGGGGGTACCCGTACCCGTCCGGCACCGCCTGCTGCGGCACGCCCGGCACGGGCTGGGCGGGCGGCTGCGCCGCGGGCTGGTAGCCCTGGGGCAGCGGGGGCAGTTCCTGCGAACCCTGCGGCTGCGCCTGCGCCGCCGGCTGCGGCTGGGACACGGGCGGCTGGGCCACGGGCGGCGCCGGCAGCGCGGCCTCGGGTTCGGCGGCGGTCTCACCGGCGCCGTCGCCCGCGGCCCCGGCCCGGGCGGCGGCCTCCTCGTCGGACGGGGCCTCGGCCTCGCCCGCCGGGGTCTCGCCGCCGGGCTCCTCGGCGGCCTCTTCCTCGTCGTCGGGGCTGCCGAAGAGCGCCGCGGCCTCGGCGTCGGCGGCGGCGTAGTTCGGCTCGGGGACCTCCGGGGCGGACTCCGCCTGCTGCTCCTGCTCGGCGGCGGGCGCCTCGGGTGCCGCACCCTGGGGCGCGCTGTCCTGCGCGTCGTCACCGACCGGGCGCAGTACGGGGAAACCGGGCGCCGGGGCCTGCGCCTGGGGCGCGGCGACCGGGGGCTGCTGCTGCGGGTACCCGTAACCGCCGGACGTGTCCTGGCCGGGAACCGGTGCGCCGGGCACGGGCTGCTGGGCGGCCTGCGGGGGCGCGGGCTGCTGCTGAACAGGCTGCGGGGGCGCGGGCTGCTGGGGCGCGGCGGGCGCGGGCTGCTGGGGGTATCCGTACCCGCCCGGCGCGGCCTGCTGCGGGTACCCGTAACCGCCGGCCTGCTGGGGCGCGCCGGGCCCCTGCTGCTGCGGGAAGCCGTATCCACCCGTGCCGTACTGGTCCGCCTGCGGTGCCCCCTGCGCGAACGGCTGCGCGGGCGCCGGGGCCTGCGGGGCGGGCGGCCCCGGCTGGGCGGGGCCCTGACCCAGCGGCGGCCCGGTCGGCGGCGGCGCGGAAACGGGGCCGGCGTTGTCCTGGCCGCCCGGCGCGGAGCCACCCCGCGTGCTCTGGTCGTACCAGGCAGGAGGCTCGTAGACGATTTCGAACTCGCCGGTGAGATCCAGCTCGCGGTCGTCCCCGTCCGAGGACTGGCCGTCGCCGTGGTACTCGGACCGATCCCTGTTCACTGCTTTGCCTCCTGGTCAGCAACTGCTGCTGGCGTCGTCGCGGTCGGGCGGATGGGGTGGCGCGTTCCTACGCGGCTGCGACGTTCACCGCATCACCAGAAGACTAATCTTTCGCCCCACGGTACGGAAAAGCGCCCTTGCGTGCGGACCGGCTCCGCGGTTCCCCCGCCGGCCCGCACGCCCCACGGCCCTCCACGACGCCCGGCGCGTGCCCTCAGTCCAGGCGGCGGGCCATGCCGAGCAGGCCCGTCTCCGCGTCCGTGGGTTCCGTCATGACGTACTTGCGGTGCTTGCGCGTACACCACAGGGCGACGTTGTCGGACAGCGTCGGCAGCATCTCCAGGTGCTCCGCCGGGATCCCGAGTGTTTCCCGTACGACCTCCGTCTCCTGCGGCGAGATGCGCTGGATGCCGACCAGCTGCGCCTGCGCCAGCCAGCGCGGCGCGTGCTCACCGACGAACGGCAGCACGGTCACCACGGCCTGCCACGGAAGCGAGGTCACGCGCCCGCGCGGGGGACGCACACCGCAGTCGCGGATGAGGACCACGGGGCTGGAGACCGAAGGACCCTGCGCGGGCACCCGGCCCACCGGGTAGACAGTCATGCACTGCTGACCGCCGCCCGCCGCCTGGGCGAGCTGCTGCCACGCCTGCGGACGACCGGTCTCGACGGCCACACGGGCCCCCGTCGCCGCCGAGCGCAGCGCCAGTACCTGGGCCATCCACAGACCGCCCACGACGACGACGTCGAACGGGGTGGGCCGGGCCAGGCCGAGCACCGCCGGCTGCGACTGGGTGTCGGTGCCGATGATGACGCCGTCGTCGCCGATCGGCACACTGATCGCCGCGATCTCCTCGGCGGTCACGACATGACGGGTGCGGCGCGGCCCGCGCAGCCCGAATCCCGGGCTGAAGATGCGCCGTTGCTGCTGGGCCGTCTCCGGCCGGATGACCGGGATGAGACCGGTGTCGGTGGGCGAGGCCACGTGCGCCGGGGTGCGGGCGGGCTCCTGGCTCCTGGTCGGCGTGGGGTAGGACATCAGGAGGTACCTCCGAGCGGAAGGGTGGCGAGTGCTCCGGGCACCTGTTCCCGGTCGAGGCGCACGAGGCCGACCTTGGCCGCACTCGCGGCACGCTCCAAGTCCCGGCGCACCTGGTCCAGTTCGTTCTCGCCCCGGCCGGTGATACGTACGTGCCCGGCGACGGAGATCCCGCGGTTGCCCGCCTTGCTCAGGGTCATGCTGAACGTCGTTGCGAGGACGGGCAGCGAGGTGAACTGCGTGACGAGCCGCGGCAGCGCGACACCGCCGTCGCCCAACTGCGGCCAGCGGGAGATCCAGTACGTGGAGTGCCACCGGTCGTCGACCCGCCAGCTGCGCACCGACTCGACCGTACGCCGTTGGGCCGGCCGCCCGTCCTGGCCGCGCTGGGCGTTGGCCCGCGGATTGAGACAGCTCGACGTGGCGAGGGCCTGCACGAGTTCGTTCTCGTCCAGGATGGTCGCCCGGAATCCCGCGCCGGCCAGCCGGCTCGCCAGCTGGTCCGCGACGCGCAGCAGCGCACGCTGGGCGCCGGGGACGCCGTCGCCGCGCGCCTCCACCGCCTCGGGGCACAGCTCCGGGTCGAGCTTGAGCGCGACCCAGGTGAGCCGCAGGGCGGGGGAACCGGCCTGGGCCTGGAGAGGTCCGTACGACCGTGCCGCGACGGACTGCTGGGGCAGGTGCGGCGCGGGCGCCGGCTGGGTGTGCTGCACGACCTGCGCGGAGGCGAGCCTGATGCCGTCGACCTCCAGGGCGTCCTGGACTAGCTGCAGCGGGAGTTGGCGATTGGCGAACCCCGGGCGCAGCGGCTCGTCGGCCGGCTGCACGAAGAGCACGGCCGTCAGGAACGATCCGTCACCGATCATGCCGATCGAACGGTCGTCACGGGAGACGAAGGTGTACGTCCGCAGCGCGGGGTCGCACTCCACGGTCGGGGCCAGCATCGGGTCCGTACCGGGCGGCACGGGCAGCTTGGCCTCGCGCCGGCGGCGCTTGAGGGCGCGCGTCGTCTCGAACCACTCGGGCAGCGGACGGTGGTGCCGGCGCACGATCGCCAGGAGCAGCAGCAGCGCGGCCACCGCGCCGGCCGGGGCGAGCAGCCAGGGCTTCGAAGTGGCCCAGGCGGCCAGCATGACGGCCGCCGCCAGCTCGACCAGGATCAGCTGCTGGAGCCGCAGCGGGCCCAGGCCGCCGGGGTGCGGCAGCGTGCGCGGCGCCGCGGAGTTGCCGGCCGCCGCGGGAGCCGGGGCGGGGGCGGCTCTGCGGCCACGGCCCGGTTGCTGCTGTGCGCGGCGTCCGCGCCGAGTGCTCGTAGCGCTGGTCATCCCCCGGGACATCCCTTTCGCGAAGTGGTGGCCGTCGTCGGTGCGGTTTCCGTCTGCGCGGATCGCGGCGACGGGGCCTGGGGCCACAATTGCCCACGTCAGTTGTGCGAGTGGTCACGGTACCCGTTGATGAACACGGGGCGACACAGGTGCCGGGCTACGAACATGGCACAGGGCTGTGAAGATGCGGCGGGGACGGCGCACCTGGTGGATCACGGTCGCGCGGCGCAGTGCATAGTAGGTGCCCTGTTCGGCTGAAGCAGCCTTCACGCACGACCAGCAGCCTTCACGCACGACCAAACGGGAGAGCCAGGACCATGGCAACGCGTCGGGATGAGCTCGCCGCCTATACGTTCGCTCGCAAGCGCACTGTCGCAGCGTTCCTGGCGCCTTCGCCCGGAGGCTCGGACGAGGGAGCGCCGCGGCCCGTCCGTACGGTGATGCCCAGCTTGGCGGTGGGTGTCGTTCTGGTGATCGGCTTCATCGCCTGGGGCGTCCTCAAGCCGGCGGCGCCCAAGGGCTGGGACACTCCCTACCAGCACATCATCGTCGACAGCGACTCCACCACGCGCTACGTCGTCATCAAGGACAAGGCGGCGAACGGCAAGCAGGTCCCGACGCTGCACCCCGTCCTCAACTACGCCTCCGCCAAGCTCCTTCTGGACAAGGGCAAGGGCACCGTCATCGAGGTCCCCGGCAAGGAGATCGACAAGAGCGGCATCCCGCACGGCGCTACGCTCGGCATCCCGTACGCGCCAGACCGGCTGCCCACCACGGAGGAAGCCGAGAAGGCGAAGACGTGGGCGGTCTGCGAGCAGCCGGCCCCGGGTTCCAACACCGCCATCGACCGCGCGGTGTTCGTCCTCGACGAGGAGGACGCCAAGTCGGTCGGCGGCACGGGGAAGGTCGACGCGCGCGAGGCGCTGTACGTCGTCGACACGAGGACGAGGGCGGAGTACCTCGTCGACGGCAAGGGCAACGCCTTCGTCCTGGGCGGCTCGGCGGGGCTCGACGACACGGAGATGCAGCAACTGCGCGCCTCCGTCATGAGCTCGACGGCCAAGCCGCAGCCGGTGAGCACGGAGTGGCTGAAGACCCTCAACCCCGGCGGTGAGATCTCGTTCCCCACGGTCGAGGGCATCGGGGAGCAGACCACGCTCCAGCAGCTTCCCGCCGAGGCCGCGACGGTCGGTCGGGTGCTCAAGGCGGAGGAGACGCAGGGGCATCAGTACTACGTCGTACTGAAGGACCGGGTCGCGTTGATCTCGCCGTTCGTCGCCGCCCTCCTGCTGGACTCGCCGTCCGCCTCGAAGGCGTACGGAACCGACGAGGTCGCCGCCGTCAAGGCCGACACCACGACCATCATCGCCGCCAACGGCGGGCGCAGCGAAGCCTTCTACGACGACAAGGGCTGGCCGCACGACGTCCCGCGGCAGGCCAACCCGGCGGCGACGGCGACGGAGGCGGCCCGTACCACCTCGTGCAGCGTCTTCAGCGGAGGCATCGGAGCGGACGCGAAGCCGAAGCTCGCCGCCTGGGCGGGCTCCGCGTACCCCAAGAAGGTCATCGCCGACTCGCTGAACGCGTACGTCTCTTCGGGCTCCGGCCTGCTCTTCAAGGAGGTAACGGGTGCGGCAGAGGGCGGTGGCTCGACGTATCTGCTGACCGACACGGGCCTGCGCTACTCGCTGCCGTCGAACAACGACAGCGCGGCAGACAAGAGCGGCACCGGCGACTCGTCCTCCTCGGAGAGCGGGGCGAGCGAGACGGACAAGGCGCGCACCCGCCTCGGATACGAGAAGGTCAGCCCCACCGCCGTGCCCCAGCCGTTCGCCGAGTTCATCCCGAAGGGGCCGTTGCTCGACACCGGCAGCGCCGCGCAGCCGCAGAGTCAGTGACCCCAACGGGCATAGGCGGCACGGCACTTGGCGTTGTCGATCACAAGGCCGTCGCGCATGTGTGTGAACTCTGTAACTGATAACCGCCACATGTGGATGTGTGACGGACGGGCGATAGAGTGTGTGCAGCGCTCACTGATATGACGCTTATCCGGGGAGTGGCACAGGCTTCCCGGACCATCAACGACATGGGGGAAGGTTCACCATGGCCGGGCAGTTTCGGGTAACAGAAGATGAGCTGACCAGGCTCTCGGGCCAGATCGCCACCGTGAATGGTCAGATCCAGGGCGAGATCCGCCGTCTCGACGGCGTGATCAGCCAGATCGCGGGGGGCTGGCAGGGCCAGGCGGCCAAGTCGTACCACGAGCTCCAGAACCGGTGGAACGAGGACGCCAAGAAGATGAGCGACATCCTCAACGACATCAAGGAAGCCGTGGACTCCACGCGGAGCAACTACACCGCGTCGGAAGAGCAGCAGAACGCTGAAGTCAGCAAGATCATGTCCGACTTCGGCTGAGCCGACTCTTCCCGCCTTCTCACGACTTCTTCCTGAAAGGGAGCGACGATGTCGATTCTCGTCAATTACGCCACCATCACCAACGCGTCCACGGACGTGAAGAACACCGCCGGCCGTATCAAGCAGCAGCTGGACGACGTCGAGGCCGCTGTCCGCCGTGTCGCCGCCACCTGGGAGGGTGAGGCGCAGGAGGGTTACCAGCGCAAGCAGCGCGAGTGGGACAAGACCGCGGCCAACCTGCACGCGACGCTGATGAAGATCTCTGCTGCGCTGCAGAGCTCGGCGGAGAACTACCAGGCCACTGAGAAGAGCAACGCCAACACCTGGGGCTGATCCGACCCGAGGCAAGACGAGTTGGGCCGGCCCGGCGACGCCACGGCGTCCGCTGGGCCGACCCACTTCTGCGACAACCAGATCTTCGGCCGATTCCCGGACCGGAGCGAGAAAGCCTGGGGAGCCTGAACATGGGGGTCCTGACACCCCGTCCGCGTACGCGCACGAGTGGAACCCGCGCACTGCAGCGGGCATGTGGCGTTCTCGCGGTCGCGGGGGTGTGCTTCACGGCCGCCCCGCCGGCAGCGGCCACCGCCACTCCGGTCCCCACCCGTCTCGCGGACGCCGACAAGCCGTCCTTCGGGCTGTCCTCCAGCTCCGAGTGCACGTTCGGCGGCAAGACCATAAAGTCCACGCCCTGGTCGCTCCAGCGCGTACTCCTGGACCAACTGCGGGCGCAGGCCACGGGCAAGGGCGTCACGGTCGCCGTGATCGACACCGGCGTCGACGACTCCAACCCGCAGCTGCGCGGCGCGATGGCCCCGGGCGGCAAGGACTACGTCGGCAAGTCGAAGGACGGCACCGACGACATCGAGGGCCACGGCACCAGGGTCGCGGGCATCATCGCGGCCCGGCCGTACCCGGGCACCGGCTTCGCCGGCATCGCACCGGAGGCCAAGATCCTCTCGCTCCGCTACACCGGCGGCGAGGAGAAGCAGGGCGACTCGGGGACGATGTCCGCCGCGATCCGCGACGCGGTGGCCAAGGGCGCGGACATCATCAACATCTCGTCGGACACGGCGAACAAGAAGGACAACGGACCGCTGCGCAACACGGTGGCGGCCGCCGTGGACGCCGGCGCCCTGATCGTCGCGGCATCCGGCAACGACGGCGCCGACGGCAAGTCCGCCGACACCTACCCGGCGTCGTACCCCGGGGTCCTGGCGGTGGCGGCGTCCGACCGCAACGACGAGCGTGCCTCCTTCTCGCAGGCTGGCGACTTCGTCGACATCGGGGCGCCCGGCGTCGGCATGGTCTCGACCGTCCCGAAGGGCGGCCAGTGCACGGCCGACGGCACGAGCTTCGCCGCCCCGTACGTGGCGGGCGTGGCGGCGCTGCTGAAGGAGAAGCACCCGAAGTGGACGGCCGCCCAGATCACCACCCGCATCCAGGAATCCGCCCAGCGCCCCGGCCGCGGCCCGAACCGCTACCTGGGCTGGGGCGTGGTCGACCCGGTCGCCGCCCTCTCGGATGACTCCACCCCGGGCACCCGCCCGAAGCCGGACCCACCGGTGACCGCGGGCGCCGGCGAGGTCATCCCGATGGCGGTGACGATGGGCGAAACAGAAGCGGAACAGGAGCGCCGGGTCGCCATGTACGTGGTGGGCGCGGGCCTACTGCTGGTGCTGCTGGCAAGCGGAAGCGGAATCGCGGTGCGCGACTGGCAGAAGAAGCGCACCGGGCAGTCAGGTTAAGAAACACAGGGGAGAGGACAACGGGGTATGAGCAACGGAGTGCGGGTCGATCTGAGCGCGCTGGATGAGGTCATCCGGAAGCTGCTCGGTCTCCTTGGCGACATGGAGTCGGCCAAGACCAAGGCCAAGTACGAGACGAACATCCCTAGCAGTGCCTTCGGCAGTGACAAGTTCCTGGAGTCGAACGCGCTGCACGCGGCTCACGAGGAAGAGAAGGTCCGGATCGAGAACATCATCCGAGGGCTTCACGACCTCATCGAAAAGTTCGGCACGAGCGCTTCAAAGGTCAAGGACAAGTACGCCGACCAGGAACTCGCGGTCGAGACGAACATGGGTGGCGGATCTCGTGGGTCCAAGGGCTCGGCTTTCTAGAAGGCTTACAGGCATCGGCCACTGACGGAGGGGATGTTCGAAGATGGTGTACGGCGGTTACCACCCCACACCCGAGCAGATCAAGGCACAGCAGGAGGCGCGAGAGCAGCGCATCCAGGACAAGCACGACGAGATTCTTGAGGAGCAGCCCAACGGGGGTAAGGGGGGGCCAGATCGCAGTGAGATCGACACGCCCCTGATGAACCTGGGTATTCCTGCCCTGAAAGACATGATCATGAACGCGGATCCGGACCGGATCTACGAGGTCAGTCAGCACTGGAAGCAGGTCCACAACATCCTCTCCGGAGGAGACGGTGACGGCAAGAGCGGCGGTGTCGACTCGGTTTCGGCCAAGGACAGTGTCGCCGGCATGCTGCAAGCGGCTGTCGACAACGTTTTGGAACACTGGGAAGGCGAGGCGGCCCAGGCGTTCCAGCGTGAAGCGGCGAAGATCTCCCAGAAAGTCAGGAACGGCGCAGCTTGGGCGAACCGCAACGCGCAGATGATGGACGCTGCCCAGAAGGACCTGCGCGCATCCAGGGAGAAGATGCGGGACATCAAGGAACCGTCCGGCTGGGACAGGGCCTGGGACAAAGCTTTCGATGACGAGCGGAATGACGCTCGGCTGCTGGAAGACATCAAGAACGGTGCCAGCACGGAGGCGGCGGCGAAGGCGAACGCGGATTCGCTGTCGCTGGGTAAGCAGAAGCAGCTGGAAGCTGTCGCGGTGATGGAGCAGTTGGCGTACAACTACAAGACTTACGCAAAACCGCCGAAGGTTGGTGGTGACCCCAACGACCCCTACGCCCCCCCGTCTGGCGACGTGCCCATGCCCCCTCCCATCACTGTGCCGAGCCCTTCTGGCAATGCGCGGCCGGGTGCGGTTGGTGCAGCTCCGAAGCCTTGGAGTGCTGGCGGAACTAGCCAGATCGGCACCGCCCCACAGATTCCGCGCGCGAAGGGCATTACCGGTGGTGCCCCGCTGCCACCCACTACCGGAACAAACGTGGACAGCATCAAGCCCGGGCTGACTGGCCCCGGTCTTAGCCCTGGCCCCATCCCCGGTGGTGGCGGAGGTGGTGGTGGCGGCGCCGTGCCGCCCGGCGGTGTTGCTCCGATCGGAGGACCTGGTCTCGGCGCTGGCGGCGGACGCGGCGGCATTGGCGGTCCGCGTGGGATCTCCCCAGTCGGGCGCAGCGGCCTCAGTGCTCCGGGAGGCCGTGCTGGCCTGAGCGGCGGTCCGGGAGGCGCCGGAGCCGCCCGTGGTACAGGAGGTCGAGCCGGCATGGGCGGTATGGGCGGCGGTGCCGGGGCCGGTGCGGCCGGTCGAGGCGGCGCTGCAGCGGGCGGTCGTGGAGCCCTCGCGAAGGCTCGCGGCGGCGTAGTCGGAGCGGCCAAGGCGCCTACCGGTAAGGGCACAGGCACCGGTGCCGGCTTGCACGGAAGCCGCGGCGGATCTCAGCGCGGTGGCATGGCGGGCGGCATGGCCGGAGGCATGGGCCGAGGCAATGGCAGGCGCCCCGAGGACGAGAACAGCAGGGGCGAGCGCCCCGACTACTTGGTCGAGGACGAAGAGACCTGGATCTCGGAGGAGGACCGCAAGCGCAACGTGCCGCGCAACATCGAGTAGGCACACACGCGGCCCGACTGGCAAGCTGCCACCGGGCCGCGTTTGCAGGCTGGCGTAACCAGTCGTAGTTGAGTGAGGAGCAAGGAATGGGTGTCAAGCGAGTCTGGTCCACGACAGGAGTCGTGGCGCTGACAGGAGCCTTGCTCCTCACTTCAGCCCCCATGGCAGCCGGTGATTCGATGCGGGACAAGCAATGGCCGCTGCGGGTGTACGACGCAGAGAGGGTCTGGGAGACATCTCAGGGGGCCGGCGTTATCGTTGCCGTCGTTGACTCAGGAGTTGACGCTAGTCATCCCGATCTGGCAGGGCAGGTCCTGCCCGGAAAAGACTTCAGCGGTGATGATCCCCATCAGGATGACGATGGCCACGGTACGGAAATGGCGAGCCTAATCGCTGGCCGTGGGCATGGGCCCAACAATTCTGCGGGTGTGATGGGTCTTGCACCTAAGTCCAAAATCTTGCCGGTTCGTGCTGACGCTGGCAAGTACATGGACTCCGCGGCCTGGCCAGCCGGAGTTCGATACGCTGTGGATCAGGGTGCCAAGGTCATCAACCTTTCGTTCAACGATGACAATGCCTACCCCGGTTCCAAGGGAGCCAAAGCGATCAAATATGCTCAGGATCGCGATGTCGTGGTGGTTTCCGGTGCAGGTAATGATGGCGGGACGGTGAATTACCCGGCCGCTCTGCCGGGTGTGGTTGCCGTCACTGCGGTTGATGAATCATTCGCTCTCTGGCATCAGTCGAACTCTGGCAAGGGAGTCACTCTTGCTGCTCCGGGCGTCCGAATTTTGGCCGCCGAGCCTAACCTCGCCAGCGGCTATGGAGTGGCGGACGGTACCTCTCATGCCACCGCTTACGTTTCAGCCATCACAGCTCTCGTACGCTCCAAGTACCCAGACCTCACAGCCGGCCAAGTCATCAACCGCCTGATCAAATCGGCGTCATTTCTCAAGAACAAGGTCAGTGAGGTCCCCGACCGTCAGTACGGCTACGGCATCGCCCGCCCCGGTTCCGCGCTGACCATGGACATCCCCAAGGGCCCCAAGGAGGGCCCCCTTGCACAGGCCCCCGCGTCTACGTCCTCGAAGGCCGGTAGCGCGTCCGACGGCGTCGACAGCAGCTCGAACCAAGCAAAGAAGAGCACGAAGTCGTCCCCCGGCACAATCCTCGTCATCGCCGGTATCGCAGGTGTGCTGGTCATCGGCGGCATCGTTTTCGCAGTGATCCGCAGCCGTGGCAACCGAGGCAACGGCGGCCCCGGCGGCGGAGGTCCTCAGGGTGGCGGGTACCCGAACCAACCCGCGTACCCCACCGCACAACAGCCGTACCCCAACCAGTCTTCGGGGCACGCGCCCCAGCAACAGAACCCCTACGGCCAACACCCGCCGTACCAGGGACAGTAGGCCGTACCGCCAGGACTGAGCCCGTCGTGCCCGCCCCCTCCGGGGTGAGCGCGACGGGCTCCGTCGTTCTGTCGAGCCCTGCTCGACTGCGACCCCCGCACGCGGCCGGCCGGCCGTCGGCGAGGTTGCGGCGACACGTCCCGCAGCCCCCGCGCCTCAGCCGATAGGACGAGACCATGTCCAGAACGGTGGCTTGATCGTTGGGCCGGACGAGGGAGCGCGGGCCGGGCGGCACAGGGGTTTCGACAGTCGGTAACACGAGTCACCCACCGGCTGCCAGCCGACATGCGCACTCTCCGGGGCCGGTCTCCCGCCTGCCCCCCTTCACAGCCAACCGAATGAGAGTCGCACGTGGCTGACGACGCGCCGTTCTACGCACAGGACGCAGGCAGGAAACTCGCCCGCGAATTCGAGTCTCGGGCTTACGACTTACGTGCGCATCTGAAGAAGTTCATCGACGAGACGGGAGAGGAAGCCATCTCGGACGGATTCGGCTTCCTGACCGAGTCCGATGAATTGAGAACCGAATACGTCGAGTACTCATCGGACGCCGCCGACGCCTTGAATCTGGTGCACAAGTATTTGGACGCCGTAGCGGATTCCCTGCGAAAGGTGCACCGCAACACAGAGGTCACCGACGAAGGTGTCGCGGTCCTCTTCGGTGCGAAGGGCGACGGTGCCAAGAAGTGAGCGGCAACGAGTCGGTAGGTGAGGAGCTCGTAGAGCTCGGTATCGAGCTCGTCAACCCTGGCGGCAGGCCGGAGGAGCTCAGGCAGGCCGCCAAGGCGTGGCGTCGCCTGCAGAAGGAGGTAGCGGGCGCCGACGGGCTGCTGAAAGCCCTCGACAAGAACGTCGAGAACGTCGTGGGGGACACCTGGCGCGGACCTGCGGCCGAAGCGTTCAGGGACCACTGGCGCGAGATGAAGGCGCAGGTCGAGAAGGCGACGGAGCAGTACGACGAGATCGCCAGGCAGCTCGACGAGGCCGCCGATTCGATCGAGCAGGTGAATTCGGAGATCCACGACATCTACATCGAGATCGGCGTCTCCATCGGTGTCGGCGTTGCCCTGTCCTTCGTCACGCTCGGCCTCGGAAGTGCGGCCGCAGCGGCCAACGTCGCACGGCTCGCCGGGCAGGCCATCAGCCTCTCCGAACGCCTCGGCCGGCTGTTGCGAGGCATCGCCGCAGCGATGCGCGCCTACCAACGGTCGACGAAGCTGGCCAAGCTGCTGGTGGACTTCGGCATCAACTGGGCCGGGAACACCTTCACGGCGGTCGCAAGCGACATGGCGACAGGTGAAGGAGTCGATGCCGAAAGCCTCGGCGAAGCGACTTGGCAGGGCGGTGTCGCGTCGCTCGCGGGTACACCGATGGGGTTGGCCGGGGCGGGAGGGACCAATGCCCTGCTGCGCAACCGTGGCATGAGTCAGTTGGGAATGCGCGCCTCGGAGAACATCGTGGGCGGGGCGGCGGGCAACGTCGCGGGCGGAGTCGCCGTTGACGGAGTGTCCAGGATCACGGGCAGCGGGAAGCCGGAGTGGCTCAAGAACGCCGTGGTCAACGCCGCTGGGGGCGGTGTCGGCGGCGCCGGCGGAGTGGGCATCGGCGCTGTTTCACACCGCCGCTTCCAAGCGGCAGGCAGCCCGCCCGTCCCTCCGGTGGCCCCCGACGCGACGAGCCCGTCCACGAGCGCTCGCCAGGAAGGCGGCCCGCGCCCCGCAGCCAGTGCTCGGCCGGATGGAGCGGGCGGATCGGACGGCGCCGGCGAACCCCCTGCAGCAGGGACGACGTCGCGCCGACGAAGCATCAGGGACGACTTCGGGTGAGCGGCCCGCGCGCACTGCCCCATTGTGCGGGTGCAGCAGCGGGTGCAGCAGTCGTACGTCTCCGTACCTTCGCTGACTGCCGGGTGCACCGTTACGGCGAAGTCCATCACCCAGCCCGCCGGCAGAGTGGCGCCCAGCCTGGGCACAGAACCCGGCCAGCCGGATCCGTTTGCCGCGCCACCTTCCTTCGTCACCGGTAGTGGACGCAGGCACTCAAGACACCAAGCTCCCGGTGGACGCGCAGCGCAGGTCGACGACTCCGCCGGCCCCCCGCCACCGGGGGCTTTCCGTTCCCCGCGTCCACCCGCCACCCGACTCACCGCATCTCGCGTCACACGTCGTACAGCGCCAGCCGCAGTCACAAGTTCTCCACGGAACCCGTCGCGGGCGGCTGCGACCCGGCGATCGCGCAGGTCGTAGGGTGTTGTGTGACTTATGGGGAGGGTGTTACCAGAGGGGCTGAAGTCTGCTTCCTGGTCGCTGAGGGTGAGTGCGGCCCGTCCCGCACCCCTGCGGGACCTGCCCGGGAAGCGTCGGGGAGTCTGCGCCGCCCGGTCCGCTGATCCGGCCGCCGGGTGCGCTTCGGCTGCCATCCTCCGGGGCTGCTCCGAGAGTCGCCTGTCAGTGATGAGTCGGTAGTAGATGAGGGAGAACACCGATCCATGGGGGATCATTTCAAGGCAGACACGGATCAATTGGGGGAGTTTCTCCGGACCCTCGAGGGGTGCGTCCGTGATCTCAATGAGGCGCGCGCCGCTCTCGATCACGTCCGTGCCGACCAGATCGGTACGAAGCGTCTCGACGAGGCGTGCGACGGATTCCAGGAACGCTGGAAGTACGGGTCCGAGCAGACCAAGAAGATGATCGACGCCATCAGTGAGGGCGTGAAGTCGAACAAGAAGGGCTACGAAGAGGTCGAAAAGGCCCTGGAGAAAGCCTTCAACGACATGGCCCAGGAGTCCACCTCAGGTGGAAAGGGCGCGAAGTAATGGCCGTGAACCCTTATCCCAACCTCGGGTGGAACCCGGTTCCCGGCATACCGGCCGAAGTCAACGCGTTGAAGCAGAAGGTCACCACCGCCGCCACCGCACTGCGTACATGCCACACCCAGCTCCAGAAGCTCATCGGTGAGAGCAGCTACTGGGAGGGCGACGCGGCCAAGGCGTTCCGCGAGGCGATAGACGGCGAACTGCCGACGTACATCAAGAACGCCGCGCGGTCGCTGGAGAAGGCGTCCGCCCAGCTGGGGACCTGGGACGGCTATCTGACGGCCAACCGCGACCTGGCGCAGAAGTACGACGCGGCCGCCGCCGAGAAGAAGTCCGCCGCCAACACGGCCAAGGAGCGGCACGACAAGGCCGGACAGCATCCCGACCTCAAACTCGCCGGCCGGCAGTTCGACACCCAGGAGCAGGCCGACGCGGCCACAGCACGCCTGCGGGCGGCCGAGCGCAGCCTCAATGAGGCGACAACCGCGCTGAACCAGGCCAACGGCGCGTACGACGACGTCATCACCAAGGCCAAGACGCTGGAGACCACGCACTCGGACAACGCCGAGACGGTCGCCAAGTCGCTCGACGACGCCACCGACAAGCTGGCGCCCAGGGAACCGGGCTGGCTGAGCAAGGCCGTCGACGCCATCTGGGACGGCATCAAGGCCGTCGGGGCGTTCCTGTACGAACACGCCGGAACGATCGGCGCCATCGCCGGCATGCTGGCGCTCTTCCCGACGCCGCTGGCGCCGCTGTTCGCCGGCATCGCGGTCGTGGCGAGCGCCGCGTCCATGTCCAAGAACCTCTCCGATCCGAAGTTCAGAAGCGACCTGTTCGGCGGCGGCAGCGGCATGGACATGTTCTCCGCATGGGCCTCCATCGCCGGTGACACGGTGGGCATGATTCCGGGCGGCAAGGCCCTCGGCATGGCGGCGAAGGAGGTGGCCGACGGCGTGGGCATGGCCGGCAGGATGGGCGTGGCCGTGTCGAATACCGAGAAGGCCGGCGCGTTCGTCAAGGAGATCGTCCCCGCCTTCTCGAAGTCCGCCTCGGACGAGGTCGCCGATGCATGGCGTGCGGCAGGAGAGACCGCCTCGGGGTCGGCGAAGCTGATGGGCGAGGTCACCGCCAACGGCGTCAACGTGGCAGCGAATGTCGTCTCGTCCCTGGAAAGCCTGGGCGTGGTCGACAAGGAAGGCGGCGAGCACAACGCCGCGGAGAGCACCAAGGCCGCTGCCACCGCGCACAGCATCGCGGGGCTACTGGGATGGCTGTGAGCGAGCGTGTCACGGCGAGTGAGAAGCGGGTTGAAGAGTGACTGAGACGTACACGGATGTGGCGAGCGAGCCGCGACCTGCCTTCTGGTACGTACTGCCGCACGGCTACCTGCAGTTGGACCTGAATCCGCCGTTCGAGCAGGTCGTGGCGCTGATTCAGCAGGTACTCAGCCTGCCCGACGAACTGCGCGACCGTGCGGAGGAGGTCGTGCGGTTCTACACCGGCGTCGTGGGCCTGCTCAACGCCCAGCAGGTGCAGGGCTGCGCAATCGGGCTCCACCCGGACGAGGCGGGCGGAGCCGTGTCCTCCGTACTCACCGTCTCGACCGTCCCGGCCTCCGGGGTCAACGCCAAGCTCGTCCTCGCCAGCATGGCCGGCACCGCCGCCGACAACCCGGACGAAGGCATGCGCCCTCTGGAGCTGCCGTGCGGAACGGGCTTCATCGCCGAGAGGAAGCGGCGTACGGTCGCACCCGGCAGGCCGCCCGAGGGCGCCGGTGTCCCTGCTGAGGACGTCGTCTGGCAGGGTACGGTCGCGGTGACGGGCAGCGGCATGCCCGACATCGTGGTGGTGCAGCTGGTGACGGCCGCTGTCGATCTCGCGGACGACTACCGCAACGTGTTGCTCGGCGTCGCGCACACCCTGTCGTTCACCGACCCGTCACCCCGGCAAGAGACGGGCGCTGACGGCGGCACGGACCACGGCTCGGCCACCACGAACGCCATGAGAAACGATTTCGGATAGCCACGGCAGTGCCCGAGTCGGACAGCAGTGACCGTAACCAGAGGAGAGCCATGCCGGAAGCACCGCACGTCGCACACGCGTCCCCGGCCGCGGACGCGGAGGAGCTGCGCAAACGCTTGACCTCCCATGTGGTCAAGAGGTACCTGGCGTACGGTGTGACCTTCGCGGCCATGGCGGTCGTACCGCCGTTGCTTGTGCAGTCAGGAGCCTTCGACGGCACATGGCACTGGCTCGTGTCCGTCACAGCGCCCTTCACCGGCATCGGCATCATGGGGCTCCTGGTCCTCCTCTTCTACAGGCTCCCGTCCGCCGTCGTCATCACACGTGCGTGCCGGAAAGCGTTGCGCCAGTACTCCTTCGAGGAGTTCTGGCCGCACGTCGTGAAGAAGGACGGGAAACATGCCACCAGGGGGCGTCCCGAGCTCACGCTCAGACTGAAGGACTCCGACGGCACGAGGTCTCCGCTGCTGCGTGTGCTCGAGGTGCCGCGCCGCAGCAGGCGTCGTGATCCATGGCCGGAGGGCATCGATGACGGCGTGTGGGTGGCGGGTGACCTGCCGTTCGGAGGTATCGCGTTCGTGCCGAGCAGCGGCGCGCTGCTGCTCATGCACCCCGAGAAGTGGGACAGGCTGGCCTCGGACCGCGAGTCCGCCGGCCCGGACCGTATCGCCAGGGCTGAGCGGGCCGGGCTTGCACGCAGGGTCTTCTGAGCACCCGTCCGTTCACCCGTCACTCGTCACGCGTGTCAGCCGTCCACTCGCTCCGTAGCTCGCCTGCTTGACCGCCCGTCGGTCCGTCCGTCTGTCCGGCGGCACGTGCGCCGACTTCAGATGGCGGGAGATACTGCGGGGACGAGAGGTGAGGAGAAGCGAGATGGCCCAGCAGCCCCAGAACCCCAAGGGTCCCGATGCCGACCGAGGCGTGTGGGACGAAGCGCTCGACCCGGAGCAGGTTCGCTCATTGAACTCCGCGCTGCGCAAGCTCGCCGACGGTGGCGGCGCCGGCAAGGAGCTCCAGGACACGGCGAAGAACCTGCTGTCGGGCCGCCTCCAACTGCGTGACGCCCTGGACGACCCCACGGCGGTGCGGGCTTTGAGCAGCGGCCCCATGGCGTCGCTGCGCAACCAGTGGGAGTCGCTCTCCGACGAGGAGCAGGAGCAGATCAGGCTGGGCGAAACGCCGGCGAACGACGGGGCGTCTTCGGACCCGAACGCGCCGACGCGCGCCGACGAGCAGCAGCCCCGCAAGCAGAGCCCGGGCCGTCACAGCGGCGGCTTCTCGCTGTACTGAGCTCGCGCACAGCGCCTGCGAAGCCCACGAGAAGCGCGGACCGGGGGACCGTGCCACCTGGCGGCTGCGGTTTCCTTCCTGCTCCGCCCGTACGGTTCAGGCCGTACGCCGGCGCGGCCCTGGCGGCGGCCCGGTCTCGTCGTCGTGCCATTCCAGGCCGAGGGCCTGCCCGGCATCGAGCAGCGCTTCCTGCGTCCGTGCCGCGATCTCGAGCTGGGGGGAGTCCCAGTCGAACTCGCGGTGAGGGCTGCGGCTGTAGTCCACGTACACGATGGCGTCACGGGCGCCGTACAGCGTCGTGTGCTGAGCCATCTCGCGCCAGGGGAGGAAACCCATGGTGGGGAAGACAGCCGCAGCCCGCGCGACGGTGTCGGGGCCGATCGTCGGTTTGCCCGCGACCCGACCCAGCCTGCGCGGCAGGTGCACCGCGCTGAGCTGGAGGGCGAACTCCGCCAGCGAGCAGCTCTGTTGGTACCATCCCGGCCCGTCGCCGTCCGGGTCGTCGTCGACCAGGACCACTGGATCGGGCCGGACGCGTGTGAGGCCCGATAGGCCCAGTAGTTGCAGCCCTGACCTTCCGCCAGGAAGACGTGGAGGAGCGCATCGACCGTTACGCCGTCGGCGTGGACCGGCACCTGCGGTGTCAGCTCTCGCGGCGGCAACAGCCATTGGACGTCGAAGAGTTCCGGATCTCGCGTGACGGCGTTGCACGGCGACTCGAGCCATTCGTGCAACGCGGCGGGCGTGCTCACGATTGCCTCCCTGGATCCGGTCTCCCGCAGCGTTCCCACCGTCTCGGAGTGGCCCCACTCCCGCTGGAACTCCTCCAGGAGACTCCATCGGGTGCGGCACGGACTGTTCAGGCGCCCCGCGAAGGAGCGGTAGTCGACGATCACGGGTGCCTTCTGTCGATACATCTGGCATGGTGCAGGCGCGCAGCACGCAGCTCGCGCCGGGAGGCGTAGGACTCCCGGGAACGACAGCCCCGTCAGAACAGCCCGTGCCACATCTGCTCGACGATCAGCGACCACCAGCCGTCGGGGTTCACCAGCGCCGTGGCGTCGATGGCGACCAGCTGTTCCTGCAGTTCCGCCACCGCCGCGCCCGCTGCTACCGGGTCGAGTCCCTGCATCCGCTCGCGGACCGTGGCGAGCAGGGCGAGGGAGCGGACGTACGCGCCGGCCGAGATGTTCACGTAGCGGGGCGAGGCGGTGACGGGGTCGATCGCCCAGACCGCGCCCAGGCCGTTGGGCTCGCTCGAGCCGGGCAGGCACTGCACGGCGAGCACCGCGACGCCGTCCCAGCCGATACGGGTCAGGTGCTCGAGCGCGCCGATCTTCTCCTCGCCGGCCGGGCTGCGGCGCGCGCGCAGATTCGAGGCCACGTCGGTGAACAGGCCGCCTGCCGGGGGAGCGTCGGGCCGGTCGGCGGTGAAGAAGAGGGGCAGGTCGACGGGGAGGCCGGCCCACGTGAGCAACGACTGGGTGTCCTGCGGCAGTTGTGTGGCCGCGAGGTCGTCGGCGTCGTAGCGGCGTACGCCGTCGGAGCCGAACACGTCGGTGAGGTGGCGGCCGAGGGCCACGTCTCGCAGCGGCTCGGCGGGGGGCACGTTCGTGGGTACGGGGACGCGGTGGGGGCGGGGCGGGGGCTGCTGGCCCGCGACCTGGTGCATCATCTCGACGTGCTGGACCAGCCCGGCGACGCCCTCGGCACGGTCCTCGGGGCGGGCGCCGTACGTCTGGGAGCAGGAGAGGCTGGCGTTCCTATACGTGTTGAGCAGCTCGGCGGTGTAGCCGCCGGGGAGCAGGCTGGGGCGCAGGTCGGTGTGGATCGCGAGGACGTTCTCGTTCGGCACGCCCATATGCCGCAGCTCGGTCGCCACCTGGTGCTCGGACGGCGGGAGACCTGGGCCGGAGTTGCGGAAGAGGGTCGTCTCCTCGCCGGTGGCCGGGTCGGTGTAGGTGAAGACGGAGGTGTTCCCGGGGCCGGTCACCGGACGGGCGTCGGCTCCTGATCCGTCCCCGCCGTGCTTCTGCCGGTACATCCGTACGACCTCGTCGACCGGCACCGAGGGCCAGACCGTCAGCTCGCCGGTACGCCGGTCCACGACCCCGCACGCGTCCCCGATCTCGGCAGGCGGCCGTCGCTCCCCGGTCTCCGGGTCGCGCTCCATCGGCGCGGGCGCGGCCCACACGACCCAGCCCAGGTCGAACTCCCGCATCCTGACCTCGCGGCGGTCCGCCTCGCTGCCGTCAGGGTTGAGCCAACGGTCGGCGATGGCGAGTGCCTGCTCCTGGGTGGTCACGCGGGAGGCTCCTTCAAGATCACTGGGGACGGTTCTGGCTGGCTGAGGCTGGTCCTAGGAGGTTATCGGTGTGGTGGGCGTCAGGATCCGCAGGGCCTTCGCACCGCGCTCGGTGGCGACGAGGAGGATGCCGTCGGGGGAGAGTTCCGCAGCGGTGAAGGGGGTGTCCGTGATCAGCGCCGCCACGACCTCCTCACTCGCCCGGTCCCAGACTCGCAGATAGTCGGCACCGCGACTGAGGCGCAGCGGGGCGGCCGTCCGCTCGTCGTCGGAGGGCCGCACGATCTGGCGGGGGTCGGCTTTGCCGAAATGCGTCGGTTGCGCGAGGCCATGAACGAGCACCGCGGATTGATCCGCTCGGGCGGGTTCACCGAGGCGAAGAGCGCCAGGCGTGTCCGCAGGTACGACGAGCACGGCGACGGGGGTGGCCGGCTCTCCGGGGCGGGGAAGGCTGCCGACAGACACGGCGCTGATGCCGGGGATCGGCAGGCTCCAAAGGGTACGCCAGGGCAGGCCGAACCCGAGCCGGTGCACGGCCTCGGCGTACTCGGGCAGACCGTCCTCGACGAACGCGGTCTCGAGGAGAGCCGCGCGCAGCGCGTCAGGTGCCTCGGTGCGGGTTAGCAGCGGGGCAGTACGCAGGTATGTGTGGGCAGGCGCCCCCAGCGTGTCCAGTGGTACGGCCTCAACGGCTACCCGCAGCGGCATCGGATCGGCATACACGAACAGACCCGGATCCGTGAGTAGTTGCTGGAGCAGCCCGGCCTCGAGCGCATGCCCAGCGATGTGATCACGTACGTACGGGTCGGCCTTGCCCCAGTCCTGCTCCGGCACCGCTTCGAGCAGCGCCATGGCTATCCGCGACTGGGCGGCGCGGACGCTCTGGAGGCCGGCGCGGATCTCGTCGCCGATGGCGGGGTGCAGAAGGGCGAGCAACGTGCGCCCGTCGTCGCCGTCAGCCTCTCTCAGCCGGATGAACGGTGCCGCGAGCGTCATCGCGCCGGCGACCGCCTCGTTCATGTCCCGCCCGGCTACCGCGCCGGTGAGCTGCGGCAGCATCTCCACCGGCAACCCGTCCCCCTCGGCAAGGGCGAGGGGCGCCAGTATCAGCCGCAGCGTCTTCGGGTCGGCGCCGAGCCGACGGGCATGCAGGTCGAGGGCCTCGCCGACGGAGGCGGGCAAATACCGCTCGTCAGTTGGGTCGAAGCCCTCGGGCGCCATGAGGATGCTGCGTACGGCCAGTTGTACGACCAGAGGGCTGGTCCCGGCTCGCCGCCCGATTACCGCAGCCAGTGCGCGGCGGGCCACGGGGTCGACGGTAAACGGCAGCTCAGGCGCCTCGGACCGCGGACTCAGCGCGGCCTCGGCGTGCAGTACGAGCGCCTCGGGGTCGGCCCACTCCGGTTCGTCGAGATCGATGATCTGCACCGCGTCGTACGGCAGACCATCGGCCAACTCGGCCACGAAAGGACGCGGTATGTCGACGAGCAGACGGACGGTCTCGGTGGCGGCGAGCGGCTTGAGTACCTCGTGCACCACTCGGACAGGTTCGCCCGCCGTACGCACTGGTCCAGCCCGGTCGACATCGGGGACGACTACGCTCACCGGTTCTTCGAGCTCCGCCAACTCGGTGTACACAGCCTTAGTACTGGTCGCACTCAGCTTGTAGTAGTCGGCCAGCGACCACAGAATCTGCGAGGCGGTCAGCCCCTCGGCGCTTGGCACGGCAGGAGCGGGCAGCTCGGGCGGTACGGTCGACGGATCCAGCTGATCGACAGGCACCCGCTTGCGGTGTTCCGGCTCGCACAGCATCAGGAAACCGGTGATCAGCCGTGAACGTCCACTGCCGGCGCCCCCGGTGACGACCACGACACGCGGTGCACCGGGCAAACCCATCCGCCACGCGGCCAGGGCGCGCAGGGCAGCGGTGCGGCCGCCTATGTGGGGGTGCGGCGCGTAACCGTAGGTAGAGCTGGTCATGGGTTCCGTCTTCCGCCCTTCGGGCACGTGTTTGTACGTTGCTGGTCGAGCAAGCCCGGAGAGGGCTGGAGGGAACGGGACTGCGTCAGACTGAATTGTGGTCGTCATGCGTCCCTGTCCATTGCCCTCACGGACATATGCGCCTACTCGGTGATCCTATGGTCCGCGCGACGGTGTCGGGCAGACGCGGTGACCGGCGGGGCCGGAGCCTACGGATGTCTACAAGTAGACGAATTCGTCGGAGTCCGTGACCTGCCCCCAGTTCCTGGTGGCCGCCGCCGCAGAATCGATGCCCGCCAACCATGCCTTGAGTTCCGCGACGAGGTCTTCGCTGTCCAGTCCGCCGCTCGTGACGTAGGCCAGCATGTATTTCCACTGCAGGCACATCATCGCCGTGAACTGGGCCAGGGACGAACCCGCCAGGGGGTCGCCGGGCCGATCGTCGTCGACCGCGCCCTCCCTCGACTGGCGCAGTACCCGGCCGGTGGGCCCATCGAGGAGCAGGGCGCCGCCCAGCCAAGTGCCCAGATCGTAGAACGGTCCGTCACCGACAGGCGTTGCAAACTCCTTGGTGCCTTCCCAACTGTGCTCGACGAAGCCGGTTCCGGCCAGATTGCGCGTGGTGAGGCTGTAGAAGTGGGTGACGGTGGGGAAGCCCACCTCAGTAAGAAAGCGGCGGGTTGCCTCATGGGTCAGGCCGGCCGGCAACTGCTCCTCGGTCAGGAGGGGAGCGGTGTCTGCGTCGAATAGGTCGAGCACGAGGGCGCGGGTGGGGCGACAGGCAGCTTCGTCGAAGGGGCGTGGCTTGACCCGAGTCAGGGGGCCGACGGCGGGCAGTGCGGGCAGCGGAGCGGTCTCGCTGTAGTCGGGGTCGGGTTCGATGGCGTAGATGCCGCGGTTCCCGCCGAGAATTACCAGATCGCCTATGCAGACCGCGTCGTTGACCGTGGGCGCCTGGACCACACGGGATACAGATGGATCGTCGACGGACGACAGGCGGACCATGTTCCAGGAGTGCTCGGCCTGCCAGCGCGGCGGCTTTCTTACCGAAGGCAAGGGGGCTTCTGCAATAAAGGGCGCCCTGGCTCCCTGGAATCGGCCCGTTGTCGAAAGCAGCTGACCCGTTAGTACATGCCAGGTCTGCTGGAAGCGGTCCCGGGTGAGACTGGTCAACGTGGCGTGGTCGGGGTGGGCGTGCAGTTCCTCGACGACATCGATCTGGGGCGGACAGGGACGGATCCGGCCGGGTGCCCGCCAGTGCGTCCAGACGGTCCGCCACGGCAGCGGACCGGCCGCATCGGCCAAGGCCCGGGCCCGCCCCTCGTCGCCTTGACTTATCGCCAGGAGATGCAGCAGCGACACCCACTCCGCTTGCGAGGACGGTGCAATGCCGAGAGCGTCGAGGTAGTGCAGATCCGCAGCCAAGGTTCCGGCAGGTACACCATCGGGAAACGCGACGGGCAAGGCCTCAAGCAGCGCAGTGTGGGTGCACTTGACGAGGTTGCGGGGGTCCTCGGCAAGTTCCTGGAAACGACTGGCGACGGCGGCGTGGGCGGGTAGGGCGCGGGACCGATAGTCATGGAGGGGGTCGCCGTCGCCGCAGGCAAAGAGGCGGTCCACGACAGCGTGTTGAAAAGCGCCGAAGGCGTCGGCGGCAAGTGTCTCGCGCAGAGTTCGGGCATCACGTTCGTGGGTGAACCCGACGGGCAGATCGCTGGTCGGGTCGACCGCTACGAGGGGCGACTCGGCGCTGATCGTGCGAAGTTCAGCGACGTCAAAGTCGGTACCTAGAGCAGAGCACAGCGCCTGCCACTCCTCGAAGCGCACTCTGTGGGGCTCAGCCAGGGCCAACGCCGTCACCGCCGTGTGCTGACGTGGCAGCAGTGAATCGAGCGACGGCCGGACGCTTTGAGGGCCGGGGGAAAGCAGGATGGGGTCCCGGTTGCGGGGGCTGAGGTCGTACACCTCGCTGTCGACCTCGACGACGAGTTTGATGCCGATCTTTTTGGATTTGATGCCGAACTCGACCGCGACTCCGGCAGCGACCTTGGCGGGCTCAGCGCTCGACCGCGTCTTGCCGGCCCATTGCGTATTGGCAACGAGGACGGTGTGGCTGAGCTTTTGTTCCTTTATGAGGTCGGTGAGAGCGAAGATGCTCCGGTGATTACCGTACGGAATACCGAGGGCGCGCATTACGCGATCCGTCAGCTCTTGCGCGGAGCAGCCTGTGGCATCGACGAGCGCAGTGCTCGGGGAGCTGTCAGCGAAATCCCTGAGGACCTGACTCTTCCCGGCCCCCGAAGGGCCGTCAAGGTACAGGAAGCCCTTCGTAGGCGAAAGTTGCTCCAGGCGCGAGCGCATCTCGTCTGCGGCTTCCTGCGGGCTGATCTGAAAACTCATAGTGGCTTATTTCCTTTCCTGTCGAGTCCTACTCAGGAGCGGAGCCACCCTTCAAGCCCCCATCCTTCATGGCACGGGTCCAAACCTTACCAAGCTCGTTGAGATTGGTGATCAGGTCACCCTCGAGCTGTGCCTTGAGGGTCTTGTTCTTCGGTAGTTCCTCGGGATCCACGATTTCCGCGTTCTTGCGGTATCCGGTTCCGTAGAACACGTCAACTCCCATCATTCTCTGCGAAAGCAACCTGGCGCAGTTCGCATACCCCGAACCTTTGCCGCACGGCTCCCGGTCCGTGTACATGCTGAGTGGCTCGTAATGTGGCCTTTCCCCGCGGGCCTCGTTGACCGCATCCAGATAGTCGAGGATGTTCTTCTCGGAATGCTTGTTGTCGGTTCCTGGGTAAGAGCTGTCGACCACGTAGCTTATTTTCCTGCTCTCAGGGTCGTAGACCTCGACTGCCGCGTAGTTGCGCCCGGTGAAGTCGGGGCGATGGGGCCCCGCGTTCTTGAGGCTTTCAGCGATTCCGCCCAGCTCTTTACTGAGTGCTTCCGTGATTTCTTCGTCCCTCCGCCCCGGAACCCAGTTTGCGGTGGCGTGTTTTTCGGCTCCTCGCCTTGGATAGCCGTCCAGCGGCTCCGGACTGGCGCCGACGCCGTGGGACTCGTGGAAGTTGTGGCTCAACCGGGCCAGGGACGCGACCACCGCGCCTCGCTCGCCGGGGTGCATGTCATCGAAACCCGGCAAGATGAGACGAAGATCGTCGTGCCGCAGAACAGTCGGCTTGTGGTTGGGATCGTCGGGCCGGGGCGGACTGCACGCCCGCAGGGCGTCGACGAGCGGCACGCGCGAAGTGCCACTGCCGTCCTCGTTCGGAATGGGGGTCAGCCAGTCGTTGAGCTGCTGGTTGACCGGGTCCAGATCGAGCTGTCGGACGTCGTTGGTCTGCCGCAGATTCTGCTGGTCCGGCATGGGGTTCATGCCGTAGTGCGTCGAGTTGATGGTCTCGGGCTCGGTGAGCCGAGAGTGCTCCCGGCGCTGCGGATCGTCCCTGGGGTGCGGGTTCTCGTCGGTGCCTTGTGGGTCCTGCGACGCCCCTGTCGGATCCTCCGGCGGTCGACGATCGGCGCTGCCCGACGTTTCCGGTGTCTGTCGGTCGGAGACTGGTGTGGACTGGCCATTGTCGGCTGTCCCGTCGGGCGGGACCGGCTGCCGATTCGAGTCCAGGGGAATCGCGAAGACGCCGTTGTTCCCGTTGTGCAGCGGGCTGGGGCTCGTTCGTCCCGTCTGCGCGTCGATGTAGGTGATCTTGCCGTTGTGGTTGACAGCGTTCCACGCGTGGGCGCGGCCGTTCGCGTCCTGCGTGATGATCACCGCCTGAGAGCCGTGGCCGCTCTGGCGGAGGGTGTTCTCCAGGCGGTTGAAGGCGTCGCGGCCGTTGCCCATGTCGTTGAAGCGGGCGCCGAGGGCGTTCTCTATTCGGTCGCGGCCGCCCTTCTCGCCGCGGTCCGACGGGTTGCCGTTCGCGTCCAGGTCAGGAGTGCGGGCGCCCGCGGCCGTCGGGTTGCCGGAGTAGGTGTCGACGGTGGACAGGGCGGTGTCGACACAGTTGTTGTTACGGCCGGGGGTGTTGGGACCGTCGCCGTTGATGTTCTGGACCCAGGGGCCGTTCGCCGGGTCCGGCGGGCGGATGGGGTCGCCGTTCTCGTCCCGGGGGACGGAGTTCTCCAGGGCGTCCTGCTCCGCGCGCGTCGGGTCGGTGACGCCGCCCGGGGGTGTGTTGTCGCGGGTGGCCGAGGCCGGCGTGGAGGTGGCTTCGGACTGGTGGGGAGCGCTAGGGGTGCCCGGGGGGCTGCTGTTCGGCGGTGCACTTTCGGGCGTTTGGCTGGGGGTGGTGGCGTCCGGGGCGGCCGGGCTCGGTGCCGCCGTCGGCGTGTGGGCCGGCGACGGGGTTTCCCTGGGGGGTGCGGGCTGCCTCGGGTCCTGGGACGGCGTGGTTGTTTCGGGGCGATTCGAGTTGGACGCCGTCGGCGTCGTCCCCGGGCTGGGCGTACCGCTGTTCGGCGAGTTCGGCGAGTTCGGCGTGCTGGTGTTGGGTGTGTTCGCCTGTGGAGTCGGTGTCCGGCCGGGCGAGGTTTCGGGTGTGGTCGAACTGGCCGGTGTCGTGTTGGGGGCCGACTGGTTGGGATCCGGGGTACGGGTGTCTGGCCCCGGGGCGCGGCCGTCCGGCGAGGCTGTCGGCGTGGTTGACGCCGACGGGCTCGGGGTGGACGAGAGGCCCGTGCTGGTGGGGTTCGGGGTAGAGCTCTGCTCCGAGCGGTTGCTGCCGGTGTCTCCGGCCGAGGGCGTGGCCTGGCCGGCCCGGCTGTCCGGGATGCTGGAGTTGCCGGTCGCGTCACCGGCCTTGGGCTGGCCCTGGGGGCCCGAAGAGTCGTTCTCCGGGGCGCTCTGCCCGTTCTCCGGTGACGGGGATTCGTTGGTTCCTTCGTGCGAGTCGTCCGTCCCCGTTTCGGAGTCGTCGGTCGTCTCGTCCGAGCCGTCCGTCTCGGTCTCCGGCGGGAGGATCGGGTTCCGGTCGGCGTCCAAGGGGATGTGCCAGACGTTTTCTGCGTCGGCGATGTGGAGCGGCTCGTGGCTTACCTCACCGCTCTGGGTGTCGACCCAGACGACGGTGCCATTGTGGTTGACGACATTGAAGGCGTGGCCGCCGCTGCCGTCGGCCCAGTCCACATGCACGATGGCCGCCGCGCCGTGACCGGCCTGCTCCAGGTCCCACGCGATGCCCGCTGCGGTGTTGGGATCGTCGCCGGGTCCCGAGTAGGTGTACGGCGTGCCCGCCCAGCGCATCTGATTCTCGTTCGCGTTGTTCTCCGGCGAGAACGGGTCGGGGTTTCCGTCCTCGTCGGCGTCCGGGGTGCGAGGGGCCGAGACCTGCGGGTTCCCGTACCAGGTCTCCAGGAAGGAGCGTGAGCAGTCGGCGCAGTTGTTGCTGCGCCCGGGCACCTGGTTGCCGCCGTCGTTCTGGAGCTGGCTCCAAGGACCGAACGGGTCGGGGAACCGCTGAGGGGTGCCGTCAGGGTTCTTCGGCACGGCGTTCGCCAGGATCTGCTGGTCCTGCGGGTCGGGCTCCCTCAGCCCTCCTGGGGAGTGGTCCAAGTCGTCGCGGATGTCGTTGAAGCTGTCCGGCTCCGGCTCCGGCTTGTCGGGCGTGCCGGGGTCGGCCTGCGGCGAACCGGGCTCCTTCGGGCCGGACGGAGGGGGGCTCGACGCCTGTCCCGCCGGACTCGGGGTGGGCACCGCGGTGTGAATCGGTACCGCGGTCACCTGAGGTTGCTGTTGCTGCTGGTTAGGGGTGTTCGACGGCGTAACGGGGTTGCCGCTGGCGGGTTGCTGCGGCGTGTTGGGTGTGTCCGGCCTACTCGGCGTGTGGGGAGCGTTGCCCGCCGGCTGCTGCGGCCGTGGCGGGGCGGTGCTCGTACCCGACTGCGACGCGGTCGGCCTGTTGCCGGCCGTCGGAGGCGGTGCGGCGTCGGGTGTACGAGCCGGAGTTCCGTTGCCGGGTGTGTTGGCCGCACCCGGCGTCGCCGCTGGAGTCGCCGTCGGGGTCCTGGGCGGCGTCGTGTTCGTGGGCGGGGCAGGCTGCCGCGGGTCCTGGTTCGGCGTGGTGGAGCCCGGATTCGGGCTCGTGTGGGGGCTGCGGCCCTCTGTCGAGCTCGGCGTGGTGGGCGTAGGGGCGGAAGGCCGTCCGCCGGCCGGGGCCGGTGCGCTCTGGGGCGGCGTGCGGCTGCCGTCCGGGCCTGGGGTGTGCGTGTTCGGGGTGCGGCTGCCGTCAGGGCCTGGGGTGTGCGTGTTCGGCGTACGGCCGCCGGTCGGGGCGGGAGTGTTCGGGTTCGGGGTGCGGCCGTCACTCGTGCCCGGTGTGGTCGGGGGCGTCCCCGGAGTACGGGTGTTCGCCCCGCCAGGGGTGTTTCCGGTGGGGCTCGTCACGGCGCCGGGCGTCGCGCCCGGGGTGCGTACGTCGGCCGAGGGTGTCGGCGTGCGGGGCGGTGTCGACGGTGTCGGGCTCGGGGTGGAGGCGGGGCCCGTTCCGGTGGGGCTGGGGGTGCCCGGGGTGGTGGAGGGGGTCCTGGGCGGACCCTGTGAGGCGTTGGGGCTCGTCGGGCCGGTGGCGGACGGGGAACCGCCCGGGGTGGTGTTCGAGCCTGTACGTGCCCCTGCCGCGCCGTCCCCCGCTGTGGAGGGCGGTGTGGGTGAGGTCGGCATGGGGGAGTTGCCGTCCGGACGCGGACCCGCTGCGGTCGAAGGGTCGGCCGTGGTCGGTGCTGGGGCGGCGTTCGACTGGGTCGGGATGCTGGCGGCCAGGCTGTCGATGGACGTACTGATCGAGCCGCCGCTGCTCGTGGAGGAGGGTGTGCTCCCGCCCGTCGGCGTGGGCGCCGATTGGGGGGTGGGTGAGGTGAGGCCGCCGGCTGAGGGCGAGCCGCCGCGGTTGTCACCCGCGCTGGGGGTGTTGCTGCTGGTGTCCGCAGTCGGAGACGGGGAGGGCGCCGTGTTGCTCGGTGAAGGGTCGTCGAAGTCCGACAGGGTCGGCCGGGCGGGCGAGTTCGAGGAGGAAGGATTCTGCCCGGTGTCCGAGGTGCTGGGTGACGAGTCCGGGGTGCTGCTCCCGGTGTCGGTGTTCGGCAAGCTCCCGAGGTCGGGGGCGTTGTAGGCCGCCGGACCGTCGCCGTCGGCGGATATGCCGCCACCGATGTTCGTGTTGCCCGTGTTGGTGCTCGACCGTGAGGTCGTCGACGAATCCGAGCTGGAGGAGTCCGGGGAACTGGACGGGCCGGACGAGTTGGAGGAGCCGGACGGGCCCGACGAGTTGGATGCGCCCGACGAGTTGGAAGTGCCCGATGAACTGGACGAGGAGGAGTTCGAGCCCGACGCACCCGAAGCCGACGAGTTCGAGCCGTCGGAGGAGGAGCCGCCACTCCGCGAACCGCCACTCCCCGAGCCGTCGGCGTTGCCCCCGTCACCGCTGCCCGCACTGGGATTGTTGCGGTTGGCATAGGCGTCCATGCTGCTGTTGTAGCCACTGTCGATGCCGTCGCGGATGCTGCTGCCGGCCTTCTTGCCGAGGCCGTCGCGCACACCTTCGGCAAACGTCTGCGGGCTCTGCTTGATGGCTTCCCAGCCGCCCTGGGCACCGGCTTTGACGGTCTTGCCGAGGTCGAAGCCTTCCTGCGTGCCGAAGCCGACGTTGACGGACTGCCTCACGAGGTCGGTGACCATGGCCTGGACGGCGGAGACCGCTGGTTCCTTCATCATTTCGATGACGGCCTGTATCAGCGCGTCCTTGAGTGCGTCGAGGATGCGTCGTACGGCGAGGCGTGTGATCTGGGTGGCGGCCATTCCGGCGGCTGCGGAGAGGCCGAACGTGACGATCGATGCGGCGGCTGCGGCGGCGATCTGGATGGCCAGTGCGATCAGCTGGACGATGATGGCGTACTTGGCGAACTCGACGATGTAGGCGGCGGCTTCGAAGGCGTTCGCGATGATGTAGGCGGCTTCGGAGGCATTGGCGAGGTAGCCGTCCGAGCCGTCGGAGAACTTCTTGTAGTGGGTCGTGAACTTGTCGATGGACTCGCCCGCGTTGTGCGCGACCACCGTCCGTGCACTCGTGTCCGCCCGTATTCGAAGCTTCTGGGCGTCGTCACCGAACTTCCGCCACAGCGCGGCGGAGTCTCTGAGCAGGTCTTCGTTCGCTGTCGGCCAGTTGTAGCCGAGCATCTTCAGGACCCACTCGAGCTCATCCGGCAACATCATCGCCACAGCGCGCCACACCCCCGATAGGCAACCGCCGCACAACGTCCCCCAACGACAGGAGAATCACACGAAGTACGGCTGTGGCTAGAGCTTACTAACCATCACCGCCGTTGCTGGAGCCCGCTCCTGTCACAACCGTGCTGCGAACAGGGCGGATCCGGTGAACAAGGTGTGCGTGCCGCGGCGGCTGTCGTGGCGGCGGTCCCTACGCGCCCGCCTCGCGCTGCCGGCGGTACAGCGCGACGGCCTTCTCCGTCGGGTAGTTGGGTACGGTCACGGATTCGCCGGTGTCCTTGGCCACCACGATCTTGCTGCCGCCGGGCTGTGCCGGCCGAGGCCGGCCGGCCGCGTCGGTGGTCGGCGGGAAGGTCGCGTACACCAGGTAGCCGATGTCGAACTCGTGGACGTGCATCGGGGCCGGTGTACCGTCCGCCAGCTTGGGCTGGGCGTAACGACTGCGGACGATCTCCAGAGCCTGCTCCGGAGTGGTGGGCGGGACCTGGGGCTCGGGGGCGGGTGTCTCCGGGGTCATGGGTGGTGTCCTTGCCTGACTCGCGTTGCCTTGGGTGGGAACTCGCCGACACAATCGTCGGCAAGAGGTCCTGGGGCCGTGTGTGCTGACTCGACGTCGATCGTAGACGTGCTCGGGCGGTCCGGCAGGAGGCCCATGCGCTGTACGGACGCCCGTACGCCGGCCGCCGTTCGCTGACCGCCGACCTCATCCGCCGGTAGGACTCAGCACATCAGCAGCACCGCAGACGCACCGGCGCCTCACACCGACCTGAAGTTGTTCACCTTCGCGCCGCCGTCGGCCTCGTGCTGCGACGTCAGCGCCGCGTACTTCGCGTCCTCTTCCGCCTCGTGCTTCTCGTGGTTCACACCCATCGTCGTGAACTTCAGACCCATGCCCGCGATCCGCTTCGCCAGGCTGGGCATCGAGTCCTTCATGCCGTCGCGCAGGCCCTCGTAGACGACGCCGAAGTGCTCGCCCATCTCCTCGTCGCCCCACGGCGGCGTCTTGCCCGAGTCCTCCTCAATGGCGTTCAGCCCCTCGAAGAGCGCCTTCGCGGCCAGGGCGAAGTCCTGCCCCACCTCGAACATGTGGAAGCCCTCACCCTTGAGAACCGACGCATCGACCCTCACCCCGTCCCCCGCCACAACTGCCCCCCATGTCCGCCACACCGCACGTCTGTCGCAGCGTCAGCCTAACGCCCGAGCCGCGCCCCCTCCAAGGGATACGGGGGAGGGGCGGCGCCCACCGGCCGCCGCCCCTCTCGTCACACTCCGCCCCTCCCGTCACACGCGCACAGCCGCAGCCGTTCAGAACCGCGAAGGCAGCCACCCCACCTGCACCATCTGTCCGCTCCTGCGCCGCGTGTGGAAGTACCCGCGCCCCGGGGGCAGCTGCGACGGCGTGATGCTGCCGAGCAGCGCGCCCTCCGACCGGTCGCCGGACATCACCAGACCCTGCGCCCCGAGCTCCCGCAGCCGCTGCATCACCGGCTCGTACAGCGACCGGCTGGCGCCGCCCGCCGAGCGCGCGATGATGACGTGCAGGCCCACGTCACGGGCGTACGGCAGGTACTCCACCAGCGGCGACAGCGGGTTCATCCCGGTCGCCACCAGGTCGTAGTCGTCGATGATGACGTACGCGTCCGGGCTGTTGTACCAGCTCCGGTTGCGCAGCTGCTCCGGCGTCACGTCCGGCCCCGGCATGCGGCGGCTGAGCGAGCCCGCCAGGCCCTCCAGCGTCTCCGTGAGCGCCGGGGCGGACGCGCAGTAGCGCGACAGGTGCGAGTCCGGTACGGCCTCCAGGTGCGCACGCCGGTAGTCACCCATGACGATCTTCGCCTGCTCGGGCGTGTAGCGCTCGGTGATCTGCTTGATGAGCAGCCGCAGCACGGAGGACTTACCGGACTCGCTCTCACCGAACACGATGAAGTGCGGGTCCGTCTCGAAGTCGATGAACACCGGCGCGAGCGCCGACTCGTCGATGCCGAACGCGACACCGCGGTCCGGGTGCTCGAACCCCTTCGGCAGCCGCTCCGCCTCCAGGATCCTCGGCAGCAGCCGCACCGCCGGAGCCGGGTTGCCCTGCCAGTTCTCGTTGATGCCCCGGATGAGCACGGCCGTGGCCTCCGCCAGGTCCTCCGTCTCCGAGGAGCCGTCGACCCGCGGCAGCGCCGTCATGAAGTGCAGCTTGTCCGGGCTCAGACCGCGGCCCGGTACGGACGCGGGCACGTTCTGCGCCACCTTGCGGTCGATCTCCGACTCCGTCGGGTCGCCGAGCCGCAGCTCGATGCGGTTCTGCAGCATGTCCTTGAGAGCCGGCCGCACCTCGGTGTAGCGGCTCGCGGTCAGGATCACGTGGACACCGAAGCCGAGACCGCGCATCGCCATGTCCGTGATGCTCGCTTCGAGCATCTCGTAGTCCGTCTTGAACGTCGCCCAGCCGTCGATGACGAGGAAGACGTCACCCCACGGCTGGTCGGGCAGCTGACCCGCCGCCCGGCGCTGCCGGTACGTCTGGATCGAGTCCACGTTGTTCGCGCGGAAGTACTCCTCACGCGCGTTGAGGATGCCCTCGACCTCGCTGACCGTGCGCCGGACCTTCTCGCCGTCGAGCCGGTTCGCGACCCCGCCGACGTGCGCCAGATCCTCCATCGCGATCAGACCGCCACCACCGAAGTCCAGGCAGTAGAACTGCACTTCGCTCGGCGTGTGCGTGAAGGCGAACGACGAGATGAGCGTACGCAGCAGAGTCGACTTGCCGGACTGCGGACCGCCCACGAACAGACCGTGGCCAGCACCGCCGGAGAAGTCCCGGTACAGCACGTCGCGCCGCTGCTCGAACGGCTTGTCCACCAGACCGACCGGCACGTTGAGCCGCCCGAGCGCCGTGTACTCCGGCGCGGTCAGACCGCGCTCCGCAGTGACGGCCAGCGCGGGCAGCAGCTGCTCCAGCGACGGCGCCTCCTCCAGCGGCGGCAGCCACACCTGGTGCGCCGGCGGCCCCTGGTTCTCCATCTTGGCGACGATCACGTCGAGCACGGTGTCCGCGAGCGCGTCGTCGACCCGGTTCCCGGCCTCCGGCTCCTCGACCACCGGCTGCGGCGGCAGCGCCACGTGCTGCGCCGTGAACAGCGCGGGCCGCAGCTGGGTGGAGCGGTGCACACGCGACGGACCCTCGCCGTGGTACGGACCCGACACGTACGCCGCCTTGAAGCGGACCATGGTGTCGGTGTCGTACCGCAGATAACCGGAGCCCGGAATCGACGGCAGGTGGTACGCGTCCGGGACGCCGATCGCCGTGCGCGACTCGGCGGCGGAGAAGGTGCGCAGACCGATCCGGTACGACAGGTACGTGTCCAGACCCCGCAGCTTGCCCTCCTCCAGACGCTGCGAGGCGAGCAGCAGGTGCACACCCAGCGAACGGCCGATGCGGCCGATCTGGATGAACATGTCGATGAAGTCGGGCTTGGCGGTGAGGAGTTCGGAGAACTCGTCGAGCACGATGACCAGAGAGGCCAGCGGCTCGAGCGCGGCGCCGGCCGCCCGCGCCTTCTCGTAGTCGTGGATGTTCGCGTAGTTGCCGGCCGTACGCAGCAGCTCCTGGCGGCGCTGCATCTCACCCATGATCGAGTCGCGCATGCGGTCGACGAGCGTCAGGTCGTCCGCCAGGTTGGTGATGACGGCCGCGGTGTGCGGCATGTCGACCATGCCCGCGAAGGTCGCGCCGCCCTTGAAGTCCGCGAGGATGAAGTTCAGCGTCTCCGAGGAGTGCGTCACCGCGAGACCGAGCACCAGCGTGCGCAGCACCTCGGACTTGCCGGAGCCGGTAGCGCCGACGCACAGGCCGTGCGGGCCCATGCCCTCCTGCGACGCCTCCTTGAGGTCGAGCATGACCGGCTCGCCGTTCTCGCCGACACCGATCGGCACCCGCAGCCGCTCGTGCAGCGTGCGCGGACGCCAGGTGCGCGAGACGTCGACCGAACCCGCGTCGCCGATCCCCATCAGATCGGTGAAGTCCAGGTTGGACAGGAGGGGTTCGCCCTCCTCGGCGGTGCCGACACGGAAGGCCGCGAGCTGGCGGGCCAGCGACTCGGCCTGCTCCTGGCTCAGCACGTCGGGCTTGCCGCTGTACGCCGACTCGTGGCCCACGTACAGCTTCATGCGGTCCGGCTTCACGTGCGCCGTAAGACCGCCGCGCAGCTCGTCCTCCAGCTCACCGGGCGCTATCTCCAGGAACGTGACGCCCTGCAGTCCCTCGGCGCCGGCCAGCCCCGAGTCGGGCGGAACGGTGCCGCCGTCGAGCACCACGATCAGGTGCGGCTGGTCGTACACGGGGTTCGCGTCCCGGTTCCAGCGCGGCCGGTCGGCGAGCTGGTCCTCCAGCGCCTCCTCCAGCTCACCGAGGTCGTCGAACAGCAGCCGGGCCGAGCCCGCGCCGTCCTTGGCCTTCGGGTGCTGGCTGTGCGGCAGCCACTTGATCCAGTCCCAGTCCGCGGCGGCCGAGGGGTGCGCCACCACGGCGATCATCAGGTCTTCGGGGGAGTGCAGCGTCGCCAGCTGCGCGATCGCCGCACGGGCGTTGCCGTAGACGGTCTCGGTGTCCCCGGCCACCGCCACGTGGTAGAAGGCGCGCAGCGAGACGGACACCGGCAGATCGGCCAGGCTGCCGTGCGCGTCGAGGAAGGCCTTCATGGCCGCCGCCGTCAGCGGCTCCAGCTCCTCCTTCGGGGCGGTCTCCGGCGCGGCCAGGGGAGTTGCCAGCTGCTGGCTGCCGAGCCCCATGCGTACGGACGCGAAGTCGGCGTCGGTCGGGCGGCGTTCCCACAGGCGCTTGCCGTCCGCCGCCACCGCCCACAGCTGGTCCGGGTCCGGGTGCTGGAAGAGCTGCGTACGGCGCTGGAGTTCGGCCGTCTTGTGCACGTCCTTGCGGACCTGCTCCAGGTATCGGAAGTAGTCGCGCCGGTCCTGCGCCATCCCCGCGCCGCCGCCCTGCCGGGACTTGACGAACTGGGCGATGCCCATGGCGAGGGTCGAGGCCAGCATGAGCCCGCCGACCACCCGCATGTAAGAGGGAAGGTTGGGCATGAAGAAGAAGCCGACAGAACCCAGCATGCCCATCATCGGCAGCAGGTTCATCAGCACACTGTCGTCGCCCTCCCGCGGAATCTCTGGCGGCGACTCCAGCTTGACCTCGCCGTCCGGGACAGCAGGCGGCTGGATCCGCGGCTGCCGTTTGATGATGACGACGCTCACCGATGCACTCATCCTTCGCGATTGCTGTGTTTTCTTCCCGGGTGCAACCCCCGGACCCCCGGCCCGAAAAGCAGGCACGCGTAGCCGCTGATCCTACTGTCACGCCCGCGACCGCAGAGAGGCAGGAGCGTGGAGATGCGGGGGAGTGCGAGGAGGAATGAGGGAGGCGGGCCCTGTACCCCCGTGAGTGGACGATAAGGTGGCGCTCCGCGTCGTACGAGCGGCGCAGAGAAGCTTGTCTAGCAGGGGGAACTACCAGGTGAGCACGGGCACATCGACGGGTTTCTGCCGAGTCACCGTCGCAGCGCCGGACAGCCGAATCGATGTGGCGCTGCCGGAGGACCTGCCGATCCAGGACATCTACCCGGAGATCGTCAGGCTCTCGGGAATGGCCCAGCCGGACGGCAGCCTCGCCGGCTACCACCTCGTTCGCCGCGACGGTCATGTCCTCGACGCGAGCCGTTCGTTGCTGGAACACCGCGTCAGGGACGGTGAGGTGCTGCTGCTGCGCACGTTCGCCGACTCGCTGCCGCCGGCCGTCCACGACGACGTCGTCGACGCGGTCGCCACCGCCGTCAAGCAGGACCTGCGCGGCTGGAACGACAACCTGATGCGGGTCGCCGGCCTCGTCTCCGGCGTGCTGCTGCTGGCGATGCTCGGCTTCGTCTTCTGGTTCGCCGACCCGATCCGGCACGACATGCACGGCCTCCAGGGCATCGTCGCCGGCGTCGTCGCCCTGACTCTGACCGCCCTCGCCGGCGTGCGCGGCCGGGTGTACGACGACAGGGCCTCCGCCGTCGCCCTGGGCATCGCCGCTCTGCCGCACGCGCTCATCGCGGGCTCCGGCGTCATCCCGCAGGACGCGGGCGAGGGCCCCGGCCGGCTGCAGTTCCTCGTCGGCTGCGTCGCCGTGCTCATCTTCTCCGTCGTGCTGATCATGCTGCTGCCGCAGGGCGACGCCCCGTTCGTCGCCGCGGCACTGGCCGCCGCGATCGGCACCCTCGCCGCTTTCGGCGGAGTGCTCACCGAGGCGCAGCCCCGCGAGATCGCCGCCGCCACCTCGGTCGTCGCCCTGGCCGTCGTCGGCTTCCTGCCGGGCTGGTCGGCCCGCTTCGCCAAGCTGCCGATCGGCTTCCGCAACCCCGAGGACCTGGCCAGGGCCCGCCGCGAGGGCCAGGAGGGCAGCCTGGAGGCCGTCGACGTACAGCGCATCGTCGCCCAGACCAGCCGCGGCCACGAGCTGCTGCTCGGCCTCGTCGGCGGCTGCGCCGTCGTCATCCTCGGCGCCGGCGGAGCGGTGCTCGGCTTCAGCGACAGCGGCTGGGCCCAGCTCATGGCCCTGGTCACCGCGCTGGCCGCGATGCTGCGTGCGCGCCTGTTCCGCTACACCGCACAGGTCACCTGCCTGCTCGTGGCCGGCGTCCTCACCATGGGCCTGCTGATCCTCGGCCTCGCGATCTCACCCCCCATGGAGATCCTCGTCGAGCTCGCCCGGGGCGACTCCTCGGCCGTCGACGTACGGACCCTGTGGCTGGGCGCCTCGGTCGCCGCCGGTGCGATGCTCCTGATCGCGATCGCGCTGATCGTTCCCCAGAAGGGGCTGTCGCCCTTCTGGGGCCGCATGCTCGACCTGGCCGACTCGCTGGTC
The DNA here is from genome assembly GCF_056429965.1 of Streptomyces sp. NPDC046122. Lineage (NCBI taxonomy): Bacteria > Bacillati > Actinomycetota > Actinomycetes > Kitasatosporales > Streptomycetaceae > Streptomyces > Streptomyces sp. NPDC046122. The sequence goes on along the minus strand of NZ_JBWKLQ010000001.1, from coordinate 10,830 downwards.
CTGCTCTCCCTGATCCCGATCTGCCTGGCGGTGCTCGACGTGTACGCCGAGGTCCGCGGCGGTTTCTGACCCGCACGGACCGCCGTCGCCCGCTGTCAAGGGGCGCTCGCACTTGCTGGTAAGCTGCATGACGGCCGCTTGTGTATGCGCCCCCGGACCTCCGGAGGCTGCGCCCAGCGGATCCCCGCCTCCCGAGTAACGGAAGCTCCCCAGAGAATTCGACCTGGGGCACTCGATGGCAATACGAAGACCAAGAGGAGTACGCGTGCCGCTCGACGCCGCTACGAAGAAGCAGATCATGACCGAGTTCGCTCAGAAGGAAGGCGACACCGGCTCCCCCGAGGTCCAGGTCGCCATGCTTTCGCGCCGGATCTCGGACCTCACCGAGCACCTGAAGACGCACAAGCACGACCACCACTCGCGTCGCGGTCTGCTGATCCTGGTCGGCCAGCGCCGCCGCCTGCTGCAGTACCTGGCCAAGAAGGACATCCAGCGCTTCCGTGCCCTGGTCGACCGCCTCGGTATCCGCCGTGGCGCGGCCGGCGGCGCCAAGTAAGACGGACGTCGTGAAGGGAGCGGTACCCCACTTCCAGGGGACCGCTCCCTTTGCTGTACGTGCATGACGTACCGGACGCTCAGTAGTCTGGTCGTACAACGGAACACAGAACGAGCGAGAAGCGGCTTCCACGCCGCCGGTCCTCGGTAGTGGCCCCCGGAGCACATCGACACCGGGGTCTTCGATCGAAGACCGGCCCGCAGCTGAAGCGCTTCTCCGCCACTGTCCCCCCGCCACACGGGCGACGGGGACGAAAGACGAAAAGTATCGGAGATAACGCTAGTGGAGAACGAGACCCACTACGCCGAGGCCGTCATTGACAACGGTTCCTTCGGCACCCGCACCATCCGCTTCGAGACGGGCCGCCTCGCCAAGCAGGCCGCCGGCTCCGCCGTGGCGTACCTGGACGACGACACCATGGTGCTGTCGGCCACCACCGCTTCCAAGAAGCCCAAGGACCAGCTCGACTTCTTCCCCCTCACGGTGGACGTCGAGGAGCGGATGTACGCAGCCGGAAAGATCCCCGGCTCCTTCTTCCGTCGTGAGGGCCGGCCCTCCGAGGACGCCGTCCTCACCTGCCGCCTGATCGACCGCCCGCTGCGCCCCTCCTTCAAGAAGGGCCTGCGCAACGAGATCCAGATCGTCGAGACGATCATGGCGCTCAACCCCGACCACCTGTACGACGTGGTCGCGATCAACGCCGCCTCCTGCTCCACGCAGTTGGCCGGCCTGCCCTTCTCCGGCCCGATCGGCGGCACCCGTGTCGCGCTGATCAAGGGCCAGTGGGTCGCCTTCCCGACGCACACCGAGCTCGAGGACGCCGTCTTCGACATGGTCGTCGCCGGTCGCGTCCTGGAGGACGGCGACGTCGCGATCATGATGGTCGAGGCCGAGGCCACCGAGAAGACGATCCAGCTCGTCAAGGACGGCGCCGACGCCCCGACCGAGGAGATCGTCGCCGCCGGTCTCGAGGCCGCGAAGCCGTTCATCAAGGTCCTCTGCAAGGCCCAGTCGGACCTCGCCGCCAAGGCCGCCAAGCCCACCGGCGACTTCCCGGTCTTCCTCGAGTACCAGGACGACGTGCTGGAGGCGCTCACCGCCGCCGTCAAGTCCGAGCTCGCCCAGGCGCTCACCATCGCCGGCAAGCAGGACCGCGAGGCCGAGCTGGACCGCATCAAGGAGATCGCCGCCGAGAAGCTGCTCCCGCAGTTCGAGGGTCGCGAGAAGGAGATCTCCGGTGCGTACCGCGCGCTGACCAAGCACCTGGTCCGCGAGCGCGTCATCAAGGACAAGGTCCGCATCGACGGCCGCGGCGTCACGGACATCCGTACGCTGGCCGCCGAGGTCGAGGCCATCCCGCGCGTGCACGGCTCGGCGCTGTTCGAGCGTGGCGAGACCCAGATCCTGGGCGTCACCACCCTCAACATGCTCCGTATGGAGCAGCAGCTGGACACCCTTTCCCCGGTGACCCGCAAGCGCTACATGCACAACTACAACTTCCCGCCGTACTCCGTCGGTGAGACCGGCCGCGTGGGCTCGCCCAAGCGCCGCGAGATCGGCCACGGCGCGCTCGCCGAGCGCGCCATCGTGCCGGTGCTGCCGACGCGCGAGGAGTTCCCCTACGCGATCCGCCAGGTGTCCGAGGCTCTCGGCTCCAACGGCTCGACGTCCATGGGCTCGGTCTGCGCCTCCACCATGTCGCTGCTGAACGCCGGTGTGCCCCTCAAGGCCCCCGTCGCCGGTATCGCCATGGGCCTGATCTCGCAGGAGATCGACGGCAAGACGCACTACGTCGCCCTCACGGACATCCTCGGCGCCGAGGACGCGTTCGGCGACATGGACTTCAAGGTCGCCGGTACGAAGGAATTCGTCACCGCCCTCCAGCTCGACACCAAGCTGGACGGCATCCCGGCCTCCGTCCTGGCCGCGGCCCTCAAGCAGGCCCGCGACGCCCGCCTCCACATCCTCGACGTGATGATGGAAGCGATCGACACGCCGGACGAGATGTCCCCCAACGCCCCGCGGATCATCACCGTCAAGATCCCCGTGGACAAGATCGGCGAGGTCATCGGCCCCAAGGGCAAGATGATCAACCAGATCCAGGAGGACACCGGCGCGGACATCACGATCGAGGACGACGGCACCATCTACATCGGTGCCCAGGTCGGCTCGCAGGCCGAGGCGGCCCGCGCGACGATCAACGCGATCGCGAACCCGACCATGCCGGAGGTCGGCGAGCGCTACCTGGGTACGGTCGTCAAGACCACCACCTTCGGTGCCTTCGTCTCCCTGATGCCCGGCAAGGACGGTCTGCTGCACATCTCGCAGATCCGCAAGCTCGCCGGCGGCAAGCGTGTGGAGAACGTCGAGGACGTGCTCGGTGTGGGCCAGAAGGTCCAGGTCGAGATCGCCGAGATCGACTCCCGCGGCAAGCTCTCCCTCGTCCCCGTGATCGAGGGCGAAGAGGGCACGGACGCCGACCAGAAGGCCGACGCCGACCAGTGACATCCCGTAGTTCCGTGACGACGGCCCGCACCTCCTCGGAGGGGCGGGCCGTCGCCCGTACCCAAACGCTGCTCAAGGGCCGCAACGGCATCGGCACCGTCCGCAGGACCACCCTCCCCGGTGGTCTGCGCGTCGTCACCGAGACCCTGCCCTCCGTACGATCCGCCACCTTCGGCATCTGGGCGCACGTCGGCTCCCGCGACGAGACGCCCTCGCTGAACGGCGCCACGCACTACCTCGAGCACCTGCTCTTCAAGGGGACCGAGAAGCGCAGCGCCCTCGACATCTCCTCCGCGATCGACGCGGTCGGCGGCGAGATGAACGCCTTCACGGCGAAGGAGTACACGTGCTACTACGCCCGTGTACTGGACACCGATCTCCCCCTCGCCATCGACATCGTCTGCGACATGCTGACGGGGTCCCTGATCAGGGCCGAGGACGTGGACGCCGAGCGCGGCGTCATCCTCGAAGAGATCGCGATGACCGAGGACGACCCGGGCGACGTGGTCCACGACCTGTTCGCGAAGACCATGTTCGGCGACACCCCGCTGGGCCGTCCGGTCCTCGGCACCGTCGACACCGTCGAGGGGCTGTCCGCGGACCGCATCCGCCGCTTCTACAAGAAGCACTACGACCCGACGCACCTCGTCGTCGCGGCCGCGGGCAACGTCGACCACGCCACTGTCGTACGCCAGGTCCGCAGGGCCTTCGAACGGGCCGGCGCCCTGTCCCGCACGGACGCGGTCCCGCTCGACCCGCGCGACGGCTCCCGCGTGATCCGCACCGCCGGCCGCGTCGAGCACCTGAACCGCAGGACCGAGCAGGCGCACGTCGTCCTCGGCATGCCGGGCCTGTCCCGCACCGACGACCGCCGCTGGGCGCTCGGCGTACTGAACACGGCCCTCGGCGGCGGCATGTCGTCCCGCCTCTTCCAGGAGGTGCGGGAGAAGCGCGGCCTGGCCTACAGCGTGTACTCGTACACGTCGAGCTTCGCCGACTGCGGACTCTTCGGCGTGTACGCGGGCTGCCGGCCCGCCCAGGTCCACGATGTCCTGAAGATCTGCCGCGACGAGCTCGAGAAGGTCGCCGCGGACGGTCTGCCCGACGAGGAGATCGACCGCGCCGTCGGCCAGCTCTCCGGCTCCACGGTCCTCGGCCTGGAGGACACCGGCGCCCTCATGAACCGCATCGGCAAGAGCGAGCTGGCCTGGGGCGACCACATCTCCGTCGACGACATGCTCGCCCGGATGGCGGCAGTGACGCCCGACGAGGTACGGGAGGTGGCCGCCGACGTCCTGGGCCACCGGCCGTCGCTGTCGGTCATCGGTCCGCTCAAGGACAAACAGGCGGACCGCCTGCACGAATCAGTCGCCTAGAGCCCTCCAGAAAGAAGCAAGCAATGAGCAAGCTGCGCGTGGCCGTTCTCGGTGCCAGGGGCCGTATCGGCTCCGAGGCCGTACGGGCCGTCGAGGCCGCGGAAGACATGGAACTGGTGGCGGCGCTGAGCCGGGGCGACAAGCTGGAAGCCCTCGTCGAGGCCGACGCCCAGGTCGTCGTCGAGCTCACCACCCCCGCGTCGGTGATGGGCAACCTCGACTTCTGCGTACGCCACGGCATCCACGCCGTCGTCGGCACCACCGGCTGGACCGACGAACGTCTCGCGCAGCTCCGCTCCTGGCTGGCGACCTTCCCGGAGACCGGCGTGCTCATCGCGCCGAACTTCTCCATCGGCGCGGTCCTGACTATGAAGTTCGCCCAGCAGGCGGCCCCGTACTTCGAATCCGTCGAGGTCGTCGAGCTGCACCACCCGAACAAGGCCGACGCCCCCTCGGGCACCGCCACCCGCACCGCCCAGCTCATCGCGGCGGCGCGCGCCGAGGCCGGCAGCGCCCCCCAGCCGGACGCCACGACCACGGCGCTCGACGGCGCCCGCGGCGCGGACGTGGACGGCGTGCCCGTGCACGCGATCCGCCTGCGCGGTCTCCTCGCCCACCAGGAAGTGCTCCTCGGCGGCGAGGGCGAGACCCTGACGATCCGGCACGACTCCCTGCACCACAGCAGCTTCATGCCGGGCATCCTGCTCGGCGCGCGCCGCGTGGTGACCACTCCCGGCCTCACCTTCGGCCTGGAAAACTTCCTCGACCTGAGCTGACGGCAGCGAGAACCATGCGCGCAAAGATCACGTACTTCGTCCTCGCCGCCGTCCTGGTCGTCTACTTCGTCCTGGCCGGCAGCCGCGGGTACTTCCTCATCCGGGAAGGCACCGTCCTCACCGTCACCTTCGGCGTCGCGGTGCTGATCCTCCCCGCGATCGGCATGTGGTTCCTCTGGCACACCACGCGGTTCGCCCGCAAGGCGGACGCGCTGGCCGCCGAGCTGGACGCCGAGGGCGGCCTGCCCGTCGACGAGCTCGTACGTACGCCCAGTGGCCGCATCGACCGCGACTCGGCCGACGAGGTCTTCGCCCGCCGCCGCGCGGAGACCGAGGACGCCCCCGACGACTGGCGGTCCTGGTTCCGTCTGGCCATCGCCTACCACGACGCCCGGGACACCCCGCGCGCCCGCAAGGCGATGCAGCGGGCGATCGCCCTCCACGAGGGCAGGTAGGCGCACGCGAAAGGGGGCGTCCGGCCGGACGCCCCCTTTTCACATGCCTGCCGTGGTTCAGACCGGCCGGTACTCGGCCCCCCAGGCCTCGACCGTGTCGGCCGCCCGGTCGAAGGCCTCCACGCGCGACAGGAAGTCCGCGTTGTGGTCGGTGAGCAGCTGAAGCCGCTCACCGTCCCGCCCGACCAGTACGAGGGCCTGCCCCTGCACCGTGCGCGGCAGGCCGAGCCACCGCACCGGCTGCTGGACCGTACGCACGTCCGTCGCCCGGCTCCACGGCACCGTGGTCGTCGAGAGGAACCGCACGCGCCGCAGTCCGTGCCGGCTGACCCAGGCGCCCACGCGCAGCAACCGCAGCGCGCAGGCGATCACGACGACCGCCAGACCCATGCAGACCGCTGCGCCCGGTACCGCCCCGGTGAAGGCGATGACCATCGCGGCCAGCAGGACGAAGGACGCGAGGAGCAGCAGCAGGGCTGCCGCCGCCACCCGCCAGGGGCCGGGGCGGTACGGCCGGCGCCATTGATCGTGATCGTCGAAGGGCAGCGCGACGTCGTCGGACGCCTCACCGGGCGCTTCGAAAGCACGGTCGGCCGTCAGAAAGGGCAGGGGCACGACTGATCCTCACTCACCAGCACGCTCGATTGGGCTGTGCCCGGTGAGGCTATACAGCGGGTCTTCGCCCGGCCACCCCAGGGGGCCCGGACGAGTCACCGTCCGTCGGCCGCCTCGGATTTCTGTGTCACGCCCGGACCCTGCGCGGGGTCGAGGGCGGGAAGCCCGAAGAGCAGCGATCCCACCAGTCCGGCGACGACGGTGAGACCGATGAGCGTACGTCCGACGACCTCGGAGACGCTCGGACGTTCGGGGGGCGGAGGGGTGACATTACTGCGGAATCGGTCGGCCTCCGCAACGAATGCGAAGGGGACGGACTCTCGCCGGCGCAACATGGGGCGCACTCCTTTGCTCTTTTTGATCTGGTACTGGGGCTTCTACAGGGACAGACGTACAAAGCTGTCGCTTGGTGCCCGATTTCCCTGAATCGGCCGAACAATGTCCCCCGGCCGCCGACGGGCCCGGACCGGCCGTCGCTGTCGGTGGCGGCCCGTAGAGTGTGGGTCGCCCGAGCGATGTACATGGAAGGACCCGCCGGTGACTGTTACCCCTGATGGCACCCCCACCGAGACCGCCAAGCCCGACTTCCGAAGCGACGTCACGGTGGATCTGGTCAAGCACACCGCCAGCGACTCCGACGTGCTGTGGGCCGCCCGGGTCTCGACCGCCGGCGAGCAGTCCCTGGAGGAGCTGAGCAAGGACCCGGAGCGCTCCAAGGGCCTCATCAACTACCTCATGCGCGACCGTCACGGCAGCCCCTTCGAGCACAACTCGATGACGTTCTTCATCAGCGCCCCGATCTTCGTCTTCCGCGAGTTCATGCGGCACCGCGTCGGATGGTCGTACAACGAGGAATCCGGCCGCTACAGGGAGCTGGAGCCGGTTTTCTACGTCCCCGGAGAGTCCCGCAAGCTCGTCCAGCAGGGCCGTCCCGGCAAGTACGAGTTCGTCGCGGGCACCCCGGAGCAGCAGAAGCTCACGACCCGCGCGATGGAGGACTCCTACCGCCAGGCGTACGAGGCGTACCAGCAGATGCTGGCTGCCGGAGTCGCCCGCGAGGTCGCCCGCGCGGTGCTCCCCGTCGGCCTGTACTCCTCCATGTACGCCACCTGCAACGCGCGCTCGCTCATGCACTTCCTCGGCCTGCGCACCCAGCACGAGCTGGCTAAGGTGCCCTCCTTCCCGCAGCGCGAGATCGAGATGGTGGGAGAGCAGATGGAGGCCCAGTGGGCCAAGCTCATGCCCCTCACCTACGCGGCCTTCAACGCCAACGGCCGCGTCGCCCCGTAGGGCCTGCGGACGGGCCCGAGGACAGATGTACGGATCCACCGTCCGAAGTGTCCGTATTGCCGCAGTTCGAGAATTTCATCTAGGCTGATCAAACGGACCCGGTACTGCTTGAACCCCCGAGCAGGCAGTGCCGGGTCCCACTCTTCCCGTACGTCCGACCTCCCCCGAGGGGACACCACGCGTTGAGCAGCGAGTAGCGTGTTACCCATGGCTCCGATCTCCACTTCGCAGACCCCCTTCGGGCGGGTCCTCACCGCCATGGTCACGCCCTTCACGGCGGACGGCGCACTCGACCTCGACGGCGCCCAGCGCCTTGCCGCCCACCTCGTGGACGCCGGCAACGACGGGCTGATCGTCAACGGCACCACCGGCGAGTCGCCGACCACCAGCGACGCGGAGAAAAACGACCTCGTACGGGCCGTGCTGGAAGCAGTCGGACACCGGGCCCACGTCGTCGCCGGAGTCGGCACCAACGACACCCGGCACAGCCTCGAGCTGGCCCGCGCCGCCGAGCGCACCGGCGCGCACGGCCTGCTCGCCGTGACGCCGTACTACAACAAGCCCCCGCAAGAGGGACTGCTCCGCCACTTCACGGCCATCGCCGACGCCACCGAGCTCCCCGTGATGCTCTACGACATCCCGGGCCGCAGCGGCGTGCCGATCAACACCGAGACGCTCGTCCGGCTGGCCGAGCACCCGCGCATCGTCGCCAACAAGGACGCCAAGGGCGACCTCGGCCGCGCCAGCTGGGCCATCGCCCAGAGCGGCCTCGCCTGGTACTCCGGCGACGACATGCTGAACCTCCCCCTCCTGTCCGTCGGCGCCGTCGGCTTCGTCTCGGTCGTCGGCCACGTGGTCACCCCCGAGCTGCGCGCCCTCCTCGAGGCCCACCTCGCCGGCGACGTACGCAAGGCGACGGAGATCCACCAGCGGCTGCTCCCGGTCTACACCGGCATGTTCCGCACCCAGGGCGTCATGACCACCAAGGCCGCCCTCGCCCTCCAGGGCCTGCCCGCAGGCCCGCTGCGCCTTCCCATGGTGGAGCTGACGCCCGACGAAGAGGCACAGCTCAAGCGGGATCTCGCGGCCGGCGGAGTGGCCCTCTGACCAGACTTCACAACTGAATACGCAGGAATCCCACACACAACAGCAAGTGCACGAATGTCATGCGCGCCACGTGCCCTCAGCGGTACGTGGCGTGTGTGGTGAGGAGAGTCTTTTGAGTCATCCGCATCCCGAACTCGGTACCCCGCCGAAGCTCCCCAAGGGCGGTCTGCGCGTCACCCCGCTCGGCGGTCTCGGCGAGATCGGCCGGAACATGACCGTCTTCGAGTACGGCGGCCGCCTGCTCGTCGTCGACTGCGGCGTGCTCTTCCCCGAGGAGGAGCAGCCGGGCATCGACCTGATCCTGCCGGACTTCACGTCCATCAAGGACCGCCTCGACGACATCGAAGGCATCGTGCTCACGCACGGCCACGAGGACCACATCGGCGGCGTCCCCTTCCTGCTCCGCCTGAAGCCGGACATCCCGCTGATCGGCTCCAAGCTGACCCTCGCGCTGATCGAGGCGAAGCTCCAGGAGCACCGCATCCGCCCGTACACCCTCGAGGTCACCGAGGGCCACCGCGAGCGCGTCGGCCCCTTCGACTGCGAGTTCGTGGCGGTCAACCACTCCATCCCGGACGCGCTGGCCGTCGCCATCCGCACCCCGGCGGGCATGGTCGTCCACACCGGCGACTTCAAGATGGACCAGCTCCCGCTGGACCGCCGCCTCACCGACCTCCCGACGTTCGCCAAGCTCGGCGAGGAGGGCATCGACCTCCTCCTCTCCGACTCGACGAACGCCGAGGTCCCCGGCTTCGTCCCGCCCGAGCGGGACATCTCGAACGTCCTGCGCACGGTCTTCGCGAACGCCCAGAAGCGCATCATCGTGGCCAGCTTCGCCAGCCACGTGCACCGCATCCAGCAGATCCTCGACGCCGCCCACGAATACGGCCGCCGCGTGGCCTTCGTCGGGCGCTCGATGGTCAGGAACATGGGCATCGCCCGGGACCTGGGCTACCTGAAGGTCCCGGCCGGCCTGGTGGTCGACGTCAAGACCCTCGACGACCTCCCCGACCACGAGGTCGTACTGGTCTGCACGGGCTCGCAGGGCGAACCGATGGCCGCCCTGTCCCGCATGGCCAATCGCGACCACCAGATCCGCATCGTCCAGGGCGACACCGTCATCCTGGCCTCGTCGCTCATCCCGGGCAACGAGAACGCGGTCTACCGGGTGATCAACGGCCTGACCCGCTGGGGCGCCAACGTCATCCACAAGGGCAACGCCAAGGTGCACGTCTCGGGCCACGCGTCGGCCGGCGAGCTGCTGTACTTCTACAACATCTGCAAGCCGAAGAACCTGATGCCGGTCCACGGCGAATGGCGGCACCTGCGCGCCAACGCCGAGCTGGGAGCCCTGACGGGCGTCCCCAAGGACCACATCGTGATCGCCGAGGACGGCGTGGTGGTCGACCTGGTCGACGGCCGCGCGAGAATCGTCGGCAAGGTCCAGGCCGGTTACGTGTACGTCGACGGCCTCTCGGTCGGCGACGTCACCGAGACGCACCTGAAGGACCGCCGGATCCTGGGCGAGGAGGGCTTCATCTCGGTCTTCGTCGTCGTCGACACCGCCACCGGCAAGGTGGTGGGCGGTCCGAACATCCACGCCCGCGGCTCCGGCATCGACGACTCGGCCTTCGCCGCGGTCGTCCCGCGGATGGAAGAGGTCATCGCCAAGTCGGCCCAGGACGGCGTCCTGGAGACGCACCAGATCCAGCAGCTCATCCGCCGCACGGTGGGCAAGTGGGTCTCCGACACCTACCGCCGGCGTCCGATGATCGTGCCGGTCGTCGTCGAGGTCTGATGGCCCAACTGGGAGCGGAGCTCCTCGATTTGCATCGAGGCGCTCCGCTCCAGTACGTTTGCGACTCCTCCTGAACGGGAAGCCCGGCGCACTGGTGCGTCCGGGGGCCACCCGGTCGGGGCGGGAATTCCGACTCAGAACCTCTGATAAAGTCGGAACCGCCGGAAAGGGAAACGCGAAAGCGAAGAACTGGAAAGCGCCGAGGAAGTCGGACACGAAAGCGTCTGATAGAGTCGGAAACACGAAATACCGAACGAAAGCCCGGAGGAAAGCCCGAGAGGGTGAGTACAAAGGAAGCGTCCGTTCCTTGAGAACTCAACAGCGTGCCAAAAGTCAACGCCAGATATGTTGA